>NZ_AP018724.1:612500-1270928 GCF_004001245.1 Sulfurivermis fontis
GGCGAGGTTAACCGTATAGGGGAGCCGTAGGGAAACCGAGTCTTAATAGGGCGCATAGTCGCTAGGAGTAGACCCGAAACCAGTCGATCTATCCATGGCCAGGGTGAAGGTGGGGTAAAACCCACTGGAGGCCCGAACCCACTCCCGTTGAAAAGGTAGGGGATGAGCTGTGGATAGGGGTGAAAGGCTAATCAAGGCTGGAGATAGCTGGTTCTCCCCGAAAGCTATTTAGGTAGCGCCTCGTGTCTCACTCCCGGGGGTAGAGCACTGTTACGGCTAGGGGGTCGTCTAGACTTACCAACCCGTTGCAAACTCCGAATACCGGGAAGTGCAATCACGGGAGACACACGGCGGGTGCTAACGTCCGTCGTGAAGAGGGAAACAACCCAGACCGCCAGCTAAGGTCCCAAAATCACAGCTTAGTGGAAAACGATGTGGGAAGGCTTAGACAGCCAGGAGGTTGGCTTAGAAGCAGCCATCCTTTAAAGAAAGCGTAATAGCTCACTGGTCGAGTCGGCCCGCGCGGAAGATTTAACGGGGCTCAAGTTGTGTACCGAAGCTGCGGGTGTATGCGTTAAGCATACGCGGTAGGGGAGCGTTCCGTACGCCTGCGAAGGTGTGTCGTAAGGCATGCTGGAGGTATCGGAAGTGCGAATGCTGACATGAGTAACGATAATGCGGGTGAAAAACCCGCACGCCGAAAGCCCAAGGTTTCCTGCGCAACGTTAATCGGCGCAGGGTTAGTCGGCCCCTAAGGCGAGACTGAAAAGTGTAGTCGATGGGAAACAGGTTAATATTCCTGTACCTCGCGTTACTGCGATGGGGGGACGGAGAAGGTTAGGTCAGCCGGGTGTTGGTAGTCCCGGTTTAAGCATGTAGGGAGTGCTCTTAGGCAAATCCGGGAGCACAATCCTGAGGTGTGATGACGAGCTGCTACGGCAGCGAAGTGATTGATACCATGCTTCCAGGAAAATCCTCTAAGCTTCAGGTAACGCAAGACCGTACTCGAAACCGACACAGGTGGGCAGGGTGAGTATCCCAAGGCGCTTGAGAGAACTCGGGTGAAGGAACTAGGCAAAATAGCACCGTAACTTCGGGAGAAGGTGTGCCCTTTGTATGTGAAAGCCCTGCGGCTGGAGCAGAAGAGGGTTGCAGTGACCAGGCCGCTGCGACTGTTTATTAAAAACACAGCACTCTGCAAACACGAAAGTGGACGTATAGGGTGTGATGCCTGCCCGGTGCCGGAAGGTTAATTGATGGGGTTAGCGAAAGCGAAGCTCTTGATCGAAGCCCCGGTAAACGGCGGCCGTAACTATAACGGTCCTAAGGTAGCGAAATTCCTTGTCGGGTAAGTTCCGACCTGCACGAATGGCATAACGATGGCGGCGCTGTCTCCACCCGAGACTCAGTGAAATTGAAATAGCGGTGAAGATGCCGTTTTCCCGCGGCTAGACGGAAAGACCCCGTGAACCTTTACTGTAGCTTTGCACTGAACTTTGAACATGTTTGTGTAGGATAGCTGGGAGGCTTTGAAGCCAGGACGCCAGTCCTGGTGGAGCCGGCCTTGAAATACCAGCCTGACCTGTTCGAGGTTCTAACCTGGGTCCGTAATCCGGATCGGAGACAGTGCATGGTGGGCAGTTTGACTGGGGCGGTCTCCTCCCAAAGAGTAACGGAGGAGCACGAAGGTACCCTCAGCGCGGTCGGACATCGCGCAATGAGTGCAAAGGCATAAGGGTGCTTAACTGCGAGACAGACACGTCGAGCAGGTGCGAAAGCAGGTCTTAGTGATCCGGTGGTTCTGTATGGAAGGGCCATCGCTCAACGGATAAAAGGTACTCCGGGGATAACAGGCTGATACCGCCCAAGAGTTCATATCGACGGCGGTGTTTGGCACCTCGATGTCGGCTCATCACATCCTGGGGCTGTAGCCGGTCCCAAGGGTATGGCTGTTCGCCATTTAAAGTGGTACGCGAGCTGGGTTTAGAACGTCGTGAGACAGTTCGGTCCCTATCTGCCGTGGGCGTTAGAGATTTGAGAGGAGCTGCTCCTAGTACGAGAGGACCGGAGTGGACGTACCTCTGGTGTTCCGGTTGTCATGCCAATGGCACAGCCGGGTAGCTATGTACGGAAGGGATAACCGCTGAAAGCATCTAAGCGGGAAGCCTCCCTCAAGATTAGATCTCTCTGGACCTTTAAGGTCCCTGAAGGTTCGTCGAAGACTACGACGTTGATAGGCTGGATGTGGAAGCGCAGCAATGCGTGCAGCTAACCAGTACTAATTGACCGTGAGGCTTGACCATATAACACCCAAGTATTTTGGGTGCGACATTTGCCCCAAGTGTTTTGATACGACTACCGGATTCATTGAAGTGGCGCGTGCGCGGCTTCAATAACAAGTTTGCCTGGCGGCAATAGCGAGTGGGAACCACCCGATCCCTTTCCGAACTCGGAAGTGAAACCACTCAGCGCCGATGATAGTGTGGGGTTTCCCCATGTGAAAGTAGGTCACTGCCAGGCTTTAATTCCAAAAACCCCCTGCAATTACCTGCAGGGGGTTTTTCATTTGTGCTGCCGAAGTGCCCGCGTTATCGTGTAACCTTGCTCTGCCGGTATGGAGGAGGGGTATATGGGGGCCTATAAGCATATTCTGCTGGCGGTGGATTTTTCCAATGCGACCGAGATGCTGGTACAACGGACAGTGACGCTGCGCCAGTTTTGCGCTGCCGAACTTTCCCTGGTGCATGTAATCGAGCCGGTCGTCATCGACCCATCTTATGATGTATTTCCCGCAGTTCCCCTTGGTCTGGAGCAGGAAGCGGCAGACAAGGCCCGCAAGGAATTGGTTCGACTGGGGGACCGTTTGGCAGTAGTGCCTGAGCGCTGTCACGTGGTGATCGGTTCGACGAAGAACGAGATTCTCCGCTGCGCACGTGAGCGGCAAGCCGATCTGATCGTAGTCGGCAGCCATGGCCGGCATGGCGTCGCCTTGTTGCTGGGCTCCACTGCGAATGCAGTTTTGCATGGTGCGCCGTGCGATGTCTTGGCTGTACGCATTCAATAGATATCCCCGGGGCAGTTATCTTTGACGCATGACACCGTTGCAGTACACCCTGTTGCAGTTGCTTGCTGACGGACGGTTTCACTCTGGCGAGCAGATGGCGTGTCATGCCGGGGTGACACGGGCTGCGGTGTGGAAGGCTTTGCAGGGACTGCGCGCATACGGTATCGACATGCATGCGGTGAGCGGGCGTGGCTATAGCCTTGTCAACGGTTTCGAATTGTTGGACACCAATGCCATCGTTGGTGCAATGTCGTCAGCCACACGCAGCGCACTGCATTCGCTTACGCTTTTACCTACTGTCGATTCCACCAATGCCTGGCTGATGCGGCAGGGAGAGGAGGGGGGAACGACGGCTTGTGTTGCCGAACACCAGACTGCTGGTCGGGGGCGTCGGGGCCGACGCTGGTGCTCACCTTTCGGGAGCAATCTTTACCTGTCATTGCGCTGTCGTTTTGACGAAGGTATGGGTCGTTTGGCCGGCTTGAGTCTGGCGGTTGCAATTGCCGTGGTGCGGACTCTGCACGAGATGGACGTCAAGGGTGTCGGCGTTAAATGGCCGAACGATATTTATTGGCAGGAACGCAAGCTGGGGGGCATTTTGCTGGAAATTGCCGGCGAGTCTGCTGGGCCGTGCTCGGTGGTCGTCGGCATTGGACTCAATGTTGCCATGCCCCGGATGGAGGGGGAAATGATCGATCAGCCATGGACCGACTTGGCCAGTATCCGCCCCGGCCTGTCACGCAATCAACTGGCTGGCCGAATGCTGCACCACTTGCTGGAGGTGATGGCCGAGTTTAAGTGCCATGGCTTGGCCTTATTTGAGCAAGAGTGGCGTGAGGTAGATTGGCTTTATGGCAAGCCGCTTCGTCTGTTGCAGCCCGATGGCGAGGTAAATGGTATCGGCCGCGGCATCGCCCCGGATGGCTCGCTGCTGGTGGAGGTATCCGGGAAACTGCAACGCCACACTTTTGGTGAGGTCTCGGTTCGTTTGCAGGATGCGTCGGCATGATCCTCTTGTTGGATATTGGCAACACGCGCATCAAATGGGCGCGCCTCGCTCACGGGAGGCGCTCGGCAGAGACCCCGGTTACGCATCGGGGCCGGGATGTGGCGTTGCTATTGTCTGATCTATGGCATGACCTGCCTTCGCCACAGCGGGTGGTGGCGGCATGTGTGGCGGGCGAGTCGCTTCGCGCAGTCCTGACCGCGTGGTGCCTTGAGCATTGGGGGGTGCGGCCGGAGTACCTTGTTGCGGCGATGGAGGCGTGTGGTATCCGCAATGGCTATCGTCTTCCCGCGCAGTTGGGGGTGGATCGGTGGCTAAGCATGATTGGCGCGCGGCAGTTGCCAGAGGCCAGCGGGCAACCCCTCTGTGTAGTTGGGTGCGGTACGGCGTTGACCGTCGATATGCTCAGCGTCACAGGGCAGCATCTTGGCGGCTGGATCGCTCCGGGTGTGGGTTTGATGCGGCAACAGTTGGAGCAGGGGACCGCGGTATTTGCCGAAGGTATTGCTCGCTCAGGGGTGGAAGATGACTTTGGCCATGATTCGATGGAGGCGGCGGCGACGGGGACGGCACAGGCTGCAGCGGGAATGGTGATGCAGGCCATGTCACTGGTCCGGAACAGGCACGGTATATCCCCGGTGTGCGTTTTGACAGGCGGTGATGCGAGTTGGCTGCAGCCCTTGTTACCGATGCCTGTGCATGTGAGCCAGGAACTGGTTTTGTCCGGTATGGCAGTGTTGTTGCGGGAAGAAGAGGGGCGTTATAGTCCATGAAGTGGTTGTTCGCAGGATTGCTGGTGATCAATCTTGCTCTGCTCGGCTGGAATTGGATGCGTCCCGACAGCAGTGCTGAATTGGCCATGTTTCCGGCGCCTCCCCCCCGCTCCGGCCCTGGTCTGGTGTTGTTACAGGAGTTGGATAAGCCCCTTCCTCTCCGTGGCAAGGCTGCCGATGCACCCCCCGCATCTCCACCCATTGCGGAGCCTGTCGAGACCGTTGAACCAGAGGCCGCTGCTGTTGCGGTTGATGTGACGCCGGAGCCCGCATCAGAAAATCCTCCAAGTTCGCTCTTTACCTGCCTGCGTCTCGTGGGGCTCGATTCCAAGAACGAGGCAACGCGGGCAGGGCAGGCATTGGCGCAGGGCGGTGCTATGGTCAAGCGCCAAGGGGAAGAGACCGGTGAAACCAAGCGATATTGGGTGATGTTGCCGCCGGTGGCATCACCGACCGCGGCGGCGCCGATATTGCAGCGCCTGGAACGGGCCGGTGTGAAGGATTTTTACCTGATCCGCACTGGTGAGAATGCCAATGCCGTTTCACTCGGTGTCTATTCGGCCAAGGATTCGGCGCAGCGGCGTGTGCAACAGATCCGTGCCGTGAAGCTGAAGCCGCGCATCGAGGAGATCGCCTTGCCGGTGAAGCGCTGGTGGCTGGAGTTCGACTGGCCGGCAGACGGCAGCGCGGAGGTTTGGCGCGGGATGCTGCCCAAGGACTTGCGCATGGTTGCAGCCGAAAACTGTCGCTGAATTGCCTTCCCAGCGGGCTTTACCTAGAATACGCCGCTTGTCGCAGCAGGTGACGTAGCTGGCGTAGCTCAGTTGGTAGAGCAGCTGATTTGTAATCAGCCGGTCGGGGGTTCAAATCCTCTCGCCAGCTCCATACATACGGGGGACGGACGGTGGATCCGTCCCCCGGTTTGTTTCGGCGGTGGATATTCATGCCGTCGTGAGGGGATTGCTGTTGACAGAAACCCGCGCCTCAATCAGAATAGCGGGCTCGTTTTCCGGAGGGGTTCCCGAGTGGCCAAAGGGATCAGACTGTAAATCTGACGGCTCCGCCTTCGAAGGTTCGAATCCTTCCCCCTCCACCAAACAGAGTTAAAGAGGGTCTGAATAAGTCCATCCCGGACTTTACAGACCACGGCACCTCATGTGCCGCGGAAGCTTCGAACTTTTGATTCAGAGCTTCTTTGGTTGTGGCCGTTAGGCTGGGCTGAAGGCCTTGCCAGGCAATGCGGGTGTAGTTCAATGGTAGAACCTCAGCCTTCCAAGCTGATGGCGTGGGTTCGATTCCCATCACCCGCTCCAATAAGCTGGCTGAGCAGATTTCAGGCCCATATAGCTCAGTGGTAGAGCACTCCCTTGGTAAGGGAGAGGTCCCCAGTTCAAATCTGGGTATGGGCTCCAAATTTAGTTTCATTAATGTGTTCCAACGTGAGGAGTTTGTCCGATGTCCAAGGAAAAATTCGAGCGTAAGAAGCCGCACGTAAACGTCGGTACGATTGGTCACGTGGACCATGGCAAGACGACGCTGACTGCGGCCCTGACGGTGGTGCAGGCGAAGAAGTTCGGCGGCGAGGCGAAGGCCTACGACCAGATCGACGCGGCGCCGGAAGAGAAGGCGCGCGGCATCACCATCTCCACGGCGCACGTGGAATACGAGTCGGAGACCCGCCACTACGCTCACGTGGACTGCCCGGGGCATGCCGACTACGTGAAGAACATGATTACCGGTGCGGCGCAGATGGACGGCGCGATCCTGGTGGTGTCGGCGGCAGACGGTCCGATGCCGCAGACCCGTGAGCACATCCTGCTGGCGCGCCAGGTAGGCGTACCGTATATCGTCGTGTTCATGAACAAGGCCGACATGGTGGACGACCCCGAGCTGCTGGAACTGGTCGAGATGGAGGTGCGCGATCTGCTGTCCTCCTACGACTTCCCGGGTGATGACACCCCGATCATCGTGGGTTCCGCGTTGAAGGCGTTGGAAGGCGACACCTCCGAGATCGGCGTGCCGGCGATCGAGAAGCTGGTCAACGCGCTGGACACCTACATTCCTGAGCCGGAGCGCGCCATTGACGGCGCCTTCCTGATGCCGATCGAAGACGTGTTCTCGATCTCCGGTCGCGGCACGGTGGTGACCGGGCGTATCGAGCGCGGCGTGATCAAGGTAGGCGAGGAAGTGGAAATCGTCGGTATTCGTCCGACCAGCAAGACCACGGTTACGGGCGTGGAAATGTTCCGCAAGCTGCTGGACCAGGGTCAGGCGGGCGACAACGTCGGTGTGCTGCTGCGCGGCACCAAGCGAGACGAAGTGGAGCGTGGCCAGGTGCTGTGCAAGCCGGGCAGCATCAAGCCGCACACCAAGTTCGACGCCGAAGTGTACGTACTGTCGAAGGACGAGGGCGGCCGTCACACCCCGTTCTTCAACGGCTACCGTCCGCAGTTCTACTTCCGTACCACGGACGTGACCGGCGCGGTGGATCTGCCGGAAGGTGTGGAGATGGTGATGCCGGGTGACAACGTGAACATGAAGGTATCGCTGATTTCTCCCATCGCAATGGAAGAAGGTCTGCGCTTTGCAATCCGCGAGGGTGGCCGTACCGTCGGCGCCGGCGTGGTAGCCAAGATCATCGAGTAAGGGAAGTAGCGACAAGGTAAACGGGCAGGTGCAGGGCGTTAACCCTTGTGCCTGCCTCCTTGTTTTGTTGAGTCACAGGCCAGTAGCTCAATTGGCAGAGCGGCGGTCTCCAAAACCGCAGGTTGGGGGTTCGATTCCCTCCTGGCCTGCCATTATTTAGTGCCGGCCTACCCAGACGGCGTGGACAGTTAATGGCGGATAAAATCAAGCTCTTGTTGGCGGCGGTGGTCCTCGGTGGGGCCGTCGCAGCCTTCTATTATTTTGCGGACCTCATGCTGTTTGTGCGTGTGGTGGTGCTGCTCGTCGCCGTTGGTGTCGCTGTAGCCATCGCTGCGCAGACGGCGGTCGGCGCTGACGCTTTGGCGTTCCTGCGCAGCGCGCTGATGGAAGTGCGCAAGGTTGTCTGGCCGACGCGCAAGGAAACCATGCAGACTACCCTGGTGATCCTGGCGATGGTGACGGTCATGGGGCTGCTGATGTGGGGCTTCGATGCCTTCCTCGCCATGATGGTGCGCACGCTGACGGGTTAAGGGAGTAGAGGAATGGCTTTGCGTTGGTATGTAGTCCATGCCTATTCCGGGTATGAAAACCAGGTCAAACGCTCGCTGGAAGAGCGCGTGAAGCGTGCCGGTCTGGAGGATAAGTTCGGTCAGATTCTGGTGCCGACCGAGGAAGTGATCGAGATGCGCGAAGGCCAGAAGCGCAAGAGTGATCGCAAGTTCTTCCCTGGCTATGTACTGGTCCAAATGGAAATGACGGATGAGACTTGGCATTTGGTCAAGGACGTGCCGCGCGTGATGGGGTTCATCGGTGGTACCGCCGACCGCCCGGCACCGATCACCGAAAAGGAGGCACAGGCCATTCTCGACCGCGTGCAGGAAGGCACCGAAAAGCCGCGGCCGAAGGTGCTGTTCGAGCCGGGTGAAGTGGTGCGCATCATCGATGGCCCGTTCAACGATTTCAATGGCGTGGTGGAAGAGGTCGATTACGACAAGAACCGCCTGCGCGTTGCCGTGCTGATTTTTGGTCGTTCCACTCCGGTGGACCTGGAGTTCAGCCAGATCGAAAAAGCTTGACGAGCAAGAGCGGTCTGCTCCGCTTTTGCATTTTGTAACAGGGGAGCCGCAAGGCGCTTGTACCCACCTAGGAGTAGCTCATGGCTAAGAAAATTGACGCTTATATCAAGCTGCAGGTAAAGGCTGGCCAGGCCAACCCCAGTCCCCCGGTCGGTCCCGCTCTCGGTCAGCGTGGCGTGAATATCATGGAGTTCTGTAAGGCGTTCAATGCCCAGACCCAGGGTATCGAGCCGGGCTTGCCGATTCCCGTGGTGATTACGGTCTACAGCGACCGCAGTTTCACCTTCGTCACCAAGACCCCGCCGGCTTCCATCCTGCTGAAGAAGGCTGCCGGTATCCAGTCCGGTTCCAAGGTGCCGAATCGTGACAAGGTGGGCAAGGTGACCCGCGCCCAACTGGAAGAAATCGCCAAGACCAAGATGGCCGATCTGACCGCCGCTGACATGGACGCCGCCGTGCGTACCATCGCCGGTAGTGCACGCAGCATGGGCATCGAGACGGAAGGGGTATAAGCCATGGCCAAACTGACCAAGCGTATGAAGGCTGTGCGTGAGAAGCTGCAGCCCGGCAAACTCTATGCCGCCGAAGAGGCGTTTTCCCTGCTCAACGAACTGCCCAAGGCCAAGTTCGTCGAGTCTATTGATGTGGCCGTGAACCTCGGCGTCGACCCGCGCAAGTCCGACCAGGTCGTGCGTGGTTCTACCGTGCTGCCCCACGGCACCGGCAAGAGCGTGCGTGTCGCCGTGTTCACCCAGGGGGCCAATGCCGAGGCCGCCAAGGCCGCCGGTGCCGATGTGGTTGGCATGGATGACTTGGCCGCCGAAGTGAAGGCCGGCAAGATGGATTTCGATGTGGTCATCGCTTCCCCCGACGCCATGCGTGTCGTCGGCCAGCTGGGTCAGATCCTCGGTCCGCGCGGTCTGATGCCGAACCCCAAGGTCGGTACCGTGACCCCGAACGTCGCCGAGGCGGTGAAGAACGCCAAGGCCGGTCAGGTGCGCTACCGTACCGACAAGGCCGGTATCATCCACTGCTCCATCGGCAAGGTGGGTTTCGCCCCCAGCGCCCTGAAGGAAAACCTCCAGGCACTGCTGGCCGATCTGCAGAAGGCCAAGCCCAGCACCGCCAAGGGCAATTACATGAAGAAGATCACCGTGTCCACCACCATGGGCCCGGGTATCGTGCTGGATCAGACCACCTTGGCCTGATGCGGTAACGGCTGTAAAAACTTTTGACCGCCGGCGTTGGTGCCGGTGCACGTCGAAGACCGCAGGCGCACGAGCTTAATGCCTGGTTGAGGCACCTGCGTAGACGGTGTCACCCTGTCAGGTTTCCCCTGTGAGGGCCACCGTGAGGCGGAACCGGAGCAGTCTGCCGGTTCCATCAAGGGTGGTGCGTGGTGCGGGATGTCGTCGGTCCCCACCCGTACACGTTATGTAACGAGAAGAGGTGATTTCGCGTGGCTCTCAATCTTGAACAAAAGAAGACCATCGTTGCCGAAGTCGCCGAAGTCGCTGGCAAGGCCCATTCCGTCGTCGTGGCGGAATATGCCGGTCTGACCGCCGCCCAGATGACCGACCTGCGCTCCAAGGCGCGCAAGGAAGGTGTGTATGTGCGCGTGGTCAAGAACACGCTGGCCCGTCGTGCCGTAGAAGGCACCGAATTCGCCTGCCTGCAGGAGACCCTGACCGGTCCTCTGATGGTGGCGTTTTCGCAGGAGGATCCGGGCGGTGCTGGTCGTGTGATCAGCGAGTTCGTCAAAGGCAACGACAAGTTGGTGGTCAAGGCTGTATCCATCGGCGGCAAGCTGTTGCCGGCTGCCGAACTGGCGCGCCTGGCTCGTATCCCGAACAAGCCGCAGGCTATCAGCCAGCTGATGGCGGTGATGAAGGCCCCCGTCGGCAAGCTCGCCGCGACCCTGGCCGCCGTGCGCGATCAGAAGGCCGGTGCTGCTGCCTGAGTACGCAACCGGAAACCATTCAATCCGCTGCGTGAATGCAGCTGGGAACAGAAATTACAGAGGTTAGTATCATGGCCGTTACCAAAGAAGACATCCTGGAAGCCGTCGCCAACATGACCGTGATGGAGGTCGTTGACCTCATCGAGGCGATGGAAGAGAAGTTCGGTGTTACCGCTGCCGTCGCCGTGGCCGCAGGCCCTGCCGCTGCCGGTGGTGCTGCAGCCGCCGAGGAGCAGACCGAGTTCAACGTCATCATGACCAGCTTCGGCGACAACAAGGTCAACGTGATCAAGGCCGTTCGCGCCATCACCGGCCTGGGTCTGAAGGAAGCCAAGGACATGGTCGAAGGCGTGCCCTCCACCGTGAAGGAAGGCGCTTCCAAGGCCGAAGCCGAGGACATCAAGAAGCAGCTGGAAGAAGCCGGCGCCAAGGTCGAGCTGAAGTAAGCGAAGTCCATTGCGGACTACGTGCGTCGGGAGTGACCGACATCATCGGACTAGCAACGGGGAACCTGATGGGTTCATTCGTAACGCCAGGGATGGCGCTGTTTATTTGACGTAATACCGGCTGGTGGCTGATATGCCACCGGCCTTTTTCCGCTGGGCAGCGGAAGCGAACACCACCGGTGACCGCGATGCCTGCAAGGATCTTATCCGGCGCGGTTGTTGGACCTACATGAGCGAAGCTGAGGAACTCTGATGGCCTACTCATTCACTGAGAAGAAACGCATCCGCAAGGATTTCGGCAAACGTCCCAGCATCCTGGATATCCCGTACCTTCTGGCCATTCAGCTGGAATCGTATCGTAATTTTCTGCAGCCGGATGTCGCGCCGGAGAACCTGCGGGAACAGGGCCTGCATGCCGCGTTCCGTTCGGTGTTCCCGATCACCAGTTACTCGGGAAATGCCGCGCTGGAATATGTCAGTTACCGCCTTGGTACCCCCGTATTCGACGTCAAGGAATGCCAGTTGCGTGGCATGACCTACGCCGCTCCCCTGCGCGTCAAGGTCCGCTTGGTGATCTACGACAAGGATGCCCCGGCCGGCACCAAGCCGGTGAAGGACATCAAGGAGCAGGAAGTCTACATGGGCGAACTGCCGCTTATGACCGAGAACGGCACCTTCGTCATCAACGGTACCGAGCGTGTCATCGTGTCGCAATTGCACCGTTCTCCCGGTGTGTTCTTCGAGCACGATAAGGGCAAGACCCACTCTTCCGGCAAGCTGCTGTTTTCAGCCCGCGTGATTCCCTACCGCGGCTCCTGGCTGGACTTCGAGTTCGACCCCAAGGACAGCGTGTTCGTGCGTATCGATCGTCGCCGCAAGTTGCCGGCGACCATTCTGCTGCGCGCCTTGGGTTATACCAACGAAGACATCCTCGGTATGTTCTTCGAAACCGACACCTTTACCTTCGGCAAGGACGGCCTGACCGTCGAACTGGTGCCGGAGCGCCTGCGTGGCGAAACCGTCGATTTCGACATTACCATCAAGGGAAAGGTGTTGGTCGAGGCCGGTCGCCGCATCACCGCGCGCCATACGCGTGAAATGGCCAAGGCCGAGGTGAAAACCCTCGATGTCCCCTTCGAGTTTGCCGTTGGCAAGGCTTTGGCGCATGACGTCATCGACACTCTGACCGGTGAAGTTGTGGCCCAAGCCAACGATGAATTGACGCTGGACCTGTTGGAGAAGATGCGTCAGGCCGGCATCACCACCTTCCGGACCATCTTCACCAATGACCTGGATCATGGTCCATTTATTTCCAGCACCCTGCGCATCGACCCGACCCGCACTCCGCTGGAGGCGCTGGTCGAAATTTACCGCATGATGCGTCCGGGCGAGCCACCCACCAAGGAAGCGGCGGAAAATCTGTTCCAGGGGCTGTTCTTCAGCGAGGACCGCTACGATCTGTCTGCAGTCGGCCGCATGAAGTTCAACCGCCGCGTCGGTCGCAAGGAAGTGGAAGGCCCCGGTGTACTCACCAAGGAAGACATTATCGATGTCCTCAAGGTGCTGATCGATATCCGTAACGGCAATGGCGTGGTGGACGATATCGATCACCTCGGCAACCGCCGCATCCGTTCCGTGGGCGAAATGGCGGAAAACCAGTTCCGCATTGGCCTGGTGCGTGTGGAGCGTGCCGTGAAGGAGCGCCTGTCGCTGGCTGAATCCGAGGGGCTGATGCCGCAGGAGCTGATCAATGCCAAGCCGGTGTCGGCGGCGATCAAGGAGTTCTTCGGTTCTTCCCAGCTGTCGCAGTTCATGGATCAGAACAATCCGCTGTCCGAGATCACCCACAAGCGCCGCATCTCTGCGTTGGGCCCCGGCGGCCTGACCCGCGAGCGTGCCGGATTCGAGGTGCGCGATGTGCATCCGACCCATTACGGCCGCCTCTGCCCCATCGAGACGCCGGAAGGTCCGAACATCGGTTTGATCAACTCGCTGGCCGTGTTCTCGCGTCCCAACGAGTATGGCTTCCTGGAAACCCCTTACCGTAAGGTGGTGGACGGCAAGGTTACCGATGAATACGAATATCTGTCGGCTATCGACGAGGGCGAGTACGTCATCGCCCAGGCCAATGCCAAGGTCGATGCCAAGGGCAACCTGGTGGACGACCTGGTGTCCTGCCGTCATATGAATGAATTCACCCTGGCGCCGCGCGACAAGGTGAACTACATGGATATCTCGCCCAAGCAGATCGTCTCCGTGGCGGCCTCGCTGATTCCGTTCCTGGAGCATGACGACGCCAACCGCGCACTGATGGGCTCCAACATGCAGCGCCAGGCTGTGCCGACCCTGCGTCCGCAGAAGCCACTGGTAGGTACCGGCATGGAGCGTACCGTGGCTATCGACTCCGGTACTGCCGTGGTGGCACGTCGCGGTGGCGTGGTCGATTCCGTCGATGCCAGTCGTATCGTGGTGCGTGTCAACGACAACGAGACCGAGGCCGGCGAGTCGGGCGTGGACATCTACAACCTGACCAAGTACACCCGTTCCAATCAGAACACCTGTGTCAATCAGCGCCCGCTGGTCAACACCGGTGACGTGATTGCGCGCGGTGACGTGCTGGCCGACGGCTCTGCCACCGACCTCGGTGAGCTGGCGCTGGGGCAGAATATGCTGGTCGCCTTCATGCCGTGGAATGGTTACAACTTCGAGGACTCCATTCTGGTGTCCGAGCGTGTAGTGGAAGAAGACCGCTATACCACCATCCATATCGAAGAGCTGACCTGCGTGGCTCGTGACACCAAGCTCGGACCCGAGGAAATCACCGCCGATATTCCCAACGTCGGTGAAAGCGCCCTGGCCCGTCTCGACGAGGCCGGTATCGTCTACATCGGTGCCGAAGTCACCTCCGGCGACATCCTGGTGGGTAAGGTCACGCCGAAGGGCGAAACCCAGCTCACCCCGGAAGAGAAGCTGCTGCGTGCCATCTTCGGTGAGAAGGCCTCGGACGTGAAGGACACCTCACTGCGCGTGCCCTCGGGTATGAACGGCACCGTCATCGATGTCCAGGTCTTTACCCGCGACGGTTTGGAGAAGGACAGCCGTGCCAAGGCCATCGAGGAAGAAGGCCTGGCCCAGGTGCGCAAGGACTTGATGGATCAGCGCCGCATCATGGAAGACGATATCTTCCAGCGTGTGGAAAAGATGCTGCTAGGCAAGGTCGCCGCCGGCGGCCCCAACAAGCTGAAGGCCGGCGACAAGATCACCAAGACCTATCTCGCCGAACTGCCGACCGAAAAGTGGTTCGAGATCCGCCTCAAGGCGGAAGATGCCAACGCCCAGTTGGAACTGGTGGCCGAGCAGATCAAGCAGCTGCGCAAGAGCTTCGAGGAGCAGTACGAGGACAAGAAGCGCAAGCTGACCCAGGGCGATGACCTGGCGCCGGGCGTGCTGAAGATGGTGAAGGTGTACCTCGCCGTCAAGCGTCGCATCCAGCCGGGCGACAAGATGGCCGGTCGCCACGGTAACAAGGGTGTTATCTCCATGATCGTTCCGGTGGAAGACATGCCCTACAGTGCCGACGGCACCCCGGTAGATATCGTATTGAACCCGCTCGGCGTACCGTCGCGTATGAACGTCGGTCAGGTGCTGGAAACCCATCTCGGTTGGGCTGCCCGCGGCCTGGGGCTGAAGATTGGCCGCATGATCGAGGCCAAGGCCAAGGTCGACGAGCTGCGTAAGCTGCTCGATCAGATCTACAACACCAGTGGCAAGAAAGAAGATCTCGATAGCTTGTCGGATGAGGAAATCATTGCCCTGTGTATGAACCTGAAAGAGGGTGTGCCGATGGCGACGCCGGTATTCGACGGCGTGCACGAGGAGGAGATCCGCCAGATGCTGCGTCTGGCCGGTCTGCCCGAGTCCGGCCAGACCACGCTGTACGACGGCCGTACCGGCGATGCCTTCGACCGCAAGGTCACTGTGGGCTACATGTACATGCTGAAGCTGAACCACCTGGTGGATGACAAGATGCACGCGCGCTCCACCGGCCCGTACAGCCTGGTTACCCAGCAGCCGCTGGGCGGCAAGGCGCAATTCGGTGGTCAGCGTTTCGGTGAGATGGAAGTGTGGGCGCTGGAAGCGTATGGCGCTGCCTATACCCTGCAGGAAATGTTGACGGTGAAGTCCGACGACGTGAATGGTCGCACCAAGATGTACAAGAACATCGTGGACGGCGATCACCGTATGGAGGCCGGCATGCCGGAATCCTTCAACGTGTTGATCAAGGAAATTCGCGCCCTGGGTATCGACATCGAGCTGGAACAAGATTAGTCCGACGCGAGCGGCGCCCGGTTTACCCGGGCGCCTGTAGCGAACGGCAAGCGACGGACAACTGAGGAGAGACACGGTGAAAGACCTTCTGAATCTTCTGAAGCAGCAAGGCCCGATTGAAGACTTTGACGCCATCCGCATCGGACTGGCGTCGCCGGACAAGATCCGTTCCTGGTCCTACGGCGAAGTGAAGAAGCCGGAGACCATCAACTACCGCACCTTCAAGCCGGAGCGTGATGGCCTGTTCTGCGCCAAAATATTTGGCCCGGTGAAGGATTACGAGTGCCTGTGCGGCAAGTACAAGCGTCTCAAGCACCGCGGCGTGATTTGCGAGAAGTGTGGTGTGGAAGTGACCCTGGCCAAGGTGCGCCGCGAGCGTATGGGCCACATCGAACTGGCCAGTCCCACTGCCCACATCTGGTTCCTGAAGAGCCTGCCGTCCCGCATGGGTCTGCTGCTCGACATGACCCTGCGCGACATCGAGCGCGTGTTGTATTTTGAGGGTTTCGTGGTCATCGATCCGGGCATGACCCAGCTCGAGCGCGGCCAGCTGTTGTCCGACGAGGCTTATCTGGATGCCATCGAGGAATACGGTGACGAGTTCGACGCACGCATGGGGGCCGAGGCGATCTATGAGTTGCTGCGCAGCATGGACCTGCAGGCCGAGGCCACCAAGATACGTGAGGAACTGCCCAACACCAACTCCGAGACCAAGCTGAAGAAGTACACCAAGCGCCTGAAGTTGATCGAGGCCTTCATCGAGTCCGGCAACAAGCCGGAGTGGATGGTGATGACTGTGTTGCCGGTGCTGCCGCCGGAGCTGCGTCCGCTGGTGCCACTGGAAGGCGGCCGCTTCGCCACCTCCGATCTGAATGACCTGTACCGTCGTGTCATCAATCGCAACAATCGTCTCAAGCGCCTGCTGGACCTGGCGGCGCCGGACATCATCGTGCGCAACGAAAAGCGCATGCTGCAGGAAGCGGTGGACGCCCTGATGGACAACGGCCGCCGTGGCCGCGCCATCACCGGCTCGAACAAACGCCCGCTGAAGTCCCTGGCCGACATGATCAAGGGTAAGCAGGGCCGCTTCCGTCAGAACCTGCTCGGCAAGCGTGTCGACTACTCCGGCCGTTCCGTTATCGTGGTCGGTCCGACCCTGCGCCTGCACCAGTGTGGTCTGCCCAAGAAGATGGCGCTGGAGCTGTTCAAGCCCTTCATCTTCTCCAAGCTGGAGCGCCGCGGCCTGGCCACTACCATCAAGGCGGCCAAGAAGATGGTCGAGCGCGAAGGTCCTGAGGTGTGGGATATTCTCGCAGAGGTGATCCGCGAGCATCCCGTGTTGCTGAACCGTGCGCCGACCCTGCACCGTCTCGGTATCCAGGCCTTCGAGCCGGTGCTGATCGAGGGCAAGGCTATCCAGCTGCATCCGCTGGTCTGCGCCGCCTTCAACGCCGACTTCGACGGTGATCAGATGGCCGTGCACGTGCCGCTATCGCTGGAGGCCCAGCTGGAGGCGCGTGCGTTGATGATGTCCACCAACAATATCCTGTCGCCCGCCAACGGTGACCCGATCATCGTGCCGTCGCAGGATGTGGTGCTGGGGCTGTATTACATGACCCGCGATCGCGTCAACGGTAAGGGTGAAGGCATGGTGTTCGCCGACACCGCCGAGGTGTTGCGCGCCTATCAGACCGGCAACGTTGAGCTGCAGGCTCGTATCAAGGTGCGTATCCGTGAGGTGTCGTTCGATGAAAAGGGTGAGCGCCAGGAAAAGGTGAGCCTGAAGGACACCACTGTCGGCCGTGCCCTGTTGTTCGACATCGTGCCCGATGGCCTGCCCTTCGAGTTGGTCAACCGCCCGCTGGTCAAGAAGGCGATTTCGCAGTTGATCAATACCTGCTACCGCCGCCTCGGCTTGAAGGACACGGTGATCTTCGCCGACCACCTGATGTACACCGGTTTCCGCTACGCTACCCGCGCCGGCGTGTCTTTCGGTCTGGAAGACATGGTCATTCCGGACGAGAAGGCCGAGATTCTGGCCCGCGCCGATGCCGAGGTGAAGGAGATCGAGAACCAGTACATCTCCGGTCTGGTCACCAACGGTGAGCGTTACAATAAAGTGGTCGACATCTGGTCCCGCACCAATGACCAGGTTGCCAAGGCGATGATGGACAAGCTGGGTTCGGAAGATGTGGTGAACGCCAAGGGTGAAACGGTGCGTCAGCCGTCTTTCAACTCCGTGTTCATGATGGCCGACTCCGGCGCCCGTGGTAGCGCGGCCCAGATCCGTCAGCTGGCCGGCATGCGTGGCCTGATGGCCAAGCCGGACGGTTCCATCATCGAGACCCCGATCACGGCGAACTTCCGTGAAGGCCTGTCGGTGTTGCAGTACTTCATCTCCACTCACGGTGCCCGTAAAGGCCTGGCCGATACCGCGCTGAAGACCGCCAACTCCGGTTATCTGACCCGTCGCCTGGTCGACGTGGCGCAGGATCTGGTGGTCACCGAAGAGGATTGCGGCACCACTCAGGGCATTACCATGCAATCGCTCATCGAGGGCGGCGATGTGGTCGAGCCGCTGCGCGAGCGCGTACTGGGCCGTGTCACCGCCGAAGACGTGTTCCTGCCGGGTAGCGATGAGGTCGCCATTCCGCGTGGCACCTTGTTGGACGAAAAGTGGGTGGCTCGCCTGGAAGAGCTGTCCGTCGATCACTTGTACGTGCGCTCACCCATTACCTGTGAAAGCCGCTATGGTGTGTGCTCGGCTTGCTATGGCCGCGATTTGGCCCGCGGTCATCGCGTCAATGTCGGCGAGGCAGTGGGCGTCATCGCCGCCCAGTCCATCGGTGAGCCGGGTACCCAGCTCACCATGCGCACCTTCCACATCGGTGGTGCGGCATCCCGTTCCGCAGCGGTCAATAACATTGCCGTTAAGAACAATGGCGCGGTGCGCCTGCACAACATCAAGCTGGTCGAGCACGCCTCCGGCAACCGCGTGGCGGTGTCACGTTCCGGCGAGCTGACCGTGCTGGACGAGAACGGCCGCGAGCGCGAGCGTTACAAGGTGCCCTACGGCGCCGTAATCAGCGTCAACGACGGCGATGCGGTCAAGGGGGGCCAGGTGGTGGCCACTTGGGATCCGCATACCCATCCGGTTATTACGGAAATTGCCGGGCGCGTGCGCTTCATCGACTTCGTCGACGGCGTCACCATCAACCGTCAGACCGACGAGGTGACCGGCCTGTCCAGCCTGGTGGTCACCGACCCGAAGCAGCGCGGCGCCACCGGCAAGGATCTGCGTCCGATGGTCAAGCTGGTCGACGAAAAGGGCAACGATGTGTTCATCCCGGGCACCGAGCTGCCGGCCAACTACTTCCTGCCCGCCGGTGCCATCGTCAACCTGGCGGACGGTGCCGAGGTAGGTGTGGGTGACGTCGTAGCCCGTATCCCGCAGGAATCGTCCAAGACCCGTGATATCACCGGCGGTCTGCCCCGCGTGGCGGACCTGTTCGAGGCGCGCAAGCCCAAGGAGCCGGCCATCCTGGCGGAAATCTCCGGTACCCTCAGCTTCGGCAAGGAGACCAAGGGCAAGCAGCGCCTGATCATTACCCCGACCGACGGCGGCGAGCCGCATGAGGAGCTGATTCCCAAATGGCGCCACGTCACCGTGTTCGAGGGTGAGCACGTGGAGAAAGGTGAGGTTATCGTCGAAGGCGAGCCGACTCCCCACGATATTTTGCGCCTGCAGGGTGTGGAAGCGCTCGCTAACTATATCGTCAATGAAGTGCAGGACGTCTACCGTCTGCAAGGCGTGAAGATCAACGACAAGCACATCGAGGTCATCGTCCGGCAGATGCTGCGTAAGGTCACCATCAAGGAAAGCGGCGATACCAAGTTCCTGCAGGGTGAGCAGCTCGAACTGGCCCGGGTACAAGAGGAAAACGAGGTGGTGCAGGCGGCGGGTAAAATGCCGGCGACCTACGAACGCGAGTTGCTGGGCATCACCAAGGCCTCGCTGTCCACCGAATCCTTCATCTCCGCCGCTTCCTTCCAGGAGACTACCCGCGTCCTCACCGACGCGGCGGTCACCGGCAAGGTGGACGAGCTGCGCGGCCTGAAGGAAAACGTCATCGTGGGACGCCTGATTCCGGCGGGTACCGGTCTGGCTTACCACAACGAGCGCCGGCGCAAGCGTCATATCACCGCCGGCGAGGAGCTGATGATGGAGGAGGCCGCCGCCCCGGCGCCGGCCGAAACCGGTGGCAGCGAGTAAATAGACTGGGCGGGTAGGACCGACAGCCTGGGGTGGCTATTGACATAGCGGCCCCGGCTTCTTAGAATCCCGCTTCTTTTTTACAGGCCGGTGTTTTGCCGGCCTGTTGCTTATTTTGGCTGGAGTCGAAGAGACAAATGGCGACGATTAACCAATTGGTACGCAAGCCGCGCGTACGCCCGGTAGAGAAGAGCAAGGTTCCCGCGCTGGAAAGTTGTCCCCAGAAGCGCGGTGTGTGCACCCGTGTGTACACCACCACCCCGAAGAAGCCGAACTCGGCCTTGCGTAAGGTCGCACGTGTGCGCCTCACCAACGGTTACGAAGTGACCACTTACATCGGTGGTGAAGGCCACAACCTTCAGGAGCACTCCGTGGTCCTGATTCGTGGCGGTCGTGTGAAGGACCTACCGGGTGTGCGTTACCACACCGTACGCGGCACCCTCGACACCTCCGGCGTCAAGGATCGCAAGCAGGGTCGTTCCAAGTACGGCGCCAAGCGTCCGAAGTCCTAATCGCTTAAGGAATTACGGGTATGTCCAGAAGAACGAGTGCCACCAAGCGCGACGTGTTGCCGGATCCGAAGTACGGTAACAAGATGCTGTCCCGCTTTATCAATATCCTCATGCTGAGCGGCAAGAAGGCCGTCGCCGAGAAGATTGTCTACGGCGCGCTGGATCGCGTCGCCGAGAAGAGCAAGGGCGAACCCCTTGCCATCTTCGAAAAGGCGCTGGGCAATATCCGCCCGATGGTGGAAGTGAAGTCACGTCGCGTCGGTGGTGCGACCTACCAGGTGCCCGTCGAAGTGCGCAATGACCGTGGTATGGCCCTGGCTATGCGCTGGTTGGTGGATGCCGCCCGTAAGCGCGGCGAGAAATCCATGGGCCTGCGTCTGGCTGGCGAGATCATGGACGCCTACGAGCAGAAGGGCACCGCCGTGAAGAAGCGTGAAGACACGCATCGCATGGCCGAGGCCAACAAGGCCTTTGCCCACTATCGCTGGTAAGTAGAAGAGGAATTAGCTGTGGCCCGTACCACCCCCATCGAGCGTTACCGCAACATCGGTATTTCCGCGCACATCGACGCCGGTAAGACCACTACCACTGAGCGCGTGCTTTTCTACACCGGCGTCAGCCACAAGATTGGCGAGGTGCACGATGGCGCCGCGACGATGGACTGGATGGAGCAGGAGCAGGAGCGTGGTATCACCATCACCTCCGCGGCGACCACCTGCTTCTGGAAGGGCATGTCACAGCAGTTCCCCGAGCATCGCATCAACATCATCGACACCCCGGGGCACGTGGACTTCACCATCGAGGTGGAGCGTTCCATGCGTGTACTGGATGGCGCCTGCATGCTGTACTGTGCCGTCGGTGGCGTGCAGCCGCAGTCCGAGACCGTATGGCGCCAGGCCACCAAGTACCATGTGCCGCGTATCGCCTTCGTCAACAAGATGGATCGTGCCGGTGCCGACTTCTTCAAGGTCGTGCGCCAGATGAAAGAGCGCCTGCGTGCCAACCCCGTACCGATCCAGATCCCCATCGGTGCCGAAGAAGACTTCAAGGGTGTCGTCGACCTGATCAAGATGAAGGCTATCGTGTGGAATGAGGCCGATCAGGGCACGACCTTCGAGTATGCGGACATTCCGAGCGAACTGCATGCAACTGCCGCCGAATGGCGCGAGAAGATGGTCGAGGCGGCAGCCGAGGCCGATGAAGACTTGATGGAGAAGTACCTCGAGGAAGGCGATCTTTCCGAAGAGGAGATCAAGAAGGCGCTGCGCAAGCGCACCATCAATCTGGAAATTGTCCCGATGCTGTGCGGCTCTGCTTTCAAGAACAAGGGCGTGCAGGCCATGCTCGACGCCGTGATCGAGTTCCTGCCGTCGCCGCCGGAAGTGCCTGCCATCAAGGGCGTTGATGCCAACACCGGTGAGCCCATCGTGCGCATGTCCAGCGACGAAGAGCCGTTTGCCGCCCTGGCGTTCAAGATCATGACCGACCCGTTCGTCGGAACGCTGACCTTCGTGCGCGTGTATTCCGGTGTGCTGGCCTCCGGCGACAGCGTGTACAACTCGCAGAACGGCGGCAAGGAGCGTATCGGCCGTATCCTGCAGATGCACGCCAACCAGCGTGATGAACTGAAGGAAGTGCGTGCCGGCGATATCGCCGCCTGCGTAGGCCTGAAGGATGTCATTACCGGCACGACACTTTCGGCGATCGACAAGCCGGTCGTTCTGGAAAAGATGGAGTTCCCGGAGCCGGTGATTTCCATTGCCGTGGAACCGAAGACCAAGAGCGATCAGGAAAAGATGGGGCTGGCGCTGAATAAGCTGGCACAGGAAGACCCGTCCTTCCGTGTGCGTACTGACGAAGAGTCCGGCCAGACCATCATTTCCGGAATGGGTGAGTTGCATCTGGAAATCATCGTCGACCGCATGAAGCGTGAGTTCAAGGTCGAGGCCAATATCGGCGCGCCGCAGGTGGCCTACCGCGAAACCATCCGCAAGACGGTGGAGCAGGAAGGCAAGTTCGTGCGTCAGTCCGGCGGTCGTGGTCAGTATGGGCATGTGTGGCTCAAGCTGGAGCCGCAGGAACCCGGCAAGGGTTACGAATTCGTCAACGCCATCGTCGGTGGCGTGGTCCCCAAGGAATATATCCCGGCCGTTGACAAGGGCATCCAGGAGCAGATGAAGAATGGCGTGATCGCCGGTTTCCCGGTGGTCGATGTCAAGGTCACCCTGTTCGATGGTTCCTACCATGACGTGGACTCCAATGAAATGGCGTTCAAGATCGCCGGCTCCATGGCCTTCAAGGAGGGCGCACTGAAAGCCGGAGCGATCCTGTTGGAACCCATCATGGCGGTCGAGGTGGAGACACCGGAAGAGTACATGGGCGACGTCATGGGCGACCTGAACCGCCGTCGCGGCATGATTCTGGGTATGGAGGACAATGCCGGGGTAAAGGTGCTGCGTGCCGAGGTGCCTCTGTCCGAGATGTTCGGTTACTCGACCTCGTTGCGTTCGCAAACCCAGGGGCGCGCCACCTATTCCATGGAGTTCAAGAAGTACCAGGATGCTCCGGCCAATGTGGCTGAGGCAGTCATCAAGAAATCCGCCTGACGAACCAAACAAACCAGTATTCAGCTATTAGAGGGTAACGACCGTGTCCAAGGAAAAATTCGAGCGTAAGAAGCCGCACGTAAACGTCGGTACGATTGGTCACGTGGACCATGGCAAGACGACGCTGACTGCGGCCCTGACGGTGGTGCAGGCGAAGAAGTTCGGCGGCGAGGCGAAGGCCTACGACCAGATCGACGCGGCGCCGGAAGAGAAGGCGCGCGGCATCACCATCTCCACGGCGCACGTGGAATACGAGTCGGAGACCCGCCACTACGCTCACGTGGACTGCCCGGGGCATGCCGACTACGTGAAGAACATGATTACCGGTGCGGCGCAGATGGACGGCGCGATCCTGGTGGTGTCGGCGGCAGACGGTCCGATGCCGCAGACCCGTGAGCACATCCTGCTGGCGCGCCAGGTAGGCGTACCGTATATCGTCGTGTTCATGAACAAGGCCGACATGGTGGACGACCCCGAGCTGCTGGAACTGGTCGAGATGGAGGTGCGCGATCTGCTGTCCTCCTACGACTTCCCGGGTGATGACACCCCGATCATCGTGGGTTCCGCGTTGAAGGCGTTGGAAGGCGACACCTCCGAGATCGGCGTGCCGGCGATCGAGAAGCTGGTCAACGCGCTGGACACCTACATTCCTGAGCCGGAGCGCGCCATTGACGGCGCCTTCCTGATGCCGATCGAAGACGTGTTCTCGATCTCCGGTCGCGGCACGGTGGTGACCGGGCGTATCGAGCGCGGCGTGATCAAGGTAGGCGAGGAAGTGGAAATCGTCGGTATTCGTCCGACCAGCAAGACCACGGTTACGGGCGTGGAAATGTTCCGCAAGCTGCTGGACCAGGGTCAGGCGGGCGACAACGTCGGTGTGCTGCTGCGCGGCACCAAGCGAGACGAAGTGGAGCGTGGCCAGGTGCTGTGCAAGCCGGGCAGCATCAAGCCGCACACCAAGTTCGACGCCGAAGTGTACGTACTGTCGAAGGACGAGGGCGGCCGTCACACCCCGTTCTTCAACGGCTACCGTCCGCAGTTCTACTTCCGTACCACGGACGTGACCGGCGCGGTGGATCTGCCGGAAGGTGTGGAGATGGTGATGCCGGGTGACAACGTGAACATGAAGGTATCGCTGATTTCTCCCATCGCAATGGAAGAAGGTCTGCGCTTTGCAATCCGCGAGGGTGGCCGTACCGTCGGCGCCGGCGTGGTAGCCAAGATCATCGAGTAACAGATATGGCAAACCAGAAGATTCGTATCCGTCTCAAGGCTTTCGACCATCGCCTGATCGATCAGTCGGCGAAGGAGATCGTCGATACCGCCAAGCGCACCGGTGCCCAGGTCAAGGGCCCGATTCCCCTGCCGACCAAGCAGGAGCGCTTCACGGTGCTGGTTTCTCCGCACGTCAACAAGGATGCGCGCGATCAGTATGAGCTGCGCACCCACAAGCGGATGATGGAGATCGTCGACCCGACCGACAAGACGGTCGATGCCCTGATGAAGCTGGATCTCGCTGCCGGTGTGGATGTGCAGATCAAACTGAGCTAATGCGGTGGGCCGGTGGATTGCCGGCCACCGTTAATTGAAACAGGTGCCGGTCAATCGTAATCGGCACAGATTGAGGTTATAACAATGGCTATAGGTGTTATCGGACGCAAGGCCGGTATGACCCGTGTCTTTACTGAAGACGGCGTCAGCATCCCGGTCACCGTGATTGAGGTCGAACCCAATCGCGTCACCCAGATCAAGACCTTGGAAACCGACGGCTATCGTGCGGTGCAGGTCACCACTGGTTCACGCCGCGCTGTGCGCGTGACCAAGCCGATGGCCGGTCATTTCGCTGCTGCCGGTGTCGAGGCTGGCCGTACCCTGTCCGAGTTCCGTCTCGCCGAGGGCGAGGGCGCCGAACTGGCTCCGGGCAGCGAGATCAAGGTCGACATCTTCGCTGCCGGCCAGAACGTAGATGTCAGCGGTACCTCCATCGGTAAGGGCTATGCCGGTACCGTCAAGCGTCACAACTTCCGTACCCAGGATGCCACCCACGGTAACTCCCGTTCCCACCGTGTCCCCGGTTCTACCGGCCAGAATCAAACCCCGGGTCGTGTGTTCAAGGGCAAGAAGATGACCGGTCACATGGGTAACGCGCGTTGCACCGTGCAGAACCTTGAGGTTGTGCGCGTCGATGCCGAGCGCAATCTGCTCCTGGTGAAAGGTGCCGTGCCGGGCCCGCGCGGCGGCGACGTTATCGTGCGCGCCAGTGTGAAGGCCTGAGGGGGGGGAGACGATGGAAATTAAACTGACTACGCCGACCGGCCGCGCCTCTACGAAGACTGTCGAGGTTTCCGACCTGATGTTCGGTGAAGATTTCAACGAAGCCCTGGTACACCAAGTTGTTACCGCCTATATGGCCGGTGGTCGTGCCGGTACCAAGGCACAGAAGACCCGCGCCGAGGTCAGCCATACCACGGCCAAGCCGTGGCGCCAGAAGGGCACCGGTCGTGCCCGCTCCGGTATGAGCTCCAGCCCGCTGTGGCGCGGTGGTGGCAAGATTTTCGCGGCCAAGCCCCGCGACTTCAGCCAGAAGGTAAACAAGAAGATGTACCGTGCCGCGCTGCGCTCGATCATGTCCGAGCTGGTGCGCCAGGAGCGTCTGGTCGTGGTCGACAAGTTCGAGGTGGAAGCCCCGAAGACCAAGCAACTGGTGGAAAAGCTGAAGACCATGGGGATCAATAACGCGCTGATCGTGACCGATGAGCTGGGTGACAACCTGTACCTGTCTGCCCGCAACCTGCACGATGTCGAGGTGTGCATGGCTCGTCATGTCGATCCGGTCAGTCTGGTGGGCTTCGAGAAGGTGCTGATCACCGTACCGGCACTGAAGCAGGTAGAGGAGATGCTGGCATGAATCAGGAACGTTTGTTGAAGGTGTTGCTGGCTCCGCATCTGTCGGAGAAGAGCAGCGTTATCGCTGATGCCAACAACCAGTATGTGTTCCGTGTTATGACCGATGCCAGCAAGCCGGAGATCAAGGCGGCTGTTGAGCAGCTGTTCAACGTCAGCGTCGATGCTGTACGCGTCAGCACTGTCAAGGGCAAGGTCAAGCGTTTCGGCCAGCGTTTCGGCCAGCGCAGCGACTGGAAAAAGGCGTACGTCACCCTGAAGGAAGGTCAAGAGATCTCCTTCATGGGTGGGGAATAACGTTTGAAGGACGTCGAAAATGGCTATTGTTAAACTCAAACCGACCTCCCCCGGACGCCGCTTTGTCGTCAAGGTGGTGAACCCCGATCTGCACAAGGGTGCGCCCCACGCGCCGTTGCTGGAGAAGAAGACCAAGCAGGGTGGCCGTAACCACGCGGGCCGTATCACCATGCGGCATCAGGGTGGCGGTCACAAGCAACACTACCGCGTCATCGATTTCAAGCGCAACAAGGACGGTATCCCCGGTATCGTCGAGCGTCTGGAATACGACCCGAACCGTACCTCGCACATCGCGCTGATTAAGTACGTGGATGGTGAGCGCCGTTACATCATCGCGCCGCGCGGCATCGCTGCCGGTGACGAGATCCTGTCCGGTCCCGCCGCCCCCATCAAGGCTGGCAACTGCCTGCCTCTGCGCAACATTCCGGTGGGTTCCACCGTGCATTGTGTCGAGCTCAAGGTTGGCAAGGGCGCCCAGCTGGCTCGTTCCGCCGGTGCCTCGGCGCAGCTGGTAGCGCGCGAGGGCGGCTATGCCACCTTGCGTCTCCGTTCCGGTGAAATGCGCAAGGTGCATGCCGAGTGCCGCGCCGTCATCGGCGAGGTCGGTAACAGTGAGCATAACCTGAAGAAGTTTGGTAAGGCCGGCGCCAAGCGCTGGATCGGCATCCGTCCGACCGTTCGTGGTACGGCGATGAACCCGGTTGACCATCCGCATGGTGGTGGTGAGGGCCGTACCTTCGGCAAGCATCCGACCACCCCCTGGGGTGTGCCGACCAAGGGTTACAAGACCCGCAATAACAGACGCACCGACAACATGATCGTGCGTCGTCGTAACCAGAAGTAATGGGTGAGGGCTGATAGATGCCGCGTTCAGTGAAAAAAGGGCCGTTTGTCGACCACCATCTGGCGAAGAAGGTCGAGCAAGCTGTAGCCAGCAATGTCAAGAAGCCGATCAAGACCTGGTCGCGCCGTTCGATGATTCTGCCGGACATGGTCGGCCTGACCATTGCCATCCATAATGGCCGTCAGCACGTGCCGGTGATGGTTACCGATAACATGGTTGGCCACAAGCTGGGCGAGTTCGCGCCGACCCGTACCTTCCGCGGCCATGCGGCCGACAAGAAGGCGAAGAAATAAGAGGTGATGACGATGGAAGTGGCAGCAAAATTGCGCTACGCACGGATTTCGCCGCAGAAGTGCCGCCTGGTCGCCGACCTGATTCGCGGTATGCCGGTGGAGCGTGCCCTGCAGACCCTGACCTTCAGCCAGAAGAAGGCTGCGGACATGGTGAAGAAGGTTCTCGAGTCGGCAATTGCCAATGCCGAGCACAACGAGGGCGCGGACATCGATGAACTGAAGGTGTCCAAGATCTACGTTGACGAGGGCCCGATTCTCAAGCGGATGCATGCCCGCGCCAAGGGCCGTGGCAACCGGATCAGCAAGCGTACCAGTCACATCACTGTGATGGTCGCGGAAAAGTAACAGAGAGGCAGCAATGGGACACAAAGTTCACCCGACCGGAATCCGCCTGGGCATCACCAAGGATTGGACTTCCAAGTGGTACGCCGACAGCAAGAACTTCCCGGAGTTTCTGCACATGGATCTCAAGGTTCGCGAGTTCCTGCAGAAAAAGCTGGCTCAGGCATCCATCAGCCGAGTGCAGATCGAGCGCCCGGCGCGCAACGCCCGCATTACCATCCATACGGCCCGTCCCGGTCTGGTGATTGGCAAGAAGGGTGAAGACATCGAGCGTCTGCGTCAGGAAGTCTCCGAGATGATGAAGGTGCCAGTGCACATCAACATCGAGGAAGTCCGCAAGCCCGAACTGGATGCCACCCTGGTGGCCCAGAGCATCGCCCAGCAGCTGGAGCGCCGCATCATGTTCCGCCGTGCCATGAAGCGGGCCGTGCAGAACGCCATGCGTCTGGGTGCACAGGGTGTGAAGATTAATGTTGCCGGCCGCTTGAACGGCGCCGAGATCGCCCGTAGCGAGTGGGTACGCGAAGGTCGTGTGCCTCTGCATACCCTGCGTGCAGACATCGATTACGGCGTCGCCGAAGCCCACACCACTTATGGTGTCATCGGCGTCAAGGTATGGATCTTCAAGGGTGAAGTGTTCGACCGCGGCGAAGTTGCCGGCGCAGTGGCCGAAAAGGCTGCAGCCAACTGATTTGAGGAGTAGGGAAGATGCTTCAGCCCAAACGCACAAAATTCCGCAAGCAGCATAAGGGCCGTAACCGCGGTCTGGCCAATAGCGGCAATAAGGTCAGCTTTGGCGAATTCGGCCTCAAGAGTATCGAGCGCGGTCGACTGACGGCTCGTCAGATCGAGGCTGCCCGCCGTGCCATGACCCGTCACGTCAAGCGTGGCGGCAAGATCTGGATCCGTGTGTTCCCGGATAAGCCGATTACCCAGAAGCCCTTGGAAGTTCGTATGGGTAACGGTAAGGGTAACGTGGAGTACTGGGTGGCCCAGATCCAGCCCGGCAAGATGCTGTATGAAATGGAAGGGGTAGGCGAGGATATCGCCCGTGAGGCGTTCCGTCTGGCTGCCGCCAAGCTGCCCCTGAAGACCGCATTTGTAACCCGTACGGTGCTGTGATGAAAGCGAACGATTTGAGGCAGAAGGGTGTCGAGGAGCTGAACCAGGAGCTGCTCGGCCTGCTGCGTGAGCAGTTTAACCTGCGTATGCAGAAGGGCACGGGCCAGTTGTCCCAGCCGCACCGCGTGAAGGTCGTGCGTCGTGACATCGCCCGGATCAAGACCATTCTGGAACAGAAGGCAGGTAAGGCAGAATGAGCGAACAAAACAAAGTGGTGCGCACGGTCACCGGCCGTGTCACCAGCGACAAGATGGACAAGACCATTACCGTCCTGGTCGAGCGCCGCGTAAAGCACCCGATCTACGGTAAGTACGTAAAACGTTCCACCAAGCTGCATGCCCATGACGAGCACAATGAGTGCAAGGAAGGGGATGTGGTGACCATCGAGGAATGCCGCCCGATCTCCAAGAGCAAGGCTTGGCGCTTGGTCAAGGTGGTAGAGAAGGCTAGCTGACGACTGATAAACCGTCACCCTGCCGGTAGGGGCGGCGCCTGAGCCCGGATAAAAAGTGTTTGGGCTTGGCGCCGTTTGGTGTTAATATGCCGCCCCTTTACTTCCCGGCCAGTGTGATTGTGTGGAGACACAACCATGATACAGATGCAGACCAAACTGGATGTGGCCGACAACAGCGGTGCCCGTGTCGTCCAGTGCATCAAGGTTTTAGGCGGCTCCCACCGCCGTTACGCCACGATTGGCGACGTTATTAAGGTGAGCATCAAGGAAGCCATCCCCCGCGGCAAGGTCAAGAAGGGGGAGGTATACAATGCTGTGGTGGTGCGTACAGCCAAGGGCGTGCGTCGTGCCGATGGCTCCCTGATTCGCTTCGATGGCAACGCTGCCGTGCTACTGAACAACAAACTCGAACCGATCGGTACCCGTATTTTCGGGCCCGTGACCCGCGAGCTGCGTGGCGAGCGTTTCATGAAGATCGTGTCGCTGGCACCTGAGGTGCTGTAAGGCAGAGGGTGAATAGAGATGCGCAAGATTAGAAAAGGTGACGAGGTAGTCGTCCTGACCGGCCGGAACAAAGGGCGTCGTGGCAATGTGCTGCGTGTTCTCCCCAACGACCGTGTAGTGGTCGAAGGTGTGAACATGGTGAAGAAGCACCAGAAGCCCAATCCTCTCAAGGGTATCCCGGGCGGCATCGTGGAGAAGGAACATTCCATCCACGTGTCCAATGTTGCCTTGTTCAACAGTGCGACGGGCAAGGCTGATCGGGTCGGGATCAAGTTCCTCGAGGACGGCCGTAAGGTGCGTTACTTCAAGTCCAACGGCGAAGTCGTGGACGCGTAAGTCGGGTAGGCGATGATGGCTAGACTGAAGCAGTTTTACAAAGAAAAGGTTGTGCCGCAGCTGATGCAGGAGCGCGGCTATGCCAATGTCATGCAGGTGCCCCGCATCAGCAAAATCACCCTGAACATGGGTGTGGGCGAGGCGATCGCCGACAAGAAGGTGCTGGAACATGCTGTGGCAGACATGACCAAAATCGCCGGTCAGAAGCCGGTTACCACCAAGGCCCGCAAGTCTGTTGCCGGTTTCAAGGTGCGTGAAGGCTGGCCTATCGGCTGCAAGGTTACCCTGCGCGGGGATCGCATGTACGAGTTCCTGGATCGTCTGATTACCATCGCCATACCGCGTATCCGCGATTTCCGCGGTGTCAGTGCCAAGTCCTTCGATGGTCAGGGCAACTACAGCATGGGCGTGAAAGAGCAGATCATTTTCCCGGAAATCGATTACGACAAGATCGATACGCTGCGTGGCATGGATATCACTATCACCACCACGGCGACCAACGATGATGATGGCCGCGCTCTGTTGCGCGCCTTCAATTTCCCGTTCAAGTCTTAAGGGGCACAAGTCATGGCGAAGACCTCCATGAAAATGCGCGAGCTGAAGCGCGCCAAGCTGGTAGCCAAGTACGCCGCCAAGCGCGCCGAAATCAAGGCCAAGCTGAAGAATCCTGAGCTGGGCTTTGAAGAGCGCGATGCCCTGCAGTTGCAGTTGCAGAAGATGCCGCGCGATTCCAGTCCGGTGCGTCAGCATAACCGCTGTAATCTGACCGGTCGTCCACACGGCTACTACCGCAAATTCGGTCTTGGTCGCAACAAGCTGCGTGAAGCCACCATGCGTGGCGACGTTCCTGGTCTGCGCAAGGCCAGCTGGTAAGAATCAACCAACTCAAGGGATATCGATACAATGAGTATGACTGATCCGATAGCCGATATGCTGACCCGTATCCGCAACGCTCTGGGTGCGCAGAAGCAAGAGGTTTCGATGCCGTCCTCCAAGCTCAAGGCAAACATTGCCAAGCTGTTGAAGGATGAAGGCTTTATTTCCGACTTCTCGGTGGATACATCCAGCGGCAAGGCGGTACTGAAGCTTGCTTTGAAGTACTACCAGGGCAAGCCGGTCATCGAGGAACTGCGCCGCGTCAGCCGTCCCGGCCTGCGTCAGTACAAGGCCAAGAACGAGCTGCCGAAAGTCCGTGGCGGCCTCGGTATCGCCATCATTTCCACTTCCGCCGGTCTGATGACCGACCGTGCCGCCCGCAAGGCCGGCCACGGCGGCGAAGTCCTGTGCTTTGTCTCTTAAAGGTGGCGTGACATGGCAAGAATTCTCAATCCTGTTGTGATCCCTGCCGGTGTGCAGGTGGCTGTCGAGGGGCAGGCACTCAACATCAAGAGTGGCAAGGGCGCCGTAACTCATGTGGTTCGCGATGACGTAAGCATCAAGATGGCAGGCAATGAGTTGCGCTTTGCACCGCAAACCCAGACTCCGGCCAACATCGCTATGGTTGGAACCACCCGCGCGCTGGTTGCCAACATTTTCCGTGGTCTGACCCAGGGCTTCGAGCGCAAGCTGGAGCTGGTCGGCGTCGGCTACCGTGCCCAGGCGCAAGGCAAGACACTGAATCTGACCCTTGGTTTCTCCCATCCGGTGAAGTATGACGCCCCGGAAGGTATCACCATCGAAACCCCGAGTCAGACTGAAATCGTGGTCAAGGGTACCGACAAGCAAAAGGTAGGGCAGGTGGCCGCAGACATTCGCGCCTATCGTCCCCCCGAGCCGTACAAGGGCAAGGGTATCAAGTACGCGGATGAGAAGATCATCCGCAAAGAGGCCAAGAAGAAGTAGGGTCTTAAGATATGAACGACAAGAAAACTTCGCGTTTGCGCCGTGCTCTGCGCGCCCGGGCCAAGATTCGGGAGCTGGGCGCCTATCGCCTCTGCATTCATCGTACCCCGCGCCATATCTATGCGCAGGTGATCGCGCCGAATGGTTCCGAGGTCGTTGCCGCCGCCTCCACGCTGCAGGCCGACATCAAGAGTGGCCTCAAGTCCACCGGCAATATCGAAGCGGCAATCGCCGTGGGCAAGGCCGTGGCGGAGAAGGCCAAGGCTGCCGGCGTTACCAAGGTCGCTTTCGACCGTGCCGGCTTCAAATATCATGGTCGCGTCAAGGCGTTGGCTGATGCCGCTCGCGAAAACGGTCTGGAATTCTAAGGGTTAGATTATGGCTGGATTTGACGTAACTCCGAGCACCGATGGCCTGAATGAGAAACTCATCGCTGTCAATCGTGTGTCCAAGACGGTCAAGGGCGGTCGCCAGTTCGCCTTCAGCGCACTGACTGTGGTTGGCGATGGCCAGGGTAAAGTGGGCATCGGTACCGGCAAGGCACGCGAAGTACCCGCCGCTATCGCCAAGGCGATGGAAAAGGCGCGCAAGAACATGAAGCAGGTCTCTGTTGCCAACGGTACTCTGCAGCACCCGGTGACGTCCCGTCACGGCGCGGCCAAGGTGTACATGCAACCGGCGTCTGAAGGTACCGGTATCATTGCCGGCGGCGCCATGCGTGCCGTGCTGGAGATGGCTGGTGTACACAACGTCCTGGCCAAGTGCATCGGTTCCAGCAACCCGAATAACGTGGTGCGTGCCACCATGAATGGTCTGGTAGCGATGTCCTCACCCGAGCAGGCAGCTGCCAAGCGTGGCAAGACGGTAAAAGAGATTCTGGAATAAGCCATGGCACAGAAGAACACTCTTAAAGTTACCCTGGTACGCAGCCTGAACGGCCGACTGGCCGCTCACAAGGCTTGTGCCGCCGGCCTGGGTCTGCGTCGCATGAACCAGACGGTGGAAGTGGAAGACACCCCCTGCACCCGCGGCATGATCAACAAGGTGTCTTACCTGGTGAAGGTTGAAGGAGCTTGAACATGCGCCTGAATACGCTTAAGCCCGCTGAAGGGGCCAAGAAGGTTGGCAAGCGACTCGGTCGCGGCATCGGTTCCGGCCTGGGCAAGACTTCCGGTCGCGGCCACAAGGGTCAGAAGGCCCGTGCCGGCGGTTTCCACAAGGTCGGTTTTGAAGGCGGCCAGATGCCGCTGCAGCGCCGTTTGCCCAAGATTGGCTTCCGCTCCCAGAAGGCGGCCGATACCGCTGAAGTGCGTCTGCATGAGCTGGCCAAGGTGGAGGGGGACGTGGTCGATCTGCTGGCGCTGAAGGCAGCCAATGTCGTCGGTCAGGGGATCAAGCGCGTCAAGGTGATTGCCTCCGGTACCGTGGAGAAGGCCGTGACCGTCAAGGGCGTGGCGGTGACCAAGGGTGCGCGCGCGGCCATCGAGGCCGCCGGCGGCAAGGTCGAAGAATAGTGGGCGCCAGTCGTGCCGCGATGGCCAGCGCCCTCGGTGGAGGGAAGCTGACCGAACTCAAACAACGCCTCCTGTTCCTGCTGGGGGCGTTGTTGGTTTTCCGTATCGGTGCGCACATTCCGGTTCCCGGTATTGATCAGATCGCTCTGGCCGCTCTGTTTGAACAGCAGCGCGGCAGCATCCTCGACATGTTCAACATGTTCTCGGGGGGTGCGCTGGAGCGCCTGAGCGTGTTTGCCTTGGGCATCATGCCGTACATCTCCGCATCGATCATCGTGCAGCTGTTGACCAAGGTGTCGCCCTATCTGGAGCAGCTGAACAAGGAAGGTGCGGCAGGCCGGCGCAAGATTACGCAGTATACCCGCATCGGCACGCTGGCACTGGCCACATTCCAGGGTATCGGTGTGGCGATTATGTTGGAAGGGCAGACCGCCGGAAACCTGCCGCTGGTGGTCGAGCCAGGGCTGGCCTTCCGTCTGGTGACGGTGGTTACGCTGGTGACCGGTACCATGTTCCTGATGTGGCTGGGTGAGCAAGTGACCGAGCGCGGTATCGGCAATGGCATCTCAATGATCATCTTCGCCGGTATCGTCGCCGGGTTGCCGTCCGCCATCGGTGGCACGTTGGAGCTGGCGCGTACCGGCGAGTTGAATGCAGTGCTGATTCTGGTGCTGTTCGCCGGCGCTCTCGCCGTCACTGCCTTTGTGGTGTTTGTGGAGCGTGGACAGCGCCGCATTACGGTGAACTATGCCAAACGACAGATGGGGCGCAAGATGTACGCCGGCCAGACCAGCCATCTGCCGTTGAAGGTGAATATGGCCGGTGTCATCCCACCCATCTTTGCCTCCAGTATCATTCTCTTCCCGGCGACGCTGGGTGGGATGTTCGGTAGTGCCGAAGGCATGGGATGGTTGTCGGATCTGGCGTCTACCCTGTCGCCGGGACAGCCGCTGTATGTCGGTCTGTATGCCGCTGCGATAGTGTTTTTCTGCTTCTTCTATACCGCCTTGATGTTCGATCCGAAGGACACGGCGGAGAACCTGAAGAAGTCCGGCGCGTTTGTCCCCGGGATCCGACCCGGTGAGCAGACCGCTCGTTATATCGACGGTATTCTGAGCAAACTGACCCTGGCCGGAGCCATTTACATCACCCTGGTCTGTCTGTTGCCGGAGTTCCTGATTTTGTATTGGAATGTGCCGTTCTATTTCGGCGGCACCTCATTGCTCATCATCGTGGTGGTGACCATGGACTTCATGGCGCAGGTACAGGCGCATTTGATGTCCCATCAGTACGAAGGGCTGATGAGAAAGGCAAATCTCAAGGGCCATGGCGGTGCGGGATTCCCCCGTTAGGCCGGCCCGGACTTTATATATTGGGAGAACGACGATGAAGGTTCAGGCATCTGTCAAGAAGGTGTGCCGTAACTGCAAGATTGTCCGCCGTAAAGGTGTGGTACGGGTGATCTGCTCCACCGACGCCCGCCACAAGCAGCGTCAGGGTTAAGGCTGGCTGCGTCCGTCATAATGGACGCTTGACCAAGCAGGGTTTCAACAGTAACATTGCGCGTTTCACTGCCTGGTGGGTGGTGACGTCCGTTTTATAGCTGAGGATAGGCTCGATGGCCCGTATTGCAGGCATTAACATCCCGGTGCAGAAGCACACCGTGATCGCGCTGACCGCGATCTATGGTATCGGCCGCACCCGTGCCCAGAAGATTTGTGCCGCCGCTGGTGTTCGTCCCGAGACCAAGGTCAAGGACCTGAGCGAGGCGGAGGTGGAAGGTCTGCGCGCCGAGGTGGCCAAGTTCACCGTCGAAGGCGACCTGCGTCGTGAAATCTCGATGAATATCAAGCGGTTGATGGACTTGGGCTGCTACCGCGGCCTGCGTCATCGTCGCGGTTTGCCGGTGCGCGGTCAGCGTACCCGTACCAATGCGCGTACCCGCAAGGGCCCGCGTCGCGCTATCAAGAAGTAATCGGCAACCGTCCGGCTTAAGGTTCGGACAAGGCTGTTAACTAGGACTTACACATGGCAAAAGCAGCAGCGGCTTCCCGCACTCGCAAAAAGGTAAAGAAGAACGTCGTGGACGGCATCGCCCACATCCACGCGTCCTTTAACAACACCATCGTTACCATTACCGACCGTCAGGGCAACGCCCTGTGCTGGGCGACTTCAGGTGGTTCGGGCTTCCGTGGCTCGCGCAAGAGCACACCATTCGCGGCCCAGGTGGCTGCCGAGAACTGTGGTGCCAAGGCGCTGGAGTTCGGTATGAAGAACCTGGAAGTGCGCGTGCAGGGCCCCGGTCCCGGCCGTGAATCTGCGGTGCGTGCGCTGAACGCCAAGGGTTTCAAGATTCTAAGCATTTCCGACGTGACGCCGATTCCGCACAACGGCTGCCGTCCGCCCAAGAAGCGTCGCGTGTAAGCAGGAGAACAAAGTGGCTAGGTATATCGGTTCCAAGTGTCGCCAGTGCCGCCGCGAAGGCGAGAAACTGTTCCTCAAGGGCGAGAAGTGCTTCGGCAGCAAGTGCGCGATTGAAAATCGCCCCTTCCCCCCCGGTCAGCACGGCCAGCGTCGCGCCCGTCTGTCCGACTACGCACGTCAGCTGCGTGAAAAGCAGAAGATGCGTCGTGTCTATGGTGTGCTGGAGCGTCAGTTCCGCAGCTACTATGCCGAGGCCGATCGCGGCAAGGGCAACACCGGTGAAAGCCTGCTGCAACTGTTGGAGTCCCGTCTGGACAATGTCGTGTACCGCATGGGTTTCGGCGTGTCTCGCTCCGAGGCGCGCCAGCTGGTGCGCCACAACGGTGTGACCATCAACGGCAACAAGGTGAATATTCCGGGTTACATGGTCAAGCCGGGTGACGTCGTCGCCGTTGCCCCACGTGCCAAGGATCAGCTGCGGGTCAAGGCGGCGGTCGAGCTGGCGCAGCAGCGCGGTTTTCCGGAGTGGATCGAGGTGGACGTGAACAAGCTGCAGGGTACCTTCAAGGCCAAGCCCGAGCGCAGCGAGTTGCCCGCCGAGATTCAGGAACAGCTGGTGGTCGAACTCTACTCCAAGTAAGGGAGCGGTGGGCTGCGCCCTAGGCTGGCGCGGTAGCCGTAGGTATTCGGTCCAGCAGATACGAGAGAGGACTGTACATGCAGGGCTCAGTTGGAGAATTGCTCAAGCCGCGCCTGGTGGGCGTGGAGAAGATCAGCGACACTTGTGCCAAGGTGACCCTGGAGCCGCTCGAACGCGGTTTCGGTCATACCTTGGGCAACGCGCTGCGTCGGATTTTGCTGTCTTCCATGGTGGGCAGCGCCATTGTCGAGGTCGAAATCGACGGCGTACTGCACGAGTACACCACCATCGAAGGTGTGCAGGAGGATGTGATTGAAATCCTGCTCAACCTGAAGGGTGTCGCTCTGCGCATGGCTGGCCGTGATGAAGCCACCCTCAAGCTGAGCAAGAAGGGCCCCGGTCCCGTGACCGCCGGCGACATCGTGCTGGATCACAGTGTCGAAGTGCTCAATCCGGATCATGTCATCGCTCACCTCACCAAGTCCGGTGAGTTGAATATGACGCTGAAGGTAACCACCGGTCGTGGTTATCAGCCGGCCAACCAGCGTTTCAACAGTGAAGAAGAAAGCCGTCCCATCGGCCGTCTGCAGATCGACGCCTCGTTCAGCCCGGTGCGTCGCGTGGCCTACACAGTGGAAAGCGCACGCGTTGAACAGCGGACCAATCTGGACAAGCTGATCATCGAACTGGAAACCAACGGTACGATCGAGCCGGATGAGGCCATTCGTCGTGCTGCCACCATCCTGCAGGAGCAGCTGTCGGCCTTCGTCGATCTGCAGGGCAAGAAGGAGTCGCGTCAGGATGTGGCCGAGCCGGCCATCGACCCGATTCTGCTGCGCCCGGTGGACGACCTCGAGCTCACGGTGCGCTCGGCCAACTGCCTCAAGGCTGAGAACATTTACTATATCGGTGACCTGATTCAGCGTACCGAGGTGGAACTGCTCAAGACCCCGAATCTCGGTAAGAAGTCACTCACCGAGATCAAGGACGTGTTGGCCTCCCGTGGTTTGTCTCTGGGTATGCGCCTGGAGAACTGGCCGCCGGCAAGCCTGCGCGCGAAGGATGAAGACAAGGTCGGCGCGTAAGCCCGGCTGCGTGCCCTCTGTAACGTAAGTTTAGGATTTTAAGGATACGCCCATGCGTCATCGTAATATTGGTCGGCAACTGAGCCGCAACAGCAGCCACCGCAAGGCCATGCTGAAGAATATGGCGGCCTCGCTGCTGCAGCACGAGATCATCAAGACCACCCTGCCGAAGGCCAAGGAGCTGCGTCGCGTCGCCGAGCCGCTGATCACCATGGCCAAGGTCGACTCCGTCGCCAAGCGCCGTCTCGCCTTCGCCCGCCTGCGCGACCGTGATGTGGTGACCAAGCTGTTCAACGAGCTGGGGCCGCGTTACCAGGCGCGTCCGGGCGGTTACCTGCGCATCCTGAAGTGCGGCTACCGTGCCGGCGATGCGGCGCCGATGGCCATCGTCGAGCTGGTTGACCGTCCGGAACAGGGTGGTGAGGCAGTCGAGGCCAGCGAGGAATAAGTCACCGACAAGGTGCCGACAAAAAGCCGGGCTTGCCCGGCTTTTTTGTTTTCCAGGCATGGATTCTGGGGGCACCGGCTGGTGTGGCCACGGGCCGGGTGCCGGGCACAATATCCGGGAGGTAAAAGCGATGCTGGTGTTGATGACCGATTTTGGCGCCGGCGGACCCTATATGGGGCAGATGCAGGCCGTGCTGCTGCGCGAGGCACCGGGTGTGCCGGTGCTCACCCTGTTCAACGATGCACCACGCTGTAATCCCCGGGCCAGCGCCTACCTGCTGGCGGCCTATGCGGGGGAGTTTCCCCCCGGCAGCGTGTTCGTTGCGGTGATCGATCCCGGTGTAGGCACGGCATCGCGCCGTCCGGTCATCGTCGAGGCCGATGGGCGCTGGTATGTCGGGCCCGACAATGGTCTGTTCGAACTGATCACGCGCCGTGCCGCACTGTGCCGTTGCTGGGAGATCACCTGGCGGCCAGCACATCTTTCCGCCAGTTTTCATGGCCGCGATCTATTCGCGCCGGTGGCGGCGAGGCTGGCGCGTGGTGAGCCGCCTCCGGGGGTGACGGTGGAAAGCTCCAGCAACGACTGGCCCGATGATCTGGCCGAGGTGATCTACATTGATCACTTCGGCAATGCCATGACCGGCTTGCGCGCAGCCGGTGTCGCGCCGGGTACCGTTCTTTCCGTGGCCGGTCGGCAACTGCATCATGCCGTTACCTTCGGTGCAGCGGCTGCAGGCGGGGCATTCTGGTACGAAAATGCCAACGGCCTCGTTGAGCTGGCCGTCAATCAGGGCTGCGCGGCGCAGGAACTCGGTCTTTCCATCGGTACGCCCGTAGCCGTGCAGGCCGCTTCTCAGGGAGCCGGCGCGACGCAAACGGTGTAGCGCGCTATTTCTTCTTCCGTGCCTGTCGTTCGCGCTCCAGCAGCGGCTTGAGAAAGCGGCCGGTGTGGGAGTCTGTGCAGGCCGCCACCTGTTCCGGCGTGCCGGCGGTGACCAGGGTACCGCCCTTGTCGCCACCCTCCGGGCCCATGTCGATGATCCAGTCGGCGGTTTTGATGACGTCGAGGTTGTGCTCGATGACCACGATGGTGTTGCCGTGGTCACGCAGGCGATGCAGTACGTCGAGCAGTTGCTGGATATCGTGGAAGTGCAGGCCGGTGGTTGGTTCGTCAAGAATGTACAGTGTGTTGCCGGTGTCGCGCTTGGACAGTTCACGCGCCAGTTTGACGCGCTGTGCCTCGCCGCCGGACAGGGTGGTGGCGCTCTGGCCCAGCTTGATGTAGGTGAGGCCAACGTCCATCAGTGTCTGCAATTTGCGCGCGATGGGCGGCACGGCATCGAAGAAGGCGCGCGCGTCTTCCACCGTCATCTCCAGCACCTCGTAGATGTTCTTGCCCTTGTAGCGCACCTCCAGCGTTTCACGGTTGTAGCGCTTGCCCTTGCACACGTCGCACGGCACATAGATGTCGGGCAGGAAGTGCATTTCCACCTTGATCAGGCCGTCACCCTGACAGGCCTCGCAGCGGCCGCCCTTGACGTTGAAGGAGAAACGGCCCGGGCTGTAGCCGCGGCTGCGCGCCTCCTGGGTGCCGGCAAACAGGTCACGGATGGGGGTGAACAGGCCGGTATAGGTGGCCGGGTTGGAGCGCGGCGTGCGGCCGATGGGACTCTGATCGATGTCCACCACCTTGTCGAACTGATCCAGACCGATGATTTCGGCGCAGGGGGCCGGGTCTTCACCACTGCCGTTGAGGGTCAGGGCGGCGTGGCGGTAGAGCGTGTCGATGATCAGCGTCGACTTGCCGGAGCCGGAGACACCGGTGACGCAGGTGAGCAGGCCCACAGGGATATCGACATTCACGCCCTTCAGGTTATTGCCGCTGGCGCCACGGATGGCGATCTGCCGTGCCGGGTCCGGTGGTGTGCGTTCGCCGCCGACGTGAATGCGCTTGGCGCCGGACAGGTATTGGCCGGTGAGGGACTCCGGATTGGCCAGGATCTGTTTTGGTGTGCCCTGGGCGACGATACGGCCACCGTGCACCCCGGCGCCGGGGCCGATATCCACCACATGGTCGGCGCGCAGAATTGCATCTTCGTCGTGCTCCACCACGATGACCGTATTGCCGAGGTCGCGCAGCCGCGTCAGCGTTTCCAGCAGGCGCTCGTTGTCGCGCTGGTGCAGGCCGATGGAGGGTTCGTCGAGGATGTACATCACGCCCACCAGGCCGGCGCCGATCTGGCTGGCGAGGCGGATGCGCTGGGCCTCGCCGCCGGACAGCGTGTCGGCACTGCGATCCAGCGACAGGTAATCGAGGCCGACGTTGACCAGGAAGGTCAGGCGGGCGCCGATCTCGGCGAGGATCTTGGCGGCGATCTCGCCACGGCGTCCCGGCAGGGTCAGGGTGGTGGCGAATTCGCGTGCCCGGCCCACCGGCATGGCCGACACCTCCGGCAGACTGAGCCCGGCGACATACACGTGGCGTGCGGAGCGATTGAGGCGCGTGCCGTGGCAATCGGGGCAGGTCTTCTGGCTGAGATATTTGGCCAGTTCCTCGCGCACTACGTTGGAATCGGTCTCGCGGTAGCGCCGCTCCATGTTGGGCAGCACACCCTCGAACGGTTCGCGCCGCTGGCGGCTGAAGCCGCGCTCGGAGAAGTAGGTGAACTCGATCTCCTCCTCGCCGCTGCCGTACAGGATCACCTGCTGCACTTCATGGCTGAGCTGATTGAACGGTGTATCGATGTCGAAGCCGTAGTGCTCGGCCAGGGCGGTGAGCAACTGGAAGTAGTACACTGTGCGCTTGTCCCAGCCGCGGATGGCGCCTTCGGCCAGGCTCAGTTCGGGATGCACCACGACACGGGCCGGATCGAAGAACTGCTTCACTCCGAGACCGTCACAACTCGGGCAGGCGCCGGAGGGATTATTGAAGGAAAACAGGCGCGGCTCCAGTTCGGTCAACGCGTAACCGCACTGCGGACAGGCAAAGCGGGCCGAGAACAACAGCTCTTCCTGCTCGCCATCCATGAACACCACGCGCGCAACGCCATCGGCCAGTTTGAGTGCGGTCTCGAACGAATCGGCCAGACGCTGTGCGATGTCCGCGCGGACCTTGAAACGATCGACTACCGCCTCGATGGTGTGTTTGCGGCGCAGGTCCATCTTGGGCGCGGCATCCAGCTCCACCACTTCGCCGTTGATGCGCGCGCGCACGAAACCCTGTGCACGTAGCTCATCGAGCAGTTGCAGGTGTTCGCCCTTGCGCTCCTGTACGATGGGGGCGAGCAGCATGAGACGCGTGCCTTCGGGCAGGGCCAGCACCTGATCCACCATCTGACTGACGGTCTGCGCCTCCAGCACCGTGCCATGCTCGGGACAGCGCGGTTCGCCGGCACGGGCATAGAGCAGGCGTAGATAGTCATGTATCTCGGTGACGGTGCCGACAGTGGAACGCGGGTTGTGCGAGGTGGATTTCTGTTCGATGGAGATCGCCGGTGACAGCCCTTCGATGTGATCCACATCGGGCTTCTCCATCATGGAAAGGAATTGGCGCGCGTAGGCGGAGAGCGACTCGACGTAACGACGCTGGCCTTCGGCGTAGATGGTGTCAAAGGCGAGCGATGACTTGCCCGAGCCGGACAGGCCGGTGAAGACGATGAGCTTGTCGCGCGGCAGTTCGATGTCGATATTCTGCAGATTGTGCGTGCGCGCACCGCGTATGCGTATGGTGTCCATGCCGTTTTCCGGGTACAAAAGAACTTGTTAATATACGTCCGAGACCTCCTTCGACGCAAAGCAATCCCCTGTTTTTTACAGGGTCAGGAACGAATCCACCGATGATCTCTATCTCCATGACGGCGAAGGAACGCCATGCCGCCGCCGCACTGGCCGGCATCTTCGGCGTGCGCATGCTGGGCATGTTCATGATTCTGCCGGTGTTCGCCCTGTATGCCGAACATCTTGCCGATGTCACGCCGTTGCTGATTGGCGTGGCCATCGGCATCTACGGCCTGACCCAGGCGCTGCTGCAGATTCCCTTCGGCATGGCCTCGGACCGCCTCGGCCGCAAGCCGGTGATCGTTGCGGGTCTGTTGCTGTTTGCCGCAGGCAGCGTGGTGGCGGCGCTGGCGGACTCGATCCACGGCGTGATCATCGGCCGCGCGCTGCAAGGGGCGGGTGCAGTGGCGGCGGCGGTGATGGCGCTGGTGGCGGATCTCACCCGCGAGGAACACCGCACCAAGGCCATGGCCTTCATCGGCATGAGTATCGGTCTGTCCTTCGTGGTGGCCATGGTGCTGGGTCCCGTGCTGAACCAGTGGTTTGGCGTACCGGGTATCTTCTGGCTTACCGCCGTGTTGGCCCTGGGCGGCATCGCGCTGCTTCTGCTGGCGGTGCCCAATCCGCCCCACACCCAGCGTCACCGCGACGCTGAGCCGGTAGCCGGGCAGTTCGGCCGTATCCTGTGTGACGGCCAGCTGCTGCGTCTGGATTTCGGCATCCTCACCCTGCACATGGTGCTCACCGCCAGTTTCGTGGTGGTGCCCCTGGTATTGCGCGACATCGGTTTTGCCCCGGCGCGGCACTGGTTGCTCTATCTGCCGGTGATGGTGCTGGCCATTACCCTCGCCATTCCCTTCATCATCGTGGCGGAGAAGAAGCACAAGCTGAAGCAAGTGCTGTTGGGGGCGATTGCAGCACTGGCGCTGGCCATGCTCGGCATGGGCGTGCTGGGCGAGAGCCTCGGTGCCATGGCCCTGTGGCTGCTGCTGTTCTTTACCGCCTTCAACCTGCTCGAGGCCACCCTGCCTTCCCTGGTCTCCAAATTCGCCCCGGCCGATGCGCGCGGCACCGCCATGGGGGTGTACAGCAGTTCGCAGTTCATCGGCGCCTTTATCGGCGGCACCGTAGGTGGCGGGCTGCACGGCCTGTATGGGCTGTATAGCGTGTTTCTGTTTGCCGCCGCCGCCCTGGGCCTGTGGTGGCTGGCGGCGCTGGGCATGCGCCAGCCGCGCTACCTGGCCAGCCATCTGCTCAAGGTCGGCACCATGGCGCCGTCCCAGGCCGCGATGCTTTCCGGTGAGTTGATGGCGGTGCGCGGCGTGGCGGAGGCGGTGGTCAACGGTGAGGAGGGGGTGGCCTACCTCAAGGTGGACAGCCAGCAGTTGGACCGGACCGCCTTGGAGCGGTATTCGCTGCCGGAGTCCTGATATACAATGCCCCGTCATGCCCAGGGAACGGGCACACAATCAACCAAGGTTCAGTGGAGACAGCAGCATGGCACGAGGCATCAACAAGGTAATTCTGATCGGCAATCTTGGCCGCGACCCCGAGGTCCGCTATACCCCCAACGGCGGCGCCATCGCCAATATCACCCTGGCCACCACAGACCAGTGGAAGGACAAGCAGAGCGGCCAGATGCAGGACCGTACCGAGTGGCACCGCGTGGTGATGTTCGGCCGGCTGGGCGAGATTGCCGGCGAATACCTGAAGAAGGGCTCCCAGGTGTACATCGAGGGCCGCCTGCAGACCCGCAAGTGGCAGGACCAGAGCGGCCAGGACCGCTATACCACCGAGATCGTCGCCAACGAGATGCAGATGCTGGGCAGCGCAGGCGGGCGCGGCGCCTCCAGCGCCGACTTCGGTCAGGAGGCCGAGTCGGCACCGCCGGCGCGACAGCCGGCCCAGGGCGGCGGACGCAGCAGCCCGGCAGGCAGCAGCAACAACTTCGACGGCTTCGACGACGATATCCCGTTCTGACCTGTGCGGCGGCGGTCAGGGCGAAGCCCCTTGGCCGCCGCCGGGCGACAGAAAACAAAAAACCCGCTGTCTTGTGACAGCGGGTTTTTTGTTTGTGCCGCACCGGCCGAAAGGCCGGGAACGACTTTGTTGGTCGGGGTGATAGGATTTGAACCTACGGCCCCTGCGTCCCGAACGCAGTGCTCTACCGGGCTGAGCTACACCCCGAAAATCATACTCAGTACGCGCGGGCGACCGAGAATTCCGCCAGCGCCGCCAGGGCCTGTTTGTAGGGCGAATCCGGGAAATTCGCCAGTTCGGCCAGGGCGCGATCGGCTTCCTGCCGTGCGGAGCGCGAAGTGTACGCGATGGCTCCGGTGGATTCAATGGCTGCGGTGATTTCCGCCATGTTTTCCCGCCCGCCGTTTTCGATGGCACGGCGAATCAGCGCGGCCTGCTCGGGTGTGCCGTGGCGCATGGCATAGATCAGCGGCAGGGTGGGTTTGCCCTCGGCCAGGTCGTCGCCGATGTTCTTGCCCAACTGCTCGCTGGAAGCGCTGTAGTCCAGCACGTCGTCGATGAGCTGGAAGGCGGTGCCCAGGTGCATGCCGTAGCGGGCCATGGCCTGCTCCTCATCCGCCGGACGCCCGGCCAGCACGGCCCCCAGCTGGCTGGCCGCCTCGAACAGCTTGGCGGTCTTGTAGTGGATCACGTCCATGTAGCGCTGTTCGGTGGTGTCCGGGTCGTGGCAGTTGAGCAGTTGCAGCACCTCGCCCTCGGCGATGGTGTTGGTGGCGTCGGACAGGATCTGCATCACGCGCATGCTGCCCACGTCCACCATCATCTGGAAGGCGCGGGAATAGAGGAAATCGCCCACCAGGACGCTGGCCTCGTTGCCGAATACGGCGTTGGCACTCTGCTGGCCGCGGCGCAGTTCCGAAGCATCCACCACGTCGTCGTGCAGCAGGGTGGCGGTGTGGATGAATTCCACTACCGCGGCCAGGTCGATGTGGTGGCTGCCCTGGTAACCCAGGGCGCGGGCCGCCAGCAGCACCAGTACCGGGCGCAGGCGCTTGCCGCCGCTGTTGATGATGTAGTGGCTGATCTGGTCGATGAGCACTACATTGGAGGCCAGGCGCTGCTGGATCAGCCGGTCGACGGCCTGCTTGTCGTCGGCAATCAGGTCCAGAACGTCTTGGATTTCCATGGTGGGCCGCTTGGATGATGGATAAAAAGTGAAGCAGGGCATGCTAGGTAAGGGGCGGGGGAGTGTCAAGCGGCGCGGCGAGGCGCTATACTTCCGCCCTTCCGGCCGCAGCGGCGGTTTCGCCTCATTTCGGGTTTGACCTGGGATGGTGAAGCCGCTAGAATTGCCGGTCTTTCGATTAGGTTTCGGCCCGGGCCCCTGGGCCGATCGTGTGGAGATTTCGTCATGTACGCGGTATTCGTAACCGGCGGCAAGCAGTACCGGGTGACCGAAGGTCAGACCCTCAAGGTGGAAAAGCTCCCCGTGGATGCGGGTGGCAACATCGAATTCGATCAGGTCCTGATGGTCGCCGACGGCGACAACATCAAGGTCGGTGCGCCCTACGTGGCCGGCGGCAAGGTCACTGCCAGCGTCAAGTCCCAGGGACGCGACGACAAGGTAATGATCATCAAGTTCCGTCGCCGCAAGCACCATCGCAAGCAGCAGGGCCACCGTCAGTACTACACCGAACTGCAGATCACCGGCATCAAGGCCGGCTGAACGCGGGAGTAAAGAGCAATGGCACACAAAAAGGCAGGCGGCTCCACTCGTAACGGCCGCGATTCCATCGCCAAGCGCCTCGGCGTGAAACGTTTCGGTGACCAGCTGGTGACCGCCGGCAACATCCTGGTGCGTCAGCGCGGCACCCATTTCCACCCGGGCCTGAACGTCGGCTGTGGCAAGGACCACACCCTGTTCGCCAAGGCGGATGGCCGCGTGGTGTTCGAGACCAAGGGGCCGAACAACCGCAAGTTCGTGAGCGTTATCCCCGCCGAATAAACCGGCAGTGGATGGCCGCGCAGAAAGCCCCGTCTTCCATGGCGGGGTTTTTTGTTTTGTAAGTCGCAAGTGACAAGTTCCAAGTGACAAGAAAAGGCCATAGCTGCCGCCCCTGTTACTGCCCCTGATATCTCACTTGCAACTCGACACTTGTAACTTGAAACTTTTCTTCCATGAAATTCGTTGACGAAGCCACCATACGCGTCGAGGCCGGCAAGGGCGGCAACGGCTGTGTCAGCTTTCGTCGCGAAAAATATATCCCCTTCGGCGGTCCCGACGGCGGTGACGGCGGTGATGGCGGCAGCGTGTTTCTGCGAGCCGTCGGCGCGCTGAATACCCTGGCCGATTTCCGCTTCGAGCGCCGCTTCAAGGCGCAGAACGGAGAGCCCGGTTCCGGCAACAACAAGACCGGCGCCAGTGCGCCCGATTTGACCATCGATGTCCCGGTGGGCACCGAGGTCTACGATGAGGACACCGGCGAGCTGCTGGGCGATCTGGTCAGCGATGGCCAGCTCCTCAAAGTGGCCCAAGGGGGCTTCCATGGCCTCGGCAACCTGCGCTACAAGAGCAGTGTCAATCGCGCCCCGCGCGAGTCCAAGCCGGGCACCCCGGGCGAGGTGCGCAATCTGCGCCTGGAGCTGAAGGTGCTGGCCGACGTGGGACTGCTGGGCCTGCCCAATGCCGGTAAGTCCACGCTGATCCGCGCTGTGTCCTCGGCCCGTCCGCGCGTGGCGGACTACCCGTTTACCACCCTCTATCCCAACCTCGGCGTGGTCAGCGTGGGCCTGCACCGCAGCTTCGTCATCGCCGACATTCCCGGCATCATCGAGGGGGCGGCGGAAGGCGCCGGTCTCGGCATCCAGTTCCTCAAGCACCTGGCGCGCACCCATCTGCTGCTGCACCTGGTGGACGTGTTGCCGCCGGATGACTCCGATCCGGTGGCGGCAGTGAGGGTCATCGAGCACGAGCTGGAGAAATTCAGCCCGGCGCTGGCGGCGCGCGAGCGCTGGCTGGTGATCAACAAGCTGGACCTGATCCCGGAAGAATTGCGTGACGAGTACTGCTGCGACATCGTGCAGCGCTTGGGTTGGACCGGCCCGGTGTTTCGCATTGCGGCCATTGCCGGCGAAGGAACCCGCGAGCTAACCTACCGCATCATGGAGCATCTGGAGGCGGAGCGGGCCAAGCTGCAGCCGCCAGCGCCGCCCCCGGAGCCGACCGCAGCAAACGAAGAACACTCTGCTCCCGAATCGGAGTAAGCACTCTTGACCGCCATGAACCGACGCCAGCAGCTTGCCCAGACCAAACGCTGGGTGGTGAAGATCGGCAGCGCCCTGTTGACCAACGACGGGCGTGGTTTGAACCTCGACGGCATCAGCGCCTGGGTGGAGCAGATGGCCGCCCTGCGCAAGCGCGGCATCGAGGTGGTGCTGGTGTCTTCCGGCGCCGTGGCCGAGGGCATGGCGCGGCTGGGCTGGAAGAAGCGTCCGCAGGCGCTGCACGAGCTGCAGGCGGCTGCCGCAGTGGGACAGATGGGCCTGGTGCAGGCCTACGAGTCGCGCTTCAAGAACTTTGACTTGCACACCGCTCAGATCCTGCTCACCCACGACGACCTCTCCAACCGCAAGCGCTATCTCAATGCGCGCAGTGCCCTGCGCACCCTGCTGGAACTGGGGGTGGTGCCGGTGGTGAACGAGAACGACACCGTGGTCACCGACGAGATCCGCTTCGGCGACAACGACACCCTGGCGGCCCTGGTGGCCAATCTGGTGGAGGCCGACCTGTTGGTGATCCTTACCGACCAGGCCGGCATGTACGACAAGGACCCGCGCAGCAATCCCGACGCCAGGCTGCTGCACGAGGTGCAGGCCGGCGATCCGGCGCTGGAATCCATGGCCGGCGGCAGTGCCGGCGCCCTGGGCCGCGGCGGCATGCTCACCAAGGTGCGTGCCGCGCGCCTCGCCGCCCGTTCCGGCACCGAGACGGTGATTGCCTATGGCCGCGAGGACAAGGTGCTGGACCGTATCATCGGCGGTGAGATGCTGGGCACCCTGTTCACCCCCGACCTGGAGCCGATGGTGGCGCGCAAGCGCTGGCTGGCCGGTCACCTCCAACTACGCGGCAAGCTGGTCCTCGATGCCGGTGCGGTGCGCGTGCTGCGCGACTCCGGCCGCAGTCTGCTGGCGGTGGGGGTAAAGGCCGTGGAGGGACGTTTCCTGCGTGGCGAGATGGTGTCCTGCGTCGACGAGCAGGGGCATGAAGTGGCGCGGGGCCTGGTGAACTACAGTGCCGAGGAGACGGCCAAGCTGATGGGCCAGCCCACCAGCCGCATTCAGGAACTGCTCGGTTACGTGGACGAGGAGGAACTCATCCACCGCGACAACCTGATCCTGGTTTGATGCAGTTCCATGTCGGGCGCAACCCCGGCCTGCAAGGAGCAGCGCGAACAAAAAAGCCGGTCAGAGACCGGCTTTTTTAACGATCAGGCGCGAAAACTTACAGGGCGCGGATGCGGCTGTTCAGACGGCTCTTGTAGCGGGCGGCCTTGTTCTTGTGGATCAGGCCCTTGCCGGCCATCTTGTCCACGACGGGAACAGCTTCCTTGTAGGCCGCCTCGGCCTGGGCCTTGTCACCGCTGCCGATCGCCTTGAGCACCTTCTTGACGAAGGTACGCATAGCGGAACGCTGGGCGTTGTTCTGCTCGCGATGCTTTTCAGCCTGACGCGCGCGCTTCTTTGCTTGTGCGGAATTGGCCAAGACGGTACTCCCAAAATACGGTCAAAAAGTCGAAGGGCGCATAATATGCTGTTTTTGCCCCGCGCTGTCAATGCCGGGGTGCGAGAAAATTGGCGGGGCGGCGGGCCGGCGCGGTAGTATAGCGGCTTTTGCGGGCGAGACAGAAATTCAGGGGACATGAGCGCCAAACTGCTGAAATCCACCGCCGTGGTGGGCGTGATGACCCTGCTGTCGCGGGTGCTCGGCCTGTTGCGCGACATGGTGTTCGCCAATGTGTTCGGCGCCGGCAGTGGCACCGACGCCTTTTTCGTCGCCTTCAAGATCCCCAACTTCCTGCGCCGGCTGTTCGCCGAGGGGGCCTTCTCCCAGGCCTTCGTGCCGGTGCTGGCCGAGGTCAAGACCCAGCGTGGCCTTGCCGAGGTGCGGCGGCTGATTGCCGACGTGTCCGGCGCCTTGGGGATGGTGCTGTTGCTGCTCACCGCCCTGGCCCTGCTCGCGGCGCCGGGCCTGGTAACGCTGTTTGCCCCCGGTTTTCTCGACGAGCCGGCGAAGTTTGCGCTCACCAGCGAGATGCTGCGCATCACCTTTCCCTACCTGCTGTTCATCTCCCTGACCGCCCTGGCCGGTGGCATTCTCAATACCTATGGCCGCTTTGCCGTGCCGGCCTTCACTCCCGTGTGGCTGAACGTCTGCATGATTGCCGCCGCCTGGTGGGCGGCGCCGTTGTTCGAGACACCGATCGTGGCACTGGCCTGGGGTGTGTTCGTGGCCGGTGCGGTGCAACTGGCCTTTCAGCTGCCGTTTCTGGCCCGCCTCGGTCTGTTGCCGCGGCCACGCTGGGGCTGGAGCGACCCGGACGTGAAGCGCATCCTCAAGCTGATGCTGCCGGCCATCTTCGGCTCGTCGGTGGTGCAGATCAATCTGCTGCTCGACACCATCATCGCCTCCTTCCTGGTCAGCGGCAGCGTGTCCTGGCTGTATTACTCGGATCGGCTGGTGGAGTTTCCCCTCGGCGTGTTCGGCATCGCCCTGGCCACGGTGATCCTGCCCAGCCTGTCGCAGAAGCACGCCGCCGCCGACCCGGAGGCCTTCGCCCGTACCCTGGACTGGGCGCTGCGCTGGGTGGTGCTCATCGGCACGGCGGCGACCGTCGGCCTGATCCTGCTCGCGGGTCCCCTGCTCACCACCCTGTTTCAGCACGGCGAATTCGGCACGCACGACGTGCGCATGGCGACCCTCAGCCTGATGGCCTTCGGCGCGGGGCTCCCGGCCTTCATCCTGGTGAAGGTACTGGCTCCGGGGTTCTATGCGCGGCAGGACACGCGCACACCGGTACGCATCGGCATCTACGCCATGGTGGCCAATATGGGGCTGAACCTGTGCCTGGTGGTGCCCATGGTGCTGGCCGGCTGGGAAGGGCCGCACGCCGGCCTGGCGCTGGCCACCGCCTTGTCGGCCTGGCTCAATGCCGGCCTGCTGTTCCGTCGTCTGCGCCGCGACGGGGTCTACCATGCCCAGCCCGGCTGGAGCCATCTGTTCGCTCAGGTACTGCTGGCGGCACTGGCCATGGGCGGGTTGCTGTGGTGGGGGTTGGGCAGTCTGGAGCAGTGGGCGGCATGGAGCAGCGCGATGCGGGTGGAGCAACTTTTGCTGTGGGTGCCCCTCGGCGCCGTCGTCTATTTTGCCGTGCTGTTGCTGTTCGGCGTGCGGCCGCGGCAGCTGCTGGGGCGCGGATGACGGCAAACTCCTTTATAATCACTGCCCTTTAATTCTTCGTTGTCCGTCATGGAGCTTATTCGCGGCCTGCACAATCTATCCGCCCGTCACCACGGCTGTGTCGCCACCATCGGCAATTTCGATGGTGTCCACCTCGGCCACCAGGCGGTGCTGGGGCAACTGGCGGAGAAGGCCGACGAATACGGCGTGCCGACCACGGTGATCACCTTCGAGCCGCAGCCGCAGGAGTATTTCGCGCCGGACAATGCCGTGCCGCGGCTGACGCGCCTGCGTGAGAAGATGCTGGCCTTGCGCCGCTTCTCTGTCGATCGCGTGCTGTGCCTGTCGTTCAACCGGCGGTTGGCAACATTGCCGGCGGAGGCGTTCATCGAACGCATTCTGGTCGACGGGCTCGGCGTGCGCTATCTGGTGGTGGGCGACGATTTTCACTTCGGTGCCGGACGCCGGGGCAACTTTGCCATGTTGCAGGCGGCGGGCGAGAAGTACGGTTTTCAGGTGGCGCACATGCACACCTTTACCCTGGGCGGCGAGCGCGTCTCCAGCACGCGCATCCGTCAGGCACTGGCGCGCGGTGACATGGAGCAGGCGGAACAATTGCTGGGGCGGCCCTATCGCATGTGCGGCCGCGTCGCCCACGGCGACAAGCGCGGTCGCACCATCGGCTTTCCCACCGCCAATATCCGCCTGCACCGCAAGGCCTCGCCCATCAGCGGGGTGTTCGCGGTGGAACTGTTCGGCGTCGATGGTGAGCCATGGCGCGGCGTGGCCAATGTCGGCGTGCGCCCAACGGTGCAGGGGCTGCGGCCGCTGCTGGAGGTACATCTGTTCGACTTCAGCGGCGATCTCTATGGCCGTCATGTGTACGTGGATTTCCTGCACAAGCTCCGCGACGAACAGCGTTTCGACTCGTTCGAGGCGTTGAAGCAACAGATTCTGGTAGACGCGCAGCACGCGCGTGAATTTTTCTCCTGGCAGGACACCAAGTCTGCCGGCAAGCCAATGAGTGACATACCGTGAGTGACTACAAGCACACACTGAACCTGCCGGAAACCGATTTTCCCATGCGCGGCGATCTTGCCAAGCGCGAGCCGGAGATGCTCAAGCGCTGGGAGGCGATGGATCTGTACGGCAAGCTGCGCCGGGCCGGCGCGGGACGTAGAAAGTTCATCCTGCATGACGGTCCGCCTTATGCCAACGGCAATATCCATATCGGCCATGCGGTGAACAAGGTGCTGAAGGACATCATCGTCAAGGCGCGCACCATGGCCGGTTTCGATGCGCCCTATGTGCCGGGTTGGGACTGCCACGGCCTGCCCATTGAACTGCAGGTGGAGAAGAGTATCGGCAAGGCCGGTGCCGCAGTGACGCCCGCCGCCTTCCGCAAGGCCTGCCGCGAGTACGCCGCGGAGCAGGTCAACGGCCAGCGCGAAGACTTCAAGCGCCTGGGTGTGTTCGGTGACTGGGACCATCCCTATCTCACCATGGATTTCAAATTCGAGGCCGACATCATTCGTTCCCTCGGTCGCATCATCGAGCGCGGCCACCTGCACAAGGGCTCCAAGCCGGTGCACTGGTGCGTGGACTGCGGCTCGGCGCTGGCCGAGGCCGAGGTGGAGTACGAGGACAAGACCTCGCCGGCCATCGACGTGCGCTTTACCGTGCTGGATGACGAGGCCTTCATGGCGCGCGCGCATCATGTGGAAGATCATGAAGGCAAGGGACCGATCAGCGTGGTGATCTGGACCACCACACCGTGGACCCTGCCGGCCAATCAGGCGGTGGCCCTCAATGCCGACTTCGATTACGCCGTAGTGCAGTGCGATGGCGTCGGTGAGCACGGCCCGGAGCGGTTGGTGCTGGCGGAGCCGATGGTGAAGGACGCGATGGCGCGGTATGGCGTTGCCGATTACCGCATCGTTGCTTACTGCAAGGGTGCGGCGCTGGAAGGGCTCAAGCTGCAGCATCCGTTCTACGAGCGTGAGGTTCCGATCATTCTCGGTGATCACGTCACCCTCGAGGCGGGCACGGGCGCCGTGCACACCGCGCCCGGGCATGGTCAGGAAGACTATGTGGTCGGTTCGCGCTACCACCTCAAGGTGGACAACCCGGTGGGCGGCGATGGCAAGTTCCTGCCCGGTACGCCGCTGTTCGAAGGCCAGCACGTATTCAAGGCCAATGATTCGGTGCTGGAGGTACTGCGCACGCGTGGTGCACTGGTGCATGCCCATGCCCTGCGCCACAGCTATCCGCACTGCTGGCGCCACAAGACGCCGATCATCTTCCGCGCCACGCCGCAGTGGTTCATCAGCATGGATCAGAATGGCCTGCGCCAGGGGGCGATGGATGCCATCAGCGCCATTGGCGAGGCGCACGGATGGATCCCGTCGTGGGGGCAGTCGCGCATCGAAAACATGGTCAAGGGACGTCCCGATTGGTGCATCTCGCGCCAGCGCACCTGGGGCGTGCCCATCGCCCTGTTCGTGCACAAGACCAGCGGCGCGCTGCATCCGGATACCTCGCGCCTGATCGAGGAGGTCGCCAGGCGAGTGGAGCAGAAGGGCATCGATGCGTGGTTCGAGCTGGATGCCGCCGAACTGCTTGGTGCCGAAGCGGCCGATTATGACAAGGTGACCGACACGCTGGATGTCTGGTTCGATTCCGGCGTCACCCATGCCTGCGTGCTGGAGCAGCGCGATGGCCTGCAGTGGCCGGCCGATCTGTATCTGGAGGGCTCCGACCAGCATCGCGGCTGGTTCCAGTCCTCGCTGATGACCGCGGTGGCGATGACCGGCAAGGCGCCCTACAGGGCCGTGCTGACCCATGGTTTCACCGTCGACGCCAAGGGACAGAAGATGTCCAAGTCCAAGGGCAACGTGGTGGCCCCGCAGAAGGTGGTAAGCAGCCTCGGTGCCGATATCCTGCGCCTGTGGGTGGCCTCCACCGACTACCGCAGCGAGATGACCATCTCCGACGATATCCTCAAGCGTACCGCCGATGCCTATCGCCGCATCCGTAACACGGCGCGCTTCCTGCTGGCCAACATCAAGGGGTTCGATCCGGCCGTCAATACGGTCAACTTCGCGGACATGGTGGCGCTCGACGTGTGGGTGGTGAATCGGGCCATCGAGTTGCAGAAGGAGATACTGTCGGCCTATGAGCGATATGAGTTCCATCTAATCTATCAGACATTGCACAATTTCTGTTCAGTCGATCTCGGCTCCTTCTATCTGGATGTGATCAAGGACCGTCAGTACACGACGCAGGCCGATTCCATCGCGCGCCGTTCCACCCAGACGGCGATGTACTACATCCTCGAGATGATGAGCCGCTGGATGGCGCCGATCCTCAGCTTTACCGCCGAGGAGATCTGGCAGCACCTTCCCGGCGCACGGGATGAATCGGTCTTTCTGGCGACCTGGTATGAGCTTTCCGCTGATGCTGATGCGGGAACCGCTCCGGCCATGGATATGGCGTACTGGCAGCAGGTAATGGCTGTGCGTGACGCTGTCTACAAGGAGTTGGAGCGGGTACGCGCGGCTGGCGGCATTGGTGCCGGTCTCGAGGCCGAGGTGGACCTTTACTGCGGCGCCGAGCTCTATGCGCAACTGGCACAATTGGGTGATGAACTGCGCTTCGTGCTGATCACCTCTTATGCGCGCGTCCATCGGGAAATTGCGCGGCCGGCATCGGCGGTGTATTCCAAGCTGGAGAGCGGCGACGAGATGTGGATTCTGGTGACGCCTTCGGAGCATCCGAAGTGTGTGCGCTGCTGGCACCGGCGCGAGGATGTCGGTAGCCACGCCGAGCATCCGGAGTTGTGCGGCCGCTGCATCGACAACGTCGCCGGCAGCGGAGAGACAAGGCGCTTTGCGTGATATGCGCGCAGCGGGAGCAACTCGATGCTGAAATGGTTGTGGCTGTCGGTCGTGGTGATTGCTCTGGACCAATTCACCAAGGTGTTGGCCACGGCCAAGCTGGCCCTGCATGAACCGGTGGCGGTGTTGCCGTTGTTCAATCTGACCCTGATGCACAATACCGGCGCCGCGTTCAGCTTCCTGAGCCAGGCCGGTGGCTGGCAACGCTGGTTTTTTGTGGCCATTGCCGTTGCCGTCAGCGCGGCACTCATTGCATGGCTGCGTCAGCTGCAGCGGCATCAGGTGTGGCTGGCGGCGGCTCTGGCACTGGTCCTTGGCGGCGCCTTGGGCAATGTATGGGATCGCATCAGGCTGGGTTATGTGGTGGACTTTATCGATCTCTACTATGGTGACTGGCACTGGCCGGCATTCAACGTCGCTGATTCCGCCATTACTGTCGGGGCCATCATGCTGCTGCTTGACGCGTTACGTGGAGAGCGCAGCGCCTGATGCACAGTCTGCGCTCGAATGCCCGCCCGCCACAACGTCAGAAATGTCATCTCAGGAGTCCGCCGATGAACCCGGCAGCAGAAATCACTCGCGGCAGCCACGTCCGGTTGCACTACACCATCACGCTGGAAGACGGTACCGAGGCGGACAGCAGCCGTGGCGGTGAGCCGCTGGACTTCGTGCTGGGGGATGGAACCATGCTGGAAGGGCTGGAAGATTTTCTGCTCGGCATGCGGGCTGGGCAGCGCGCAGCATACAGCGTCAGCCCGGAGCAGGGATTTGGCTATCGAGACGCCGAGGCCGTGCATGTCATGCCGCGGAGCGATTTTCCGGCGGAGATGGAACTGGCCCCCGGGGTGATTGTCGCCTTCACCACCCCTGCCGGCGATGAGGTTCCCGGTACCGTAACGGCACTCGATGAGACGCAGGTGACGGTGGATTTCAATCATCCCCTCGCGGGACACACCCTGAATTTCGATGTGGAAATTCTGGCGGTGCAGGCATGAAGGTCATCCTCGCCAACCCACGTGGTTTTTGTGCCGGCGTCGATCGTGCCATCGAGATCGTCGAGCGGGCCTTGCAACTGTTCGGCGCGCCGATCTACGTGCGTCACGAGGTCGTGCACAACCGCTATGTGGTTGAGGACCTGCGTGCCAAGGGTGCGATCTTTGTCGACGAACTGGATCGGGTGCCGGACGGAGCCACTGTTATCTTCAGCGCCCACGGTGTCCCGCGTGCCGTGCAGCAGGAAGCACAGCGACGCGGTTTGCGTGTATTCGATGCCACCTGTCCGTTGGTAACCAAGGTGCATATCGAGGTGGATCGCCATGCCCAGGTTCACCACGAAGTCATCATGATCGGCCATGCCGGCCATCCCGAGGTAGAGGGCACGATGGGACAGTACGAGGGTGGCAATGCCGGCGCGATCTATCTTGTGGAAGATGCCGCTGATGTCGCTGCCCTGCAGGTAAAAAATCCTGAACATCTGGCCTATGTCACACAAACGACATTGTCCGTGGACGATGCCGCTGCGGTAGTCGATGCGTTGCGTGCACGTTTCCCGGCCATCCAGGGGCCACGCAAGGATGACATCTGCTATGCCACCCAGAACCGGCAGGATGCGGTCAAGCGCCTGGCGGCTCAGTGTGATGTGGTGCTGGTGGTCGGTTCACCCAACAGCTCCAATTCCAACCGCTTGCGCGAGGTATCGGCGCGCTGCGGCACGCCGGCGTATCTTATCGACACCGCCGAGGAATTGTTGCCTGAATGGGTGCAGGGAAAGCCCGTCATCGGCGTTACCGCCGGCGCTTCGGCGCCGGATGTCCTGGTACAGCAAGTGCTCGAGCGCCTGCGCCAACTGGGGGCCGACGAATTCGTTGTGGACGGCTGTGTGGTGGAGAACCATGCCTTTCCGTTGCCGAAGGAGTTACGCAAGGGTTAAGCCACAGAGAGCAATCAGCCCTTGCGATGCAAAAAGCCAGACCACCGGGTCCGGCTCTTGTCGGCCATCGGGTTGTGGGGCTTGGTATCAATTCGCCGCGTTCATCGTGCTCTCGTGCAGACACCTCCCTGCTATCGGCTCCAGCAGTAATCTACTGTTTTAGAGCCCGTTTCACCGCGAACGCCTGTGGATGAAAGGGTAAGGTTGCCGCAGTTTGCGTCACTGGCCATGCTGCCGACAGCCGTGGCCTGTAACATGTAGCTCGTACCGTCAGCGGCGGTGATACGCAGGTTGTAAAATGCGGTGCCTCCATCAATTGGTACCTGTGTTGCGTAAATCAGTGGAACTCCCGCGCCATCTGCAGCGCCGACATACGTGCTGTTGGACGTGAAGTAGCGTTCCATCGCATTAGCCAGCCCCATCAGGGCTGCTTGTGCCTCGGCCCGCCTGGATTTGCGTACCTGCTCTGTGTAGGTAGGATAGGCGATCGCGGCGAGGATGCCGACGATGGCTACGACGATCATCAATTCAATCAGGGTGAATCCGTGTTGTCTGTTTTTCATGAGACCTGCACCTTAGGATAGGTTGTGTGAGGCTTTCCTATTGCGGCAACCGATCATACACGTAGATATGTGTAACCGTTCGTGTTGTGTCTGAGTCTTGCCATGACAGCCCGATGGGTTGGCCAGGCTGCAGCAGGAATGGGTCAACAATCTGTCCGCCTTCTGCTGTTACCTTGACGCCTCGTGCGATATTGAACGATTCACCTCCGACCTGAATGATGCGCTGCTTGCTGTCCGATGCCTCCAACTCGCCGAGCAGTTGGGGCTGTGCCAGCACGCTGGCCGATACGAGGCAGAGCGGTGCGGCTAGTGCGATCGCGTGTCTGAGCATGATAATTATCCTCGATGACATTTGTGTGCAGAGCTTCTGCGATTAATGTTTGCTTAATCATCTATGGCCGGGCGCAGTTGTTTCCAGGATTCACGTCCTTCTTTGCCGCCGATGCTCATCGGTGGCAAGACTGTCCCGTCACCCAGATAGCCACGTTCGATACCCGCATCACGGATAGTGACCAATTCCTCACCGGTGCCACCACCCAGGCCGCTATAGTTTTCGCTATCGGTGAAATAACCATCCCGGTTCAAGTCATAGACAGCGAGCTGGTTGGCACCGCCATCGCTCAGCATAAGATCCATGATGAAACCGCTGCGGCCGCTGCTGCAGGGGTCGTTATTCGGGATCAGTGTGCTGAAGCGGACCCTGTTCTGGGTGAGTCCGGTCGGGAAGGTGGGCGCACTGATGACGCGCTCGCCCTCGGCATTACCGGCATATATGAGGTCGAGATACCAACCTTTGTGGGTCGCCAGCGCGTCGTTGCTGGACACCGTGCGCACGGTATAGGTGTAACTGCCAAAGGTGACATCGCCCTGCCAGGTAATCTCCTGTTGCAGCAACTCATTACGATTGACCAAGGTTGCATTGTCGATAATGCCGTACAGCGTCTGTACCTGGGTTGACGTGCTGTCCTGGTCGCGGAAGAAGCTACCCGTGCCGAACACGACCATCAGCGGGTTGTATTCGACATTCAGCAAAGGACGTGCACCGGGCCGGGTAGTAATGGGTTGCGGTGTGCCACCGGCGTCCCTGGCCTGGAACAGGACCATGCGGTTGCTGGAATGACTCCATTGGCTCTGATTGCCCGAGACATCAAAGCGCCACAGATTGCCTTGCAGATCGCCGGCATAGATGCGGCGGGTAATCATATCTCCCTCGGTCCAATCGGAGGCCAGCGGTGACGCCATCCCGTTGGGAGTGGCAGCACTTCCGATTCCGGTATCCACTTTGGACAGCAATGCACCATCGCGCAGACGCACGATGTAAAGCACGGCGCGATGGTTGGCGCTGTTGTAGCCATTGCCAAAGATCGCCGCCCAATCACCATTCATCATGCGTGCGATGGTTGGCTGCCCGACGTTATAACCGAGATCGGCGTCATTGAACTCCCACAATACCTTATTGCCGCTGGAGGTGGGATCGGTGACATCGAGTGCATACACAGTACGCCCACCCGCACCCATGGAACCTACCACCACCGTGCGCCAGCCGGCACTACCGCCGTTGGCCCAAGAGGTGGCATAAGCGTCGCCGACCGCCACTGTGCCATCCATGAAATAGCGATGGGTATAGTCCGGGTCCATCAGGCGGTTGATGCGGGCAAATGTATCCGTACCTTCCGGCAGGAGCAGGGTACTGGGCATGTAGGCAAAGACTTCCTCACCCGTTTCACCGTGGAACGCATGCAGCATGCCGTCGTTAGCCGCCACATAGATCATGTCCGGGCGGGTGGTGACGGGGGCTGTAGTGCGGAAGGTGATGTAGCTCGTACCCTCGGTACCCTCGAGTAGACGGTAGCCGAAGTCGATGTTGCCGGAAAACTGCGGGTTGGAGTTGATGATGTCGCCAAGGAGGCGCAACTCGCCGCTGCCTGAACGGTTGCGGAAGGACGCGTGGGCCGCGTCATTGCCGCGCAGCCAGTCGATGCGGTTGGCACCCAGGCTGTCCGTGGTGTTGGTCAGCGAGCGATTGAGGGCGGTCTGCTGTGCCGTGCTGAGGTTGGCAAGCTCTAGCGCCACGGTGGCATTGGTGGTGCTGTTGCGGGTGAAAATATTGCGCGAGGCAGGTGTGGTCGCCCGTAACTGCGCTTCTGCATCCCACGCGATGCTGCCCAGACTGCCGTCCGGATTGATATTGTGTGCGCTCAGCATGCCGGACCAGTCGCCGCTGCGGAAGCCGGCGGTATAGAGTTTGGTACCGGTGTGCAAGAACGCCGAACTGGCGGCTGCAGCGGTGGCGGAGCTTTCCACGCGTGCCACGATGGCATCTAGCACCTCGTTGAGTTGCGTGGCAAATGTTTCTGGATCACCAGCATTGAAGAAGCCGCCGCGTGAATTGATACTGGCGTGCAGCAGGTCGTCGATTTTTGCCGGTGAGGAGCCGAAAGGATTCGGCCAGCTGATAGCCGTTTCGTTGGTTACTGCATCCCATGCATCCTGCGGAACGATGGAACCGGTAACACCGAGGCCTATGCCGAAGGTAACCATGTGCTGCCAGAAGGCCTCATTCTGCGGGTTGGTGGGAACCTCATTGGCCAGGTCCGTACGCAGGTCGTTTTTCCAGTAATGCATGGCGACATCCGCCAGCGTGTTGGTGTTGCCATCCCGGTACGGGTCCTTGGGGATGTACTGGAACGTACTGCCATCCGGCGCGGTATGGACGGGGCCATTGGCATCGTCGGAGTTGCCTATGCCGCTGGGATCGGAGCCGTTCCAGTAACCGTCGGTCGTCAAGATGGAATAGCTCTGGCGGCACTGCAGGTGCGGTGTCGTGTCGTTGGTGCCGGGATTGGCACCCCAGGGGCCGCGGTTGTCGGTACGGCTGAAGTAGTTGCCGGCAGCCTGCAGTGACAGTCGCAGGGGCGTACCGGCTGCCGGGATATCTCTGTCATATAGCAGGTTGAAAAACTGCTCACGATCTGTGCCGGCGAAATGCCGAACGCCACGCACGATTTTGCTGGTGCCGACGCCATCCACGGTGGACCAGCCGGCGTTGATGGTGGCATAACCCACCCGCATACCTTCACCCTGCTGGGCGAAGGCGCGGCTGACACCGCCACGCGCGGCGAGGATGCGCGAACGGTAGTAGGTGTACCAGTTGGCGAAGTTCTGGATTTCCTCGGCGTAGGTACAGGTCGGTGCAGCAGCACAATCGGAGCGGTTTTCGCGGCCATGGCCGGTATAGGTCGCTGTGGTGCTGCGGATTTCCACTTTGGTGAAATTGGTCCAGGCATAGTTTGTGCTGCCATCATGCACGAAATAGACGGCGGGCCAAAAGGTCTGGCTTGCGGTGAAGGATGTGCAACCTGAAAACGAGAATACGTTGGTGACGGCATCACGGGTAATAGTGGTGCAGTTTCTCCAACTGGCGTTGCGCGTGTTGTTTGCCGTCAGATTTCGTGTGCCGCGCGCCGGGCGCAACGGGTTATGGTACGCGGCAGCCGGATCGGCATTGGGCATCAGCGCGCCGTTGTTGGCTGCTTGGGGCCAGGGCGTGTAGGTGATAGCCGGATCATAATACATGGGGTTGAATTGTGCGGTGCGGGTGAAGGCGCCATATACATCGCCGTCGGCAAAACTGGGGGCGCGGTCGGTGTAGCCTACGTTTGAGCCGTATAGATAGTTAATACGTCCGTACATGTAGTACGCCTCGTTTGAAATATGCTCGTCCGGCATGATCTCCCACTGCATTGACCCGGAGTCGTCAAGGATGAACATGATGTTCGGTTCGATGCTCGAGGTAACGAACAGCGGCGAACTGGCGATGTCGACCTGGGCCTGTGCGGGTGCAACGGTAACAAGGCCCAGGGCCAGACCCAGGGTCAGCCCCTTGATACTGCGGAGATGGGTCATATGGGTCTTCATGGTGATTCTCCTTGAAAACACGCTTAAATCGGGTGTTGGCGTAAGGCTGGTGGCAGTGCAGGGTCAAGGATCGATGGTGGACGATTGTACGATGGTGACAGTCGTCGCACTGCCACCCATACCGTAGGCCGTAACTTCATATCGCTTGCGGAACTTCGGCGGCAGAGCGCCCGGATTGATACGTATCAGTAGAGGAGGTCCCACATGATACACAGGGTTTGCCGCGACATTGTCAATACCGGCAACCGACCCGGTAGGCGCGGGGGTGACGCCGTCCCAGTTCTCGGGGTCCGGGCAATTGTCAGGACAACGCATGGGTTGGTTGGTTTCGGCCGTTGCCAGGTTGGCGGGATTCTGCAGCCAGCCTTCGCCGGCGCGCAATGCGGCCTCGGATGCTTGAAATGCAAGATTCATGTCACGGGTATTACCCGCCATGCGTTCTTCCAGGGTGGTTCCCTGCATAGCAACGGTGCCGATGATGGTCATCAGCAACAGGATAATGAGTGCAACGATAAGCGTTGCCCCCTGTTGTTGTGACAGGGCCGGGTGAATCGGGCGGCGCGGTCGGATATTCATTTTGCTAAACCGTTCCATGTCGTTATACCTCAGGGCAGGCGGTTGCGAATACCGACGGTGTTGGTGAATGTCCTGTACAGACGCTGATCAGGCATGACTTGATTTATGCCATCGTAGAAGACGGTTTGGGCTGCGGTCACCACACCATTATCAGGACCGGCAAGCAGCAGGCTGACACGCAGGGCCACCACGCTACTCCAGTCCGCTACGGTACCCGCCGAGACATATTGGTTAGGGACGCGATCATTGTCGGTGTCTATGCCATAGAGGATCTGCATGTTGACCACACCATCGACCAGTGGCTGGTCATCGCGGTATAGCGTTTCGCCAGACACAAAATAAACAAAGTCAGTGAATCTCATAACGAAGGCATCGGTGTTGTAGGCCTTGGAAAGAAAGTTGAATGTATTGACGTTGGAAGCGTGGGCGATCGTGATGGTGCCGGCAGCCTGGGAAACGTTGCTGGCACGGAAGATATCGACATCCTTGCAGTCGGAAATGAACAAAATATCGCCTGCTGCATAACAGGACGAGTCAGCGGTGAGCTGAATATTGGCATTGTTTGCCGTCATGTTACCGGACAGTCGTGCTTGGCAGCCGCCGCCACGACGGATGCTGACGGTGTCGGTACCATCCCTGACCGGGAGCCCGCCGATGCTCAGGCTGGAAACATTGTCCATGCCTGTGACGACAACGTCGTTGCTGAAGCCTCCGACGGGCGGCGGGTCGGCGATGATGTTGGGTTGCACAGAGTCCAGGCTGGCGCATCCCTGATAGCCAATCATGCGTATGTCGCGGGCCAGGAATTCCATGGCGAAACGACCGCTTTCCTGGATACGGGACATATTTTCGTTCAGCCGGTAGCTCTGCTTGCTGCCGAGAAAAATCTGGATTACCCCGGCCAGGAGGATCAGGCTGATAGTGATGGCTACCATCATTTCGACGAGGCTGATGCCGCTTTGAGAGATCTTTGCCCGCTGTTTCATAATCACAGTACCGTACTCATCGTGAACGTGACGGTGGAGTTGGATGCACGATCATCGAGCCACTGGATGGTTATGGTTACGATACCACCGGCAGCGGTGCTGACAGCGGCATCTCCGGCGGGTAGCAGCCGGGCCACATCGGCCTTCCATTGCCAGATGTCAAACCCGGCCAGCTGGGCTGGCGAGCAGACTACCGTGGCACAGTCCGTCGGGGCTACGGCGGCAACCCCAAGACCGATGTCGTAGTTCCCTGCCAGTGCAGTTACACGGTTGCTGCGCATACGATCGGCAATTTCATAGGCAAGCACCGTGGCCTGAGATCGTTCCTGGGCGCTGGAATTGTTGCGCAGGGCATTGAGCTGCAGGCTGGCCATGCCGAGCAGGCCGATGGCCAGGATCAGTACAGTGACCAATATCTCCATCAGACTGAAGCCCAGTTGTGCTGCCTGTGGATTTTTCCGGTTCATGGTCGGTGTATGTCTCATCGGGGGATTAATCACACACGAAATTGCCCATTGCCAGCCGGCCGGTGGCTGCGACGGTGATCTGGCGGCCTGTTTCGCCGGTACGGCCGCTATCGCAGACAGTAACGGTCAGCTGGGTGGCCATGCCGCTTCCGCGATAGGTGATGGCGGGTATGCTCCCTGTGATGGTTACGGTACCGGCGGTGGCGGGGAAAATACGAAGATCAGCCCCACCGGCTGCCACGGTCCAGCCGTTATTCCAGTCGCCACCCGTCGCCGTGACGGTGGCGTCTGCGCCACGCTTGATGGCCTCGCTGCGCGCCAGATTCAGCGCGATGACAACGTCATTCGCTCGCGTTGTCATGCGATTGTCCTGGAGCAACGTGTTGAAGCTGGGAACTGCGAACGACAGGACGATGGCCAGCACCACCAGGGTGACCATCACTTCGACCAAGGTAAATCCGCGTACGTTTTTCATGAGCAGAACACTAGCACAGCCTCGCGGCAGGGGAACCGGCGGTCGACGGGCGGCGCGGATGGAGCGACGGATGGACGGCCATGCTGCGCTACCGGTCCGCACCGTAATGTTTTACCCTGCACCTGCGGTATTTTCGGTGGTGGTGACGGCGGAATATTGAAGGGGAGTAGCGGTTTTGTCTGATTGCGTGGTTGTCGGAGGCGGTGTTATCGGTCTTTTGTCGGCACGGGAGCTGGCAAGCGGCGGTTGCCGGGTTCGCCTGCTGGAGATGAATGGAGTCGGGCGCGCCTCGTCCTGGGCCGGTGGCGGCATCCTTTCGCCACTGTATCCCTGGCGCTACCCCGACCCGGTGACCGAGTTGGCACGCTGGAGTCAGGCGGCGTATCCGGAGCTGGCGGAGCGGCTGCGTGACGAGGGCGGGATAGACCCGGAATGGACGCGGAACGGGATGCTGATGCTGGATACCTCCGATCAGGTTCAGGCCCGCTCCTGGGCCGAACGCTTCGGGTACCGGTTGGAACTCCTGGACGGTGTCGGGTTGCGACAGTGTGAACCGGCATTGGCGGACGGGGATGCGGCGTTGTGGATGGCCGATGTGGCGCAGGTGCGCAATCCGCGGCTGGTACGGGCGGTGCGGCATGCCCTGGTGAAGCAAGGGGGCTTGATCGAAGAGGGGTGTGAAGTCACGGAACTGCTGGTGCGCGGCGGGCGCGTGGCGGGGGTGCGGACGATGCGGGGAGATTTTTCCGCCGATGTCGTGGTGATGGCAGCCGGTGCCTGGAGCGGGCGTTTGTTGGCGGAATTGGCCGTCCGCCCGGAGATACGCCCGGTGCGGGGGCAGATGCTGCTGTTCCGGGGCCCGCCCGGGCTGGTGTCGCGCATCATTCTGGGGCCGCGGCACTACGTCATCCCGCGACGGGATGGCCGGGTGCTGGTGGGCAGCACCATGGAGGAGGTGGGTTTCGACAGCACGACCACTGCGGCGGCGCGGGAGGAGTTGCTGGCGGCGGCGGTCGGGTTGGTGCCGGCGTTGGCAGCGTGCGAACTGGAGCGGCACTGGGCTGGCCTGCGCCCGGGCTCGCCGGACGGTGTACCTTACATAGGTGAGCACCCCGAAGTGGCCGGCTTGTATCTCAACAGTGGCCACTTCCGTAATGGTGTCGTCCTGGCACCGGCCTCGGCCCGCTTGCTGGCAGATTTGGTGTTGGGGCGGGCACCGCTACTGGACCCCGCAGCCTATGGGGTGCGGCGCTACCGACAATGAGATATGGCCTGCCCATAGAAGGGTTTTTAAGATGGCAGTGTTGATTTGCCATCTAGACCCATTCTTAACCTATCGCTATACTCGGGATCATGGAAAATGCCAACGACAAACAACGCCTTGATCGTCGTGAGGTTATCGACCTGTTGCATCGGCACGGCGTGACCCCGACCCAGCAGCGCGTGGAGATCGGCCAGATGCTGTTCGCCCGGCCGCAGCATTTGTCCGCGGATCAACTGCTGGCCCAGGTCAACAGTGAAGGTCATCATGTCTCCAAGGCGACGGTGTACAACACCCTCAACCTGTTCGCCCGCAAGGGGCTGGTACGAGAGGTCATCGTCGACCCGAGCCGGGTGTTCTACGACTCGACCACCTCGGAGCATCACCATTTCTTCAACATCGATACCGGCGAACTGACCGACGTTCCGTTGCCGATACTGGGTATTGAGCAACTGCCGCCGCTGCCGGAGGGCACCGTGGCTGCCGGGGTCGATGTGATCATCCGCGTCCGTTCCGCCGACTGACCCCCATCGCCTGACATCTCACAGCGCCGCCGGGTTTCTTTGCCAGCGCCGGTGTTTTCAGTATACTTGCGCCCTTCGCACGTCAGCCTGACGCAGCCGTTGTAGCTCAGTTGGTAGAGCAACTGATTCGTAATCAGTAGGTCGGGGGTTCGATTCCCTTCAACGGCACCATTTCCCACCCTCCCGCGCAGCCTTTACCGTGTTACCCTGCTGCCCTCCCGCCGCGGGCATGTGGGTGGGTCAGGTTCAGGGATGATCCTTGTCATTTCCGTGCATAGCCCTGCCGGACAGCGGGTTGGTGCCCGGTAATAAGGTGATGCTTGATATGGTTGATTCCGGCGCAGAGCCCAGTACCTTGCCGACGGGCGAGGCCATCATCGACTCCTTGTTGACCTCCGATGTGTCCCTCGGACAGATCGTCAAGTCTTTTGTCCTCGAGTGCAGCCCCGATACCCCTGTGTGTGAGGCCGCGCGCCGCATGAGCGAAATGCGGGTAAGTTCCATTCTGGTGGTGGAGGCGGATGTCGCTATCGGAATCTGGACCGAGCGCGATGCGCTGGCGGTGGATTTTACCAAGCCGGACTCCTTCCTGCGTCCAGTGCGTGAGGTGATGAGTTCGCCGGTGCGCACTGTGCCGGCGGACATGAAATTGCAGGCATTGGCGGGGAGATTCCGCGAGGAGCAAGTGCGCCACTATCTGGTGATTGATGCCGATGGCCGGCGCTGTGGCGTGGTGTCACAGACCGATGTAGTGCTCAATCAGGGTATCGAACATTACCTGCGGCTGCGCAGTGTCGATTCGGTGGTGCGCGGGCGTTTGCAGGTGTTGCCGGAAACCGCGACGCTGGCACAGATGGCGGCGCTGATGAGAACCTCTGTCGTTGACGCCGTGGTGGTGAGCTATGCCGATGGCGCTTGGGGCATACTCACCGAACGCGACGTGGTCCGTCTGGTGGCGCGGCAGTGCGGCAACGAGACGGTGGGCACCCTGGCCAGCCGGCCGCTGCTGACCGTGGATCAGAACACCAGCCTGTATCGGGTACGTACACTGCTGACAGAAAACAAGTTGCGCCATATCGGCGTGGTGCGTGACGACGGCACGCTGCTGGATATAGTCAGCTTCAGCGACATCCTGAGCGGGATGGAGTTGGTGTATGTGCAGGAGCTGCAGCTTGCCCTGCGCGAGCGCGACGAAGCGCTCAATATCTCGCAGCGCAATCTCCATCTGGCAGAAAAGGTGATCGAGAGCTCACTGGAGGGCATCATGATCACCGATGCCAACTCGACTATTGTTTCCGTCAACCCGGCCTTCACCCGTCTGACCGGCTACAGCGCCGAAGAGGTCGTGGGCAAGACGCCTGCACTGCTCAGCTCCGGACGTCACGACAAGGCGTTTTATGACGAGATGTGGCGGCAGTTGCATGAGAACGGCCACTGGCAGGGCGAGGTATGGAACCGGCGCAAGAGTGGCGAAATCTATCCTGAGTTGCTGACCATTGCGGCCATCTCCGATCGCGACGGCAAGTTGACCCATTATGCGGCGCTGTTCAGCGATATCACGGAGCTGAAGGAGAGCGAGGAGCGTATCCGCCATCTCGCCTATTACGATGCGCTGACCGGATTGCCCAATCGTCGTCTGCTGGAGGATCGCCTGCGTGTCGCCCTGGCGCATGCCCACCGCAATCACCGCCAGCTGGCGCTGCTGTTCATCGATCTGGATCGTTTCAAGCGCATCAACGACAGCCTTGGTCACGAGGTTGGCGACCAGTTGTTGATTACCATCGCGCAACGTCTGCGTGACAGTGTGCGGGAGGACGATACCGTCGCGCGCATGGGTGGTGATGAGTTCATCGCCGTGCTGAGCGACATCGAAACCCCGGAACACGCCATGCACATCGCGCGGCGTCTCATCGATATCCTCCGGCAGCCGGTGTATGTCGATGGCCACGAACTGGTGGTTACTACCAGCATTGGCATGAGCATCTATCCCGATGACAGCGAGGACGCGGCCCTTCTGCTGAAGAATGCGGACATCGCCATGTATCGTGCCAAGGACAGCGGCCGCAACAGCTTCCAGCTCTATGCGCCGGCCATGAATGCCCGCTCGCTGGAGCATCTGGCGCTGGAAAATGCGCTACACCGGGCCTTGGAGCGGGAAGAGTTTGAACTGTATTTCCAGCCGCTGCTGGATGCCGGTTCGGCACGGGTGATTGCCGCCGAGGCGCTGCTGCGCTGGCGTCATCCCGACCTCGGTCTGGTCCCGCCGGCGGACTTCATCCCCCTGGCGGAAGAAACCGGGCTGATCATCTCCATCGGTGAGTGGGTGTTGCGCAGCGCCTGCGAGCAGCTGGCCCAGTGGCAGCGCCAGGGACATGGCGCGCTGCGCATGTCGGTGAACATTTCCGCACGCCAGTTCCACCAGCATGATTTCGCTGCCATCGCCGGTCGCTGTGCACAGCAGGCCGGAGTGAATGCGCAGCAGGTTACCCTGGAGCTGACCGAGAGCATGCTGATGGATGATGCGCTGGAAACCATCCGCATGCTGGGACAACTGCACAGCCAGGGTTTCGGCATCGCCATGGATGACTTCGGCACCGGCTATTCCTCGCTCAGCTACCTCAAGCGTTTCCCCCTCGACGAACTGAAGATCGACCGGGTGTTCATCCGCGATATCGAACGCAGCCAGGAGGATGCCGCCATCGTCTCCGCCACCATTGGTCTGGCGCATAGTCTGGGACTGCGTGTGGTGGCGGAGGGGGTCGAGACGGCGGCACAGCTGAATTACCTGCAACGGCAGGGCTGCGATTTCGTGCAGGGGTTTCATTTCAGCGCGCCGGTGCCGGCGGCGGAGTTCGAAAAGCTGCTGTAGCAGGAGCGCACTCCGTGGCACCTGTTCGCTGAGAGGACGCGGGTCTTATATATTGATCCGCATCGACAGGTCCACCGCCTGCACATGCTTGGTGATGGCGCCGATGGAGATGTAGTCGACACCGGTATCGGCGACGGCGCGGATGTTGTCGAGGGTGATGCCGCCGGAGGCCTCCAGCTTGGCCTGGCCGGCGGTGATCGCCACGGCCTGACGCAGCAGGTCCGGTTCCATGTTGTCGAGCAGCACGATATCGGCACCGGCAGCCAGGGCCTCGCGCAACTGCTGCAAGTCCTCCACCTCCACTTCCACCGCAATGCCAGGCGGCGCGTGATGGCGCGCCTGGTCCACGGCGCGGCCGATGGAGCCGGCGGCGGCGATGTGGTTTTCCTTGATCAGCACGCCGTCATACAGCCCCATGCGGTGGTTGCGGCCGCCGGCGCAGCGCACGGCGTATTTCTGCGCCTGGCGCAGGCCGGGGATCGTCTTGCGCGTGTCGAGCAGCTGCACGCCGCTGTCGCCCAGGGCGTCCACATAACGCCGGGTCGCAGTGGCGGTGCCGGACAGGGTCTGCAGGAAGTTGAGGGCGCTGCGCTCGCCGGTGAGCAGCACGCGTGCCGGGCCGTAGACCACGCACAGGATCTGGTTGGGTTCGACATTGTCGCCGTCCTGCGCGCGCCAGTCGATGCGCACGGACTCATCCAGCAGCCAAAAGGCCTGTTCGAACCATGCCTGGCCACACAGCACGGCGTGCTCGCGGCTGATCACCGTGGCCTCGGCCTGGCGCTCGGCGTCGATGAGGGCGGCGGTGATGTCGCCGCCGCCCACGTCTTCCTGCAGGGCGCGGCGCACATCCTCGCGCACGAGGGGGAGGGAGATGCCGTCCGGCTGCATCAGTTCAGCGCCAGCAGCTCCACGTCGAAGATCAGCGTGGCGTTGGGCGGGATCACGCCGCCGGCGCCGCGCGCGCCGTAGCCGAGGTTGGCGGGGATGGTGAGCTTGCGCGTACCGCCGATCTTCATGCCGGCCACGCCCTCGTCCCAGCCGCGGATCACCTGGCCGGCGCCCAGCTTGAAGCGGAACGGGTCGTTGCGGTCCTTGCTGGAATCGAACTTCTGGCCGTTCTCCAGCCAGCCGGTGTAGTGCACGGTGACCATCTGGCCGGCCTGGGCCGTCTCGCCGGTGCCTTCCACCAGGTCTTCGTACTTCAGTCCGGAATCGGTGATCTTTGCGGTCATGGGATGCATCTCTATCAGTTGGGAATGGGATGGTGTGATTGTACCCGGAACGGATGGGTAGGGTGGATATGGCTCTCGGCATCCTGCCTCCCGCCGAATATCGTCCTTCCATGGACATAAGCACAGCGCATCCACCACATATCATCTTGTCGCAGGATCCGAGTCTTCTCGGCGAATGGTGCCAGGATGGACACCGCTTCGCCCACGGAGTGGGCTCCTACGATTTGAAGTAGCCGTCCTTCAGCTTCTTCGCCAGGCCGGCCAGCAGCACCAGGGCCAGCAGGTTGGGCAGGGCCATCAGCAGGTTGGTGATGTCGGCGATGTTCCACACCAGCTCCAGCGGCACCGCCGCGCCGACCACCACCAGCAGGGTGAACACCACGCGGTAGGGCATCACGGCCTTTTCGCCGAACAGGAAGTAGGCGGAACGGTCGCCGTAGTAGGACCAGGCGATGATGGTGGAGAAGGCGAACAGGGCGAGGCCGAGGCCGACGACGATGGCGCCGCCGCTGCCGAGGGACTCGCTGAAGGCGAAGGCGGTGAAGGCGGCGCCCTTCATCTCCTCCGGCCGCACCTCCCAGGCGCCGCTGACCACGATCACCAGGCCGGTCATGGTGCAGATCACCAGGGTGTCGATGAACGGCTCCAGCATCGCCACCAGGCCCTCGCGCACCGGTTCGTTGGTCCTGGCCGCGGCATGGGCCATGGGCGAGGAGCCCAGGCCGGCCTCGTTGGAGAACAGGCCGCGCGCCACGCCCCAGCGGATCGCCTCGCCCACGGCGGCACCGCCCACCGCCCACGGGTTGAGGGCATAGTTGAAGATGGTGACGAAGGCGCCGGGAATGGCCTCGATGTGGTTGAACAGCACGATCAGCGCGGCGGCGATGTAGAGAATGGCCATGAACGGCACCAGGGTGCCGGCGACGCGGGCGATGCGCTTGACGCCGCCGAGGATCACCAGCCCCACCAGGATCGCCATGATCACGCCCACCAGCCAGGCATCCTGTTTCAGTTCCGGCCAGATGAAGGCGATGCCGTCGACGACGGAATTGGCCTGCACCATGTTGCCGATGCCGAAGGAGGCGATGAGGGCGAAGGCGGCGAACAGCACCGCCATGCGCTTCATCTTCAGGCCGTGCAGCAGGGTGTACATGGGGCCGCCGGCCACGCTGCCGTCGGGGGCCACCTCGCGGAACTTGAGCGCCAGGGTGCATTCGGTGAACTTGGTGGCCATGCCGAAGAAGGCGGTCATCCACATCCAGAACAGGGCGCCGGGACCGCCCAGGGTGATGGCGGTGGCGACGCCGGCGATGTTGCCGGTGCCGACGGTGGCGGAGAGGGCGGTGGCCAGGGCCTGGAAGTGCGAGACCTCGCCCTGGTGGCTGGGGTCGCTGTAGCGGCCGCCGACGAGTTGGGTGGCATGGCGGAAGCCGCGCAGTTGAATGAAGCCCAGGCGCAGGGTGAGGTAGAGGCCGATACCGAGCAGGAGGAGGAGGGTGAGGGGATTGCCCCACAGCACGCCGGCGATCTGGCCGGTGAGGGCGGTCAGCGCGTCGATGAGTGTCTGCATGGTTGTTCTTATTCTCCCTTGAGTGTGCAGCGATGGTAGCCAATGGCCTCCCCGGCGTGCAATGCGCACACCATGACGGCGGCGCTTCCGTTATATTCTAGGGGCACTGTCCGCTCGTCCTGGGCGGAACCCCTGCCGGCCCGATACATCGCCTTGGAACTGACCAACTACATCATCCTCGCCATCGGCGCCCTGCTGCTGGTGAGCGTCTACGCCAGCCTGCTGTCGGCGCGGGTGGGCATGCCCCTGCTGCTGGTGTTCCTCGGCCTCGGCATGCTGATGGGCGAGCAGGGGCCGGGCGGCATCAAGTACGACGATGTGCAGAGCGCCCACCTCATCGGCAGCCTGGCGCTGGCGGTGATCCTGTTCGACGGCGGCATGCGCACCGAGGTCACCACCTTCCGCGTCGGCCTGCGCCCGGCCATGCTGCTGTCCACCCTCGGCGTGCTGGTGTCGTCGCTGGTCACCGGCTGGGCCGCCATGTGGGTGTTCGACCTGCACTGGATGGAGGGCATGCTGATCGGCGCCATCGTCGGCTCCACCGATGCGGCGGCGGTGTTCTCGCTGCTGCGCAACCAGGGCATCGAACTGAAGCAGCGCGTCGGCGCCACCCTGGAGATCGAGTCGGGCAGCAACGACCCGATGGCGATCTTTCTCACCATCGTGCTGGTGGAGGCGCTGGCGACGGGACGGAGCGTGCTGGAGTGGCACTGGCTGCTGGAGTTCGTCCAGCAGATGGGCCTGGGCGGCCTGGCCGGCGTCGGTGGCGGCTGGCTGCTGGTGAGAATGGTCAACCGCATCCGCCTGACGCCGGGCCTGTATCCGCTGCTGGTGCTGGCCGCGGCGCTGGCGCTGTTCGGTGCCGTGTCCAGCATCGGCGGCAGTGGTTTCCTCGCGGTCTATCTGGCCGGCCTGGTGGTGGGCAACAAGCCGCTGCAGGCGGGGCACAACATCCTGCGCTTCCACGACGGCATGGCCTGGCTGGCGCAGATCGGCCTGTTCCTGGTGCTGGGGCTGCTGGTGCAGCCGTCGGCACTGCTGGACCATGCCGGCCAGGCGCTGTTCGTCGCCGCGATCCTGATGTTCGTGGCGCGGCCGCTGGCGGTGGCGCTGTGCCTGAAGCCCTTCCATCTGCCCTGGCGTGAACAGGTGTTCATCGCCTGGGTGGGGCTGCGCGGCGCAGTGCCCATCGTGCTGGCGCTGTTCCCGCTGCTGGCCGGGCTGGAGCACGCGCGCGAGTTTTTCAACACCGCCTTCTTCGTGGTGTTGGTGTCACTCACCGTGCAAGGCTGGTCGGTGGCGCCGCTGGCGCGCAAGCTGGGGCTGAACGTGCCGCAGGAGTCCGTCGGCCTGCATCGTGTCGGCCTGGACATTCCGGGACAGCCGGATTTCGAGCTGGCGGTGTATGAGGTCGCGGCGCGCACGCCCATTGCCGGAAAGCCGCTGACTGCCCTCACGCTGCCGCCGGGCTGCCGGCTCGCCGGTCTGGTGCATGATGGCGAGCCGCAGGACCTGCGCCAGGTGGAGAACTTTCGCGTCGGCGATTTTGTCTACGTGCTGGCCTTCCGTCAGGCGCTGCCGCAGCTGGAGCGGATGTTCATCCCCACCAGCGCGCAGGCCGAAACGGCCAAACGCCAGTTCTTCGGCGAGTTCGTGCTCAAGGGCGATGCGCGGCTGGAGGACATGGCCCTGGTCTACGGCATCAGCGTGCCGCCCGAGTACAGCGGCAAGTCCCTGGCGCAACTGTTCGGCGAACATTTCCACGGCCGTCAGGTGCCGGGCGATCGCCTGCCGCTCGGCAGCATCGAGCTGGTGATCAAGGAGATGCAGGGCGAGCAGGTGGTGAGCGTGGGCGTCAAGCTGCCGCACTGAACGGGATCAGGACATGCTGCGACTGTTGCAGGACTTGTTGAGCGCCATGCGCGAGAGTGCGCTGACATTGGCCCCGTTGGCGGTGGTCTTGCTCGGCTTTGCCCTGATTCTGGGGGCGGCTTTGCCGCCATTGGGTGAACTGCTGACCGGCGGCTTGGTGCTGGTGGTCGGTCTCGCCCTGGTGGTGAAGGGGCTGGAATTCACGCTGTTTCCCCTGGCCGAGGGCATTGCCCATGACTTCGTCAGCAAGGGCAGTCTGCGCTGGTTGCTGCTGTTTGCCTTCACATTGGGCTTCAGTGCCACCGTGGCGGAGCCGGCGCTGGCGGCGGTGGCCGTACAGACGGCACAGGCCGCCGTAGCGGGGGGGCACATCGCCGCCGCGGATGCCGCGGCCTTTGCATGGGGTCTGCGGCTCGCCACGGCGCTGGGCATTGCGCTGTCCGTCGTCCTGGGCATCGTCCGCATCCTGCGTGGCTGGCCGCTGCCGCTGCTGCTGCTGGCCTTGCTGCTCCCGTTGTTGCTGCTGATCCTGGTGGCGCCGCCGCTGATGACCACCCTCGCCTTCGATATGGGTATCTCCGCCATGTCCACGCTGGCGGTGCCAGTGGTGGTGGCGTTGGGGATTGGCTTGGCCGCTAGTCTGGCCCAGCGTTCATCCCTGATTGATGGCTTCGGTATGGTGGCGCCGGCGCTGTTGCTGCCGCCCCTGTGCGTACTGTTGTGGGGCTGGTTGCGATGATGGTGCAGGCCGGAGAGGCGCTGCTGGCCGTCATCAGCGATCTGCTGCCGATCGTCCTGGTGCTGGCGGCATTTCAGGGCCTGGTGCTGCGGCGGCCGCTGCGCCGTCCCGTACAGGTCGCCATTGGCCTGAGCCTGCTGGTCATCGGTCTGGTGCTGGTCCTCTACGGACTGGAGTACACCGTGTTTCCGCTCGGGCGCGAGGTGGCCGGTGCCCTGGCCGCCGCCGCGGTGGAGGCGACGGCGGTGAGCCTGTTGCAGCTCTATCTGTTCCTGGGTGCGCTGGGTTTTGCGGCGGCACTGGCCGAGCCGGTGTTGACCACGGTGGCGCACCGCGCCTCGCAGTTGTCGGGCGGCGCCATCCAGCCCTGGGGGCTGCGCCTGGCGGTGGCGACGGGGATCGGCCTCGGGGCCTGTCTCGGCCTGCTGCGCATGATGCTGGGCGTGCCGCTGTTTCCGCTGCTCGCCGTGCTGTTCGTCGTGCTGTATCTGCAGGCACGGGTGACGCCGCGCCTGGTGGTGAATCTGGCGCTGGATACCGGGGTGGTGACCATCTCCACGGTAACGGCGCCCCTGCTGGTGGCGGTGGGTATCGGTGTGGCGCTGCAACTGGACGGGGGCAGCGCCGTGGATGGCTTCGGCCTGCTGGCCGTCACTGCGGTGGGACCGGCGCTGACGGTCATGGGCTACGCCCAGTTGGCGGTGTGGCGTGGCAAGGCGTGATGGATGTTTTCTGACGAGGAGGTGGGATCATGCATTTCAAGCTGTTGATAGCCCTGGTGGAGGATGACAAGACCGACGCGGTGCTGAAGGCGGCGCGCGAGGCCGGCGCCACCGGCGCCACCGTGGTCAGCCAGGCGCGCGGCGAAGGGCTGCGCCAGGCCAAGACCTTTTTCGGTCTGTCCGTGGAGACACAGCGCGACATGGTATTGTTCCTGGTGGAGGAGCATCTGGCGCGCAAGATACTGGAAAAGATTGCCGAGGTCGGTCAGTTCGACGATACGCCGGGTACCGGCATTGCCTTCCAGATCGATGTCGAAGATGCGGTGGGGGTGGCGCAGCAGGTGCGGACGCTGACCGCGGTAGTGGAGGGGGAGCTATGAGCGAACGCAATGTGGTGCGGGTGCGCGAGGTGATGAGTACCCGCTTCGATACCGTCGACGGCATGGTCACGGTGAGCGAGGCCCTGGCGCTGATGTGCAAGATCGAGGCGGAGTGCCTGATCGTCGACAAACGTCATGACGATGACGAGTACGGCATGCTGCTGGTGTCCGACATCGCGCGCCACGTGCTGGGCAAGGACCGGGCGCCGGAACGGGTGAATGTGTATGAGGTGACGGCCAAGCCGGTGATCGCCGTCGACCCGCAGATGGACATCCGTTACTGCGCGCGGCTGTTCACCCGCTTCGACCTGAGCCGCGCGCCGGTGATCGAGAACGGCAAGGTGGTGGGCATCGTCAGTTTCAGCAACCTGGTGTTCGGCGGGCTATGCCGGTTCTGACGCCACTGGCCGGTGATTTTCATCACCGCCTGGCGGAGACGCCGGGCGTCAGCCTGGTGCTGTTCACCGGGCCGGCCTGTGGTGCCTGCAAGCGGCTGAAGCAGGTATTGCGCGAGCAGCGCGCGCTATTCGCCGACGTTCACCTGTTCGAGGTGGATGCCGGGCGCGACATGGCGCTGACGCGCGAGTTCGGCGTGTTCCACCTGCCGGCGCTGTTTCTGTTCCGCGACGGCGAGTATCACTGCGCGCTGCACAGCGAGGCGCAGCCAGAGCATCTGCGCGCGGCCATCGATGCGGCGCTGGCGCGCCCCGCCGAGGAGGCGCCGTGACGCTGGTCATCGACAAGGTAACCGGCCTGATCACCACGGCGCGCCAGGTACCGTCACCCAATTGCGATGAACGTCCGGCCGACATGGCGCCGGAACTGATCGTCATCCACGGCATCTCCCTGCCGCCGGGCGAATTCGGCGGGCCGTGGATCGACGCCCTGTTCACCAACACCCTCGACCCGGCGGCGCATCCCTATTTCCAGGAGATCCATCGGTTGCGCGTGTCGTCGCACCTGCTGATCCGCCGCGACGGCGAGCTGGTGCAGTATGTGCCGCTGCATCGCCGTGCCTGGCATGCCGGAGCGTCATCCCATTGCGGCCGCGAACGCTGCAACGACTTTTCCATCGGCATCGAGCTGGAGGGTGCGGATGAGCTGCCCTACGCGCCGGTGCAGTATCAGGTGCTGGGCGCGGTGGTTGCCGCCCTGCGCGCGGCCTATCCTGCACTGGCGGCCGGGCAGATCGCCGGCCACAGCGACATCGCGCCGGGACGCAAGACCGACCCCGGCCCCTGTTTCGACTGGCCCCAGCTGTATGCCCTGCTGGCTACAGAGGAAAAGATTCTGTCGTAGGCGCGGACCGTGTCCGCGATAGGCCGTGGTGTGCTGCCGGTCGCGAATACGGTCGCTCCTACCCTGAACGGAGAGAAAACCATGCATCGGTTCAACAACATTCTGTGCGTGATTGAGGCCGAGGCGGAACAGCGCTGGGTGCTGGAGCGCGCGGTGACGCTGGCGCAGAACCAGCAGGCGCGGCTGACGGTGCTCACGGTGCTGGATCCGGTGCCGCCGGTGGCGGGCATCGTGCCGCAGAGCGTGGAGCAGGCGCTGCAGCAGCGTTTCATCGACCATGTCGCGACCCTGCTGCGCGATATCCCCGGCGCCATGGCACCGCAGGTGAAGGTGGTGTTCGGCCGCGGCTACCTGGCGGAGATCCGCGAGGTGCTGCGTCATGGCTACGACCTGGTGCTCAAGCCGGCCCGCGCCGACGCCGACCTGCGCAGCGTGCTGTTCGGCAGCGACGACATGCACCTGCTGCGCAAGTGCCCGGTGCCGGTGTGGTTGCTGAAGGAGGGCGGCGCCGTGCCCTACCGGCGCATCCTGGCGGCGGTGGATTTCGACCCGGCGGCGGCGGTCGAGGCGGCGGAGTTCAACCGCCGCATCATCGAGCTGGCCGCGGCCCTGGCCCTGGCGGAGTCCGCGACACTGCACGTGGTGCATGTGTGGGAGGCGGCGGCGGAGAACACCCTGCGCCTGTGGGCGCCCGGGGCCGGCGAGGCGCAGGTGGCCGCCTACGTGGCCGAGGAACGGCAGCGCCACGAGCGCTGGCTGCAGGAACTGATGGCGGCATCGGCCGCGGTGTGGCTGGGGCAGGAGACCCTGGATTACCTCAAGCCGCAACTGCATCTGCCGCGCGGCAATGCGGGCAAGGAGGTGCCGGCGCTGGCGCACGCGCTGGGGGCCGATCTGATCGTCATGGGCACGCTGGGACGCAGCGGCATCCCCGGCCTGCTCATCGGCAATACGGCGGAGACGATACTGCACAAGGTCGACTGTGCCGTGCTGGCGCTCAAGCCGGCGGCATTCGTTTCGCCGGTGACCCTGCCATGATGCGGAATGATGGCTTGCAACTCGCGGCCTGAAACTCGAAACTAGCGCCATGGCCCTGCTCACGATATTGCTGTGCGTCTTTCTCGAACGTCTCCTCGGCTCGCTGGAGGAGATGCGTCGCTTTGGCTGGCTGGATCTGCTGATGCAGCAGGTGCGGCGGCAGCCCTGGGCCGATGGCCCTGCCGGTGTTGCGGTTGTGGTGCTGATCCCGGTGCTGACCGTGCTGCTGCTCGGTGTCCTGTTCCACGCCATCGGCTGGCCGCTGTTCTTCCTGTTTGCCGTGCTGGTATTGCTGTACAGCTTCGGGCCGCGCGATCTGGAGGCGGAGGTGGAGGCGTTTCTCGAGGCGCGCGAGCGCGGCGACGAGGAGTCGGCCATGCTCTATGCTGGCGACATGCTCGGCAACACCACGGTGGACAGCTCCGGCAAGCTGACCCGCGTCATGCTGGAGACCATGCTGGCCGAGGCCAACGAGCGCTTCTTCGGCGTGGTGCTCTGGTTCATCCTGCTCGGACCGGTCGGTGCGCTGCTGTATCGCGTGGCCGTGCTGGTGCGGCGTGGCAGTGCCAGCGAGGCCTCCGGTTTCGCCGCCGCGGCGCAGCGTCTGCACCAGATCCTGGCTTGGCTGCCGGCACGCCTCACCGCCCTAGCCTATGCCCTCAGCGGCAGCTTCGTCGATGCCATGCACTATTGGCGCGAGGAGGCCGGCAAGTGGCTGGAGGACAGCCGCTTCATCCTCGTCGCCAGCGGCTTCGGCGCCCTGCGCTACCAGCCGGCGGAGGACGACGGCGTGACCCCGGACCTCGCGGAGGAGGACAGCTACATCCGCGAGGCCCTCGCCCTGATCCGCCGCGCCGCCCTGGTCTGGCTGGTGGTGCTGGCGGTGTTTACCCTGGCGGGGGCGTTGTAGCCGCAGCACCTGCCCCGTTTGCCGCGCACACCATTCGTTCCCTCGTGCCATGAAGCATCTCATTCTCGGCGGTGCCCGTTCCGGCAAGAGCCGCCATGCCGAGCAGTTGGCTGCACAGGCTGGCCGCAGCGTCGTCTACATCGCTACTGCCGAGGCGCTGGACGAGGAAATGGCGATGCGCATCACCCATCATCGTGCCCGGCGCCCCGCCGACTGGGCGCTGGTGGAGGAACCTTTGGCGTTGGCGCAGGTGCTGCGGCGCGAGGCGGCAGCGCATCGTTGCCTCCTGGTGGACTGCCTGACCCTGTGGCTCGGCAACCTGCTGGCACTGGACGACGCGCGCATGCAGCAGGAAACGCACGCGCTGTATGCCGCGCTGCCGGAGTTGTCCGGCGATATCCTGCTGGTCAGCAACGAGGTGGGCTGGGGTATCGTGCCCGACAATCCCCTGGCCCGGCGTTTCCGCGACGAGGCCGGCCGTCTGCACCAGCGGCTGGCGGAATTGTGCGATCACGTCAGCCTGGTGGCCGCCGGACTGCCCCTGCGCTTGAAATGAGAGGGGCGTCGCGCTTCCGGGCGACGGGTATTGATCCAAATCTTTTGTATTTGCCCCCGCTTGGGCGACAATGCGCCTCCCCGGAAATTTCCACACAGGATATAAGTCAATGTCTGATGCCTGGTTGCACCAGCCCGTTGCCGCGCCCGATGAATCCGCCATTGCCGCCGCTCAGGCGCGGCAGGGGGTGCTGACCAAGCCGCCCGGGGCACTGGGGCGGCTGGAGGAACTGGCGGTCGAGCTGGCCGGCCTGCAGCGGCGCGAGCGGCCGCAACTGGAGCGGGTGCGCGTCGTGGTGTTTGCCGCCGATCACGGCGTCGCGGCGGAGGGGGTGTCGGCCTTTCCCCAGGCGGTGACGGTGGAAATGATTCGCAACTTTGCCCGCGGCGGCGCGGCGATCTGCGTGCTGGCGCGGGCCGTGGGGGCGACGCTGGAAGTGGTCGACGTGGGGGCGGCCAGCGCGGTGGAGCCGCTGCCCGGCGTGGTGAGCCGCCGGGCCGGCGACGGCAGTGCCAACTTCTGCCGCAAGCCGGCCATGAGCGCCGGGCAGTTGCACATCGCCCTCGCCGCCGGGCGCGAGGCAGTGGAGCGGGGCCTGGCGGCCGGCATGGACTTGTTCATCGGCGGCGAGATGGGCATCGCCAATACCACGGTGGCCACGGCGGTGGCTTCGGCAGCTCTGCAACTGGATCCGGCCCTGGTGGCCGGTGCCGGTACCGGCCTCGATGCGGCGGGGATCGGTCACAAAGCCGAGGTGGTACGCCGCGCGCTGGCTCTGCACCGCGAGGAACTGGAGCTGCCACTGGACATCCTGCGTTGCGTCGGTGGCTTCGAGATCGCCGCCCTGACCGGCGCCTATATCGCCGCCGCCCAGGCCGGTGTGCCGGTGCTGGTGGACGGCTTCATTACCACCACCGCGGCGCTGATGGCGGTGCAGATCAATCCCACCATACGCCCCTGGCTGCTGTTCTCCCATCACTCCGCCGAACGGGGCCACGGCCGCCTGCTCGCCGCCCTGGAGGCACATCCGTTGCTCAGTCTGGGGCTGCGCCTGGGCGAGGGCAGCGGTGCGGCGACGGCGCTGCCGTTGTTGCAACTGGCCTGCCGCCTGCACGGCGAGATGGCCACCTTTGCCGAGGCAGGGGTAAGCGACGGGTAGAGCGCAATGCCTGTGGCTTGCTTGGGTTGTCCGCAATGCGGGCGGCTTTCTTTACCTTTTCACTGGACTATTGTTACTGGTAAGGAATATCCCGATACCGTGGCCTTTGCGCGGTATGTGATAGTTGCGGTGCCGGCGGTGTGAGTGTATCCCCCGGGCCGTATGCAAACATGTTTTCATAACAATAAAGAAAGGCCAGTGTCATGTGGCATCTGTTTCGCACCATCAAGGGCTTCATGCTGCTCGCCGCTCTGGCCGGATCCCTGCTGTTGTTTGCCGGCGCCTACGGCGTCGTCGCCTCACTCTATGATCGGACCGTGCGCGAGGATGCCCGCGAGGTGTCCGAAGTGCTCGCCGGACAGACCTTCGATGCCATGTTTCAGGTAATGCGCAAGGGCTGGACGCGCGCCGAGCTGGAAGAATTCCTCGCCGCCATGCGCGGCCGTTTCGCCGACACCCCCTACAGCCTGGAGATCTACCGCGGCGAACGCGTCGAGGCGCTGTACGGCGCCATCGAGCAGCCGCTGCCCGACGCCGCCATCCGGCAGGCATTCGCGGACGGCCGCAACGTGGTGCACGAGGACGATGCCGGTCTGCGCCACGTCTATCCGCTGCGTGCGCGTCAGGAGTGCTTGGGTTGCCATACCAACGCCGCCGTAGGCGACACCTTGGGGGTGATCGATCTGCGGCAGGATTTGCGCCCGGTGCTGGAGCGCGCCCGTGCCGGCTTCATGGCGGCGCTGTGGCTGATCGTGCCGGTGATGCTGGCGGGCGCCTTCCTGGTGGCGATGTTCATCCACGGCCGCATCGATCATTCGGTGCAACTGCTGCGCGGCCGTGTCGGCCAGGTCAACAAGGTATCCGATCTCGCCCATTTCGCCATGGACGACTCCCAGGTCGGCTTTCGTGAGCTGGACGACATCCTCGGCGAGGTGCGCGCCCTGGTGGAGCGGCTGCGCGAGTTCGCCGTGGACAAGGACCTGCTGGAGTTCGAGATCCGCCTGCTGGAGCGCTTCATCATCACCTCCGAGGTGGTGCGCGACTGGCGCGAGTACGTCAATCACCTGTTGCTGGAGATCAACAAGGTGATGGAGGCCTATGTGCTGTTCTCCGTGTTCAAGGTCGAGGAAGAGGTCTTCGATCTGGAAATCTTCTGGCGCAACCGCCCCTCGCCGCATATGACCCAGGTGCTGGAGCGCAGCGTACGTGCCGTATTGCAGCGCCATCCTTACTTCAAGGGCATGGCCTCGGTGGAGGTCAACCACAACACCGCCGATGCCAGCCGCGACATGCCGAACCTGTCCGAGGCCGACATCGAGTTGCAGAGCAAGAGCCTGTTCGTGGATACGCCGAAGATCGGCGGCATCGTCGGTATCGGTGTGCAGGCCGGCCTCGGCAAGGATGCCATGCGCCTGTTGGTGATGGAGAGCATCCTCTCCACCCTGCTCAATGTGGTCGGCTCGGTCAAGGCCATCTACAAGTACACCAAGGAGCTGGAGTATTACGCCACGCGCGACCCGCTCACCCATCTCTACAATCAGCGCGCCTTCTGGGAGCTGCTGGAGTACGAAATGGATCGCGCACGGCGCAAGGGCGAGCGCCTCGGCTTGCTGATGATCGACATGGACAACTTCAAAAGTGTCAACGATACCTACGGGCATGGTTTCGGCGATGCCTTCCTGCAGGCCTTCGCCAATCTGCTCAAGCAGGTGTTCCGCCACGGCGATGTGGTGGCGCGCTACGGCGGTGATGAGTTCGTCGTGCTGTTGACCGACACGCCGGAAAACCAGGCCTGGACAGCGGCGCAGCGCCTGGTGGAGGAGGCCGCGCAGATGAGCCTCACCGCGCCGGACGGTAAGGCGGTACGCGCCACTATTTCCATCGGTATCGCCCTGTGTCCGGACCATGCCGAGGCGGCGCGCGATCTGTTCCTCATCGCCGACAACCTGATGTATCGCGCCAAGAGCGAGGGCAAGAACCGCGTCATGCTGGCAGGCAGCGAGGATGTGGCGGAGATCTACCGCGGCATCGGCGCGCAGAGTTTCACTATTCTGGCGGCACTGGAGGAAAAACGCTTCGTGCCCTATTTCCAGCCCATTGTCGCCGCTGGTGACGGCACGCCCTTCGCCTTCGAGGTGTTGAGCCGCATGCTGGGCGAGAGCGGCGAGGTGGCGGTGGCCGGTGAATACATCGATGTGGCCGAGCGCATGGGGGTGGTGCACAAGCTGGATTACCAAGTGATGGAGCATGCCTTCGAGGCGGTGCGCCGCACCGGCTATACCGGCAAGTTGTTCGTCAATCTGTCGCCCAAGGCGCTGATTCTCGGTGAATTCATGCCGACGGTGGAGCGGCTGGTGGAGCAAAGCGGCATCGATCCGGCGCAGGTGGTGTTCGAATTGACCGAGCGCGAGACGGTGCGCAATCTGGCGCTGTTGCAGACCTTCGTCACCGAACTGAAGGCGCGCGGCTTCCAGTTCGCCATTGACGATTTCGGCTCCGGCTTCTCCTCCTTCCACTATCTCAAGCACTTTCCCATCGATTACGTGAAGATCGACGGCGACTTCATCATCAATCTCATGCACGACGAGCGCGATCAGGTGTTCGTGCGCCATATGGCGGCGATGGCGCGCGACCTCGGTATCCAGACCATCGCCGAGTTCGTCGAGGATGCCGAGGTGATGATACATGTGCGTGAGGCGGGGGTTGGTTACGTGCAGGGCTATTTCATCGGCCGGCCGGGGGCGAAGCTGGGCTAGGGAAGCTCTGAATAAGTTCAGAGCTTCCGCGGCACAGGGATGTGCCGCCATTTTTCAACGACGATAAGTCGTTGAAAAATGAAGCCAAGCGAAAATCACACTTTTCGCTTGGCGTGGTTTTGTCCATGGATGGACTTATGTCGCGCAGCCCAGGGAAGGGCGGGAGCGACCCGAGAAGTCCAGGATGGACTTATTCAGACCTTCCCTAGGGAGAACCATCGGCCGGTGGAGGCGGGCGCATGCAGAGGCAAGAGGAAAGCAATGTCGCCACGGACCGCCGCTGGGTCGTGTTGCCGGCGCTGCTGGCGGCGGCCGCCTGCGGCGGTGTGCTGGGCCGCAGTCTCGGTTGTGCGGCCCCCTGGGATGCATCGCTGCCGTTCGCTGTGGCGGCCGGACTGCTGGCCAGCGGTGCGGTACTGATATGGTGCCTGTGGCGGATGCGTGGTTCCTGCCGGCGCGATGCCGCCGCCGTACAGCAGTTGAGTGCGGCGCTGGAGCAGAGCCGTGTCGCCGAGCAGGTGTTGCAGCGCCGCGAGCATTTCTATCTCACCATCCTCGAGGACATTCCGGAGATGATCTGCCGCTGGTATCCCGACGGCCGTATCAGCTACGTCAACGAGGCCTATTGCCGTCATTTCCAGGTGTCACGCGAAGAGTTGTTGCGTCAGGGCGGTTTTCCCCTGTTTCACCCCGGTGCCGGACGTCGTGACGCGGCGCTGTACCATGAGCAGCCAGTAGTGGTGATGGAGTATCCGGTGCAGCAGGACGATGGGTCGCAGCGTTGGGAACGTTGGGTGGATCGCGCGCTGTTCAACGACGATGGTTCCATCCGTGAGTTCCAGTCGGTAGGCGAAGATATCACCGCGCGCAAGCATGCCGAGCAGGAGACGGCACGGCTGCTGGAGGAGAATCGCCGCCTGGCGCGCATGGCCCTGGCGATCCAGGAAGAGGAGCGCGCCAATCTGGCGCGCGAGCTGCACGATGAATTGGGGCAGTCGCTTACCGCCATTCGTGCCGAGGCGGAGTGCGTGTTGCAACTCAATCGTGATCGCAGTGCGCTGATCAGTGAGTGCGCCAGTTCCATCAATGCCGTCGCCGGCCAGGTGTACGTCACGGTGCGCGGCATGATGCGGCGTCTCCGTCCGTCGTTACTCGACGATCTGGGGCTGGTGGCCGCGCTGGAGGAACTGCTGCAGCAGTGGCACGGCCATCATCCTGAAGTGGTGCTGGAGAGTTCGCTGTCAGCACCACCTTCACTGCCGCAGACGGTGGAGTTGACGGCGTATCGCATTGCCCAAGAGGCGCTGACCAACATCAGCAAGCATGCCGCCGCCAGCCGGGTGACGGTATCGTTGCGCCCGGCCGCAGGGCGGCTGGAACTGTGTGTGCGCGACGACGGGGTCGGCATCGACAAGCGTGCCGCTGACCGTGGTTTCGGCCTGCTCGGCATGCGCGAGCGTGCGCTGGTGGTAGGTGGCGAGTTTCATGTCTCCACGGGGCCGGGCACGGGAACGACCGTGCGTGCCGTGCTGCCGTTGACGGAACGGGAGGTGCAAGATGCCGGGAGAGACTATCCGGATCCTGCTGGTGGATGACCATCCGGTGGTGCGCGCCGGGTTTCACCGCCTGCTGGAGGTGAATGCGGGGGTGGTGGTGGCCGAGGCGAGCAGCGGGGAGGAGGCGGTGCAGTTGTATGCGGCGACCGCTCCCGACGTGGTGGTGCTGGACCTGGCCATGCCGGGTATCGGCGGCCTGGAGACGGTGCGTCGCATCCTGGCGCGCGATGGCGAGGCGCGTATCCTGGTGTTCAGCATTCACGACAATGAAGCGATGCTGTCGCGCGCATTGCAGGCCGGTGCCCTGGGTTATCTGACGAAGCAGTCGGCGCCGGCGATCCTGTTGGAGGCGGTGCATGCGGTGGCCGAGGGGCGCATGTATATCGACCCCGATCTCGTGGGACACGCCCTGGGCGGCGGTCGCGACGGGCTGCTGGAGCGGTTGACGCCGCGTGAGTTCGAGGTGTTTCGCCTGCTGGCGGAGGGACATTCGGTCAACGAGATCGCCAATCTGCTGTCCATCAGCCCGAAGACCGCCGGTGTGCACCACACCCGTATCATGCACAAGCTGGAAGTGAAGACATCGGCACAACTGGTGCGCCTCGCGCTGCGCCATGGTGTGATCATGCCGTGAGTTGTCCCGGTAATCGTTGATTGTTTTGCTTGTAAGTCTTCTTGTGACGCTCCGTGCGGTGATGGCCGGTCAGGTCGCCGCGTGTCTTTATGGCGGGTGCCAAATGCAAGCCTGGCGCCGGGGGCTGCGGCACCAAAAATACGCCATCTGCTTATTTCCCAATTCCTGCGCAACAGGCATCTTGCCCGCATGGTCGGCGGCGGGTGTCGCGGCGTTGGTACTGAAACACGGGTAGTGATGAGCGGTGACAAGATTTCCGCCCTGGTGGCGGATGACCATCCGGTGGCGCGCATCGGCATGCGTCGATTATTGGAGGTGAATGGAATTGGTGTCGTGGCCGAGGCCGCCACCGGGGAAGAGGCCTATCGTCTGTACGAATTCCATCGGCCCGACATGGTGTTGATGGACATGCGCATGCCAGGCATCGGCGGTCTGGAGGCGGTGCGCCGCATCCGCCTGCGCGATGCCGCTGCCCGCATCCTGATGCTGAGCGTCTCGGACAGCACGGCGCTGTTTCAGCAGGCGCTCGGTCTGGGGGTGGCGGGCTATCTCACCAAGAGCGCCGCGCCCGCCGAGATCGTCAGCGCGGTACGGCGTGTGGCGGCCGGCGGCAAGCATTTTGATCAGGTACTGCTCGCAAAGAGTAACGGTGCACCAGGCGAGGCGCCGCGCCCGTTGCTGCAGGTGCTGACGCCGCGCGAGTTCGAGGTGTTCCGTCTGCTGGCGGAAGGGTATTCGGTTACAGAAATTGCGGGTATTCTGTCGATCAGCCCGAAGACCGCGGGTGTCCACCACACCCGCATCATGCACAAGCTGGGGATCCGTTCACCGGTGCAGCTCGTGCGTCTGGCCTTTCAACAGGGAGTGATCACGTTGTGAATAAGGGAAGCTCTGAACTTATTCAGAGCTTCCCTAAGACAATAACAACAGCGGAGGAGAGACAGTATGAGCATACTATCGTGGTTGAAGAGTGTTACCCAGGGCGGCGCTGACGTCGCCGATAACATTGCCCTCCAGCCGTTGCAGTTTGCTGCCGGCGAGGAGGAGTTCCGCGGCCTGAACATGAAGCAGGCACTGGATGCGCACATCGCCTGGACACGGCGCATCGAGAATCATCTGAAAGGCGGCGATGACAGCCGCTACGAGGTGGCCGAGGTGGCCGCCGACCATCTGTGTACCCTCGGCAAGTGGATTCACGGCGCCGCCCAGATTGAGTTTGGCCGGACGCCGGAGTATGCCGACCTGCGCCGGGTGCATGCCGATTTTCACATCGCCGTCGGTGCGGTGCTGAACGATGTGGACAACGGCACCGTCACCGATGCCGAGCAGACCCTCAAGAAAATCCGTCATAAATCCGGAGAGGTGCAGCTGGCACTGATCCGTCTCTACGCGGCGGCACGATCGGCGGGCATGCACTGAAGCAGGCGCCGCGCAGGCGCTGTCCACCATGCAGTTATTTCGACTCTTCCTGCTGTTTGCCCTGGTGCTCACGGCACTGCTGGCGATCCCCGCCGGCGTGGTGCTGTGGGATGCCGGTGCACGTCTGCGCGAGGTACGTGATGCCGAGGTTGTGCTGACGCGCCTGCAGCAACTGTCGACACAATTGCGGGCCGTGCACGAACGACAGTATGCCGCGCTGCGCGGGCACAGCGACGCCCGTCCCGAACCGTTGCCCGGGCGGTGTACCGCGGCTGCCGCCGTGGTGCCGACTGCGGCCGGGGGGGCGGGACTGCCTGCCGATTTGCCCGCCACTGCTCCGGCATTGTTGCAGCAGGCCGAGCAGGAGGTCGCTGCCGTACGTCTGCCGCCGCCGCTGGTCCTGCCGGTAATCGCCTGGCTCGATCTGTTGCGCAGCCTCGATTATGCGGCGCGCGAGCGCGAACTGGCCTGGCAGCTGGCGCAGGGCGGCAGCGAGGCGACTCTGGCGACGCTGTTCGAGCTGTGCGGCCTGGCGGTGCGGCTGGACGACGTGCTGCAACGGCGCCTCGTGCGGGAGCTGCCGCCGGCGCTGTCGCTGGCTACCGCTTCCATTGTCCACGGCGTATCCGCGCCGGAGCCCGGCAAGTGCGCCCAGGCCGGTGATGACGCGGCACTGGCCTCGCGCCACATGACGGCCGCGGCACGCCATGCGGCGCTGCTGACGGTCGAGCGGCAATATGGCCAATGGATCAGTGACCAGGCGCAGCAACTGCTGCTGCAGGCCTGGCTGCGCGGCTTCGTCATCGTCTGCGCTGGTGGTGCCGCACTGCTGGCCATGTCGCTGTTCGGCTTTGGCGTGCTGCGCTTTCATGCCCGCCCTGTGCTGTCCCTGTCGCGGGTCCTCCATGCCCTGCGGCAGGATGCGACGGCAACGGCGCGCGCCGCTGCCGGTGGCAGTGGCGAGATGGCTGCGCTGGGCAGTTCCATCAATGAACTGGTGGATCGCTGGCAGGCCCACGATCACTATCACCGTCTGGCCGACAGCGTGTTCGAACATGCCCTGGACGGCATCCTCGTCACCGACGCCGCCGGCGTCATCCAGGCGGTGAATCCGGCCCTGGGACGCATGATGGCCTATCCGGGGCGCGCCCTGATGTACCGCAATGTGCGCCTGTTCAAGTCCGGTTGTCATGATGCGGAATTCTATCGGTCGATGTGGCAGGCGATCTCGCAGCAGGGTCAGTGGAGCGGCGAGATATGGAACCGGCGCGGCGATGGTGAACTGGCGTTGCTGCGCCTGTCCATCGCGGCGGTGCGCGATGCGGCGGGAGAGCTGTTGCACTACGTCGGCATCTACAGCGACGTCACCGAGCAGCGTCGCGCCGAAGAGGCCCTGCACCGCGCCCACGATTACCAGCGCACCATTCTTGCCGCGCTGGGTGAAGGACTGTACTGCGTCGATGGCGAGGGGTTCCTGCGCTTTCTCAATCCGGCGGCGGAACGGATGCTGGGCTGGCGCGAGAGCGAATTGCTCGGCCGCAATGCCCATGACGCCTTCCACGGCAAGCGGCCCGACGGCACGCCGCTGCCGCGCAGCGAGTGCGCCTTGCTGGGGGTGTTTCGTGACGGCGCCTCCTATCATGGTGAGGAAATGTTCACCCGGCGCGACGGCCGCAGCTTTCCGGTGGAATGCCATTCCACGCCACTGTACGAGAACGGCACCATCACCGGCGCCGTGGTGGCGTTCACCGACATCAGCCGGCGCAAGGAGGACGAACAGCGCATCCTGCATCTGGCCTACCACGATGGCCTGACCGGGCTGGCCAACCGCAGCTTCCTGCTGCAGCATCTGCGCCTGCTCATCGCCCAGGGGCACCGCCACCCCATGCCGCTGGCGGTGCTGTTCCTCGACCTCGATCGCTTCAAGCAGGTCAACGATTCACTCGGTCATCATATCGGCGATACCTTGCTGATGCAGGTGGCGGCGCGCCTGCGCGGCGTGCTGCGCAGCGGCGACATGCTGGCGCGCCAGGGTGGCGACGAGTTCATCGTGGTATGCAGCGCCGAGCCGGACGGTGGCGCGGTCTGCCCGGCGGCACTGCGTGTGGCGGCAAAGATCCATGCCGTGCTGGGTCAACCCTTCAGCATCGACGGGCAGGAGCTGTTCATCGGCGCCAGTATCGGCATCAGCTGCCTGCCGGAGCATGGTATCGATGCCGACATTCTGCTGCGCCGTGCCGACCAGGCCATGTACCAGGCCAAGCAGGCCGGGCTCGATACCGCCATCTATACCCCGGGAGGCGAGCGCTACGTGCAGGACCGCCTGACGCTGGAGACCCGCCTGCGCGGGGCGCTGGCGCGCAACGAGTTGCGTACCCTGGTACAGCCGGTGGTGGAGCTGGCCAGCGGCCGCATCATCGGCGGTGAGGTGTTGCTGCGCTGGAACGATCAGGGGCGGCTGGTTGCGCCGGAACAATTCATCCCGCTGGCGGAGGAGACCGGCCAGATCATCGCCATCGGCGCCTGGGTCAATGCGGAGGCCTGCCGGCTGGCGGCGCAGTGGCGCGCCCTGGTGCCGGATTTCGTGCTGGCCGTGAACCTGTCGCCGCGCCAGCTGTTCGACCAGCACCTGCTGCGCGACCTGTGCAGTGCCATGGGGAGTCATGGCCTGGCGGGGAATGCCCTGGAGCTGGAGATCACTGAAACCGTCACCATGTCGCTGCCGCGGCGCGCCCGCCGCAGCATCCACTGGTTGCGCCAGCGCGGTCTGCGCCTGTCCATCGACGACTTCGGTACCGGTCATTCCAGCCTGAAGCGCCTGCAGGAGATCACCGCCGACCGCCTCAAGATCGATCGCTCCTTCGTCCAGGGCCTGCCGGAGGCGGGCCACAGCGTGACCATCGTGCGCAACACCATCGCCCTGGCCCATGACCTCGGCATGGAGGTGATTGCCGAGGGTGTCGAGACGGAGGCGCAGCGCCGGCTGCTGGCGGAACTGGGCTGCGACCTCGTCCAGGGATTCCTCTATAGCCGCCCGGTGGAGCCGGAGGCCTTTACCCGTTTGCTGCAGAGCGGCCTCATCTCGCCGGAGGACGGCGGCAATACGGACAGTACGCAGCCACAATAGACCGGGCTGCCGCGCCATGGCGGCGTGGCCTGCCCCTGGGCAACGAGTGGTTGCGCAGCCGCTTCGCGCCGAACTCCGGTCCGGTTTCTCGCGCTTGTAATTTGTGTGCCGGGTTTGTAGGGTGCGCGCATGTCCGACCACATCACCACGACAGTCGATCTGATCCGCCACGGCGAGCCCGTCGGCGGGCGCAAGTACCGCGGCCAGATGGATGATCCCCTGAGCGACAAGGGCTGGCGGCAGATGCGCGCGGCGGTGGGCGAGCATTGCCCGTGGCAGGTGATCGTCAGTTCGCCGCTCGCCCGCTGTGCCGCCTTTGCCGAGGAACTGGCGGCACGCCACGGCCTGCCGTTGCGGTTCGACGAGCGCCTGAAGGAAATCGGCTTCGGCGCCTGGGAAGGGAAGACCGCGGCCGAGTTGATGGCCGACGACCCGGAGCGGCTGGCGCGCTTCTGGCGCGATCCGCTCAACCATACGCCGCCCGGCGCGGAAACCCTGTATGCCTTCCGGGATCGGGTCATCGCCGGCTGGCAGGACCTGCTCCTACAGTACGCCGGCCGGCATGTGCTGGTGGTGGGGCACGCCGGCATGATGCGCATGATCATCCGCGAGGTGCTGGAGATGCCGTTGGACAAATTGTTCCGCCTGCAGGTGGGCAATGCCGCCATCACCCGCATCCGTATCGACGGCTGCGGCAGCGAGGCCCTGCCGCAGCTGGTGTTCCACGACGGCCGCTTGTGACGGCATTGCCGGGGACGTGTGCGCGGCAGCCGCGCCAGATATAATCCCGCTGCTGCCTTCCTTCATCCATCCCTGGTCTCCGGCCTCCCTGCGTCATGAACAGCTTCCTCATCGCCCTGCAGTTCCTCACCCGTTTTCCCGTGCGCCTGGCGGCGCCGCCCACGGCCGAGGCGCGGGGCCGGTCATTGCTGGCCTATCCGCTGGTGGGCGGCGTCATCGGCCTGTTGCTGGTGGTGCTCGACTGGATGCTGGGAACCCCGGACCCATGGCTGGAGGCGGCGTTGCTGCTCACCGCCTGGGTCATCGTCACCGGTGCGCTGCACCTGGACGGCCTGGCCGACAGCGCCGATGCCTGGCTCGGCGGCCGCGGCGATCCGGCGCGTACCCTGGAGATCATGAAAGATCCGCGCAGCGGTCCCGCCGGCGTGGCGGCGGTGGTGATGCTGCTGCTGGTGAAGTTTGCCGCCCTGACCGCACTGCTGCGCGCCGAATTGTGGCAGGTGCTGTTGATCGCGCCGATCCTCGGCCGCACCTTGCTGATATGGCTGTTCCTTTCCACGCCCTATGTGCGCGAGAACGGCCTGGGCAGCGATCTGGCGCGCCATCTGCCGCGGGAAACCGGTTGGCTGGTGCTGTGTCTGGTGGCCCTCGCCATGCCGCTGCTGTTCGGCTGGCAGGGGCTGCGCCTGCTGCTGATCCTGGCGCTGGTCGCCTGGCTCATGCGCCATCTGATGCTCAAGCACATCCATGGCACCACCGGCGACACCGCCGGCGCACTGCTCGAGGTGATCGAGGTCACCTGCCTGGTGGCGCTGGCTTTGTAATGATCAGTTACGAGTTGCAAGCTGCAAATGACAAGAAAAAACAATTCTTTGTCCTTCGCTTGAGACTTGCAACTTGGAACTTGGAACTTTTTCTATGTCCACCATCTACCTGAAAGACTACACGCCCTATCCCTTCCGCATCACGAAGATCGATCTGCACTTCGAGTTGGAGGAGACGCGCACCCATGTCACGGCGCGTTCGCACTGGCAGCGCGTTGCGGCCGGGCCGTTGCGCCTCGACGGCCAGGAGCTGGAGCTGATCGCGATCCGGCTGGACGGCCGTGTGCTGGGTGCGGATGAATACACGCTGGATGCCGAGGCGCTCACCATCGCCCAGGTGCCGGACCGCTTCACGCTGGAGATCGAGACCATCATCAATCCGGCGGCCAATACCGCGCTGGAGGGACTGTACGTTTCCGGCGGCAACTTCTGCACCCAGTGCGAGGCGGAGGGGTTCCGCAAGATCACCTTTTTTCCCGACCGCCCCGACGTGATGACTGTCTATACCACCACGCTGGTCGCCGAACAGGCAAAGTATCCGGTGCTGCTGTCCAACGGCAACCGGGTGGCGGAGGGCAGGCGCGACGACGGTCGTCACTACGCTACCTGGCATGACCCGTTCCCCAAGCCCTGCTATCTGTTCGCCCTGGTGGCCGGCGACCTCGACTGCGTCGCGGACAGCTTCACCACCCTGAGCGGGCGTGAGGTGGCGCTCCATCTGTATGTGCGCAGCCACGACCGGGACAAGACCGCCCATGCCATGGCCTCGCTCAAGCGCGCCATGGCCTGGGACGAGCAGGCCTACGGCCGCGAGTACGACCTCGATATCTACATGATCGTCGCGGTGTCCGACTTCAACATGGGGGCGATGGAGAACAAGGGGCTCAACATCTTCAATTCGCGCTACGTGCTGGCCAGCCCCGACACCGCCACCGACGCCGATTACGTCGCCATCGAGGGTGTCATCGGTCACGAGTATTTCCACAACTGGTCCGGCAACCGCGTCACCTGCCGCGACTGGTTCCAGCTCTCGCTCAAGGAAGGCTTCACCGTGCTGCGCGATCAGCAGTTCACCGCGGCGATGCTGGACAGTGCTGTGCCGCGCATCGATGACGTGCGCCTGCTGCGCGCGCATCAGTTCCCCGAGGATGCCGGACCGCTGGCCCATCCGGTGCGGCCGCAGAGCTACCAGGAGATCAACAATTTCTACACCCTCACGGTGTACGAAAAGGGCGCCGAGGTGGTACGCATGTTGCACACCCTGCTCGGGCCCGAACTTTTCCGTAAAGGCACCGATCTGTATTTCAGCCGCCACGACGGCCAGGCCGTCACCACCGACGATTTCGTGCAGGCGATGATGGACGTGTCGGGCCGTGACCTGACGCAGTTCAAGCGTTGGTATGACCAGGCCGGCACGCCGCATGTCAGTGTGCAGCGCAGCTATGATGCGCAGCAGAAGACCTATACCCTGACCCTGCGCCAGACCTGCCCGCCGACGCCGGGGCAGGAGCACAAGCTGCCGTTCCATATTCCCCTGCGCATGGCCTTGCTCGATGGCCGCGGCATTCCCTTGCCGTTGCGCCTTAGCGATGAGGCGGCGGCGGTTGGCGGCGAGCGGGTGCTGGAGCTGACGCAGGAGGAGCAACGCTTCACCTTTGTCGATGTGCCGGGCGAGCCGGTGCCCTCGCTGCTGCGCGGCTTTTCCGCACCGGTGAAGCTGGCATTGGAGCTGAGCGACGACGAGCTGGCCTTTCTCATGGGCCATGACACTGACAGTTTCAACCGCTGGGAGGCGGGACAGCAGCTCGCCCTGCGCGTGCTGTTGCGCCTGATCGAGACGCAGCGTGCCGGTGCGGCCCCGGTGTTGGATACCGCCTTTTCTGCCGCCTTCGCCCGCACGCTCGCCGACACCGCGCTCGATCCGGCGCTCATCGCCGAGGCGCTGACCCTGCCGGCGGAGGAGTACGTGGCGGAGTTCATGGCGGTGGTGGACCCGCAGGCGATCCATCAGGCGCGGCAGTTCCTGCGCCGCGCCCTCGCCGCCGCCCATCGCCCGGCGCTGCTGACCGCGTATCAGCGCCTTGCCGATGCCGGGCCGTACCAGATCGATGCCGCCGCCATGGGCAGACGGCGCCTGCGCAACGTGTGCCTCGGCTATCTGGTGGAGTTGGGGGACGCGGAGGCGCGTGGTCTGGCCGTGGCGCAGTTGCAGGCCGACGGCAACATGACCGACGTGCAGGCGGCGCTCACCGCGCTGGTGCACAGCGGCGCGCCGGAATGCAGCGAGGCGCTGGGTGCGTTCCATGCCCGCTGGCGCGAGGAGGCGCTGGTGCTGGACAAGTGGTTCGCCATTCAGGCCACCGCGCCGTTGCCCGGCACGCTGGCGCAGGTGCAGCGTCTGGTGGCATCCAGCGACTTCAACATCAAGAACCCCAACCGCGTGCGCAGCCTGGTGGGCGCGTTCAGTGCGCGCAACCCGGTCTGCTTCCATGCCGCCGACGGCGCCGGTTACGCCTTCCTCGCCGACTACGTCTGCGAACTCAACGCCCTCAACCCGCAGATCGCCGCCCGCCTGCTCGCGCCGCTGACACAATGGAAACGTTACGATGCGGCACGGCAGGCGTTGATGCGCGCGCAGCTGCAGCGCATCGGCGCGTTGCCGGCGCTGTCGCGCGATGTGGCGGAGGTGGTGGAAAAAAGCTTGGCGTAGAAGCGGCTCGGCCGTGATGCGGTGTGGTGCGGCAGGGTCGATCCTACAGGGGGGCGGCGTAGAAGCGGTAGCTGTTCTTGCCGCCCTTCTTGGTTTCGTACATCGCCATGTCGGCGTGGGTGATGAGGGAGTCGGGGTCTTCACCGTCCTGCGGGAACAGGCTGATCCCCACGCTGGTGGTGACCTGCACGCGGTTGCTGCCCAGGTAATAGGGTTTGGCCACCGCCGCGATGATCTTCTGTGCCACACGGCTGATGTCGTCGTCGGGGGTCAGGTCCGGCACCGAGACGGTGAATTCGTCGCCGCCGAAGCGGGCCACGGTGTCGGAGGCGCGCAATACGCCGCTGAGGCGGCGCGCCACCTGGCGCAGCAGCTCGTCACCGGCATGATGACCCAGTTCATCGTTCACCTGTTTGAAACCATCCAGATCGAGGAACATGATCGCCACCTGCCGGTTGTTGCGCTTCGCCCGCAACAGACCCTGGCGCAGGCGATCGTAGAACAGCATGCGATTGGGCAGGTCGGTGAGCAGGTCGTAGTGGGCGAGGTGGTAGAGGCGTTCCTCGTTTTCCTTCTCGCTGGTGATGTCGGAGAACACCGCGACGTAGTGGGTGATGGTGCCCGCTTCGTCACGTACACCGGAGATGGTGAGCCATTCCAGGTAGTGCTTGCCGTCCTTGCGCCGGTTCCAGATCTCACCTTCCCACTGTCCCTCGTTCTGCAGCGTCAGCCACATGTGGCGGTAGAAGGCTTCGCTCTGGCGTCCCGAGCGCAGCAACGCCGGCGTCTTGCCGATGGCCTCTTCGGCGGCATAGCCGGTGAACTCGGTGAAGGCGTGGTTGACGCTGAGGATCACGCCGTTGGGATCGGTGATGAGTACGCCTTCGGCGGCATTCTCGAACACCTTGCCCATCAGGAGCGAAATCAGGTTCATGTTGTGCTTGAAGCCGCTGCGCAGTTGGCTCATTTGTCGGCGCATTTCATCGCTCAGCAGCAGCAGCCGATCGTAGGTGGCGATGTCGAAGGGCTTGCCCTCCTGTTGTGCCAGCAACAATTCCCGTGCCGCCTTGTGCATGGCCTCATGCACCGGGCCGATGGCTTCGAACTCGGGCAGTTTGAGCAGGGCGGGGTTGTCGATGCCGTGGTACCAGCGGCCGAAATGGCAGTGCAGATGCGGTTCTGCCGCCAGGTCGGCAGCATCGGGTGTGCCGTGGCACAGCAGGGTACGGCTGATGCCGTTGACCCAGCGCGTGTGGTTCTCCACCGCATGTTCCAGCTCGATGGCATAGCTGTCCAGCTCACTGGTGGTCAGACGTTGAAACAGGTTCTTGTCCATGTTGGCCCGGGGTTGAACAGTGGTCATTCCTGCCGGCGGGAATTCATTTCCCGGCAATGGCGGCGTCCATCTGTGCCACAGCCTCGCTCCATTCCCTGTGCGCGGTTGCCCCCTGCACCATCAGCTCCATCAGGCCATAGGCGAGCTGGCGGGTGTCGGGATTCATCTCTTTCAGTTTGGTCAGCAGGTAGGCATGGCCGCCCTGCGGAATCGACAGCGTCTTGATCAGCGCGTACAGCAGCAGCGCCTGGCCGGAACGCGGGTCGGCCTGGATGCGGTCACGGGCGGTGTACAGCGGGCTGATGTCCATGGGATGTCGGAAACCGGTGGAGTCACCGTAGTTTACCCCAATTCACGCGTATAATCGCGGCACCGGCACCGCCGCCGGTCGAGCAGCAGAAGCGGATGAATTTCTACGACGCCATCAATTCCCATGTCGCCTGGAAGGTGCATTTGCAGAATCATCTGCTCGGCATCAGCGACACGGCATTCGATGTCCATACCGTCGGGCAGGACAATCTGTGCGCGTTGGGTCACTGGCTGTATGCCAACCTGGCCGCCTGGCAGGATCAGCCGCTGTATTGGGAGGTCATCAAGGCGCATGCCGCCTTTCACCGCTGCGCCGGCGAGATCGTCCACCTGCACGCCGCCGGCAAGACGGAGGAGGCGGAGCACCTGCTGCATCATGAGTATGCGCAGTTGTCCCACCAGTTGGTGCACGCGCTGCGCGAGTTGAGCCGGGTCAGCGACGGTAGCTGAGCATGGGGCTGGCCGTCGTCGGTTTTTGTGCCGTCCTGCTCGACCTGTGGTTGGGGGAGCCGCGTCGTTATCATCCGCTGGTCGGTTTTGGCCGGTTGGCGGCCGCGCTGGAGACGCGGCTCAACCGGCGCCGTCGCACACAGGGCGTGCTGGTGCTGTTGCTGGCGGTGCTGCCCCTGGTGCTGGTGACGGCCGTATTGGCCCATCTGCCCCATATTGGTGTGGTAGCCGAGGTGCTGTTGCTGTATCTCGCCATCGGCGCAACCAGTCTGGCGCAACACGGCCGCGCCGTCGCGGCGGCACTGGCCGGCGGTGATCTGGCGTTGGCCCGCCAGCGCGTGGGCTGGATGGTGAGCCGTGATACGGCCGCGCTGGATGAGGCAGGCGTAGCCCGGGCGGCAACGGAGTCGGTGCTGGAGAATGGCAACGATGCGATATTCGGCGCGCTGTTCTGGTTTGTGGTGCTCGGCGCGCCGGGGGCGGTGCTGTATCGCCTGGTGAACACGCTGGACGCCATGTGGGGTTATCGCAACGAGCGCTATGCCGCCTTCGGCTGGGCGGCGGCGCGCCTGGATGACGTGCTCAACTGGATACCCGCGCGCCTCACCGCACTCAGCTATGCCCTGCTCGGCGACGGTCGCCGCGCCCTGCGCTGCTGGTATCGGCAGGGCCATCGTACGAGCCCCAATGCCGGCGTGGTGATGGCGGCCGGTGCCGGCGCCCTTGGCCTGCAGTTGGGCGGTCCGGCCAGCTATCACGGCAGCGTCGAAGAGCGGCCGTTGCTGGGCGAAGGGGGGGCGCCGGGGGCCGTCGATATCCTGCGTGCCATCCGTCTGGTGCAGCACAGCCTGTGGTTGTGGCTGGGCGCCATTGTGGTACTGGACCTGGCGCGTTGAGGCAGGGCGAACAGAGGGGATTTGCAGGAACAACGGCATGACGCTAGCCACTGCATTGCTACACGGTGGCCGCCTGCGCCAGGCGGCGCGCGACTATGGCATTCCGCTGCAACAATGGCTCGACCTGTCCACCGGCATCAACCCGGCGGGCTGGCCGGTGCCGCCGCTGCCGGCGGCCTGCTGGCAGCGCCTGCCGGAAGACGACGACGGTCTATTGGAAGCGGCCGCCGCCTATTACGGCACTGCCAACCTGCTGCCCTGTGCCGGATCGCAGCAGGCGATCCAGGCCCTGCCGTCGCTGCGTGCACCGGGGCGTGTCGGCCTGCTGCAACCGAGCTACGCCGAACATGCCCATGCCTGGCGTCTGGCAGGGCATGAGGTCGTGGCACTGGCCGCTGACGACATCGAGGCACGGCTGGCGCTGCTCGATGTGCTGTTGCTGGTCCATCCCAACAATCCCGGCGGCGAGCGTTTCGCCCCCGAACAACTGCTCTCCTGGCAGGAGCGGCTCGCCATGCGCGGCGGCTGGCTGGTGGTGGACGAGGCGTTCATGGATGCCACACCGCAGCACAGCATTGCCACCGCGGCGGGCCGCGAGGGGCTGGTCGTGTTGCGCTCGCTGGGGAAGTTCTTCGGCCTGGCCGGCGCCCGTGTCGGTTTCGTGCTGGCCTGGCCGCAGTTGCTGCAGCGCCTGATGGCTGTGTTCGGGCCGTGGCCGGTGAACCATCCGGCGCGCGAGGTGGCGCGTCTGGCATTACTGGATACGGCCTGGCAGGAAGCCATGCGCGGGCAACTGTTGCAGCAGGGGGCGCGCCTGCACGCGCTGCTCACCGCGGCGGGATTGCCGCCGCACGGCGGCACCGCCCTGTTCCAGTACCTGCGTCACCCCGCTGCGCTGCGCCTCCATCAGGCGCTGGCGCAGCAGGGCATACTGGTACGCCGCTTCGACCAGCCGGCGGCGCTGCGTTTCGGCCTGCCCGGCAGCGAGGCGGAATGGCAGCGCCTGCGCAGCGCGCTTGCTATGGTGGGAGCGGGGGATGAACAGGCTATTCGCCGGGAGGACTCGGTTCCTACCTTGGCGTACCGAGGAGCAAGCGATGCTGCACACGATGCGTGACTACGCCTACCGTCATCCCTATCGTTTCTTTGCCCTGCTGGCCGTGCTCGCCGCCGGCCTCTACTACGCCGTGCAGGCCCTCGACACCGAGCGGCGCGACAGCCACGGCCGCACCCTGCTGATCCAGGCGGCCGAGGCCGGCGATATGGCGGCGGTGCAGCGCCTGTTGCGCCGCGGCGCCGAGGTGGACGCCTGCGATGACTGTCGCTGGACCGCGATGATGAAGGCCGCCAACAACGGCCATACCGCCATCGTGCAACTGCTGCTCGATCATGGCGCCGACGTGAACGCGCAGGACAAGGGCGGCTATACGGCGTTGATGGTCGCCGGCGCCAACGGCTATGTCGATACGGTGCGGCTGCTGCTGGCGCGTGGTGCCCGTGTCGATGTGCAGGATCAGGGCATGGGCTGGAGCGCGCTGATCTGGGCGGCGAAGGAGGGCGAGACGGAGGTGGTGAAGCTGCTGCTCGCCGCCGGTGCGCAACGGGAACTGCGTGACAACGAGGGTATGAGCGCACTGGACTGGGCAGAGCGCGAACAGCGTGCGGCGGTGATCGAGCTGTTGCGGCAGCATACCGTACCCGCCCAGTGATGGCCTGATACATCACATTGCTGCGCTCTCCCCGGCTTGGCACAATCAGCCCAAGACCTAGGGAAGCTCTGAATAAGTTTAGAGCTTCCGCGGCACAGGGATGTGCCGCCATTTCCCAACGACGACAAGTCGCCGAAAAATGAAGCCAGGCAAAAATCACACTTTTCGCTTGGCGTGGTTTTGTCCACGGATGGACTTATGTCGCGCAGCCCAGGGAGGGGCGGGAGCGACCTGAGAAGTCCAGGATGGCCTATTTCAGACCTTCCCTAGGGAGGAGCCACAATAATGAACCAGGCCGAACGCATCTTTCGCATCCACCGCGAATTAAAGTCCGGCAAGCGGGTTACCTTTCAGCGTTTGCGTGAAGCGCTCGAAGTTTTATCTGCCACTCTGAAACGCGATATCGCCTATATGCGCGATTTCATGGATGCACCTATTCTCAACGAACGTGACGGCAGCGGCTACTGGTACGACCCTGCCGCCCTGGAGTTTGAACTCCCCGGCCTGTGGTTCAACGACTCCGAACTCTACGCCCTGCTGGCCAGCGAACAGTTGCTGGAAGCGGTACAGCCCGGTTTGCTCACCCCTTACATCGGCCCGCTGCGTGGTCGCATCCGCAAACTGCTGGAGCAAAGCGGCCATAGTGCCGACATCGTCACCAGCCGCGTCCGTCTTCAGGCCGCCGCGCGTCGTCCGGTGGATGCGGAGCATTTCGGCGCCGTTGCCGGTGCCGTGCTCAATGGCCGCATCATAGATATCGAATATCACGGTCGCGAAAAAGGCCACACCACCCGCCGACGGGTCCATCCGCAGCGCCTGCTGCACTACCGCGACAATTGGTATCTGATTGCTTGGTGTGAGCAGGCACAGGATCTGCGCACCTTCTCCCTCGATCGCATCCGCCCGCTCACCACCCATGCGGAGGCGGCTCGCACCCTGCCCGACTCCGACATCGATCGTCTCGTCGGTGCCACATTTGGCATTTTTTCCGGCACCGCCACCGCGTGGGCGGTACTGCGCTTTTCGCCCCATGCCGCCCGCTGGGTTGCCGACGAGCATTGGCATCCAGAACAGATCGGCCAGTGGAACAATGGCTATTATGAGTTGCAGGTTCCTTACTCCGATCCCAGGGAACTGCTCATGGACATACTCAAATATGGCCCGGACGTGGAGGTTCTCGCACCGGAGAGCCTGCGTGAGACCGTGGCCGGCCGCCTGCGGGAGGCCGTAGCCCGCTATAGCTGAGGGCCGGGCTCAACTGGTGAGCCAACCGGCGTGGTATACAACCCATAGGACTGCAATATGAAAAAGCCATCGGTACAGGTCACCCCATTGAAAGCAGCACAGATCTACCAGCTCAAAGTCACCCTGAAATGGAGCAAGCCACCCATCTGGCGTCGTCTCCAGGTGCGCGGCGACACCAAACTGGGCAAGTTGCACCAGATATTGCAGATCGCCATGGGCTGGTGGGACCAACACCTCCATGCCTTTGACGCCGGCGGCGTCGCTTACGGTGAGCCCGACCCCGACTTCCCCAGCAACCTGCGCAGCGAGCGCAACGTCCGCCTCGACAAGATCGCCCGCGAAGGCGACACCTTCCGTTACGAATACGACTTCGGCGACAGTTGGGTACACGAGATCAAGGTGGAAAAAGTGCTCGAGCCCGAGCCCGGCGTGCACTATCCCCGCTGCCTCGCCGGCAAGCGCGCCTGCCCGCCGGAAGACTGCGGCGGGGTGCCGGGGTATGAACGCATGCTGGAAATCGTTGGCAACCCCAAGGACGAAGAACATGCGGAAATGGTCGAATGGTTGGGGGAGGAATTCGATCCGGAGGCGTTCGATTTGGAGGCGGTGAATGAGGAGCTGGAGATGCTGCGATGAGTAATGGGAATAATCCTGTTCTCACACTGCCTTCCTACAGTGACGACGAACTGGCCAGACTGGACGAGAAGGCGTTGCTACAACTCTTACGACGCGAGTGCGATCGCGTCCCACGTAACGTCATTGACGCCTGCGCAGCGCGTGGCGATGCAATGATCCGGCAGTTACGAGAAACGATGACTGCCTCCCGGAGCGGCGAGGATTTGGAGGAAGGCGACTGGTGGCTCAGTTACCATGCGGCGATGATCGCCGGACTCATCCCGACGGCGGCGGCCGGAAACCTGCTTGTCGATCTCATGCACTGGCTGGATGTAAGCGACGATAACAATATGCAGGACTGGCTCGCCGGATGGTGGCCCGCACTCTTTGCTAACAAAGAGGCAATGCACGCAGATGCCCTACGTGCGATAGCCGAGAACTGGACCTACGACGTATTCATCAGGGTACACGCCGCTGAAGTTGCGCATTACCTTGCCCAGCGGCAAGGCATGGATCAAGGTGAAGCCGTGCTCGACTGGATCGCCGGACTGGCAGGCGACGAACGGCAGGAAGCGGACTCTCGTATACCTCTCGGCTATACCCTCCTCAATTTTCCACGCGAGCGCCATCGCCCCGTCCTGGAAAAGCTGGTTAGCCTGCAAGAAGGTTATATCAGGGATTTCGACGAAAACGATATCGTGCGTGCCTTCGCCAAGGGCAGGGACACACCGGGATGGGAACGTTTTGCCGACCCTTGGCAATTCTACGAGCCCAGTCAGATCGAAGCCCGCCAACGGCGCTGGGCCAAAGAAGCGTCTTACCCTACGGAGCCAACCGATACCGCGCTGCTGGATTGGAACGAACCTTATGTGCGGGACGAACCCAAGATCGGCCGCAACGACCCCTGCCCGTGCGGCAGTGGGAAGAAATACAAGAAATGCTGTTTGGATGGATGACAATGGATGAAACGGAGGGAAATCGTTGAATCCGCGTCAAAATGAGTTGTTGTTCCGCTATTGGGGCAAGGCCGGCAAGAACGAAGCCGGCGAGCCTATATGGCACCCGTTGGTCTACCACAGCCTGGATGTGGCGGCGGTCGGTTATGTCCTGTTGCGCAAGAATGCCTACATCCGTAAAAGGCTGGCGCAGATGCTCGGGCTCAGTGAGGATGAACTGGTCTGGCTGGCGGTCTTTTTCCTCGGATTGCATGACATCGGCAAGTTCGCGCGCCATTTCCAGGCGCTGCAACCCGACCTGTTTCTGGAATTGCAGGGTGACAAGGCGGAACTGCCTTATGTACGCCACGATGCGCTTGGTGAGCTGTTGTGGAACAGGTTTCTGCGGCCCTACTGTGCGGCGCGAGGCTACCTGGGCATAGCGGCACAACGGGGGAGCCGGTCCTCGGCCGACGGTGCCGCCGATTATTGGATGCATACCGTCCTTGGCCACCACGGCAGACCTGTTACCGCAAAGGATGCCGAACGCGTCGTGGCCACCGAGTACTTTCCCGAGTCGGCACGGCAGGCGGCCGAGACGTTCTTCGAGCAATGGTTAGGCGTCTGCGAGAATGTTGCCGGAATTCGCTGGCCTTCAGCGAAGCAGGTGAAGGCCGCCTCCTGGTGGCTCGCCGGCCTGACGGTGCTTTGTGACTGGCTCGGTTCCAACCAGGAGCAGTTCGCCATGACGCCGCAGCCCATGCCGTTGGCAGAGTATTGGCGGCATGCCCTGGGGCTGGCAGAGGCGGCGGTTGCCAAGGCCGGGATGGTTCCTGCGACGCCGGCGCCTATGCATGATCTGGCAGAACTCTTCGGCGAGTCGTTCAAAAAACCGACGCCGTTGCAGGCGCACTGTCTTGATTTGCACCTTGAGCCGGGGGCAGGCTTCTATCTCCTGGAGGACGTGACCGGTGCGGGCAAGACGGAAGCTGCCTTGATACTGGCCCACCGCTTGATGGCGGCCGGGGCACAACGCGGTTTGTACTTTGCGCTGCCGACCATGGCCACGGCCAACGCCATGTTCGAAAGGATGGGGCGCGTCTATCGGCGTCTGTATGCGAACGACAGCAGCCCGTCGTTGGTCCTGGCTCATGGCGCCCGGCGGTTGCACGAAGGTTTCCGTGAAGCCATCGATCACTATCCCAACGCACAAGACGACAGCTACGGCGACGATACCGAGCCGGCACAGTACCGTTGTGCCGCCTGGCTGGCGGACAGCCCGAAGAAATCACTCTTGGCCGAGGTGGGGGTAGGTACGGTGGATCAGGCGGTGCTTGGCGTTTTGCCTTCTCGCCACCAGTCTTTGCGCCTCTTCGGCCTGTTCGGCAAAGTGCTTATCGTCGACGAAGTACACGCCTACGAAGCCTATCTGTTTCGCCTTCTCACCGCGCTGATCACCTTCCACGCCGCCTCCGGCGGAAGCGTCATCCTCCTTTCGGCTACCTTGCCCCATCGCCAGCGGCGCGCATTGCTCGAAGCGTTTTACGAGGGGCTTGGTCAGGAACCACGGGATTTGACGCGCACGAGCGACCAAGACTACCCCCTGGTCACCCATGCCTCGACGATTGCGCAGGAAGAGTCTGTGGTCGCCTCCAGGGAGGAGGTCTGTCGTACCGTCCATGTAAAACGCGTTGATACCGTCGAGCAGGTCGAAGCGCTCATGGCTGAGGCGGTAGATGCGGGCAGATGCGTCTGCTGGATACGCAACACCGTTCACGACGCTCGCAAGGCCTATCGCGAACTACGGGCGCACCATCCAGACTGGAATATCGTTCTGTTCCATGCCCGTTATGCGCTGGGCGACCGGCTGGAGATCGAAACGCGCGTGGTGAACCGGTTCGGCAAAGACGGTGGCGAAGCGGAGCGCAAGGGGCAGATCCTGATCGCCACCCCCGTCGTGGAGCAATCTCTCGACATCGATTTCGACGAAATGATCAGCGACCTGGCACCTATCGACCTCATCATCCAGCGGGCCGGTCGTCTGCGGCGCCACCGCCGGGACACAAGAGGCAATCCGATCGATGCACAGGATCAGCGCGGCCAGCCGACTCTGCATCTTTTCGCACCCGAGCCGGTGGACGCACCGGACGAGGAGTGGTTCGCCTCCTTCCTGCCGAAGGCGGCCTACGTCTACGACAACCATGCCCAGCTCTGGCTCGGCCTGCGACTGCTGATGGAGCAGGGCGCCTTCACCATGCCTACCGATGCCCGCCGCCTGATCGAAGGCGTCTATGGCGACGTATATCCTCCGCCGGGTTTGGAAAAAAGCTACTGGGATTCCCATGGCGAGGAACTGGGCGACGGTAGTCTCGCCGACTACAACGCCCTCAGTATTGCTGCCTACTACGGCGATACCGACGCCGGCCGGTGGTGGGCCGAAGAAAAGGCGCCGACAAGGCTGGGCGACAGCACCGTCGTTTATCTGGCCCGTTGGGACGGCGAGCGTCTCGCGCCCTTGCGTGAGGGCGGTGAGTTTCCCTGGCAGGTGTCGTCGGTATCGGTATTGGCCGTCCGCATCCGCTCGGCCGAGCGGCCGGCCCTCGTTCCTGAAGCGGAGTGGGAGCGGGTGTTGGGCGAACTGCCGGCCAAGGGTAAGTGGGGTGTATTGCTGGCGCTGGATGGAGATATGCACGGAAGCGCCACGGACGGCCGTGGGAACACTGTGCCGGTTCTCTACAGCGATAAGGAGGGATTGCTGGTGGGGGAGGAGTGCGAGGAGCTGTGAACTCCCTGCACTCTCCGAACCCCTCAGGCAAATGTGCCTGCGCAGATTTTGGAGGTCTGCAGCGGGATATACCACGCTCATTCAATCCAATCGGATCAATGAGTTGGATATACAGGATAGGTTTTGGAGGTCTTCCTGCATGTCCCTCCCCGTAACACGGGGAACATTCTTTTTGCGGTTGAGCTAAGTGGTTCAGCCTCGAAGGTTTCGAGGAACGACATATAATATTGCAGTTGAACTAAGCTTGTCAAGAACATGAAATGCCTGTATTGTCGCTTGAAAGTAGCCTGTGCTCGTACAGGGGGCTTCTAGGAGCGTGAATAACTAGGGAAGAGGACTAAATGGCTAGCTTGAACCTGATTGATGAACCATGGATACCGGTAAGGAGAAAACATGGCAGCTGTGAGCTGATCGCCCCCTGGGCGCTGACCGACCGGCACGACACCGACCCCATCGTCGCCCTCGACGCCCCCCGCGCCGACTTCAAGGGGGCGTTGGCCCAGTTCCTCATCGGCCTGCTCCAGACCGCTGCCGCGCCGGACGAGGACCGAGGGATCGAGTGGCAGGCGTGGTTGGCGGAGCCGCCCTCGCCCGAGCAACTGCGCGAACTGTTCGCTCCCTATAGCAACCACTTCAACCTCGGTGGCGATGGTCCCCGCTTCCTGCAGGACCGGGAACCGTTGGGTGACGAGACGAGGCCTATCTCGGCGCTGCTGATAGAGATCCCCGGCGCCAATTCACTGCGCAACAACACCGATCACTTCGTCAAACGCGGCGGGGTCAACGGCCTCTGCCCGGCCTGTGCCGCAACCGCCCTGTTCACGCTCCAAACCAACGCCCCGAGCGGCGGCGCCGGTCACCGTACGTCGCTACGCGGTGGTGGTCCGCTCACCACCCTGGTGGTGTTGGACCCGAAGGCGGAGGGGCTGGACGCTACCCTGTGGCGCGACCTCTGGCTCAACGTCCTTCCGGCGGAGGAGGTGCCGCGGCTGACCGGCAACGCCAGGCTGACCCAGCCCGAGGCGACCTTTCCCTGGCTGGCGCCTACGCGCACCAGCGCCAAGGGCGAGCCGGACACCCTTCCTCAGGACGCTCACCCGTTGCAGATGTATTGGGGAATGCCGCGCCGTATCCGCCTGGCACTGGACGACTTGGCCGAAGGTGAATGCGATATCTGTGCGGTGCAGGGGACGCCATTGGTGACCGAATATGTGACCAAGAACTACGGCGTCAACTACGGCGGCGCCTGGGAGCACCCCCTGAGCCCCCACTATCTGGACGAAAAGACTGGCGCGCCGATGCCTACCCATGCCCAACCCGGTGGTTTCAGCTATCGCCACTGGAGCAATTGGGTCATCTCCAGCGATACCCGCAAGCCGGCCCGCGTCGTGACCTATTTCGACGTGAACAATCGGCTTCAGGATGCGCAGCTCCGTATCTGGGCCTTCGGCTATGACATGGACAACATGAAGGCCCGCGCCTGGTACGAAACCACCGTGCCGCTCTATCTGATGCCCTCGGGCGAGCAGCGCGAACGGTTCGTCAAGCAGGTCAACAACCTGATCGAGGCCGCGGTACAGACCGCCGGCTACGTCCAGGGCGCCATCAAGGACGCCTGGTTTCGGCGCCCGGGCGATGTGCGGGGCGACACCGCGTTCCTCCGCGGCGCGTTCTTCGAACGTACCCAAACGGCGTTCTACGGCCTGTTGCAGGAATGCCATGCGGTCGTCCAAAAAGGGGACGACGAAACTGCTCTGCGCGAACAGTGGCTTTGGTCGTTGCGTAAAGAGGCGGAAGCCCTGTTCGTGGAGCGGGCGGAAAACGGCGCCCTGGACGAAGGCGATCTGGCCCGTATCGCCAGGGCCCATATAGATCTGCGCAAGAAGCTAAGGGGCAACAAGCTGTACGAGATTCTCCACCTTACGAAGCCGAAAAAGGAAAAAGGGAAAGAGGAGGGAATGACACCATGAGCATCAGTTTCAATGCGGGGCGGCCGGCCGGAGACATCGTCGCCGGCTGGTGGGAAGGACTGCAACAGGACAGTGGTGGCCGGGCTCAGCTGCGGCGCTGCAAGAGTCCGGACGAGGTGATGCTTGAGCCGGCGTTCCATCGCCTGCTCAATCGGATGCGGGGCCTGTTGGAGAGCGACGGCAATATGCCGGTGGATGAATCCTATCGCCGTTTGGCGGCGGTGGCCGGGTTGCTGTCTCATGTAAAGAAGCCTGATAACAAGGCGCTAGCCGAAAGGATGGCCGAATCAAAAGGAGGCCGTCCGCGTTTCAGTTCATTGCGTTTTCGCCGGTTGATGAAGGAGTCGTTCGACGATCTCTATCCGGCGATGATCCGCGTCATTCGCCAACTCGACAAAACGGCCAGCCTCAGCGATCTGGCCAACTCGGTTTTCTATTGGGGCGACAAGGTACGCAAAGACTGGGCGCTCGCCTACTTCCCCAACGTAGTGGAATAACCCGCACGTTATCAATCGACACAAGGAGCACGTCATGACCCGTTTCGTTCAACTTCACCTGCTGACCTCTTACCCGCCCGCCAACCTCAATCGCGACGACCTGGGGCGCCCGAAGACGGCGACCATGGGCGGCGCGCAGCGCCTGCGTGTCTCATCGCAAAGCCTCAAGCGTGCGTGGCGCACCTCGGAGTTGTTCCAGGAGGCATTGGCCGGACACGTCGGTGTACGGACCAAGGAGATGGGGCGTCAGGTATACCAACGGTTGCTTGAGCAGGGCGTCAAGGAAAAGGATGCCAAGGCCTGGGCCATCGAGATTGCCGGTGTGTTCGGCAAGGTGAAATCCGAAGACAAGAAGAACACCGACCCGCTGCACGTGCTCGACATCGAGCAGTTGGCCCATTTCAGCCCCGAAGAGCGCCAGGCCATCGATAGCCTGTGCGACACGCTGGCCGAGCGCGGCAGCGGACCGGACAAGGACGACCTGGCCCTGCTGCGCAAGCAGCACACCGCGGCCGATATCGCGCTGTTCGGTCGCATGCTGGCCAACAGCCCCGCCTACAACACCGAAGCCGCGGCCCAGGTGGCCCATGCCATTACGGTTCACAAGGTGACGGTGGAGGACGACTTCTTCACGGCGGTGGATGACCTCAACACCGGTGAGGAGGACGTGGGCGCTGGCCACATGGGCGAGACCGAGTTCGCCGCCGGCCTGTTCTACCAATACATCTGCATCGATCGGGAACAGCTGAAGAAGAACCTGAGTGGCGATTCGGGGTTGGCCAACAAGGCCCTGGCCGCGCTCACCGAGGCGGCGGCCACTATTGCTCCCATCGGCAAGCAGAACAGCTTCGCCTCCCGCGCCCGTGCCTCCTACATCATGGCCGAGGTGGGGGCGCAGCAACCGCGCTCACTCTCTGTGGCGTTCCTCAAGCCGGTAACCGGCAATGACCTGCTCGACAACGCCATACAGTCTCTGGATAAGACGAGAAAGGCGATGGACAAGGCCTATGGCAACTGTGCGGATGGTTATCGCATCATGAATCTCATGACCGGCGAAGGGAGCCTGCAGGAGATCATTGAGTTCATCGTGGAGTAAGGGTGATGGACAACTATCTCCTGTTCCGTCTCTACGGGCCGCTCGCCTCCTGGGGCGAGACGGCGGTCGGTGAGATGCGTCCCAGCGCCGCCTGGCCAGGCCGCTCCGCCATTCTCGGCCTGCTGGCGGCGGCATTGGGCGTGCGCCGCGACGAGGAAGCTCGGCAGCGCGCTCTGGCTCAGAGCTATGGTGTGGCAGTCTGCGTGGAAAGCAGTGGTGAACTACTACGGGATTACCACACCACACAGGTGCCACCGGAGCGGCGTGGCGTGGTGCATCGTACCCGTCGCGACGAACTCACTACCGAAGGGCTGAATACCATCCTGTCGCAACGGGACTACCGTTGCGATGCGCTCTATACGGTCGCGCTTTGGCAAAAGGAAGGCACCACGGAAAACTTGTCGCAGCTGGCCGAAGCGTTGTTGTGTCCAATCTTTCCGCTCTACCTCGGCCGCAAATCGTGCCCGGTAGCCCTGCCGCTGGCGCCGCAACTCGTGCCGGCAGCGAGTCTTCGCGAGGCCTTCGCCAAGGCCTCGTTCCCGGATGATGCCTTCTTGGCTGACTTGCCGATGGCCGATGAGCGCCTCTTCATATGGGAGAATATGCCGCGAAGTGGGATGGAGGCGTTGCACGTCGGCCCCCGTCGTGACGAACCGATCACCCGCAAGCGCTGGCAGTTCGGTGAGCGTGAGGAGTACTACCGCAGCGAATCGCGTCATGCGGCAACAGGGAGGAATGTGTGATGTACTTCAGTCGAATCGAACTCAACCGCTCGGGAACGGGGATAGCCCGGCTGCTCAAGATGATGTCGGCCGATGACTATCGTCACCATCAATTCGTCTGGCAGCTGTTCAAGGGCGTCGAAGCGCGTGATTTTCTTTATCGCCGGGAGGATGCCGGCAATTGGCCACGCTATTACGTCATCTCCTCCCGCGAACCGGTGGATGCCGATGGGTTGTGGACCATCGAGACCAAACCCTATGCGCCGAAAGTGGCGGACGGCATGGTCTTGGCGTTCAGCCTTCGCGTCAATCCGGTGGTCACCCGCAAGAACAATAACGGCAGGCAACAGCGTCATGATGTGGTGATGGACCACAAGCGTAAGATCGGCTTCAAGGATCTGCCTCGCTCCATGCGGTTGTCACTACCGCAGATCATGCGGGAGGCGGGACTGAAGTGGTTGCGAAGCCGCGCCGCCAAGCACGGATTTTCTTTCGACGATGGCTTGGTGACCGTCGATGCCTACGAACAACATCAGAGTCTGAAAAAGGAGGGCGGAAAACCCATCAGTTTCAGTACCCTGGACTTCGGTGGGGTGTTGACGGTTACCGACAGCGCCACGTTTTGCCAGACCCTGTTCAACGGCATCGGTCCCGCCAAGGGCTTGGGATGTGGCATGTTGATGGTTCGGCGAGTATGACAGTTGTTGTGACAGTATTGCTGGAGGTGGTTAATGCCCCTGTTTGGAATTGAAGGTGACCCGCAACACCAAGCATCCTGAGCGCACCGCGGCCGGTGCTGAATTCCTAGAATGGCGAAAGAGACTTTTTGCGCGGCCGGGTGGCACCAGCTTTTGGTCCTCCAGGAAATTTGTGCTATTTTTTGATGGCACAAATATGGAGGTCCACCGTGGATATCTTTACTGTCAGAGACTTACGCGAACGTACCGGCGAGCTGATCCGCGATGCGGAGGCGGGCAAGTTGTCCGTCGTCACCAAGCATGGGCAGCCGGTATTTGTCGCCGTGCCTTTCGACGAGGTGCTGGTGCGTGAGGGCGTGGCAGTCGCATTGGCCGTTAAGCTCTTCGATGAGGAAGTGCTCACGCTGCGCCAGGCGGCGAAGGTGGCAGGTATGACCCTGGCGCAGTTCATGGAGGAGTGTTCTGCGCGGGAGGTCCCTGTGGTTCGTTATGGTCCGGAAGAACTCGAACAGGAAGTGAAGGTCTTCGATGAGTTGCATCGTCGCTGACGCGGGCCCACTGATCGCGCTTGCCAAAGCGGGATTGCTGGAGCTGCCGAGGCGTGCCTTTGGGCAGGCACTGATTTCCAGCACCGTCTTCGACGAGTGCCTGACTCAAGTGCGCAGCCATGACGCCCAGCGAATTAGAGAAGCGGTAGAGGCCGGTGTACTGGTTGTATGCAGTGCACCCGATTGGCCTGTGGGCAGACCCGCCCCACGTCTGGACCCCGGTGAATTGAGCGCCATTGCCCTCGCACTGCATCACTCAGCGCCACTGCTCATGGACGAGAAACGCGGGCGCCGCTCGGCCGCCCGCATGGGAATTCCTCTGGTGGGTGTCTGCGGATTGCTCGTTATCGCCAAGCGGCAGGGGTGGATCAGCAGTGTGCATGATGTGCTCACTGCCATGAAGAGAGACGGTTACTACATCGCCCCCTCCCTGACGCATAAAGTCCTCCAACTCGCCGGCGAGGGATAGGAAATGCTTCCTCCGCTCAAACCCATCGCCATGAAGGAACGTGTCTCGATGATCTTCGTCGAGCGCGGGCAGATCGATGTACTCGATGGTGCCTTTGTCGTGGTCGACGACGGCGGTGTCCGTACCCATATTCCTGTGGGCAGCGTCGCTTGCATCATGCTCGAACCCGGTACCCGCGTCTCGCACCGCGCGGTGGCCTTGGCGGCGCGCGTGGGGACGTTGCTGGTGTGGGTGGGCGAGGCTGGCGTGCGGCTGTATGCCTCGGGGCAGCCGGGTGGCGCTCGTTCCGATCGGCTGCTTTATCAGGCCAAACTGGCATTGGACGACACCGCCCGACTCAAGGTCGTGCGTAAGATGTATGAGTTGCGTTTTGGAGAAGCGCCGCCGCAGCGGCGCAGCGTGGAGCAGCTGCGTGGCATCGAGGGTGCGCGGGTGCGGGAGACCTACAAGAATCTGGCGCGCCGCTATGGCGTTAAATGGCAGGGGCGCAAGTACGACCCAACGGATTGGGATGCCAGCGATCTTCCCAATCTATGCCTCTCAGCTGCCACCGCGAGCCTGTACGGCATTACCGAAGCGGCCGTTCTTGCCGCGGGTTATGCCCCCGCTGTCGGCTTTATACACACTGGAAAGCCTCTTTCTTTCGTATACGACATCGCGGATATCTTCAAATTTGACACCGTGGTTCCTGTGGCTTTCCGCATCGCGGCTCAGGAACCGCCGGAGCCTGAACGCAAGGTCCGGCTGGCGTGCCGCGACATGTTCAGGGAGACCAAGCTGCTTGGCCGCATCATTCCCATGATCGAAGACATTCTGGCCGCAGGCGAGCTGGAGCCGCCCAGGCAACCGGCTGAGTCTATCGGGCCGGCATTTTCAGATGGCGAGAACCTGGGCGATGCTGGTCATCGTTACTGAGAACGTTCCACCTCGCCTGCGAGGCCGCCTTGCGGTATGGCTTGTTGAGGTGCGTGCCGGCGTGTACGTGGGAAATCCCTCCAAGCGCCTGCGCGAATTGATCTGGGAACAGGTCAGGGACGGTGTTGAAGCGGGAAATGCCGTCATGGCCTGGACCACCAACACAGAGTCTGGCTACGACTTCGAAACCATAGGCGCCAACCGGCGCATACCGGTCGATTTCGATGGACTGAGACTCGTATCCTTCCTGCCGTCAGACTCCAAGGCGGACGCTCCTTAACAATTCGGAAATGGGTTGCCCCTGGCGCGTGGCTATAGGGGCAACCTGCTGGTAAAATCCGCCAGGCACAAAATTGTCCGGTGGATCAATTTGTTACATTAAGTGTGTTCCCCGCGCACGCGGGGATGAACCGGCCCACGGGCCGCTCGCCTTGCTCCATCCGCTGTGTTCCCCGCGCACGCGGGGATGAACCGGCCGTGACCGCGCCCAAGGGCACGTTCGAGCAGTGTTCCCCGCGCACGCGGGGATGAACCAGTTGAATTCCAGCTTTTGTCGTTTGAACAACTGTGTTCCCCGCGCACGCGGGGATGAACCGGTTAGCGGCCCGCCTGAATACTGCTACCCGGCGGTGTTCCCCGCGCACGCGGGGATGAACCGTACAGCGACTTCTTCGCTGCCACCCAACTCCAGGTGTTCCCCGCGCACGCGGGGATGAACCGCCACTGATCGCAGTTGCGCCCAGCTAGTAACCGTGTTCCCCGCGCACGCGGGGATGAACCGTTCGGCACCGGCTTCGTCCGCCTTGGCTCGGCGTGTTCCCCGCGCACGCGGGGATGAACCGTCGGCTCTTTCTGGGTTGCCTGTTGATATGCTGTGTTCCCCGCGCACGCGGGGATGAACCGCCGCTCCGCCTCTATCAATTCGTTTTCGGTATGTGTTCCCCGCGCACGCGGGGATGAACCGGCAGCCAGCTCGGGAAACTGGCGGCGGTTGTGGTGTTCCCCGCGCACGCGGGGATGAACCGGCGCTCTCGCGCCACATCGGCCAGGGCAACGGCGTGTTCCCCGCGCACGCGGGGATGAACCGCTCTACGAGATCACCGTGCCAGCAGGCGACACGTGTTCCCCGCGCACGCGGGGATGAACCGGACGTGGACGTATCCAGCCCGAGCGCGGGAGAGTGTTCCCCGCGCACGCGGGGATGAACCGTGGGTGGTCGAGGGCTTCGTGATGGTCAAGAGGTGTTCCCCGCGCACGCGGGGATGAACCGGTTGCTGCGTGGTCGCGGCCGTGGTTGTTGTTGTGTTCCCCGCGCACGCGGGGATGAACCGATGAACCTGGCCCGCCCGATGTTTCAGCTCAAGTGTTCCCCGCGCACGCGGGGATGAACCGGCGTCGGCCTCGATGCAGGGGGACAGGTAGCGGTGTTCCCCGCGCACGCGGGGATGAACCGTTCGAGGGAGACGGCCTGGCCTGGCTGAACGAGTGTTCCCCGCGCACGCGGGGATGAACCGGACGGCCTGCCGGCGGAGGCGCTGGAGGCGACGTGTTCCCCGCGCACGCGGGGATGAACCGGCGATCCTGGAGGAGGCGAAGTGATGACGAAGGTGTTCCCCGCGCACGCGGGGATGAACCGGAGTCCGGCAAAGTCCGATTTCCCATCCAAGCGTGTTCCCCGCGCACGCGGGGATGAACCGACCGGGAACGATTACGACATGACGCGGCTGCTGTGTTCCCCGCGCACGCGGGGATGAACCGCCATGCCTTTTATGTATCCAGTTTGGACGCTGGTGTTCCCCGCGCACGCGGGGATGAACCGCCACGATGCGAGATCACAAATTGGCTGATACGGTGTTCCCCGCGCACGCGGGGATGAACCGGCCGCCTACGTCCTGAAGACCAAGGGCTGCCCGTGTTCCCCGCGCACGCGGGGATGAACCGTCGTCCACGCTGTCGCCGACCACCTGGCCGGAGTGTTCCCCGCGCACGCGGGGATGAACCGTTCAACAATCTCGACAACTTCGGCGGGTTCCCGGTGTTCCCCGCGCACGCGGGGATGAACCGTAACCCAACCAACACCCAACGCCATAACCACCGTGTTCCCCGCGCACGCGGGGATGAACCGATTGTTGGGCTAACATCGATCCAGATGCCAGCGTGTTCCCCGCGCACGCGGGGATGAACCGATCATCGCCGCCCTGACGGCGAACCGCGATGAGTGTTCCCCGCGCACGCGGGGATGAACCGCTGTGATCATCGGCTACGAGGAGCTCTATTCGGTGTTCCCCGCGCACGCGGGGATGAACCGTGTTGTTGGAAGTGGCGAACTCGACTGTGGACGTGTTCCCCGCGCACGCGGGGATGAACCGCCCCCGGCCCACTTCAACTGCCGGTCGGTCATGTGTTCCCCGCGCACGCGGGGATGAACCGACATGGTGGGCGAGATTCCTTCCATCCTCAACGTGTTCCCCGCGCACGCGGGGATGAACCGACAGGTCAAGGCGAACTTGCCGTCGGCAGCGCGTGTTCCCCGCGCACGCGGGGATGAACCGGTCGATGACCGCGTGGCCTGGCTCGGGCGGAGGTGTTCCCCGCGCACGCGGGGATGAACCGCCCTCCGTGGAGGTCCAGGCGTGGCCGGTGGTGTGTTCCCCGCGCACGCGGGGATGAACCGCGGTCCCTCAGCGCCTTGCCCAACAGGACCGCGTGTTCCCCGCGCACGCGGGGATGAACCGCTTGCCGCAGTTGGCAAAGCCGCCGCGATTACGTGTTCCCCGCGCACGCGGGGATGAACCGCTTATGTCGATTTGGCCGACCGCGCCAATGGGGTGTTCCCCGCGCACGCGGGGATGAACCGCTGCGTAATCGACAGTTCTTCGCCGACCTTCGGTGTTCCCCGCGCACGCGGGGATGAACCGTGATGATCTCATCCTTGAACTTCCCGCCGATGGTGTTCCCCGCGCACGCGGGGATGAACCGTCCAGGTCATACGGGAGGTTGGCCCCCACGATGTGTTCCCCGCGCACGCGGGGATGAACCGCCGCATCAACGTCGTGTAGTTGCCATCTCCCAGTGTTCCCCGCGCACGCGGGGATGAACCGGACCTCCCATGCAACCTTCAGGCCATCTTCCAGTGTTCCCCGCGCACGCGGGGATGAACCGGCCCGGCTCCAGGACGCGGATGCGGCGCTTGCGTGTTCCCCGCGCACGCGGGGATGAACCGCCCCCGGCCCACTTCAACTGCCGGTCGGTCATGTGTTCCCCGCGCACGCGGGGATGAACCGACATGGTGGGCGAGATTCCTTCCATCCTCAACGTGTTCCCCGCGCACGCGGGGATGAACCGCTATTTCGGTCATTTCCCGAACAGCATTAAAAGTGTTCCCCGCGCACGCGGGGATGAACCGCGACCCAACCGCGCGCGAACTGTTCCAACAATGTGTTCCCCGCGCACGCGGGGATGAACCGGTACGACGCCGCTTGTTCCCAATCGTAACAAAGTGTTCCCCGCGCACGCGGGGATGAACCGGCCGACGAATCACAATGGCTGGAACCGTCGCAGTGTTCCCCGCGCACGCGGGGATGAACCGCCGGTTGCCTTGTGCGTCGGTCGGCTTGTAAACGTGTTCCCCGCGCACGCGGGGATGAACCGATGCCGTCCGCATAGGCGTTCTTGCGCGTCCCGTGTTCCCCGCGCACGCGGGGATGAACCGCCTTCCGGGGTGACGTGCGGGCTCGAACCCTGGTGTTCCCCGCGCACGCGGGGATGAACCGCTACGGTCAATCTTCCACCGCTTCGGGATCACGTGTTCCCCGCGCACGCGGGGATGAACCGAGCACGGCACCCCTTCAGCTCCGGGTGCGACCGTGTTCCCCGCGCACGCGGGGATGAACCGACCCTCAGTGTGTCCTTGTCCAACGTGGGCGGGTGTTCCCCGCGCACGCGGGGATGAACCGCACGTCCGCATCCTGGAGCATTACACGGAGCAGTGTTCCCCGCGCACGCGGGGATGAACCGTGGTCCGCCTCCTGACCTTCTGGGAGTCGGACCGTGTTCCCCGCGCACGCGGGGATGAACCGGTCGGAGCCGTCCTGGTTCGGCCCAACAACAGGTGTTCCCCGCGCACGCGGGGATGAACCGGCTATGCCCTGCGGCAGATCGAACGCGCCCACGTGTTCCCCGCGCACGCGGGGATGAACCGTCCGTGACCGCGCCCAAGGGCAACTTCGAGAAGTGTTCCCCGCGCACGCGGGGATGAACCGGAGGAGTGGGCCGTGGTCGATGAGTGGGCGACGTGTTCCCCGCGCACGCGGGGATGAACCGAACGACATCAGCCGCAAGGCCCTGATCCAGGCGTGTTCCCCGCGCACGCGGGGATGAACCGTGGTCGAGCTGCCCAGCGGTGCCGAAGTCCCGGTGTTCCCCGCGCACGCGGGGATGAACCGGGACAGCATGGCCGTCCGGGGAGCGCCCCGTGGTGTTCCCCGCGCACGCGGGGATGAACCGCTGATGGGGCCACCGTTGCCGCCGGTCGCCACCGTGTTCCCCGCGCACGCGGGGATGAACCGTTCGCCCTGCGCATGCTGTCGGAGCCGCAGGAGTGTTCCCCGCGCACGCGGGGATGAACCGGAGCGGTCAACCTTCCACCGCTTGGGAATGAGGTGTTCCCCGCGCACGCGGGGATGAACCGCTGGCGTGAGCCGGATCGTCTGTCCAGCCCTCGTGTTCCCCGCGCACGCGGGGATGAACCGGCTACGCCCTCCGCCAGATCGAACGCGCCCACGTGTTCCCCGCGCACGCGGGGATGAACCGTCCAGGCGCGCAGCGAGTCGTGGGCGGCGCGTGTGTTCCCCGCGCACGCGGGGATGAACCGCATTGCCTGCTTCGAGCCCTCGCGACAAGCAACGTGTTCCCCGCGCACGCGGGGATGAACCGTATAGCCGGTCAATCGGAAGAAGTAAAGAGGCGTGTTCCCCGCGCACGCGGGGATGAACCGTGACGGCGCTCATGACCCCGGGGCCAGCGACCGTGTTCCCCGCGCACGCGGGGATGAACCGGAGGTGCTGTCATGACCCCGCTGGCTAGGATAGTGTTCCCCGCGCACGCGGGGATGAACCGGGCGAGACGGCCCTGCTGCGAATCAATCCCCAGTGTTCCCCGCGCACGCGGGGATGAACCGGCGCATTGCTCCTCCTCAGTGACGCGAGTGCGGTGTTCCCCGCGCACGCGGGGATGAACCGGCGCATTGCTCCTCCTCAGTGACGCGAGTGCGGTGTTCCCCGCGCACGCGGGGATGAACCGTCGCTATCGTCGCGCGGAAGCACCGGCAGCGTGTGTTCCCCGCGCACGCGGGGATGAACCGGCACCACTGGCTTCTTGCGCACCAGCTTCTCAGTGTTCCCCGCGCACGCGGGGATGAACCGCCGCACCATGCAGAACTTCCTGATGGACACCAGTGTTCCCCGCGCACGCGGGGATGAACCGGCGGAGAAAAGCCTTCAGGCTCTTGGTGGCCGGTGTTCCCCGCGCACGCGGGGATGAACCGTAGTCCCCTGCTTCCTCCGGCGGCTCCCCTGAGTGTTCCCCGCGCACGCGGGGATGAACCGCCCAACACCTCGTCGACGCGCTCGCAGGAATCGTGTTCCCCGCGCACGCGGGGATGAACCGGTTCACGGCCGTGGCCGGCCGCCCGGGTTTCTGTGTTCCCCGCGCACGCGGGGATGAACCGCGCGACGACGCGGTGGTGCATATCGACGTTATGTGTTCCCCGCGCACGCGGGGATGAACCGGAAGCCAAGGCGCAGCGCGCCGAGGTACAGATGTGTTCCCCGCGCACGCGGGGATGAACCGGAAACCATCCGCGCCCTGCCCGACGAGGCCAAGTGTTCCCCGCGCACGCGGGGATGAACCGATCAACGAGCAGGTAGCCGTCTGTATCGGTGCGTGTTCCCCGCGCACGCGGGGATGAACCGCTAGCCCGGTACCGTGACATCGTGACCAAGGAGTGTTCCCCGCGCACGCGGGGATGAACCGGTTTCGCCGTCCATTTCGACGAAGCTTCGCACGTGTTCCCCGCGCACGCGGGGATGAACCGGGATGCCCGATCTGGCGATGTTGCGCCGCGCGGTGTTCCCCGCGCACGCGGGGATGAACCGTCTGGCGGCGACGCCTACCTCTCCCGCGCCCTGTGTTCCCCGCGCACGCGGGGATGAACCGATTAAAGAAGACTTGTATGTCAACCGCCTTAAGGAACTTCTGCAAAAGTCCCCGATCTGATCTTGCAACCGCATGACCGGAGCCGAGGACGGGGAAAATGAAACAACTGAGCATGACCACGGGGTTCGAGAAATACACCAAGGCGACCAAGCGCCAGGCGTTTCTGTCCGACATGGACCGCCTGCTGCCGTGGGCGGAGCTGTGCGCGCTGATAGCGCCGCACTACCCGCAGGCCGGTAACGGCCGGCCGCCGAAGGAGCTGGAGATGATGCTGCGCATCCACTTCCTCCAGCAGTGGTTCAATCTCTCGGACCCGATGGCCGAGGAAGCCCTGTACGACTCGCTCAGCATGCGCGCCTTCGCCGGCATCGACCTGGGCGAGCATCCGGTGCCGGACGAAACCACGATCTGCCGCTTCCGCCACCTGCTGGAGCAGCATGGCCTGGGTCGCAAGCTGTTCCAGCAGATGCACCAGTACCTGCAACGCCATGGCTTCAAGCTGGGCACCGGCACCATCGTCGATGCCACCCTCATCAGCGCCCCGTCCTCGACCAAGAACAAGGACCAGCAGCGCGACCCGGACATGCACCAGACCAAGAAGGGCAACCAGTGGTATTTCGGCATGAAGGCCCATGTCGGTGTCGACCACCGCACCAAGCTCATCCACTCGGTGGTGGCCACCGCCGCCAACGTCCACGACTCCCACTGCCTGCCCGACCTGCTGCACGGCGATGAAACCCGCGTCTGGGGGGATTCGGCCTATCAGGGCCAGACCGAGGTCATCAAACAGCATGCGCCCAGGGCCCGCGACCTCACCCACCGACGCTACCGCTACAAGGGCTGGGTCGACGAAGCCGAACGGGCGAAGAACCGCCTCAAGTCCACCATCCGGGCACGGGTCGAACACAGCATCGGTGTCATCAAACGGATATTCGGTTTTGCCAAGACCCGCTACCGGGGATTGGAGAAGAATGCCAACCGCCTGTTTGTCACCTGTGCCCTGGCCAACATCTACCTGGTGCGCAGGCAGCTGCTGCGTACTTTGCAGGCGTAGTGCCGATGCACTACGCCAAATGCGGCTCACGGGCCGCCGGGATGAGCAAATACCGGCGCTGCCGGTGCGATTCGGCGCGTGATGACTCGCTGATATCGACGATTTGCTCATATTGGATTACTTGTTCAGAGCATCCTTAAGTGTTCCCCGCGCACGCGGGGATGAACCGCACCAGACCGGCAATGGCCCGTGCTATTGCCAGGTGTTCCCCGCGCACGTGGGGATGAACCGCCCACCGCCGAGGTCCGCGACCTGCGGGCGGAATGTTCCCCGCGCACGCGGGGATGAACCGGTAGCATGACCTCCACGGCGGCGCGCAACGGCATGTTCCCCGCGCACGCGGGGATGAACCGGCGTTGTTCGGGCTCGTGATTTTTATCGCAAAATGTTCCCCGCGCACGCGGGGATGAACCGAAAACGAAAGAGGCGCCCAACAGCGCCCTGACCTTCGACCGCCTGGCCGGCAGCCTGGGCAAGGGCAACTACCGCAAGGACGGCCGCCTGAACGCCAAAGGCGCCGACCGTGTCGCCGGCAAGACCCCTGATCGGCGAGACCAAGCAGCTCTCCACCAAGATATTCCCCCGCGCCACCGCCCACAGTGTCGAGTGTTCCCCGCGCACGCGGCATGAGTCAGAAATGGTGATGTCAAGACCTGACCCCGAATATTCTTCCGACCGTGTCGCCGGCAAGACCCCTGATCGGCGAGACCAAGCAGCTCTCCACCAAGATATTCCCCCGCGCCACCGCCCACAGTGTCGAGTGTTCCCCGCGCACGCGGCATGAGTCAGAAATGGTGATGTCAAGACCTGACCCCGAATATTCTTTACGGCATGAGTCAGAAATGGTGATGTCAAGACCTGACCCCGAATATTCTGAACCGCCAGCCACGGCAGCAGGACTTCGGGGCAGGTGATGTTCCCCGCGCACGCGGGGATGAACCGAACGCCGCCGCCAATCGCTTATGGGATGCGTAGTGTTCCCCGCGCACGCGGGGATGAACCGCGATCTGCGCCTCGGCGCCGGACAGCGTGACCGTGTTCCCCGCGCACGCGGGGATGAACCGCTGGCCAGCAGCGGCAGTCCGTCGATCTCGGCGTGTTCCCCGCGCACGCGGGGATGAACCGTCCCAGATGCTGAATTCATTGATGCCAGCAATGTGTTCCCCGCGCACGCGGGGATGAACCGGCCGACGCCGGGCACCAGAAGCAGGCGCAGCGGTGTTCCCCGCGCACGCGGGGATGAACCGCGATTGGCGGCGGCGTTCTTGGCGCCCTCGCTGTGTTCCCCGCGCACGCGGGGATGAACCGATGATGCGCCGAATGACCGCCGATTGCCTGCCGTGTTCCCCGCGCACGCGGGGATGAACCGCCAGCGGCGGAACTCGGTGTCAGGGATTGGATGTGTTCCCCGCGCACGCGGGGATGAACCGTTGACCGGCGAATTCTCCGGAGTGCGCAGCACGTGTTCCCCGCGCACGCGGGGATGAACCGCAGCTTGAGAACAGCGCCACACCGTAGGGATTGTGTTCCCCGCGCACGCGGGGATGAACCGAAATCAAGGCGGGGGCGTAACCATGGCTGGATGTGTTCCCCGCGCACGCGGGGATGAACCGCCACCGATGTGGCCGCCTCGCTGGGGCTCGACATGTTCCCCGCGCACGCGGGGATGAACCGTCCATGACGAGGACCTGGGCGCAGTCTCCTTCGTGTTCCCCGCGCACGCGGCATGAGTCAGAAATGGTGATGTCAAGACCTGACCCCGAATATGTGCGAATATGATGTCAAGACCTGACCCCGAATATGCGAATATGCTGTTCTTTAATAATTTGGTAAGCTGCATATCCATGAGTGCGGGAGCAATCTCATCTTCTGGGGCATGGTTCGCGCATTCATGGTTTTATCCGTATTTACAGCGCAATGTTGCGAGTACGGTGCATCACCCGCTCACCAGAGCGGGTGCGGATTGAAACCCGGACTGACCACTTGTTGTCGACGCACAGGAAGGGCATCACCCGCTCACCAGAGCGGGTGCGGATTGAAACAGCAAGGAGCAGATCAAGCAGCTCAAGGATGAGCGCATCACCCGCTCACCAGAGCGGGTGCGGATTGAAACGAGCTGGAGGCCACCGATGTGTGGGGCGGCAGCACGCATCACCCGCTCACCAGAGCGGGTGCGGATTGAAACATCGTGCCGACCGCCGAAGCGGTGGTGGGTCGTCGCATCACCCGCTCACCAGAGCGGGTGCGGATTGAAACTCGATCACGGCCTTGACGTCCTTCAGGGCCGTTTCGCATCACCCGCTCACCAGAGCGGGTGCGGATTGAAACCGCGAACCGTCAAGCAGTTCAGATCGTTACGCCATCTGGCCCTCGATAGTACGCAATATCGTTGCAGCGAGCGTTTCTCCGGTACCGATGATATTGGTTATCTCTTTGGTTTTGAGACCGACGGCGTCCCGAATATTGATTCTCACCGCTTACGAGTTGTCTTCAGCAATGTATCTATGACTTCCTTGAGCACTTCGCGGTAGGCCTTGGGTAAGGCTTGCCATGCGGCGGCTAGATTTTGGGCGTCCTTGGGGAGGGTGTGATAGGTGGTATCACTATCTTCTCGTACGGCTCCGTGGGCCTGGTCCAGCCAGCCGTGCGGTTTTTTTAGCCTCTGCTCGATAGTTCTTGCCGTGGTCGAGCCGATGTTGCGCATTTGATTTTTGTTGCTGAAGTAGCGGGAGATGTAGCTGGGATCTTTGCCGATGAAACGGGAAAACTCGGCCAGATTACCGTTGAATTCTTCGTCGATGATGCGGCGCAGGTTATGCCGGCGGATTTGGCTGATTTCCATGGAAGGCAAGGGTACTGCCGGCGTGATCAAATTGGTAAGTGCCAACTTGGTATGCTATCATTAAAAAAACGTACCATATTGGTTCATGGTGAATTTGGCGGTAATGGACGCATAGGGACGCAGCGATGAATGACATGGAAGAGGATATTCGGGAGCAGATTGCAGAGTTGGAGGCGATTCTTGCGGACTGGGAGGATGACGGTTCGTATGAGCGCCGCTGGACCTATCAGTTGCTGAGCCTTTGTCTGGAATGGTGGAAAGCCAAGATGCGGCGCGGACTCCATTGAGCCCGGGTAGGGTACGATCATCTTTCGCTGTGTTGGCCTGCTTATTCCTTACACGGAATCTGGTCAGATGTTCAATGGCTTAGGGAAGCTCTGAATAAGTTCAGAGCTTCCGCGGCACAGGGATGTGCCGCCATTTTTCAACGACGATAAGTCGTTGAAAAATGAAGCCGAGCGAAAATCACACTTTTCGCTTGGCGTGGTTTTGTCCACGGATGGACTTATGTCGCGCAGCCCAGGGAGGGGCGGGAGCGACCTGAGAAGTCCAGGATGGACTTATTCAGACCTTCCTTAGTTTGGCAATCTCGCGCAGTTTCGGCACGGCCAGGCCGAATTGATCGGCGTGCTGCAGGGCGCGGGCGAGGCGCGCGGGGGCGGAGCGTCCCATGCACTTATGCCGCAGATCACCCTCGATGCCTTCCACCATGCCAGTGATGAGCCGGTCGCGCGGCAGTTCCGCGCCGATCAGCCGGAACTGGATGTCCATTACCTCGTCGGCCACTTCGCGCGCCAGCGCCTGGTGTTGATTCCACAGCGCATCGACGTCGGTGCCGGCGGGCAGGGCGAGGCCGGCGATGTTGGTGGTGAGGATGTAGACGTTTTTGCGCACCAGTTCGAAGGTGAGTTCTTCGCTGCTGCCCAGTTCCCATACCGGTATGTCCAGCGACTCCAGCGCGCGCTCGATGATGGGCGCGGCGGGGCCGTATACCGGCGAGGGCACCAGCACCTTGTAGTCTTGTCCCTTCTTCTTCTCGAACCACACGGCGATTACCGTCGGGTCGTCGATGCCGTGCGGCTGCCAGTCGCGCGGCAGCAGCTCGTTCTGCAGCAGGCCGAGGCGATCGCGCCAGGCGGTGGGAAGCTTGGCCAGGACCGGCTGCAGGTCGTCTTCGCCGACGGTGACCAGCACCAGCAGGGGCTGTGGCACGGCGGCGGCGACCTGCGCCATGTCCATCTGCCGCGTGACCGGCACGAGCGGGTGGCCCTGCCGGAGCAGGCCGCGGCTGAATACGCCGGCCATTTCGCCGGTGCCGATGACGATGACGGGATGATCCATGGTGTAACCCTTGTGTTGGTGCCGCGATATCGTAGGAGCGAATCGTATTCGCGCCCGGCCGGCTATTTGCCGATGCGCACGTCGTAGCGGAGATTCTGTTCCATCACCTGCAGCAGGCGATCGATGTTGGGGTGCTTGCCGGGGTGGGCGCGGGCGTCCGGCGTGTGCTCGGCATACAGCGCCAGTCCTTCCTCTGCCGCCGCGGCATTGATGCTGCCGTGCTTTTGCCACAGGGCGTGATAGACGCGCAGCGAGCCGGCCTGGCCCGGTTTGTTTTCGATCACCGCGGCGACATCGCCGCTGTCGTGCGCGATCAGTTCAAGGTGCGCGATGCCGTCGACGGCGGGCAGGGTGGGCAGGATTTCCGCAAAGATGGTCATGTTTTTCTCCGGCGTTGACTGGCGCGTATTGTACGGAAAATGCCCGCAGGGTGCGCATCGCACAGCGATGGGCGATCTCAACGGCCATGGTGCGCACCCTGCATCGACAGCAGGGCGGCGAGGTCGAGGTGCTGTTCCGCCGCGTCGGCCAGGCGATCGATCTGCGCCTCGCGCTGCGCCGGATAGTCGGGGCTGCGCACGTCATGCAGCCCGGCCCAGCGCAGCAGTGCGTCGCAGGCGGCGGGTTCGTCGAACAGGCCGTGCAGGTAGGTGGCCATCACCTGGCCATCGGCGGAGCGCGCGCCGTCGGGGCGGCCGTCAAGGATACAGGCCGGTCGTTGCAGGGCGGGGCCATGGCTCACGCCGCAATGGATCTCGTAACCGCTGAGCGCCACCTCGCTGCCGGCGAGCACACCGCTGACGCGGCGCAGCTGCTTCTCCGTCTCCAGCGTGGTTTCCAGATCGAGCAGGCCGAGGCCGGCACTGGAGCCGGCGCGGCCTTCGATGCCGTGCGGGTCATGGATGGCGGTGCCCAGCATCTGCAGGCCGCCGCAGATGCCGAGCACCTTGCCGCCGTAGCGCAGATGACGTAACAGTTGCGTATCCCACTGTCGGGCGCGCAGAATGGCGAGGTCGTCGCGCACGTTCTTGCTGCCGGGCAGGATCACCAGGTCGCTCGGCGGCAGCGCCTCGCCCGGTGCCACGAAGTGCAGCTCCACCTGCGGATGCAGACGCAGGGCATCGAAGTCGGTGTGGTTGCTGATGCGCGGCAGCAGCGGCACGCTGACGACGAGTTTGTCGGTGCTGTTGGCGCTCCAGCGCAGGCGATCGCCGAGACCATCCTCCGCTTCCAGGTGCAGGTCGTGCAGCCAGGGCAGCACGCCGAATACCTGCTTGCCGGTTTTCTGCTCCAGCCAGTCGAGGCCCGGCTGCAGCAGGGCGATGTCGCCGCGGAAGCGGTTGATGATGAAGCCGCGCACGCGCGCGCGTTCGCTGTCGCTGAGCAGCTCCAGCGTGCCGACGATCTGGGCGAACACGCCGCCCTTGTCGATATCGGCCACCAGCACCACCGGGCAGTCGACTGCTTCCGCAAAGCCCATGTTGGCGATGTCGCGTTCCCGCAGGTTGATCTCCGCCGGGCTGCCGGCACCTTCCACCATGATCGCGTCATATTGCGCACACAGGCGCGCATACGATTCCAGCACCGCGGCCATGGCGCGCGGCTTGTACCGGTGATAGGCCACGGCATCGAGATTGGTGAGTGCGCGGCCGTGGATGATCACCTGGGCGCCGGTGTCGCTGTTGGGCTTGAGCAGCACCGGGTTCATGTCGGTGTGCGGCGGCAGGCCGCAGGCCTGCGCCTGTACCGCCTGGGCGCGACCGATCTCGCCGCCGTCGATGGTGACCGCGCTGTTCAGCGCCATGTTCTGCGGCTTGAACGGCGCCACGCGCACGCCGCGCCGATGCAGCACGCGGCACAGCGCCGCCACCAGGGTGGACTTGCCGGCGTCGGAGCCGGTGCCTTGGATCATCAGTGTGCCGTACATGTCTCGTGTTTCAGTTCTGTAGGGGGCAGGCGCAGCGTAGCCTCAAGCGGACAGGTACAAGAGACGAGATACGAGATACAAGGCCGGTGTGCTCTCGTTCATTCTCGGCCAGGGCATGGATGTCGCGGCGCAGCGCGCACCCCGCGGGAATCAGGGTTGTCTCCGCGCCCGTGCCTCTTCCAGCCGCGCGCACAGCTGCGCGGCGCCTGTGAGGAGGCGCGGGCCGTGGCGTTGCAGGATGTCGGGCGGGATGAAGTACAGGTTGTCCAGGCGTACGGCCGGCAGCTGCTGCCAGCGCCGCCAGTCGTCCAGCCATTCGGGGCGGGACTCGCCCATGCCGCTGGCAACGATTACCTCCGGCGCCGCCTGCAGTACCGCTTCCTCCGATACTGTTGGCGTTACCGTGCCCAGTGTGCCGAAGACATTGCGGCCGCCGCACAGGGTGAGCACCTTGCCGATGAGATGCTGATCGTTGACGGTCATCAGCGGCCGGTTCCAGACCTGGTAGAACACCGTGATGGGCGGCTGCCGGGCATAGCGCGCGCGCAGCTCCGCCAGCCTGAGGCGGTAGGCGGTGGCGGCGGCAGCGGCCTGCTGTTCCGTGGCGCCCAGTTGTCCGAGGCGTTCGAGGGTGCTGGCAACGGCGTCCAGTTCGTGCGGGTCGCTGATGTACAGCGTGAGGCCGAGGCGGCGCAGGGTGTCGAGTTGCGCCGGGTGATTGCCCTCGCGCCATCCCACCACCAGGTCCGGTGCGAGGGCGGCGATGTGCTCCACGTCCAGATTGTTGTAGCCGCCGACGCGCGGGATCTCGCGCGCTTGCGGCGGATAGTCGCTGTAGCTCACTGCACCGACGATGCGTGTGCCGAGACCGGCGGCGTAGAGGATTTCGGTGGCGTGCGGCGCCAGGCTGACGATGCGCTGTGCCGGTTGTGCCAGGGTCACGCTGTGGCCAAGGTCGTCGGTTACGGTGAGCGGCGCAGCCTGCGCGACAACAGCGAGGCAGCACAGCAGCGCGACAATCAGGCGGTGCGTGTTCAAAACTCGACCCCCACCTGCGCCTTGATGCCGGCCTTGAAGGCATGCTTCACCTCGCGCATCTCGGTGACGGTGTCGGCCAGTGCGATCAGTTCATCCGGCGCGCCGCGTCCGGTGATGATCACATGCTGCATCGCGGGACGTTGCTGCAAGGCGATCAATACCTCATCCAGCGGCAGGTAGCGGTACTTCAGCACGATGTTGAGTTCGTCCAGCACCACCAGGTCGATGGCCGCATCGCGCAACAGGCCGGCTGCGATCTCCCATCCCTTGCGCGCCGTTGCCTCGTCCTGGGTGCGGTTTTGCGTGTCCCAGGTGTAGCCGTCGCCGGTGACGTGAAACGGCGCGGCGGTGTGCTGCCTGAAGAACATCTCCTCGCCGGTGGCGCCGCGTCCCTTGATGAACTGGACGATGCCCACCTTCATGCCGTGGCCGAGGGCGCGCAGGGCCAGGCCGAAGGCGGCCAAGCTCTTGCCCTTGCCGTTGCCGGTGTTGACGACGAGCACGCCGCGCTCGCCGGTGGCCTGGGCGATCCTTTCCTCCACCACGGCCTTCTTGCGCGCCATGCGTTGGTTATGGCGCTGGTCGTCAGCGTGGCTCATCGGCGGTTCCACAGGTGCTGTTGTTGTTGCAGTTCGGCCAGGCCTTCCAGCAGCACCGGCGCCGGGTGGAGAAACTTTTCGCCGTCCAGGTGCACGATCTGCAGCGGGGTCTGCGGCATGATCAGGGCGCACTGCCTGCTTTGCGTGCGCTCGAACACGAACAGCAGCTCCGGTTGCAGCGTGTCGATCAGTTCATTGAGCGTGGCGACCTCCTCACCCGGTTTGATATGGCGGATCGTCGCTGCCGTTTCGACGTTGACGAAACCGGCGTGGCTGAACAGGTCGGAGAGCCAGCGCTTGCGGCCGAAGGCGTAGGGCGTGCCGGAGCAGGCGGAGAGCAGCAGGATCTTCTTGCCATGGCCGTTTATTGCCGCGGCCTGTTCCTGCCATCGACGGTGAAAGGCGCTGACGCGCTGCTCGATGTCGCCCATCCCCGCTGCGTGGCCGATGAGGCGCAGGTTGTCCTCGATCTGCGCCATGCTCTCGAAGCCGCCGAGGCGGAAGCCGCGCGCGCCCGGCGGTGTTGCCGCGGCCAGTTTTTCCGCCGTGGTCCAGTCCGAGGTGAACAGCAGGTCCGGCGCCAGGGTGTGGATGGCGGCGGCATCCGGATCGAGTATGCCGCCGGTGTGCGGGCGGTCGAGGCTGTCGTAGCGGCTGACGCCGACGATGCACGGCTCCAGACCGAGCCACTGCAGCGTCTTGGTGATGTAGGGCGACTGGCTGACGATGCGCGGGCAGTCGTGGGGGGCGCCGCTCGCGGCGGCGGTGAACAGTGACAGGGCGAGGGCGAGCAGTAGATGGCGCATGACGGGCTATTCGGGCTTGGGTTTCGGCTGCCACAGTACCTCGCTGCCATGCTCGAAACGCGCCAGCACGCGGGCGATGACGAACAGCAGATCGGACAGGCGGTTGAGGTAGGCGAGACTGTGCGGGTTGACGGCGTCGCTGCGCATCAGGCTGTAGACGCGGCGTTCGGCACGGCGGCAGATGGTGCGTGTCAGGTGACAGTGGGCGGTGGCGCGACCGCCGGCCGGCAGGATGAATTCCTTCAGCATCGGCAGGGCGGCATTGTGCTGATCGATGTGCCGCTCCAGCGCCGTGACATCGGCGGCATCGATGATGGTGTAGCCGGGTACCGACAGTTCGCCGCCGAGGTCGAACAGGCGGTGCTGAATCTCGCCCAGCAGTTCGTCCATGCCCGCCGGCAGGGTTTCCGCGCGCACCAGGCCGATGGCGCTGTTGAGTTCGTCCACCGTGCCGAAGGCCTCGACGCGGATGTGGTCCTTGTCGACGCGGCTGCCGTCGCCCAGGCCGGTTGTGCCCGCGTCGCCGGTGCGGGTGTAGATCTTGGAGAGGCGGTGTCCCATCTCAGCTTTCCTCCAGGCGGTAGACGACCGGCAGTTGCAGGTCGAGGGCGGCGCGCAGCCGGCCGCTGTCGAGGGCGATCCTGTGCACCTTGCTCAGGGCACCGAGGGCGGCACGATCGAGCAGCGCATGGCCCGAGCTTTGCGCGATGTGTATGGCCTCGATGTCGCCGTCGATGCCGATGCGAAAGCCGAGCAGCACGATGCCCTGCCAGCCGCGCCGCACGGCTTGGGGCGGATAGTGGAAATGGCGCGCCAGCTCCAGGTTGATGCGCGCGGCGATGGCGGCGCTGTCGTCGGACTCGTGGTGAGCGGTGGCTACGGCGGCTTCCGCTGGCGGCGCTATTCCGGTGTCCGTGGTGGCTGTTGTCTGTGTTGCAGCCGCGTCCACCGTTGCGGTGGTGCGGCGTGATGGCGGCGCCGGTTGTTTCTGTGTGGCGGGTTGTGGCGGTGTTGCCGCGGTATGCCGGGGTGGCCGCACCGTCGGCGTGGAAGTCGGCGCTGGCGCTACAGGCTGCGTGCGCCGCTGCGGTGCCGCCAGGATGACGGCGATGTGTTGCGGGGCGGCACCGAGATCCGTTTCCGGCAGCGCACTGCGCCCGCCGGCGAGCAGCAGGCCGTGCAGCAGCAGCGACAGCAGCACGCTGCCGCCCAGCACCATGTGCGGGCGGGCGTGGCGGTCGGTGCTGCTGCCGTTGCGCATCACGGCCGGTAGCTGACGCCGACGAACAGGGTGCGACCGGCGGTGTTGTAGCCGCTCACTTCCTGATAGGGCTGATCGAGCAGGTTGTCGACGCGCGCCTCCACGCGCCAGTCCTGTTCGATGTCGTAATGCAGCGCGGCATTGAGCACGCCATAGCCGGCGACCTCCTGCGTGTTGGCGGCATCGGCATAGCGCCGGCCGACGGCCCGCCAGTCGAGGCGGCTGTGCAGGCGGCCGTGCTGACGCTCCAGCACGATGCGGGCGCTCTCGCGGGCGCGGTTGGGCAGGCGCGCATCGGTGGCGCTGTCGCGGGCGTCGGTGAGGTCCAGCGTCACGCCGAGTTGCCATGCGCCGAGCATGCCGCTGACGCCGCATTCCAGGCCGTCGATGCGGGCCTTGCCGACGTTGTTGGGCTGCCAGGTCCACGGCGCGATCTGCACCCATTGGATCAGATTGTCGATGGTGGTGCGGTAGGCGCGCAGTTGCCACTGACCGCCGGGAAACGCATTCTGCACACCGATTTCACTGGAGGCGGACTGTTCCGGTTTCAGATCCGGATTGCCGTTGGAACCCCAGGCATCCTGATAATAAAGGTCGTTGAAGGTGGGCGCCTTGAAGGCCGTGCCATAACTGGCCGTAAGGCGCGTGCCGTCATCCAGGCGGTAGCCCCAGGCGAGATTGCCGGTGGTGTGGGTGCCGTAGGCGTCGTTGTCGTCGCGGCGCAGGCCGAGCAGCCAGTTGGCCCGTCCCTGTTCCAGTTGTCCCTGGGCGAACAGGGCGCTGTTGTCGCGGCGGGTGCGGCTGTAGGTCGCGGTGGTTTCCACCTTGTCCACCATGTGATCGGCGCCGAGGGTAAGCAGCAGGCTGTCGCCGGCCTGCACGTCGTGCTGCCAGCTCACCTGGTTGCGGCGGGTGCGGAATTCATCACCGGCCACGCCGGCGCTGAAGTTGCGCGATTCATCGCGGCTTTCCCCCACGCTCAGCCGGCTGTACCAGATGTCGCTGAGGGCGATGTCCCAGCGGGCGTTCAGCGCCTGCTGCACCGATTCGCTGGTATAGCTCTGGCTGGCGAGCCAGCCGTCGTACTCGTTGTAGCCCTCGCTGCGCAGGGCGCTGACGCTGAGGCTGTGGTCGGGGGTGTAGTGGTGATCGATGCGCGCACTTGCCGCAGTGCGGCGGTAGCCGTCGCGATCCGGATCGTTGCCGTCGATACTGTTGAAGCCCTGCGTGGTGAGGCGGCTGACATCCAGGGCATAACGGGTGTTGCCCTGTTTGCCGTCGAGGCCGGCGCTGGCGCGGTAGGTGTCGTGACTGCCGCTGCCGACGGCGGCGCGCAGGCGCGGTGCGCCCTGGCCGCCGCGGGTGAAGATCTGGATCACGCCGCCGATGGCATCGGCGCCGTACAGGCTGGAGCGCGGGCCGCGCACGATCTCGATGCGCTCGATGGAGTCCAACGGCAGGTCTTCGAAGCTGACACTGCCCATCGTGGCCGAACCGATGCGCATGCCGTCGACGAGCACCAGCACATGATTGGCGTTGGTGCCGCGCAGGTGGACGCTGCTGCTCTTGCCGTAGCCGCCGTTACTGGTGACCTGCACGCCGGGCAGACCGGCCAGCAGCTCGGTGACGCTGCGCGCCTGGCTGGCCGCGATGGCCTCGCGGTCGAGCACGGTGACGGCGGCGAGGCTGTCGTCGACGGTCTGCGCGGTGCGTGTGGCGGTGACGATGACCGGCGCAATGGTTTCGCTGGCGTGGATGGATACGGATGTGCCGCCGGCAAGCAGTGCCGCGGCCAGTGATAGTGTGCGTTGCATGTTTCCCTCTCGCGCTCACCCGCGCGTGATTGAAGTGGGTGTAAACCCAGTGCGTGAGGGGGGGGAGAGTCGAGAGGTTCGGCTCGCCATGCCGCCCGCCGCAGCACTGGAACGTGACGCGTCAGGCCGGTCTCCGGGCTCGCGGTGTGGGACGTCATCCCCGGACAGGCCGCCTTCCCATGTCGTGCGACACAGTGGCACTGTGGCCCGCCCTCACCGCCTACCGTTGCGGGGGCAGCGCCGGAATTGCAGACCGGGAAGGTCTGCGCACCGGCTTCCCGTTTCATCCCCGCGGACGCTCGTCCGCGGGAACACCTGAAACGTGGGCGCACTTTACGCGCCGCGGCCGGCGCCGGTCAAGACGATGCAGGGGCCGTGGCGCGCCCATCGCCGCTATGTTCTTGCTACGATAGGCAAACTTCCCGGCAGCGCTGACTCATGGCCCGTCTTCGCGTTTTATTTTCCCTGTTGCTGTTCCTTCCTGTCGCGGCCTGGGCCGCGCTGACGGTGGAGGTGCGCGTGGAGGGTATCGACGGCGCGTTGTACGACAATGTGATGCAGCATCTCACGCTGGCGGCGGAGCGCGAGCATCCATTGCTGGAGCCGCATCGTCTGCAACGCCTGCACCAGCGCGCCGCGGAGGAGATCCGCCGGGCCCTGCGGCCCTTCGGCTATTACAGGACGGAAGTGACGGCGGAGCTGGGCGAGCGTAACGGTGTCTGGCTGGCGCGTTATCGGGTGGCGCCGGGGCCGCCGGTGCGGGTGCGCGAGTTGGTGTTGGAGTTGGAAGGCGCCGCAGCCTCCGATCCGGCCTTCCTCACCTGGCGCGAGTCCTTTCCGCTGCGCGAGGGCGATGTGTTGCAGCATGCGCAGTACGAGCGCGCCAAGCGCGACCTGCTGCAACTGGCGCGCGATCGCGGCTATTTCGAGGCGCGGCTGGTGCAGCAGGCGCTGGAGGTGCGGCTGGCGGACGACAGCGCGCGGGTGGTGCTGCATCTGGCGAGCGGACCGCGCTACGACTTTGGTCCGGTCAGCTTCGAGGCGGTGGCGCTGAACGAGGAGCTGCTGCGCCGCTATCTCACCTTCCGTCCCGGCCAGCCCTTCGAGGCGGAGCGCCTGTTCGAGCTGCAGCGCGCCCTGTCCGACAGCGACTATTTCGAGTTCATCGAGGTGCGTGCCGGGCCGGAAACCGCCGTGGCGGGCCGCGTGCCGGTGGAGGTGCGCCTGCGCCTCAAACCGCCCACCCGCTATACCTTCGGCCTCGGTTACGGCACCGATACCGGGCCGCGCCTCAGCCTCGGTCTGGAGCGGCGGCGCGTCAACAGCGCCGGCCACCGCTTCACTGCCGAGGCCACGGTGTCGCAGATCCAGACCGGCGTGCGCGGCGTGTACCGTATCCCCCTGCAGCGCAATCCCAATACCGACTTCCTCTCCTTCAGCGGCGGCTGGGAGGAGGAGGTTCTCGATACCAGTCACCGCGAGACTCTCACCGTCGGCACCGGCCTGACCATGCAGCTGGGGCGCTGGCAGCGCACCTATGCCCTGACCATGCAGAAGGAACGCTACAGCGTGGCCGACCAGCAGGACACCACCACCCTGGTACTGCCCAGCCTCAACCTGCTGCGGGTGGAGGCCGACGATCGCCTGTTCCCGCGCGAAGGCTGGCGCCTCGGCGCCGAGCTGCGCGGCGCCAGCGAGACCCTGGGCTCCGACGCCAGCCTGCTGCAGGGCATCCTGCGCGCCAAGGCGGTGCTGCCCCTGGCCGGCGGGCGCTTCATCACCCGTGCCGACCTCGGCGCCAGCCAAACCCCGGACTTCGAGCGCATCCCCGCCTCGCTGCGTTTCTTCGCCGGCGGCGACAACTCCATCCGTGGCTATGCCTACAAATCCCTCGGCCCGGTCAACGCCGACGGCGAGGTGGTGGGCGGCCGCCATCTGCTGGTGCTGTCCGGCGAGTACGAGTACTACTTCGGCCCGATCTTCGGCGCGGCCCTGTTCTACGACGCCGGCAATGCCTTCGATGACGGTGACTACGACTTGAAGCGCGGCGCCGGCGCCGGTCTGCGCTGGCGCCTGCCCTTCGGCGCCCTGCGCCTGGACGTGGCCACCCCGGTCGGCGGGGGGACGACAGACTGGCGGCTGCACCTGACCGTGGGGCCGGACCTATGAAGCCAGGTACGAGGTGCGGGATAAGCGGTGCGAGGAGCGGAGTGCGCTGCGCGCACGGCTGTTTACACAACAACAATGTGAGCCGGAAGGGTTCGTCCCGCCGTACCTCGCCCCTTGCCCCTCGCGCCTGGCGGCCTGCCGCCCGGGGGACGCGATGAGGCTCAGGCGCCTGCTCTGGTTCGTCCTGGCCCTGGTGCTGCTGGTGGCCAGCGGCGCGGCCTGGTGGCTGCTGGCCAGCGAGGCCGGCCTGGCCTGGGCCTGGGGCCGGGCGGTGGCGGCGCTGGAGGGACGGCTGGCGGCGGAGCGGGTGCGCGGGCGCCTGCTCGGACCGGTGCAGGTGGCGGGGCTGCGGCTGGAACGCAACGGCGTGCGCCTGGAAGTCGATGAACTGGCGCTGGACTGGCAGCCGGTCTGGCTGCTGACGGGGCGCCTGGCCCTGCGCGATGTGACCGCCCGGGGCGTGCGCGTGGAGGTGATGCCGGTGGACGGGGCGCCGTCCGCGCCGCAGTCCGTGGTCCTGCCGCTGGCCCTGTCGGTGGAGAACGCGCTGCTGCGCGAGTTGACCCTGCGGCGGCCGCAGGCCGGGCCGCTGCAGGCCAATGAGCTGCATCTCACCGCCAGCTGGCGCGGTACGCGGCTGCGGCTGGCGCCGTTGCAGCTGCGCGGCCCCTGGGGTGAGCTGTCCCTCGACGGCAGGCTCGCCACCGGCCCCGGCCGGACGTCGGACCTGAAGGCGCAGTGGGCGCTTGCGCTGGCGCCGGAACGGCTGGGGCTGGCGCCCGGCGCTGCCGTGGCCGTGAAGGGGGCCGGCCGTATCGACGGCACCTTCCGGGAGCCGCACCTCACGCTGCAACTGGAGACTCCCGCCGCCTTCAGCGCCAGCGCCACCCTGGCCTGGCAGGAGGCGCCCCTGCGCTGGCAGGCGCAGTTCGAGTTGCCGCCCGTCGACCCGTCCCGCCTGCACGCCGGCTGGCCGGCCATGAGCCTGGGCGGCCAGGGACAGGTGACGGGCAGCGGCGGCGGGATGGCCGTGGTGCTGGAAGGCACGGCGGCACAGGCGCAGGCCGGGCGCTGGGCCTTCAACGGCGCGGCCGGTTACGGGGCCGCGGGGTTGCAGCTGGAGCGGCTGGTGCTGCGGCCGCTGGACGGCGCGGGCGAGGTGCGGTTGCAGGGGACCTGGCCCGGCGGCGCGGCGGCGGCCGAGGTGACGGCGCAGTGGGAGGGGCTCGTTCACCCGCGCCTGTCCGGTTGGCGCAGCAGCGGCCGGCTGGAGGCGGCCGGCCTGCCCGGCGACTATCGCGGCAGGCTCAGTCTGGAGGCCGTGGCGGCCGGCATGCCACCCGCCAGGGTGAGCACTGACTTCGCCGGTGATCTCGCCGGGCTGAGTTTTTCATCCCTGGCCGGGCAGTGGCTGGCGGGCGACTGGCGCGGCGAGGCCACGCTGGGCTGGCGCGACGGTCTGGCGTGGCGCGGCCACCTGCGGGCCGACGGGATCGACCCCGGCCAGCTGGATGCCCGCTGGTCCGGCCTGTTCGCCGCCGAGGCGGAGGTGAGCGGTCACTTGCGTGACGGGCCCCAGCTGAGTGTGGCGCGCCTGGAGCTGCGTGGCGGTGGTGCCCGTTTCAGCGCCCGCGGCGGGGTCGGCAAGGCCTGGGACCTGCGCTGGCAGCTGGAGGCGGCGGACCTGGCGAGGTTGTGGCCGCAGGCGGCGGGGCGGATCGCCCTGAGCGGCCGGGTGGAGGGGGCGGAGCGGACGCCGCGCCTGCGTATCGAGGGCGAGGGCGCCGCCCTGCGCTGGGCCGGGACCGCCCTCGCCGCAGCGGACGTACAGGCGGATATCGATCTGGCCGGTGCCCACCCTTGGCGGCTGGAGGCACGGCTGGCCGGGTTGGAGCGCGGCGGCCGGCAACTGGATACCGCCCGGTTGCAGGCCCGCGGCAGCGCCGCGCAGCATGACATCGACCTCTCCCTGCAGGGGGCGGGCAATACGCTGGCGGTGGCGGCCCACGGCCGCTGGGCCGACGGGCGCTGGGAAGGTACGTTGCAGCGCGCCCGCCTGGCCGCGGCACGGCTGGGTGTATGGCAGGCGGCGCCCGCCGCCCTGCACTGGGGGAGCGGGGGCGGCTACCTGCAGCCCTGGTGCTGGAAGGGCGAGGGTGAGATCTGTGTCGGCGCCGAGGGTAGCGCCGGGGAATGGCAGGCCAGCGGGGCGCTGGCCGAGGTGCCGCTGGCCCTGCTGGAGCCCTGGCTGCCGCGCAGCGACCTGGCGGTGAGCGGCCGGGTCGGCGGGGCGGTGGTGGTGACGGGGAGCGCCGGCGAGGTGCGGCAGCTGATCGCCCGTCTCGGCACCGCGGAGGCCCGCCTGCGCTATCGCCTGCCGGAGGGCGCGGTGGAGACCGCACTTTCCACCCTGCAACTGGACGTGGACGGCGACGCGGCGGGGCTCGGCGCCCGTTTGCAGGCCGCGGCGGCGGACGGTGGTGGCGAGCTGCACCTGAGCCTGCCCGGCTGGCTGCCGGGACAGGCGCTGAGCGAAAGGCAGCCGCTGCGCGGTCGCCTCGACCTGGCGGCCGAGCGGCTCGACTGGCTGACCTATCTGGAACCCAACCTGTTGCGTCCGGCCGGCCGGCTGGAGGTGCATCTGCAGCTGGCGGGGACCCTGGGCGACCCGGCGCTGCGCGGCGAGCTGGGGCTGCGCGACGGCAGCGTGCTGTTGCCCGCGGCCGGCACGCGCCTGACCGATATCACCTTGGAGGGACGCTCCAGCGACGGCCGCAGCCTGACCCTGCGCGGCAGCGCCCGTTCCGGGCCGGGGCAGCTGACGGTGGACGGGCTGCTGGTGGCCGACCGCCTGGACCGTTGGCGCGTGGAGCTGGGCCTCGAGGGCGAGCGCTTCGAGCTGGTGCGCCTGGTGCAGGGGCGCGCCCTGGTGTCGCCGGACCTGAAGGTGGTGCTGGAGGCGGGCGGTACCGGGCAGCGCGGCGTCGCCGGGCAGATCACGGTAACCGGCCGCCTCGAGGTGCCGCAGGCGGACATCAACCTGCCGCGCCTGCCCACGGTGGTGGACGTGTCGCCGGACGAGGTGATCGTGGACGCCGTCGAAGAGGAGGCGGCGCTGCGCCGCTGGCGCCTGGCCCTGGACCTGCGCCTGGTGGCCGGCGAGCGCGTGCGCCTGGAGGGCTACGGCTTTTCCGGCCGCCTGGCCGGTGCGGTCAGCCTGCGCGGCGAGACGCCGGGGCTGACCCGCGCCCAGGGCGAACTCAACGTCCATGACGGCCGTTACGAGGCCTACGGCCAGAATCTGGTGGTGGAGCGCGGCCGTCTGCTGTTCGTGGACAGCCCGCCGGACAATCCGGGGCTGGACGTGCGCGCGGTGCGCCCGCTGCCGGAGCAGACCCAGGTGGTGGGCGTCGAGGTGGGCGGACGGCTGAAGGACCCGCGCCTGCGCCTGTTCTCGGAGCCGGTGCTGGAGGAGAGCGAGACCCTGGCCTGGCTGGTGCTGGGGCGTCCGCTCACCGCCACCTCGCGTACCGAGGCCGATGCCCTGTACCGCGCCGCCTTCGCCCTCGGCGGCGAGCGCGCCGCCCGCGGCATCGCCCTGCAGTTCGGTCTGGACGAGGTCACCCTGGAGCAGGGGGCGAGCAGCGACGATGCCTCCGTGGTGCTGGGCAAATATCTCAGCCCACGGCTATACCTTCAATATGCGGTGGGGCTGTGGGAGACCGCCAACCGCCTGCGCCTGCGCTACCAGCTCTCTTCCCACTGGAGCCTGAAGATGGAACAGGGGGCCGAGCAGAGCGGCGCCGACCTGCAGTACGTCATCGAGCGCTGAGCGGGAGGCGGGCGGCCTGTGAGCCGCATCTCGGCGCCGGCCCGGTGCTTCGGGGTAGAATTATCCTTGGAGAAAAAATCAAGGAATATGTTAAAGTTACAGCCACGAGTTGTCGTAATGGTTTAGGTGTGGCTCGTAACTATGGACAGAGTGTCGCGGATTATGGAACAGGGCATGCCGACAGCATTGCGTGGCGCTACCCAGCCGGTGGGGCGGCTGGCCGGCCTTGCTTCGCCGGTGCGCCAGTTCCTGGTGATCAACGCCAAGGGCGGCTGCGGCAAGACCACCATCGCCACCAACCTCGCCAGCTACTACGCCCGCCAGGGCCGCGGCACGGTACTCATCGATCACGACCCGCAGGGCTCCTCCATGCAGTGGCTGTCGCTGCGCAGCAACGAGGCCAAGCCGATCCACGGCGTCTCCGCCCACCGTCCGGTGGTGTCCGGTGTCACCCGTTCCTTCCTGCTGCGCATCCCCGACGGCGCCGAGCGCGTGGTGCTCGATGCCCCGGCCGGCGTGCAGGGGCACCAGCTCATCGAACTGATGCGTGAGATCGACGCCATCCTGATCCCGGTGCTGCCGTCGCCCATCGACATCCATGCCGCCTCGCGCTTCATCCAGGACCTGCTGCTGGTGGCCAAGGTGCGGGCGCGCAACATCCGCGTCGGCGTGGTGGCGAACCGCGTGCGCGAGAACACCAAGGTCTACCAGTCGCTGGAAAAATTCCTCAACTCCCTCAACATCCCCTTCGTCGCCCGCCTGCGCGACACGCAGAACTACGTGCGTGCCGCCGAACTGGGACTCGGTATCCACGACCTCAAGCGTGCCGGCGTGAACCAGGATCAGCGCCAGTGGGAGGCGCTGATCCGCTGGCTGGAGCACGGCTGAAGCAGGTCAGCGCGGATAACCGCCGGGCCGTGGCGGCCGGTGGCGGTTCTGATACGCCGCGAACTCCTCACGGCTGAGACGGCCGTCGCCGTTGCTGTCGATATCCTTGAATTCTTCCACCTGCGCCAGACCGCGCATCGGCCGTCCTTCGCCGGCGCGTGCGGCGATGCGCTTGTTGCGCGCATCGACGAACTCCTGCTCGGTGACGGCGCCGTCGCCGTCGGCATCGAACTCGGCGAAGGTGGGCATGGGCGGCTGCGGTGGCAGCGGTGGCTGCGCGGCGGCAGGGAAGGCGATGCACAGCAGGAGAAGGCAGGGTATGGTCTGTTTCATGATCGCAACTCCGGTAGAGGGGAATCCCAAGTATGGCCGGATAGGCGCCGGCAGGCTTTGTCGGCGATCAACTGGCGGGCAGATTCAGGCGCTGCGGCCGCGCTTGCGCGGCACATAACCGACCACGCTCTTGACGATCTCGCTGTAGGGCAATGCCGCCAGCCCGCCGAAGTCCGCGGCGGCGGCGGTGACCAGGCTGTAGACATCGGTGACCGGCCCTTCGGCGGACGGCTCCTGTGCCGTGCGCAGGCCGAGCAGGCCACCGCACTGCACCTTCATCTCCTTGCCGTGCGGCAGCGGGCCTTCCACGTGGGTCAGCTTGAGTGCGAACAGCGCCTTGCTGCGCAGCAGCGGCAGCAGTTCCAGGCATTGCCGACGGGCGGCCTCGGACGTGCACGCCATGGCCTCGCGCTCGGCGATGTTCACCTTCTGCGCGCGCGAACAGCCGGCGCAGCGCGACAGCAGCGCCTTGGCGAAGACGCAGGGGCTGTCGTTGTAGTTGCGGTAGGTGGCTTTGAATTCGGTTTCGTCCATTATTAAAACCAGTTGCAAGTGACAAGTTGCAAGTTACAAGTTACAAGAAGAGGCAAACAATCCTGCTTGTCACTTGTCACTTGTCACTTGTCACTTGTCACTTGTCACTTGTCACTTCAACTTTTTCAGCAGCGGCTCGATGAGGTCCATGGGCAGCGGGAAGACGATGGTGGTGTTCTTGTCGCTGCCGATCTCGTTCAGGGTCTGCAGATAGCGCAGTTGCAGCGACTCGCGCTGGGTGGCGAGGATCGTCGCCGCCTGGCGCAGCTTCTCGGCGGCCTGCTCCTCGCCCTCGGCCAGGATCACTTTGGCGCGGCGCAGGCGTTCGGCCTCGGCCTGCTTGGCGATGGCGCGGATCATGCTCTCGTCGATGTCGACGTGCTTGATCTCCACGTTGGCCACCTTGATGCCCCAGGCGTCGGTCTGTTGATCGAGGATGCGCTGGATGTCGGCATTGAGCTTGTCGCGCTCGGCCAGCATGTCGTCCAGCTCGTGCTGGCCCAGCACCGAACGCAGCGTGGTCTGCGCCAGCTGCGAGGTGGCCTCGTAGAAGTTCTCCACCTGGATGATCGCCTTCTCCGGGTCCATGACGCGGAAGTAGATCACCGCGTTGACCTTGACCGAGACGTTGTCGCGCGAGATCACGTCCTGGCTTGGCACGTCCATCACGATGGTGCGCAGGTCGACGCGCTCCATGGTCTGGATCACCGGGATGACGATGATCAGGCCCGGTCCCTTCACCTTCCAGAAGCGGCCCAGCAGGAACACCACGCCGCGCTCGTATTCGCGCAGCACGCGGATCGCCGACAGCAGCAGGATGGCGATGAAACCGAACAGCAGATAACTGAAGTAGCCGATCATGGTTCAATCCTCCGTTGCTTTCCGTTCCGGCACCACCCGCAGGGTGAGCCCGTCGCGCCCGGTGACGCGCACCTTGTCGCCGGCGTGCAGCGGCACGTTGCTCTGCGCCTGCCACAGCTCGCTGTGCACGCGCACCCGTCCGCTGGCGTCGATCACCTCGCCCGCAGCGCCGAGCATCTCCTCGGCGCCGCTCACCACCGGCCGGCGCCGCGCCTTGAGCGCCATGCCGATCACCAGCACGAACAGGCCGGCGGAGAGCAGGGCGAAGGCGCCGATGAGCGGGCGCGCGATGGCGAGGCCGGGGATGTCGCTGTCGAACAGCATGATCGAGCCGATGACGAAGGCCGCCACGCCGCCGAGGCCGAGGGCGCCGAAACTGGGCACGAAGGCCTCTGCCACCATGAGGGCGACGCCGAGCAGGATCAAGGCCAGGCCGGCATAGTTCACCGGCAGCACCTGGAAGGCAAACAGCGCCACCAGCAGGCAGATGGCGCCGGCCACGCCGGGAACGATGGCGCCGGGATTGGCGAATTCGAAGATCAGGCCGTAGATGCCGATGAGCATCAGGATGTAGGCAATGTTGGGGTTGGTGATGGCGGCAAGCAACTGGTTGCGCCAGTCGGGTGCCACGGTCTCCAGCGCGATGTCCCGCGTATTCAGCGTGCGCGCGCCGTCCGGCAGTTGCACCGTGTGGCCGTGCAGCTGGCGCATCAGCTCGTCCACGTCGGCGGCGATGATGTCGATCACCCGGAGCCTGAGCGCCTCCTGCGCCTCCAGGCTGGCGGCCTGGCGCACCGCCTCTTCGGCCCAGTCGGCGTTGCGGCCGCGCAGCGAGGCGAGGCCGCGGATATAGGCCACCGCGTCATTCACCACCTTGCGCTCCATGGCGCCGCCCGCGGGGGCGTTGTCGTCCTTGCCCTTGTCTTCCCCGGGACCGGGCGGGGTGACGCCGGCCGGGGCGATGGACACCGGCGTCGCCGCGCCGAGGTTGGTGGCCGGCGTCATCGCCGCCACGTGGCTGGCATAGAGCAGATAGGTGCCGGCGCTGGCGGCGCGGGCGCCCTTGGGATGCACATAGGTCACCACCGGCACCGGGGAGGCGAGGATGTCCTTGATGATGTCGCGCATCGCCGAGTCCAGCCCGCCCGGCGTATCCAGCCGCAGCAGCACCAGCTCGACCCGTTCTTCCGCTGCCCGTTGCAGGGCGCGCTGCACGTAGTCCACCGTGGCCGGGCCGATGGCCCCGTCCACATCCAGGCGCAGGCCCTGCGGCGCCGCTACGGCGGGCAGGGCGGCCAGCATTAGCAGCGAACACAGCAGGCGGAGCAGCAGACGGGGCATGACGCGCACCTCGGGCCAGGTCTCGTTCCAAGCATAAACGTAGCCCCGCGGCGGTGCCACCGCGGGGAGTTCCGCTGTAACGGCGGCGCGGCTAAAATGCCCGCCTCGTCCATAAGGGGATAGCATCGTGAGCAAGAAACTCGAACATGCCGTGGAAGTGATGATCTTCAACAGCCGCTGGTTGCTGGCACCGTTCTACCTCGGTTTGGTGATCGGCATCGCCATGTTGCTGGTGAAATTCGGCCAGGAGTTCTTCCACCTGCTGCCCCATGTGCTGGAGTACAAGGAAGCCGACTTCATCCTCGCCCTGCTCACCCTGGTGGACATGTCGCTGGTGGCCAACCTGCTGCTGATCATCGTGTTCAGCGGCTACGAGAACTTCGTCTCCAAGATCAATACCGCCGGCCACGAAGACCGCCCCGACTGGATGGGCAAGGTCGACTTCTCCGGCCTCAAGGCCAAGGTGATCGCCTCCATCGTCGCCATCTCCGCCATCGAACTGCTCAAGGCCTTCGTGCACATCGGCTCCGGCGGCGCCGGCGCCGAGACCGCCGCCTGGGCCTGGACCGAGCAGGACAAGGCGCTGGCGTGGAAGGTGGTGATCCATGTGGTGCTGGTGATCTCCGGTGTGCTGTTTGCGGTGATGGACAAGATCGGTGCGGCGGCGCATGGGAGTGATGCGGGGCATTAAGGAAGCTCTGAATAAGTTCAGAGCTTCCGCGGCACAGGGATGTGCCGCCATTTTTCAACGACGATAAGTCGTTGAAAAATGAAGCCAAGCGAAAATCACACTTTTCGCTTGGCGTGGTCTGAAAAGTCCAGATGGACTTATTCAGACCTTCCTTAAGCGGCGTTGCACGCAGGCATTGTAGTTCCCTCCTTTAGTTACACCTCAATTATCCCGGCCCTCCCCACGCTGTGGGGAAGGGCAGCGTAGGAGCGGCTATGCCGCGATTCGGCGTGTCGCCCGGCTTGACGTTTCATCGCGGCAGAACCGCTCCTACATGGAGTGCAAGGTGGGTCGGCGTAGCGCATCTATCGGTCAGATAGTCCAGGGACATAGGTAACACCTGCGGGTGTGGTGCGCTGCGCGCGCTGGATTTTTTGCGGGGAGCCGCCCCGCGCGCGGGTCACTTTCTTTGTCCCGCCAAAGAAAGTAACCAAAGAAAGTCGGCCCCGATGTCTCGCCGCTATCGCGGTTCCCTGCGCTACTCGCCCGAGGCGGGTTCTTCCGACGGCACGTCCATGTGCCGACGGAAGAATGCGCGCCATCCATGGCGCGCCCCCTGCGAGCTATTCCGCCTCGGGCTGCGTTGCTCGGCGAGCCAAAGGGGATAAAAGACAAACCCGGCTCGCCTGCGGCATCGCGCGGGTGGCGTGCGCTTCGCGCACGCACAAAGAACCCGGAATGCGGGTTGTGAGGTACGAGGCCCAACAAAACAGCCGCCGTGTCCGCGCTGTTGGGCTACCTGCGTCAGCCCAACCTTGTATTGTGACCGAGCAGTTGATGTACTCGGCTTTTCCCGAGGGAAAGACTGGACGCCGCGCCCAACCTGCCAAACTGACCACAACGCCGAACCGCACCCCGCTATCGGCCAGTATCTTGTGCAGGCGGTTCTTCTCCGAGGCCAACTGACAGACCAGTTTCTGCCACTGCCTGGCGATCAGGCGCAACTCGCGCACATTCGCCGGTGGTACATACGAGCCGCGCAGCAGACCCGCCCATACAGCATCGCCAGCCAATGGATGGGTATCGCCAACATCCGCCTTGCATCCCAACACATTCTTGGCGTGCTGTGCATTCATCACCTTCGCGAGTATGCCCATCGTCTCCAGTATCGCATACGGGCTTTTCCAGTAGATGCCGGTACTTTCCACCACGGCTTCGTCGGGCTAAGCGAGGCAGCCCAATTCGCCAACTCCCGTCGATCCCGCTTGAACGCACAGAACTGTCTTTGCTCGATACGCATGCTGCCATCGGCATCCTCGAACAGCGTGCGCTCTCCATGGAAGCAATTCGGGGTGCGAGTCAATCCGGCGGGTCATGTTAGGCCGGGGGCCGAGCCGCCAAAAACTATCACGACCTTCAGTCGTTACCTTCCACCCCAAAGTCTCATTCGTCTTCTGGGTGGCGCCAACCACCATGATCGTTAGGCGATTTCGATACACCTCCCGACAGTGTCCGTTACGGAGGAGGCTCAGAACCGCCAGACGAGGCTCACCCAGCCATGCGGGTTGGTGTCGCGGGTGTCGGACTCGGGTTTGCCGCCGTGCGTGCGCCAGGCGAGCGCCGCATCGAGACTGTAGGCGCCGCTGGCATAGCGGATGCCGAAGCCTGAGCCTGCGATCGAGCGCGTGTTGTCGGCCAAGGGCGCGGCGAGCCTGCCGTTGTCGGCATTGATGCGCACCTTGCCGGCATCGTAAAAGAGATACGGCTCGGCGCTTCCCAGCCGGTAGCGCGCCTCGAGCTGCACGAGATAGCCCTCGTCGCCGTTGCCCTCGCCCACCGGATAGGCGCGCACGCCGTTCGGGCCGCCCAGGAGGAAACTCTCCGAGGAGTCGAGGTTCTTGTTTGCCCACTGGGCCGAGAGCCGCCCATAGAGGTTGAAGTTGGCAATGGGCGTCGTCTGCAGCCGGGCGAGGTCGAGGTTCCACTTGGCGAAATGCCCGCGGCTGTCCATGCCGCTGGCGATGTCGGCCGCTTCGAGCGCGGCATCGAGTTCGAGATCGCCGACGGTGTAAGCCAGACTGCCCCAGGTCACGCCCGCGCTATCCCGCCGGTCGAACTGCACGGTAAGCGGCACGACATCGCTTGTCTTGTCGTTGCGGGTCGCGGTCGCATCCTGCCGGTCTTCCAGATTCTTGTGCTGGTATTGGATGCCGATGGCGAGGTTGGCCTGCTGGCCGCGCAGGACGGGATAGGACAGTCCCGCGCTCGCCACCTTCGCCGTGCCGTGGGCGTCGAGGTTGGCGAAGTCCTCGCCCAGTTCGTAGTAGGTATGGCTGTAGCCCACGTTCGCCCGCAGCCCCGAGCCGCCCAGGGGCAGGCCGTAATCGAATGCGCCCTGCCAGGTGCCTTCCTCGCTTGCAATCGCGCGCAGGGCGAACCGGTCGCCCAGGGTGAAGGGGCTGTCGAGAGAGAGGTTGGCCCGCCCACGAATCTCGCCGCTGTAGCGGTTGCCGTGGTTGTCGAGGCCCACATCGCCGCGCCATGCCCGCTCGCGCTGGACTTCGACGACGAGATCGCCGGTGCCCAGTTCCTGACCGGGGCGCAGGATGGGAGAAACCTTGACGCCCGGCTGGTCGCCCAGGAGAAGCAGGCGGCGCTCGAGCGGCGCGCCTTCGATCATGGCGCCGGGTTCGAGGCCGGCAAGAAACGCCTGCGCCGCCTCGTCGCCTTGAACGTCGATCCTGCCATAGCGCCCTTCGATCACTCGAATGGTAAGCACGCCATCCTCGAAGCGCTGCGCCGGGATGAGCGCCCGGGCGAAGGGGTAGCCGGCTTCGCGGTAGTGGCGGGTGATGCGGGCGGAAAGTTCCCTGAGTCCCGCGAGGTCGTAGGTCTTGCCTTTGACGTCGCCCAGCAAGGCGAGGAGTTCGGCCTCATGAAAGACCGTGTTGCCTTCGATCTTCACGCCCGTGAGCGCGACCGTGGCCCCGCCGGGCAGGACTTCGCCCTCGGCAGGCGGGGCGAGGCCCAACTCGCGTTGCGGCAGAGGCGCGGGCTGTGCCGGTTGCGTTTCCTGCAAAAGGCGCCCGGCGTCGGGGACGGGCTGCGCAAGTGCGGAAGAAGCGAAGACCACGCACAGCGCGGCGGCAAGCGGAGAGAGGTGCAGGTGTTTCACTTGTTTCAATTTCCTTCTTGTTAGAGATTCGTTGGAGCACGGCAAAACCACCAGGAAAGAGGCAAGACATCTTCACTTGCGCCTCCACTCCTCGTCATCGGGCAGGATGCCTTCCGGCAACCGGATGCCGCCGGCGATGACGAGCAGATTCGGCGAAGCGCCAAAGGCTCTGCTGCCGAGCCCCGGTGCATCGCTGACGTTATCTGCCGCCGTCTGTACGCTGACGAGCGCCGTCTCGAAGGATTGGCCCAAACTGCCACCTGAGCCGCCACCACCCGAGCCGCCACCACCCGAGCCGCCACCACCCGAGCCGCCACCACCCGAGCCGCCACCACCCGAGCCGCCACCACCCGAGCCGCCACCACCTGACGCCGTGATGCTAAGATCGGCACCCACATAGCTGATGGCGTAGTTGGGGTTGCTGGCATCGGTCACCGTGCCCTGCTGGATGGCATAGCTGCCCACGGCTTCGCCGGGGTCGCGCGCGAGGCTGCCGGTAAGAGTTTCCCCTGTAACCAGGCCGCAGTTGGTCGTCTGCCCCGCCGCGCAGCCGGTCGTATAGGTGAGCGCCGGATCGAGTTGGCCTTCGGTCTTGCTCTTGGCATCCGCTGTCACCACGACAGGACGCGGCGTGATGTCTGCACTGGCCGTGTCGGTGGGGTTTTGCAGCGCGTAGTTGCCGGCATCCGCCCCGGAGAGCGCACCGCCGGAGACAGTCACCGTCTTGCCGGTACCGGCGTTCTTGTCGGTAAAGGTGCCGCTGGCAGCGATCATCACTGTATCGCCCGTGACAATATCGCCGCTCGTGGCATTCACGGTGGCAGCGGTGGTGCCGTCATAGACCTTGTTGCTTGCCGTATAGCTCGCGGTGAGTGCCTTGGGTGTGATGTCGGCGGTCAACCCCGTGGGATCGGTGACGGTGTAGTTGCCAGCGTCCGCGCCGCTGAGCGTGGTGCCGCTGACGGTGACGCTCTTGCCCGTGCCGACGTTCTTGTCGGCAAAGGCCCCCGTCGCACCGCTGAAGCTCACCGTGTCGCCAGAGATGACGCCATCGAGACTGCCGCCCGAAAGAGTGGCGCCCGTCGTGCCGTCATACACCTTGTTCTGCGCCGTCATGCCGCTGATGGTCAGCGCCTTGGCGGTGATGTCAGCGGTGAGCGTTTCGTTAACCAGCGTGTAGTTTGAGGCAAGTCCGCCGTTCGCGCCGTCGGCCAGCGTATAGATGACGCTGACGTTCTTGTTCGTGCCGGCATTTTTGTCGGCGAATGCGCCAGTCGCCGATACCCCGAGCGTCTCGCTACCTACCAAGCCAGAAAGCATGCCCGGCGTCACTGTGGCGTTGGTCGTGCCATCATAGGTCTTGTCCGCCGCACTGCTGCCAGAAATCGTCAGCACTTTGGGAGTAATGGTCAGCGTGCCGTCGCCCAGGCTGTCGACCCAGACGGGGCCGCCGTCGGCATGGGCGAAGGCGAGGACGTTGGCATCGGCGAGGTTGTACACCGTGCCGGCGTTCGCCGTGGGCGTGACGGCGCTGCCCCAGCTCGCGGTGAGGTCGGCGAGCCGCGCGCCGGTCATGGCGAGGCCGGTGGCGGCGGTGTCGGTGCTGCCGTAGGCGCGGCCGAGGTTCTGGCCGTCGCTCACCCGCACGTAGGCCGAGTAGAGGGTCTCGTTGGGCTGCAGATCGCGCAGGACCATGTAGCCGCCGTTGACGCCGTCGTGGAGCGCCTTGGCCCAGACGCCGTCGAAATCCCAGCCGTCGTCGATGAAGCTGAAGGGGTTTTGCATCCCGGCGGTGGAAAGCCCGGTGGCCGAGAAGGTGCCGTCCACGGCGCCGCCGCCGTAGCCGTTGGACTGGCCGGTCGTGACCGTATCCCAGAAGCTGTGGGTGATGCCACCAAGGGCGCTGCTTGAAGTTTCCTGAACGCCCACCAGCCCGCCGGCGATCGTACCCGTCACGGAGCCGCTGGCATAGGTGTAGGAGACATCGGCAGTATGGGCGAAGTTGCTCCCGATCAGCCCGCCGGCCTGGTAGCCCGATACGTTGCCGGTCGCATGGGCGTTGCGGATGACGCCACCGTTCGCGCCGGCCAGCCCGCCGGCGGCGCTGGTGCCGCCACTGGCGGATACGTTGCCGGTGGCGTAGGCGTTTTCGATTCGCGCGTCACTGGTTACGGTCCCGACCAGCCCGCCCACCGCGGCAAACTCGCCGCCGCTGGACACCTCGGCGCCGGCCCAGGCATTGCGGACGGTGCCGCTGTTCATCCCGACCAGCGCGCCGACTTTGCCGGTGACATTGCCGCCCTTGACCTGGCCGCCGTCGATGCCGACGTTCTCGATCACCACGCCGGCATCGCGGGTCATCCCGAACAGGCCGACGTGCTCCAGGTCGGGGCGGTCGATGTAAAGGCCCGAAACGACATGGCCGCGGCCGTCGAAGCGGCCGCCGAACTGGAGCTCGGGATGCTGCGTACAGCCCCCCGGCCCGCAGCCCGTCTCCACGAACTGCCCGATGGGCGAGAAGCCGGGGCCTTGCGGGTTTCCGCCGCCGTCCAGCCCGGTAGCCCAGATGTTGGCGCGGCCCTCGCGCTGGAAATACGCATCGAGCTCGATGTCGTTGGCCAGCACGTAGCTTGCGTCCTGATTCATCGCCATCAGTTGCAGCTGGTGGGCGTTGGCGATGGTGTCGCTCCACTCCATGCGCAGCAGCGGGCGGAAGTGGCCGTCCTGGTCGAGCATGAACCAGGTGTTCGCGAAGTCGAAGCCGGCATAGCTCGCCTTTTTCAGGGCATCGGCGGTGGTAAGGTCATGGTCGTCGCAAGAGCCGCTCGAGATGAAGTAGCCGCAGCCCATCGGCGGAATAAGGCCGAGGGGATCGCGGCTGACGAGTCCGGCGGTCTCGCTGTCCCAATAGCTTTCGCTGAGCGAGGCGCCATGGGCCACCACGCCGACCAGCCCGCCGACGCCGCTTAGATTGCCCGTACCCGTCACCTTGCCCGAGGACCAGGCGCGGCTGATGCTGGCGAGCGCGCCCCAGTTTCTGCCGGCGATGCCGCCGACGGCATCGTTGCCGGTCACGTCGCCGGTGGCATAGACGTCGCTGACGACGCCCCAGTTCTCGCCCATCAGGCCGCCCGCCGCATCGCCGCTGGCGGTGACGTTGCCTTCGGCGTAGGCTTGGCTGATGCTGCCGTAGGTGACGCCGCCGGACTCCACCGCGTCGGCCTGGCCGACCAGTCCGCCGACGTGGTGGTGGCCGCTGACGTTGCCGGCGGCCCAGGCGCGGGTGATGTCGGCGTAAGTGCTCCGGCCCACGAGTCCGCCCACATAGGCGGCCTCGTAGCTCGCATCGGCGATGACCGCGCCGGTGGCGTGCGAGTCGGCGATCAGGGCCGTGTCGGCCGGGCCGGATCGTCGGAAATTGCCGACGAGGCCGCCGACGTTCCAGACGTAGCTCTCGATGCCATTGAAATTGCTGGCTTGGACACGGGCGGCGGACGAGGCGTTCTGGACCGTGCTGGAGATCAGCGTGCCGGCCAGTCCGCCGACGTTCTGGAGAACATCGGACCCGGCGGCCTCGACGAGCACGGCGCTGCCCGCATCGACCGACACGCCGTCGAGGGTGACCCGCAAGCCCTGACCGATCAGGCCGCCGACGTGATCCGCCGTGCCGCGCACGCTGCCGTCGACGAGATGGACGTTGGTCACGGCAGTATCCTGCGCATAGCCGATCAGCGCGCCGACATTCCTCTCCCCGGCGATGTCGAGCCCGCCGAGCGTCAGGTTGCGGATCTGCGCGCCCTGCGTCTGGCCGAACACGCCCACCTTGTCGCGGGTGCCCAGCATCTCGATGGACAGGGCGCTGATGGTGTGGCCCAGGCCGTCGAAGCGGCCGGTGAATTCGGCCGTGCTTCCGCCCGCCGCATGTCCGCCCAGGGGCGTGAAGGTGGTGCCCGCCTGCCAGACGTATTCCACATCGGCGCCGAGGGCGTAGTTGCCGGCGAGATCGCCGTTGATGTTCTGCAGGGCGGCGATGTCGGTGATGACGGTGTAGGTCGCGGCCGCCTCGCTCCCTTTCTGCGTCTGGAACAGCGAACCGGCGGCGAGGTTGACCGGCGCGTCGATGGTGTAGTCGCCGCTCGCGGTGGTCTGGGCGTATTGCAGGCGCAGGCCGTCGTTGGCCGTCGCGCCCGTCGAGGTCAGGGCCGCCCGGATGGCGATGTCGTCGTCGGCGCGCAGGGTGAGGACATGGCTGGACCAGGCGATCGGCGCGCCGACCGTGATGTCGCCGGCATCCGCGCCCGCCCCGGCCGTGGAGACGGTCACGTCGCCGCTTTGCAGGCCGGTCTGGATCGCGGCGGCCGCGGCCGCGTCGATCTCGACATCTACCGGGTCGATCAGCCAGGCGCCGCCCTGGGTGTCCACCTCGAGGTCCGGGGCGAGCGCGACCTTGGCCGCCGAGGTCTCGACGAAAGCGGCCTTCAACGCGCCCGCCGCGTTCGTCTGTCCAGTCTTCATGTCGGCAAGCAAGATGATTTCGCCCTGCTCGCCGGTGGCCAAGGTCTTCGCTTCGGTGATCCCCGTGTGGTTGATGACGGCGGCGGTGAGCTCATCGGCGGCCTGGGCGGTCAAGAGCACCCGCCCGCCGTCGGCGAGGATCGCGCCGCCCTGTGCGATCAGCGCATCGAGCGCCCCTTTCTCGACTTCGAGCTTCACCGGCCCGCCGAGATCGAGCCGCACGGTATCGGCCGCGGCCATGAGCACGTTGCCTTGCGGCGCTTCGATCCGCCCGACGTTCTCGATCCTGGCGGCGATGAAGGCCGCCGTCCCGCCGGGACTGACTTTGATGTCACCCTCGTTGCGGATGGCGGCATTGCCACTGCCGCTGAAGCGATAGTTGCCTGCCATGAAGTCTTCCACCGACAGGTCGCGCGTGGAGGCCACCAAGCCCCCGACCTCGACCCGGGCGGTGGGGCTGAAGAGCACGCCGTTGGGGTTGACGAGAAACACCTGGCCGTTGGCGGTGAGGCTGCCCTGGATGCGGGAGACGTCGGAACCGAGCACGCGGTTGAGCGCAATGGCGGAGGAAGAAGGCTGCACGAAGTTGACCGCATAGCCCTGCCCGATGGAGAAGCTCTGCCAGTCGGCGGCCAGGCGGTCGGTGCTCTGGCTCACCGTCATGGTGTTGCCGGATTGCGTGATGCTGCCCGATCCCGCGACGATCCGGCCGCCTTCGGGGAGATTGGCGGCAAGACTCAGTCCCGGCAGGACGGCGATGAGGCCAGCGGCGAGGACGGCAGAGGAGGCCCGCTTGCCGCGGGCGCGGGCGAATTCGGCGACGGCGACGAAGGCGCGGAGACGATCGCTCCAGACAAGGCGATAAGCGCGGTTCATGGTTCCCTCCCATGCCATGGATTGACAAACGGCAGGATTGAAACCGATCCGCGATGCGCGCGGTTTGCGGCGCCATCGCGTTTCTTTGCCGCGGCATCGCGGCGAGGGAGGTGGAAGGAAAGTCAGCGGACCGCCGAGGGCGGGTGGCCGAAATGACGCCGATAGGCGCGGCTGAAGGCCGCTTCGCTCGCATATCCGACACGGTGCGCCGCGAGCTGGACGGGCAGGCCGTCGGCGAGCAGCGTGCGCGCCGCTTCCAGCCGCGCGACGCGCAGGAATTCATAGACCGGCAGACCGAAGCGGCGGCGGAAGGCCTCGCGGAAGGCCGTGAGCCCGAGGCCCGCTTCCCGTGCGAGTGCCTCTATGGAAGGCGGGTCGGCCATCTGCGCGAGGAGCCGGTCACGCGCCCCGTCGAGGCGGCTGCGCACGAGCGGCACCAGCGACGGGCCCGGAGCGGTGCGCGGCGCATTCCACTCGTGCAGCAGCAAGGCGATCAGTTCCAGCGTCTTGCCCTCGCGATAAAGCCGTCCTTCCGGCCCCCAGGCGAGCGAGGCGGCCAGTTCGCGGGCGATGTGTTCGTACACCGGCAGCAGCGGCCAGGTAGATTCCCGCGGCGCGACCACGCCGGCGGCCGCGAGCGATGCGAGCGGCGGCGGCAGGGCGCCTTCTTCATACAGACGCTCGAGTCCGCGGCGGCCGATGGAGATGTCCACGGCAAAAAACGATTCCTCGCCGTTGCAGACCCGCGCCTGCGTCTGCTCCGGCGTGCCGAGAAAGATCTTCAGCTCGCCGCGGTTGAAGTGGATGCCATCCCCCCGGGTCTGACGGTAATCGCAGACACCGGACAGCGACAGGACGATGTTCACCGGATCGGCCTCCGGCCCGCCGGCGAGCCAGCAATCGCCTTCCAGCCAATGAGCGCGCGGCAGGGCGAGCGACAGACAGGCCACCGCGCCGCCGAGCGCGCCCGCCTGCAAGCGCAGGTCGCAAACCGGCGGCGCGGCCAAACCGGGATTCATCGGCCGCCCGCGGTCATCGACGATGCGGAAAGGCGCGTCGAGGGGCTGGGGATAAACGGCGGAACGGGAAGACATGCGGCGATTATCCCGCAGGGACGATGCCTCGGAAAGCCCCGGATCGACTGCGCAGTCGACGCGCAAACATAAGAATTCGAGACTGCAATCAGTATCGACTTTCAATATCGCATCATGGCGTGAAAGTCATAATCGCCTCCGCGCATCGCGGCGGACGGCATTCCCGCCCAGGGTGCTGAATTTCGAGTCATCTTCCCAGTCCGTTAAAGCACGTTAAGGAAGCTCTGAAGTAAGTTCAGAACTTCCGCGGCACAGGGATGTGCCGCCAATTTTCAACGACGATAAGTCGTTGAAAATTGAAGCCAAGCGAAAATCACACTTTTCGCTTGGCGTGGTTTTGTCCACGGAAGGACTTATGTCGCGCAGCCCAGGGAGGGGCGGGAGCGACCTGAGAAGTCCAGGATGGACTTATTCAGATATTCCTTAAAGGGTTCAGTACCCTTAAATCCATTCCAAAAGGTAGCCGTGTGCGCTGGCGTACACCACCCGCGCGATGCCGCAGGCGAGCGCCGATTCGGGGGAGACAAATCGGCAGGATTGCCGATTTGCACAGCCGCAGGCTGCCCGAAGGGTGAGGCACAGGGATGTGCCGAATGAAGCGCAGGGGACCGCGATAGCGGCGCGGGAGTCGGACCGACTTTCTTTGGTTACTTTCTTTGGCGGGACAAAGAAAGTAACCCGCGCGCGGGGCGGCTCCCCGCATAAAATCCAGCGCGCGACAGCGCACCACTCCCACGCGCCCCCTCCCGGCCTCCCCCATATGCATGGGGGAGGAGAAGGCCCCTTCGCTACACCTGCTGCAACACGTCCAACGCTTCCCCCGCTATCTCCCTCACATCCCCATTCTCATCCTCCAGCCGCGCCCGCAACAACGGGACCGCCTCCGCACTGCCGCTGAGACCGAGGTAATGACAGGCATCGGCGCGCACGCTGTGATCAGTTGCGCGGCTGAGTTCGCCCAGCGCGGGCACCAGCGCCTGCAATTCCGCGCTGCCGGCCTGGCCTTCGATCAATGCACCGACACCGACGCGCACCTGCATCGGCGTGTCGGCCTGGGTGAGCAGAGGCAGCAGGTGTGCCAGCCAGTCGGGGTGGCGGGCGAGTTGCTGTTCGGCGCGGGCGAGCTGGCCGTCGCGCAGCAGTTGTTCCAGGTAGCGGGTGATGCCGTCGGACTGGCCGGCCAGCTCCAGCCAGCGGCGCAATTCCTGCGGCGTTTGTGCGCCTTCCAGTTCGAAGGGGCCGAGGCGGGTCCAGGGGGCGGCGCGCACGCCGAGTGCGGCGGCCTGTTCGGGATGGGCGGCGGCGTTGATGACCTCGAGGCGGCCGATGCTGCCCTGTTTCACCATTTCGCTCAGGGCCTGCAGCACGACCGGGCAGTGCGGGCAGCCGGGGGCGATGAACAGCAGGGCGTCGGGGGGCGTGGCGGGCATGGGGTTTTCCGGGTTGAATTGGATAGGCGCAAAATCATTGCGGGTTATGGTTTTGATTTCACAGTATAAGGCTTTGGGATGGCGGCCGCATGTGGGGTACACTGCCGGGCAATGACGCGGGACTTCCCCCGCCGGAGAACATGATGAGCAACGAAACCCGCAGCAAAGAAGAACAGATCCTGCGCGCCGTGAAGATGACGCTGACCGGCGTGATCAAGGACACCGCCACCGCGCCGGGCATGAAGCATCCGCTGTCCGACCGCACCATCGAGGATCTGCGCCAGTGTCTGGTGCTGATCAGCGCGCGCGAGCAGGAGCTGGCCAGCGAGGCCGGGCGCAGCATGGACCTGCGGCCGCAGATGCCGGGCGATGTGAAGCCCAAGGCCGAGGTGGTGGTGCCGCTGCATCAGATTGGCCGCAGCAAGAAGGATCAGTAGGGTTCCACTGTCAGGGCGTTTCCGTCGCCCCGCCTCACGCGGTATGCCGACCGTCCGTTTTCACCTCAATATCCCGCCGGAGCGCTATCTCGCCTATTACCAGGGGGCGGCGCACAGCGTCATCGCCACCGGCCGCGACGGCCGTCGCGTGCAGTTTCCCGCCGAGCGGCTGCGGCCCTTCGTCACCCATGACGGGGTGCGTGGCGAGTTCGAGCTGGAGTTCGACGCCAACCACAAGTTTGTCGCCTTGCGGCGGATTTAGTCCCTATTTGCGCAGCCGTTCCAGCGCCTGCCGCAGCTGCGGCAGCTGGCGCTTGACGCAGGCGACGCCTTCGTCGATGGCCTCGTTGGCGCGGTCGAATTCCAGCAGGCCGAGCTGGCCCAGTTGCGGCGACAGCAGGATATCGGGTGGATCGCCGGCCATGCGGCTCTTGGTGATGCGGTCCTGCATGATGTTGATGGAACTGGCCAGTACCTCGAACAGGCCGGGCGGCGCCTCGGCATCTTTGCGCTCGCGGCGCCAGGCATTCATCGCACGTTCGCGCAAGCCGCTGTTGAGCTGCTTGAGCAGTTGATCGAACAGGTCACGGCGGCCTCCTTCCTCTGCGGCGGGCGTTTCCTTTTTGCGCTTGCCCTTCGGTGCCAGATGGCGGCCGACGATGTCGCTGTTGAGGTTGACGGCGATGATGAAGTCGGCGCCCATGGCCCGGCACAACGAGATCGGCACCGGATTGACCAGGCCGCCGTCCACCAGCCATTGCGCATCGATGCGGGTGGGCGAGAACAGGCCGGGGAGGGCGATGGAGGCGCGCACGGCCGGCAGCAGCGGGCCTTGCTGCAGCCATACTTCGTGGCCGCTGCCGAGGTCGGTGGCGACGGCGGCGAAGGGCAGGTCCAGCTGTTCGATATTGGTGTCGCGGATCTTGTCGCGGAAGGAGTCCATCAGGGTGACTCCCTCGATGAGGCCGCCCTGCATCTTGATGTCGAGCAGGCGCACCACGTCCCAGAAGGTGAGGGGGCGGACCCACCGCTCCAGCACGTCGAGGTTGCCGCTGGCATAGGCGGCGCCGACCAGGGCGCCGATGGAGCTGCCGCAGACGATGTCCGGCTCGATGCCGGCGTCGGCGAGGGCGCGGATCACGCCGATATGGGCCCAGCCGCGCGCCGAGCCGCTGCCGAGTACGAGACCAATCCTGCTGGCTGTCATGATGCTCCCTGTGAGGCGGTTGTACTGTCGTGCAGTGTAACCCTGCGGCGCGTCGGTGTTAATGTGCATCGCTGCGGGGCTTCGGGTAACATCGGTACTCGTCATCCCCGCCGGAGTCCGTGCGTGAAACAACACCTCGCCATCCTCGCCCTGTTGCTGTCCTGCGCCCTGGTCGGTGCGCCGCCGCTGCAGGCGGCGCCGGAGGATGATTTCGAGTCGCTGTCTTTTGATGATGCGCCGCTGGACGAGTCCTTCGAACATCCGGACTGGTTCAAGCTCAGTTTTCTCAACCTGCGCGAGGACCTGGAGGAGGCGGTGCAGGACGGCAAGCGCGGCATCATCGTCTACTTCGGGCAGAAGCATTGTCCCTATTGCAAGAAGCTGATGACGGTGAATTTCGCCAAGAGCGACATCGCCACCTACACCCGCACCCATTTCGATTTCATCGCCACCGATATCTGGGGCGATCGCACGGTGACCGATTTTACCGGCGCACAGATGACGGAAAAGGAGTTCGCCGAGCGGCAGCAGGCCACCTTCACGCCGACCCTGCTGTTCTTCGATGCCGACGGCAGGGAGGCGCTGCGCCTGCGCGGCTACTACCCGCCCTACCGCTTCCGCGCCGCGCTGGAGTACGTGGCCGACGGCCACTATCGCAAGGAAACCTTCCGCGAGTATCTGGAGCGCGCAGAACCGTTGCCGCGCTTCGAGCCGGACGACCTCAACGAGCAGCCGTTCTTCATTCCGCCGCCCTACGTGCTGGATCGCAGCCGCATCGCCGGGCAGCGCCCGCTGGCGGTGTTTTTCGAACAGGGCGACTGCCACGCCTGCGACGTGCTGCACAGCGGGCCGCTGAAGAATGAAGTGATCACCGGCCAGTTCGCCATGCTCGATGCGGTGCAGCTGGATATGTGGTCGGATACCCGGGTGGTGACGCCCGCCGGTCAGCGCACCACGGCGCGGCGCTGGGCCGACGAACTGGGACTGTTCTATGCGCCGACCCTGATCTTCTTCGACCGGCACGGCAAGGAGATCATCCGCGTCGATTCGGTGGTCAACTTCTATCGCCTGCGCAGCGTGCTGGATTATGTGCTGAGCGGCGCGCACCAGCGTGGCCTGTCGTTCCAGCGCTGGCGGCAGAATCCGATGCCGCGGACGGATCAGTAAAACATCTGCGGCCAAGATTTCATGCAATGAGCATCGATGAACTGATCAAGGTGATGGCGACCTTGCGCGACCCCGAGCAGGGCTGTCCGTGGGATCGTGAGCAGACCTTCGCCACCATCGCCCCCTATACGCTGGAAGAGGCCTACGAGGTGGCCGACGCCATCGCCCGGCAGGACATGGCGGAACTGCGCGAGGAGCTGGGCGACCTGCTGTTCCAGGTGGTGTTCCATGCCCAGATGGCGCGCGAGGCGGGACAGTTCGATTTCAATGACGTGGTGCAGGCCATCGTCGACAAGATGGTGCGCCGTCATCCCCATGTGTTCGCCGACGTGCCGGTGGCCGATGCCGCCGAGCAGACCGCGCGCTGGGAGGCGCAGAAGGCCGCCGAGCGTGCCGCCCGGGCGGAGCGGCAGGCGCACAGCGCGCTGGATGGCGTGGCGGTGGCGCTGCCGGCGCTGGTGCGCGCCGAGAAGATCCAGAAGCGTGCCGCCCGCGCCGGTTTCGACTGGCCCGACATCGCCGGGCCGCTGGCCAAGGTGCGCGAGGAGGTCGACGAGGTGGCGGCGGAGCTGGCGGCCGGTGCCGCGCAGGAGGTCGTGGCCGCCGAGATCGGCGACCTGCTGTTCGCCACGGTGAATCTGGCGCGCCATGCCGGGGTCGATGCCGAGACGGCGCTGCGCGAGGCCACGCGCAAGTTCGAGCGCCGCTTCCGGGCCGTGGAGGCGGGGCTGGGCAAGCCGCTGGCCGAGGCGAGCCTGGCAGAGATGGATGCGCAGTGGGCGGCGGTGAAGCGGGCGGAGTGAAGCGGCCGCGGCATTGCCCCGAGATGGATCGCCGCATCCCTTGTGGGCACCGCATTGGTGCAATGCGGGGACGGTCGGGAGCCGTCGGTGTCGTTAAGCCGTTGATTTTTATTTGAGGCACAACAATGGTGCGGTTCTTGCTCTACGTTGCGGCAGATTGCCGCTACGAGGAGCCAAGATGGAACCCAACACTGCACCAAACGATGTCCTGTTCGTCCTCCTGGGCGCCATTATGGTGCTCGCCATGCACGCCGGTTTCGCCTTCCTGGAGGTGGGCACGGTACGGCGCAAGAACCAGGTCAACGCCCTGGTCAAGATCATCTCCGACTTCGCCGTTTCCACCATCGCCTATTTCTTCATCGGCTACGCCGTGGCCTACGGCGTCAGCTTCTACAGCGCCGCGCCGACCCTGGCCGACAAGAGCGGCTATGAGCTGGTGAAGTTCTTCTTCCTCCTCACCTTCGCCGCCGCCATCCCGGCCATCGTCTCCGGCGGCATCGCCGAGCGTGCCAAGTTCCAGCCGCAGCTCGCCGCCACCTTCGTGCTGGTGGCCCTGGTGTATCCCTTCTTCGAGGGGATGGTGTGGAATGCCCGCTACGGTCTGCAGGACTGGCTCACCGCCGCCTTCGGCGCCGCCTTCCACGACTTCGCCGGCTCGGTGGTGGTGCATGCGGTGGGCGGCTGGATCGGTCTCGCCGCCGTGCTGCAGCTGGGGCACCGCAAGGGCCGCTACGGCAAGAACGGCGAGGTGTACGCCCACCCGCCCTCCAGCATTCCGTTCCTCGCCCTGGGCGCCTGGATCCTCACCGTGGGCTGGTTCGGCTTCAACGTGATGTCGGCACAGACCCTGGCGGGCATCTCCGGCCTGGTGGCGGTCAACTCGCTGATGGCAATGGTCGGCGGCACCCTGACGGCCCTGCTGGCGGGCAAAAACGACCCCGGCTTCGTCCACAACGGCCCGCTGGCCGGGCTGGTGGCGGTATGCGCCGGTTCCGACCTGATGCACCCGCTGGGGGCGCTCGTCACCGGCGGCATCGCCGGCGCCCTGTTCGTCTGGCTGTTCACCCTGGCGCAGAACCGCTGGAAGATCGACGACGTGCTCGGCGTGTGGCCGCTGCACGGCCTGTGCGGCGCCTGGGGCGGCCTCGCCGCCGGCCTCTTCGGTCTGGAGGCCCTGGGTGGCATGGGTGGGGTGAGTTTCGCCTCCCAGCTCGTCGGCACCGTGCTCGGCATCGTCATCGCCTTCACCGGCGGTCTGGTGGTATACGGCGCCCTGAAGAAGCTGGTGGGCATCCGCCTGTCCGAGGAGGAGGAGTTCCACGGCGCCGACCTGTCGATCCACAAGATCATGGCGGAGCCGGAATACGACCGCTGACCCTCTTGCCGGATTGTCTGCGAACGGGCCGCTTGTGCGGCCCGTTCCGTTTCCGCGGCGCGGATTCGGTATAGTGTGCGCACGAGCGCATGCCCCGACCCCCTGACCGATGATCGCCAAATCCCACCTGTCCCCCGCCGCGCTGGCCGGCCTGATTGGCCGCCGCACCCTGCAGTCGCTGCTGTACGTGGTGGACCTGACGGTGTTCGTGCTGTACGCCATGCGCAGCTGGGGCGGCCGCCGCGGCCTGTTCAACCGCGCCAGCTACCACGCCGTCATCGCGCAGATGATCTTCACCGGCATCGATGCCCTGTTGTCGGTCACCCTGCTCGGGCTGGCGGTGGGCGCCGGCATCACCGCCCAGTTGATCCTGCTGTTCCAGGTGGTCGGCAGCGAGGCCGACGTCATCAACGTGCTGACCAAGGTGGTGGCGCTGGAGCTGGCGCCGCTGCTCACCGCCATCATCGTCATCGGCCGCACCGGTTCGGCCATCGCCGTCGACCTCGGCAACATGAAACTGCACCGCGAGGTGGAGGGGCTGACCCTGCTCGGCATCGATGTGCAGGACTTCTTCATCAGCCCGCGCCTGGTGGGCGTGGCGCTGTCGCAGCTGATCCTGGCGGTCTATTTCGCGGTGATCGCCGTGGTCAGCGGCGTGTTCTTCAGCGCCCTGCTGGCGTCGTTCGGCTACCTCAAGTATCTGCTGGCGATCCCGCTGGCCTTCGACCCCGTCGCCCTGGTCGGTTTTGTCGTCAAGAACCTGATGTTCGGCCTGCTCATCGGCGGCAGCGCCTGTTATCACGGCCTGCGCGTCGGCATTTCGCCCACCGAGGTGCCGCAGGAGACGCAGCGCGCCATCGTCAACAGCCTGGTGCTGATCTTCCTGCTCGACGGCCTGATGGCGGTGACCCTGTTATGAGTGATGAGGTGCTGCTGCGGGCCGAGGGGCTGGTGCCGGCGGGGCTGGACGCGCCGCCGGCGCTCGATCTGGTCCTGAGCGGCGGGCTGGTGGTGCTGGCCGGTCCGGGGCGGGAGCGGCTCAGGGCCTGGCTGCATACCCTGGCCGGCCTGGCGCCGCCTGCCGCGGGCAACCTGCTGCTGCTGGGGCGGCCGCTGAACGGGACCGGGGCGCACCGCTGGCAGCAGCTGCGCCGGCGCGTCGGCTATGTCAGTCCGGCGGTGCCCCTGCTGTCCATCATGAGCGGCCTGCGCAACGTGATGCTGCCGGCGCATTACCACCGTCTGGCGCCGGAGCACGAGGTGGAGCGGCGGGCGCGGACACTGTTGGGCGAGATCGCCTATGATGCCGATCATGACACCCTGCCGGCGCACATGAGCGAGCTGCAGCGGCGCCATCTGCTCATCGCCCGCGCCCTGATCCTGGAACCGCGCGTGCTGCTGCTGGAGCAGCCGCTGGACGGCCTGGATGTGCCGGCGGCGGAAGCGTTACGCAATTATCTGGTAGAGAAGGTGCGGCCGCGGGTGGAGCTGCTGCTGGTGGCGGCCAATGACGCCCTGCTGGCGCGCCGGGCCGATGCGGTGTTGTTCGCCAGCCGGCAGAGCGTGCGCCTGTTCGACAGCTGGGCGGCATTGCTGGCCGACCAGGCCGCCGACGTGCAACGCTATCTGGAAATGGAGCGCCGCCCCTGCGCGGCGCTGGAGCCGAACTGAGCATGGCCGAGCAACGCGTTCATTACATCCATCGCCTCAGCTACAGTGCGCGCGAGCGCCTGGTGGGCGTATTCGTGCTGGTGGCGCTGGCGGTGGTTTTCGGCCTGATCTTCGTCAACAGCCGTACCTCCCACTTGTTCGAGGAGCGTATCGGCTATCACGCCTATCTGAAGAACGCCCAGGGCGTGAGCACCGAATCGGTGGTGAAGATCTCCGGCATCGAGGTGGGGCGCGTCTCCAGCATCGATATCGCGGCGGACAACCGCGTGCACCTGGAGCTGTTCGTCTACAAGCGTTTCCAGAATCTGCTGCGCGCCGACTCGCGCGGCGCCCTGTCCAAGCTGTCGGTGCTGGGCAAGGCGGTGATCGACATCTCCGCCGGTTCGGTCAGTGCGCCGCTGCTGCCGGAAGGGGCGACCCTGCACATCGAGGAGCCCAAGTCGCTGGATGAGCTGATGGCCGACCTGACGCCGGTGCTGGAGAAGGTGAACCGGATCGTCGACGGCGTCGCCACCCTGGTGCAGGCGGTGGAGCCCGGTGATGTCGCCGCCACCTCGCGCGAGATGGCGCGTACCCTGGAGAGCCTGCGCGCGATCAGCGAGCAGATCGCCTCCGGCAAGGGGGCCGTCGGCCACGCGGTGTTCAACGCCGATACCGAGCGCCAGGTCAGCAGTTCGCTGGCGAGTCTGGAATCGCTGTTGCGCAAGGCCGACCAGCGCCTGAGCGAGATGGAGCCGCTGCTGGCCAATGCCGGCGCCATCACCGCCGAGGGGCGCACCACCACGAAGGCGCTGTCCGGCCTGGTGGTGGAGGCGAAGGACCTGGTGAACCAGATGAACACCGCCATGGGCACGGTCAACGTCGAACTGCAGCAGCTGCCCGAACTGGTCAGCCGCATGAAGCTGCTGATGGACTCCACCGATCGCACCCTGCAGGGCATGCAGCGCATCTGGCCGCTGTCGGCCGCCGTGCCGGCAGACGGCGAGGAAACCCTGATCGAGGCCCAGCCGCGCAATGACTAGACTCTGGCTCCTTCCCCTCGCCGCCGTCCTGCTCGCCGCCTGCGTCAGCGCCCCGGAGCAGCGCCCGGCGGCCCTGCTGCAGGGTGAGCGCATCCTGGCGATGGGCGTGCAGTCCTTCCGTGCCGATGACTATGCCAATGCGGCGACCCATTTCACCCAGGCCCTGGCCCATTATCAGGGGCTGGACCATCAGGAGGGCATACTGCGCGCCCGCATCAACCTGGCCGAGACGGCGCTGGCGGTGGGCAATGCGGCGGCGGCCGAGCGTCATCTGCTGGCTGCCGCACCCCTGGCGGAGGGCGCGGCCGCGCAACGGGTGCAGTTGCTGCGTTCGTCGGTGGCCCTGCAGCAGGGGCGGTACGCGGCGGCAGTGGAGCTGCTGACACCGCTGCTGGCGGGAGCGCCTGGCAGCGAGACCGTCTATCGCAGCGCCCTGGCCAACCGCGCCGATGCCGCCCTGCTGGGCGGGGAGGCCGAGGCGGCCGCCTGGGTGGAGCGCTATGCCGCCGCCGTGGGCGGGGGCGCGGATGGATTTGCCGCGCGCCTGCACCGTTTCCGGGCCGAGCTGGCGCGCCGCGCCGGCGATCATGCCGCGGCCGCGGCGGCCCTGGAGCAGGCGCTGGCGCTGTACAAGGCCCTGCCGGATCGACCCGGCACCGCCGCCACCCTGGAGGCCTGGGGTGAGCTGCTGGCGGAGCAGCAGCAGTGGGAGGCGGCCGCCGATCGCCTGGAGCGCGCCCTGCACATCCGCCTGTGGCTGCTCTCGCGGCACCATAGCGCCGCCGACCTGCAGCGTCTCGCCGCCGTCAACGAGGCACGCGGCCAGCCGCAGCGGGCGGCGGCGCAGCGCCGCTGGGCGGAGATCGTGGCCGGTGATGGCCGTATCGACTGGGGCGCATTGCAGCGGGAAGTACTTCCCCAGTAAAACACTAATAAATGACACCGGGCCGGGTTGGTTATAAAATGAGCGCCCTTTTTTGCCGGCCCGTTCCATGACCCGTTCCGTATACATCAAGACCTTCGGCTGCCAGATGAACGAGTACGACTCGGCGCGTCTGGTGGACGCCCTGCGCGCCGAGTGCGACCTGGTGCCGGTGGACGCCCCGGAGCAGGCCGACGTGCTGCTGCTCAATACCTGCTCGGTGCGCGAAAAGGCGCAGGAGAAGGTGTTCTCCCAGCTCGGCATGTGGAAGCCGCTGAAGGAGAAGAATCCCGCCCTGGTGATCGGTGTCGGTGGCTGTGTGGCGAGCCAGGAGGGCGATGCCATCCGCCAGCGCGCGCCCTACGTCGACCTGGTGTTCGGCCCGCAGACCCTGCACCGCCTGCCGACGATGCTGAAGGCGGTGTGGGCCGAGCATCGGCCGGTGGTGGACGTGTCCTTCCCCGAGATCGAGAAGTTCGATCGCCTGCCCGAGGCGCGTGCCGAGGGGCCGAGTGCCTATGTCTCGGTGATGGAGGGCTGCTCCAAGTTCTGTACCTATTGCATCGTGCCCTACACCCGCGGTGCCGAGGTGAGCCGCCCCTTCGATGATGTCATCGCCGAGGTGGCCGGTCTCGCCGCGCAGGGCGTGCGCGAGGTGAATCTGCTGGGGCAGAACGTCAACGCCTATCGCGGTGTGATGCACGATGGCGAGATCGCCGACCTGGCCCTGCTGATCCACTACGTCGCCGCCATCGACGGCATCGAGCGCATCCGCTACACCACCTCCCACCCGATGGAGATGAGCGACCGCCTGATCCAGGCCTATGCCGAGGAGCCCAAGCTGGTCAGCTTCCTGCACCTGCCGCTGCAGAGCGGCTCCGATCGCATCCTGGCGCTGATGAAGCGCGGCCATACCACACTGGAATACAAGAGCATCATCCGCCGCCTGCGCGCCGTGCGTCCCGACATCTGCATCTCCTCCGATTTCATCGTCGGTTTCCCCGGCGAGACGGAAGAGGATTTCCAGGCCACCCTGCGCATGGTGGAGGAGATCGATTTCGACCACAGCTTCAGCTTCATCTACAGCCCGCGCCCCGGCACGCCGGCGGCGGACCTGCCCGATGACGTGCCCCTGGAAGTGAAGAAGGAACGTCTGGCGCGCCTGCAACAGATCATCAATACCAACGCCCAGCGCATCAGCCGGCAGATGGTGGGCACGGTGCAGCGTGTGCTGGTGGAAGGCCCCTCGCGCAAGAACGCGCAGGAACTCACCGGCCGCAGCGAGAACAACCGTGCGGTCAACTTCCCGGGCGATGCCGCCCTCATCGGCCAGTTCGCCGACGTGCGCATCACCGAGGCCCTGCCCAACTCCCTGCGCGGCGAGCTGGTCCGCGCCGCGGCGGCATGATGGTGAAAGTCAGCAGCCTTCAACGCAAAGACGCAAAGGACGCGAAGATCGCAAAGGTTTTCAAAATGAGTTCTTTGCGCCCTTGGCGTCCTTTGCGTCTTTGCGTTTAACGGCTTTTCCTTAGGAGCGATGCCCGTGAACGCGACGCCTGAATCCGTCGACCTGACCCTGGAACCCGCCGACAACGCGCGGCTTTCCAACCTGGGCGGGCCGTTCGACGAACACCTGCGCCAGATCGAGCGCCGCCTCGGTGTGGAGGTGAACAACCGCGGCAATGCCTTTCGCATCATCGGCGAGAGCGATTCGGTGCGCGCCGCGGCGGAGGTGCTGAAGGGGTTGTATGCCGCGACGGCGACGGAAAAGCTGACCGCGGCGCGGGTGCATCTGTTTTTGCAGGAGTCCGGTGTCGAGGCGTTGCTGGAGCGGCACGAGGCGGAGGAGGTGGACGTCACCATCCGCACCCGCCGCGGCGCGATCCAGGGGCGCGGCCCCAACCAGAAACGCTACCTGCGCAACATCATCAGCCACGACATCAACTTCGGCATCGGCCCCGCCGGCACCGGCAAGACCTATCTCGCCGTGGCCTGCGCGGTGGAGGCGCTGGAACGCGAACAGGTGCGCAAGCTGGTGCTGACGCGGCCGGCGGTGGAGGCGGGTGAACGGCTTGGCTTCCTGCCCGGCGACCTGGCGCAGAAGGTGGACCCCTACCTGCGCCCCTTGTACGACGCGCTGTATGAAATGCTCGGCTTCGAGCAGGTGGCGCGCCTGATGGAAAAGCAGGTCATCGAAGTGGCGCCGCTGGCCTACATGCGCGGCCGCACGCTGAACGACGCCTTCATCATCCTCGACGAGGCGCAGAACACCACCACCGAGCAGATGAAGATGTTCCTCACCCGCATCGGCTTCGGTTCCACCGCGGTGATCACCGGCGATGTCACCCAGATCGACCTGCCGCGCGGCACGCCGTCGGGCCTGCGCCAGGTGATCGAGGTGCTGAAGGACGTGGAGGGGATCAGCTTCACCTTCTTCCTCGCCAAGGACGTGGTGCGCCACCCGCTGGTGCAGCGCGTGGTCAACGCCTACGAGCGCTTCGATACCCAGGCACCGAAGCACGAATGAGGACCGAAAAGATTTCAACGCAAAGACGCAAAGGACGCCAAGAGCGCCAAGAGCGCAAAGGGGTTATTGCATCAACGGACCTGTAGGAGCGTCTGGGGCGATGAGGTGTATGGAAAACCTACGCCCAAGCGCGGCAGTGCCGCTCCTACTCAGGAAGTCTTTGCGAACTATGCGTCCTTTGCGTCTTTGCGTTTAACGTCTTTTGACTTTGGTAAAATGGAACCAGTGATCGACCTCGACCTGCAAGTTGCTTCCGCTGCCTCCGGCCTGCCGGCCGAGGATGATTTCCGCCGCTGGGTGGCGGCCGCCCTGGCGGGGCGCCGCGACGAGGCGGAGCTGACCATCCGCGTGGTGGATGAGGAGGAGAGCGCCGAGCTGAACGGCACCTACCGCTACAAGCTGGGGCCGACCAACGTGCTGTCCTTCCCCTTCGAGGCACCGCCCGGCGTGGAGCTGCCGCTGCTGGGCGACATCGTCATCTGTGCTCCGGTGGTGGCGCGCGAGGCACAGGAGCAGGACAAGACCGCCGCGGCGCACTGGGCGCACATGACGGTGCACGGCTGCCTGCATCTGCTGGGCTATGACCACATCGACCCGGCCGAGGCCGAGATCATGGAAAACCTTGAAAGGGATGTGCTCTCTGCCCTAGGCTATGCGGACCCCTACGCCTGAAGGCAACGGTCAAAAAACAGTCACCCGATTGATTTACTATCGATTCAACCTCTTTATTCCTCTCCGGACTATCCCCTATGAACGACGGTCGACCTAGCGGCGACAGCAATGAACCACGGCGCAGCTGGCTGGAGCGCCTGGGTCAGGCCCTGCAGGGCAACGAGCCCAAGGACAAGGAAGACGTCATCGAATTTCTGCGTGATGCCCACAAGCGTCACCTCATCGACGGCGATGCCCTGGACATGCTCGAGGGGGTGCTGTCGGTATCCGACATGCAGGTGCGCGACATCATGGTGCCGCGCTCGCAGATGGTGGTGGTGGAGCGCGAACAGGGACTGAACGACTTTTTGCCGATGATCATCGACGAGGCCCACTCGCGCTTCCCGGTGATCGGCGAATCGCGCGACGAGGTGCTCGGCATCCTGCTGGCCAAGGACCTGCTGCCCTTCGTGGCCCGCGGCGGCGACGGTTTCGATATCCGCGAGGTGCTGCGTCCGGCGGTGTTCGTCCCGGAGAGCAAGCGTCTCAACGTGCTGTTGCGCGAGTTCCGCACCAGCCGCAACCACATGGCCATCGTGGTGGACGAATACGGCGGCGTCGCCGGCATGGTCACCATCGAGGACGTAATAGAGCAGATCGTCGGCGAGATCGAAGACGAGCACGACATCGACGAAGACGACATCGAGATCCAGCAGATCGGCAAGGGCCGCCACACGGTGCGTGCGCTGACCTCCATCGAGGACTTCAACGAGTATTTCGGTTCCAGTTTCTCCGACGAGGAATTCGACACCATCGGCGGTCTGCTGCTGGCGCAGTTCGGGCATATGCCCAAGCGTGGCGAAGTCGTGGACATGGGCGGACTGCGCTTCAAGGTGCTGCGCGCCGACAGCCGCCGTTTGCACCTGGTGGAAGTCACCAAGGTGCCGCCGGCAGAAAACGTTGGCGATTACACCGGCGAGGGGATCGCTTGACGACGGTTTCGTCTCCCTCCACGCTGGCAGTTCGTTCCTATGGCAGCGGGGAACGTTGATGGACCTGCTGCACGCGCTTCTGCTCGGTATTCTGCAGGGAATAACGGAGTTTCTCCCGATCTCCAGTTCGGCACATCTGATTTTGCTCCCGGCTTTGGCGGGTTGGGCCGATCAGGGCGTTGCCTTCGATCTCGCCGTACATGTTGGAACCTTGCTGGCAGTGGTGCTCTACTTTCGTCGTGACGTGCTTGGGTTGACCCGAGATGCCATGGCGTCGGTGCTGCAGCGGCGCCTCGTCGGGCAGGGATGGCTGGCGTGGTATTTGGTCATTGGCACCATTCCGGCAGCCTTGGCCGGTCTGCTGTTGCTGGATGTGATCGACACCCGGTTGCGCGCGGTCCAGATCATTTTTTTCACTACCCTTGGTTTCGGTCTGTTGCTGGGTTGGGCCGATTGGCGCCCCAACAGCAAGCGTGCGTTGCGCGGTTTGACTTGGCAGATTGCCATGTGGGTGGGGCTGGCACAGGCGATTTCCCTCATTCCCGGCACTTCCCGTTCGGGGGCCACCATCACCGCCGGCCTGCTGTTGGGACTTGGCCGCGAGGCCGCAAGCCGTTTCTCGTTCCTGCTTGCCATCCCCATTACCGCACTGGCCGCCGGGGCCAAGCTCCTGGATACCGCCGCCAGCGATGCTCGCGTAGACTGGGGGGCCTTTCTGGCAGGCGGCATATCGTCTTTCGTGATGGCATTGATTGCCATTCACATTTTTCTGAAATGGCTCAACCGCTTTGGCATGTGGCCGTATGTCCTCTATCGTGTGGCGCTGGCCATGGTGATCTATCAGGTGTTGATGAATTGAATATGTGGATGCTGTCAGACATTTCGATCCATGTCCTGTCGCTGCGCAGGGTGATGACAGCTTGTGCTGACGGGGGCATTTTGCATACCGGATTGGTACCGGCGTCATGAAGTGGCTGATGGTCATCCTCCTGGCGTTTGCCCTGGTTGCCTGCGGGGGCCCTCAAGTGCAGACCCTGAGCGGCTACGCGCAAGGCACGACCTGGCATGTCGCCATCTGGTCCACTAAACCGGTGGACGTGGTGGACCTGCAGGCGCAAATCAACACCGAATTCGACCGGCTGGATCGTGTGCTGTCCAACTATCGGCCTGATTCGGTCATCGAGCGTTTCAACCGTTCCGCCACTACGGCCCCGGCGGATGTCGATACGGAAATCGTTACCCTGGTGCGTATCGCAAACGGTGTCAGTCAGGCCAGCGGTGGCTGCTACGATCTGACTGTCCGGCCATTGTTCGACCTGTGGGGCTTTGATCGTGACACGCTGACACCGCCGACACCTGCTGCGCTGGCGCAGGTTCAGGCACATGTCGGGTTCGATAAGCTGACACTGCCGTCCGCTACCCGCTTGCAGAAATCCGATCCCGAAGTGCGGGTGGACCTCTCGTCCATTGCTCAGGGCTACAGCGTCGGGCGAATCGCCGAAGTCGTTGCAGCAGCGGGAATCGAAAACTATCTGGTGGAGATCGGCGGCGAGTTACAGACCCGGGGGCGCAAACCTGACGGTTCCCATTGGCGCATAGGTATAGAGCGGCCACTACCCGGTGGTCGTTCCGTGCAGAAGGCTCTGACCATTCGCCGTGAGTCACCCACGGCAGTGATGACGTCGGGAACCTACCGTCATTATTTCGATTTGCAAGGCAAGCGCTACAGCCATATCCTGGACGCCCGTTCCGGCGCGCCGGTCATGCACGATACCGTTTCTGTTACCGTCATCAATGACAATGCCACTTTGGCGGATGCCTGGTCGACCGCATTGTTGTGCATGGGGCGCGACGCAGGCGTGCATGTTGCACAGCAACATGGTATCGCCGCCCTGTTCATTTCCGATGCCGATGGTACGTTGTACGAAACGGCGACCCCTGCTTGGCGTGCGATGAAAGACATTGAGGTGAACTGATGCTTAGGTTGTTCAGTATCGATGGGGGACTGATCCGGGAGATCGTGTGTCCAACGGATGAGATCGGTGATTGCCTGGCCGAGGCCGATTGGATCGATGCCTATGAACCCAACGATGCAGAGCGCTTACTGCTCGAGAGCATGCTGCACGCCGATCTGCCGGAATCGGATGAGGTGGAAGAGATCGAGGCCTCGGCGCGCTGTTTTGTCGATCAGGCGGGGGTCCATGTCCACTCCTTGTTTTTGGTGCAGGCAGAGGGCAGGCACACCACTGTTTCCGTGGCCTGCATTCTGCAGAAGGAACGCCTGATAACCATCCGGGAAGATGATCTGGCTGATTTCCGCCTGTTGCGTATGCGCGCGCGACGGGGACAGGTGGAGGCACAGTCACCGCAGGAATTGTTGGTGACTTTGTTCGAGCAAAAAGTGGAGAACCATGCCGATACACTCGAAGATATTCACCGCCAATTGGAAAGCGTCAGCTATCTGGTACTGGAGGATGATAGCTCCGAGTTGGAGGATGCCATCAGCAAGCTGGCAAGGCTGGAGGATAGTAATGGCAAAATCCGTTTGTGTCTGATGGATACCCAGCGCGATATCTCCTTTCTGTTGCGCCATCTGCGTGTCGAGCCAGGGCAGGCGGAGACGTTGCGTGATGTGATGCGTGACGTGGAGACCTTGATGTCCCATACGACCTTTCTGTTCGACAAGATCAATTTCCTGATGGATTCGACCCAGGGCTTCATCAACATCGAACAAAACCAGATCATCAAGATATTCTCGATTGCCGCCGTGGTCTTTCTGCCACCTACGCTCGTCGCCAGCATCTACGGCATGAATTTCGAGTACATGCCTGAGTTGACGTGGTTGTTGGGCTATCCCTGGGCCATCGGCTTGATGGTGATCTCGGGTATCGCGCCGTACTGGTATTTCAAGCGCAAGGGCTGGTTGTGACATGACATGGGGCCGGCCCCCGTGGCTGGCGATTTTTTGTCGGTGCACTGACGGGGATTTGTAACGATGGTCCGCGCGGGGAGGGGGCAAGGTTTATGGGCTGATCTGAGCGCGACCCTGGCCGGTATGTTTCTGCCGCTGGCCTTTGCGCCGTTCGGCTGGTTTCCTCTCGCGGTGTTGTCTCCGGCACTGTTGTTTTTCTCCCTGTATGCACTGAGTCCGCGCACCGCGCTGCGGCGCGGTTTTCTGTTCGGTCTCGGCCTGTTCGGTGTCGGCGTGTCCTGGGTGTATGTGGCCATCGCTGACTTCTCCGACAGCGGCGCCGTCACCGCCGTGATACTCACCGCGCTGTTCGTTGCCGCCCTGGCGGCCTATCCCGCCCTGTTCGCCTATGTCGCCGCCCGTTGGTGGCGGCGGGGTGCCCTGCCGCTGGCGCTGTGGTATCTGGCGGCCCTGCCGGCGCTGTGGATGGGGTTCGAGTGGTTGCGCGGCTGGCTATTCACCGGGTTTACCTGGCTGCAACTGGGTTACAGCCAGACGCAGTCGCCGTTGGCCGGGCTGGCGCCGCTGTTCGGCGTCTATGGCGTCGGCCTGGTGCTGGCGGTGAGTGCCGGGGCGCTGGCCTGGCTGCTGCACAGCGGACGCCGTGCCTGGCCCGGCGTGGCGCTGGCGATGTGTCTGTGGCTGGCTGGCTGGGGGGCGCAACAGATCGAATGGACGCGGCCGGTCGGTGAGCCGCTGCGCATGGCGCTGATCCAGGACAACCTGCCGCAGGCTACCAAGTGGGACCCGGCACAGTTCAATGCCCGGCTCGAGCTGTATGCCCGATTGACGTTGGAGAATCTCGGCGCGGTGGACGCGGTGATCTGGCCGGAGAATGCCGTCACCGTGTTCTATCACGAGTTGAAGGATGACTATTTCGACTGGCTGGCGGCGCAGGCGCGGGGGCAGGGCACCGACATCGTCGTCGGGGTGCCGGTGAAGCGGCGTGACGCGCCGGGTTACTACACCAGCCTGATGGTGCTGGGGGCGCAGGAGGCCGCGTACCACAAGCACCATCTGGTGCCGTTCGGGGAATTCGTGCCGCTGGAGGGACTGCTGCGCGGCCTGATCAGCTTCTTCGATCTGCCCATGTCCGGCTTCTCGTCCGGGCCGGCGGCGCAGCCGCCGCTGCCGGTGGCGGGGCAGCGCGCCGCCATGTCCATCTGCTACGAGGATGCCTTCGGCGAGGAACTGTTGCACAACTTCCCCGCCGCCACCCTGCTTATCAACGGTAGCAACAACGCCTGGTACGGCGACTCGCTGGCGCCGCACCAGCATCTGGAGATCGCGCGCATGCGCGCCGTGGAAAGCGGCCGTCCGCTGGTGCGCGCCACCACCACCGGCATCTCGGCGCTGGTCGATCACCGCGGCCGCCTGCTCGCCATCGCGCCACAGTTTGTGGAGTACGTGTTGCGCGGCAGCGTACAGCCCATGCAGGGCATGACGCCCTATGCCCGCTGGGGTAACTGGCCGGTGCTGCTGCTGTTGCTGCTGCTGGCGGGAGTGAACATCGTCGTCCAGCGGCGGGGTCAAGTGATATCCTCATGAAAAAATAACGCGAAGAAATTCCCATGTCGTACGCCGCCGTTGCCGATATCACCCTGCCGCCGATGCCGGAATCCCTGCACCAGATCCGTGCCGAGCAGGCCAGGGCGGAACCGGACGTCGAGCGCATCACGGCCATCATCGCCGCCGACGTCGGCCTGGCCGCCGAGGTGCTCAAGACCATCAATTCCCCTATGTTCCGCCGCCGCCAGCCGCTCAGTTCGGTGCCCAAGGCGGTGATGCTGCTGGGGCTTTCCAACGTGCTCAATATCGTCGCCGGCGCGGCCCTGCGCCGCACCCTGGCGTGCGGCTCCAACAATCTGTCCCTCACCCGCTTCTGGGATACGGCGGGCGATGTGGCCTATGCGGCGGCGGCGTTGGCCGGCCGCCTGTCCGGCGTACCGGCGGACACCGCCCATACCATGGGGCTGTTCCACGATTGTGGCATACCCATCCTGATGTGCCGCCACCCCGACTATCTGGATACGCTCAAGAGCGCCAGCCGGCCCGACGCGCCGCTGATCACCACCCTGGAGCGCCAGCGTCACGGGGTGGACCACGCCCTGATCGGGGCCCGCGTCAGCCGTAGCTGGCTGTTGCCGGAGGCGATCGGCGCGGCCATCGAGCATCACCACGAGCTGCCGCGCCTGGTGGCCGGCAATGAGGTGGATGAGATGGTGATTTCCCTGGTCGCCCTGCTCAAGATGGCCGAGCATATCAGTAACGAGTTCCGCGGCGCCGCCTTCCGCAGCGGCGCCGACGATCGGGAATGGGACGAGGTGGGGGTGATGGCGCTGAGCCACTTTGACCTCGACCCCACCGATTTCGCCGACATCAAGGACGATATCCTGGGCGAGCTGGGGCGCCGCTGAGGGAGGACGTCGCCGTAAGCAGTCGGCGTATTTAAGGAAGCTCTGAACTTAGGAAGCTCTGAATAAGTTCAGAGCTTCCGCGGCACAGGGATGTGCCGCCAATTTTCAACGACGATAAGTCGTTGAAAATTGAAGCCAAGCGAAAATCACACTTTTCGCGTGGCGTGGTTTTGTCCACGGATGGACTTATGTCGCGCAGCCCAGGGAGGGGCGGGAGCGACTTGAAAAGTCCAGGATGGACTTATTCAGACCTTCCCTTATTCAGAGCTGCCCTGGGATTTCGTTCTGCCTCCCAGGCCCGAGTCCCTGCTGCGCCTTCGTGAGGAGACGGCGCGCGAAACGCCGGGCATGCGCCGTAGTTTGGCAGGACCGATACAGCGGTAGCGGGCAATGTTCGTTCGCCGGACACCGCTATCGCCCTGGCCGGCCTGATGGTTGTTATGTGTCGTCGCGTGATACCCGGCGATACACCGTGCCGTGGCACTTGGGGCAGGGCGGGATGTGACCGATGTGGTGGAAGTGCAGTTTCTCGCCGCAGGCCTTGCACTGCAGGGTGCCGATGCCGGTGATCTCGCCGCTGTGCCACTCGCCCACGGCGTCGGCGCGTTCCGCCAGCTGGCCCAGTTCGACGCGGGTGTAGTCCACGCTGCCGCGGAACAGATCGGCCAGTCCCTTTTCCACTAGTTGCAGGTCGAACCTGAGCCATTCCCCCAGCTCGCTGCCGGTGTCGGCGAGGAAGCGGGCGGCATCCTCCAGGTCGCGCCGCAGGTAGCCGCCGACGCGTTCGGCCTCCTCGCGCGTCAGTTCGCCCAGCTCCGTCGCCGTCTCCTGGGCGCGTTCGATGGCCCGTTCCACCACCGGCGCCGCCTTGTGCTCGGCGTCTTCCAGCGCCGTCTTCAGGCGGCCCAGCATGCGGTAGTAGGCATCGACCAGGTGCTGTTTCATGCCGGATTCGCTCATGTCAATTCTATATGGACGCCTCCCGTTTGCCAAGGGCGATTTTGGTGTGTTGGGACAGATAGGCTGCAGTTCTATATCCGGCCTGTTGTGCAGGAATAGACCTGCTGGCCCTGATGGAATCCGCTGACCCGCGCCTCATTCTCCTGAAGGACTCGAAGTCCTTACCGCCATACAGGTTTGGCGGGTCACGGTCTGACCTGTTTGCCATCACACTTTATCGACCTTGCGCAACCTTTACGGCGGCCACTCCTTTCTTCAAAGTGGTTGATACACTCGTCAGGCACCTATGCCGGCTGACTGACGAATCCCTTTTGGTACGTCCGTTCATGGGCGAGCATCGCCCAGATCGTTCGCGCCATCTTGTTGGCCAGGGCCACGACCGCGACATTCAGCGGCCGGCGCTGGCGTAATTTCGTGACCCACGGGCCGGGGTCTTTGGCGTGGGTCAGCACGGATCGCGCACCGTGAATCAGCAAGGTGCGCAGGTAGGTGTCACCGCGCTTGCTGATGCCGAGCAGTTTGATGCGCCCACCAGTGCCCACCTGTCGCGGCACCAGGCCGGCGAAGGCGGCGAACTCTCGCCCCGACTTGAAGGCTTTGGCGTCGCCCATGATGGCGACCGCCGCCGTGGCGGTCAGCGGCCCGACACCAGGAATTTCAGCGATTCGCTTGCAAGCTTCGTCTTGCTTGAGCCACAGCTGGATGCGCTGCTCGATGGCGGCGATTTCCCCATCCAGCTTCTCGATGCGCGCCCATTGCTCGCGCAACGTATCGATCACCATTGCCGGCAGCCGGTCTTCCAGTCTGGCCAAAGCCGCAGCAACTCCCTTCCTGACCCCCGCTTTGCCCTGCGGCATCACTTCACCGTATTCGGCGAGCAACCCCCGCAGGCCGTTAATCTGCGCGGTGCGGAACTTGACCAACTGGCTCCTCATGCGGTGCAGCGCCAGGATGGCCTGCTGTTCTTCCGTCTTGATCGCCACCGCCTTGACGTGCGGCTGCTGCACCGCTGTCCAGATCGCCCGCGCGTCCTGCCGGTCGTTCTTGTTGCCGGTGACGAACGGCTTCACCGCCTTGCCTGGCAGGAGCTTGACCTGGTGGCCCAGCGCCGTGAGTTTCCTCGCCCAGTGCTGCGCACCGCCGCAGGCTTCCATCCCAATGAGGCATGGTTGCCGGTTAGCGAAGTGTTCGAGGAACTTCTCGCGCTTGAGCTGCAGGCTCACGATCTCTCCGGTCTCCATGTCGATCCAGTGCAACTGAAATACCCGCTTGGCGATATCCACGCCAACGACCGTTTTGCTACCATTCATTTCGGACCCTCCGGTTTGCCTGTGAAGACCTTCAGTATCTTCCACCTTGGGCACTTCGATGCCGTCGGCCCGTGAGGGTCCACCTTCATCCCACCCACACCGCAAAGCTATCCACGGCGCCGGGCGCCGCAGGTCCCTCCATACCGAAGACGGCCAGCGCGCCGGATAACTCGTGTTCAGCGCTCACGGGGTGGGAGGCGTCCATTCAATTCTCCTTGATTGGGGATGTGCCCTAGTTTGAACCGAATAGGGGTCAGGGGCCAGGGGAAGAATACAGGTACGAGGGACGAGGGACGAGGTACGAGGGACGAGGGACGAGATACGAGGGACGAGGGGCAGGACACGAGGTACGAACAGCCAAGCGTGTCCCCCCTCCCGAACGCTTCGCCATACCATCGCAAGCTCGGTGTGGCTACGCATCCCCGTCCCTCGTACCTCGTCCCTCGTACCTGTGTTCTTGTGGTATTCTGAGCAGCTTTCAAAACCGGCGGAATTTCAGGAAAAAACATGGCGTTGCACGAGAGTTACGAGCCCCGTCAGGTGGAACGGGCGGTACAGGCGGAGTGGGAGCGGACGCAGGCGTTCCGCGTCACGGAGGAGGCCGGACGGGAGAAGTTCTACTGCCTGTCCATGTTCCCCTATCCCTCCGGCCGGCTGCACATGGGCCACGTGCGCAACTACACCATCGGCGACGTCATCGCCCGCTACCAGCGCATGCTGGGCAAGAACGTGCTCCAGCCCATGGGCTGGGACGCCTTCGGCCTGCCGGCCGAGAACGCCGCCATGAACAACGGCGTGCCGCCGGCCAAGTGGACCTACGGCAACATCGACTACATGCGCAGCCAGCTCAAGTCGCTGGGCTTCGCCATCGACTGGTCGCGCGAGGTGGCTACCTGCACGCCGGAGTACTACCGCTGGAACCAGTGGTTGTTCCTGCGCCTGTTGGAAAAGGGCATCGTCTACCGGAAGACCGGCACGGTGAACTGGGACCCGGTGGACCAGACCGTGCTGGCCAACGAGCAGGTCATCGACGGCCGCGGCTGGCGCACCGGCGCGGTGGTGGAGAAGCGCGATATCCCCATGTACTACATGGCGATCACCCGATATGCCGAGGAACTGCTCGCCGACCTCGACCAGCTCGACGGCTGGCCGGAACAGGTGCGCACCATGCAGCGCAACTGGATCGGCAAGAGCTTCGGCGTGCGCGTCGGTTTCCCTGTCGTCAGGGACGAGGTACACGATACGAGGGACGAAAACCGGCCGTTCGCATCTCGTCCCGCGTCCTCCGTGCCTGACGTGGTGTGGGTGTTCACCACCCGCGCCGACACCCTGATGGGCGCCACCTATGTCGCCGTGGCCGCCGAGCATCCGCTGGCGCTGTACGCGGCGCAGAACAATCCTGAACTCGCCGCCTTCATCGACGAGTGCCGCCACGGCGGTGTGTCCGAGGCGGAGATCGCCACCCAGGAAAAGAAGGGCATGGCGACGGGCCTCACCGTCAGCCACCCGCTCACCGGCGAGCAACTGCCGTTGTGGGTCGCCAACTACGTGCTGATGGGCTACGGCGAGGGCGCGGTGATGGCGGTGCCGGCCCACGACGAGCGCGACTTCGCCTTCGCCCACAAGTACGGTCTGCCCATCAAGACCGTGATCAAGACCGCCGCCGGCGACGCCACCCCGGCGCCGTGGCAGGAGGCCTACGCCGAGCACGGCGTGTGCATCAATTCCGGCAAGTACGATGGCCTGAATTTCGAGCAGGCAGTGGACGCCATCGCCGCCGACCTGAGTGCGAAGAACCTGGGCGAGAAGAAGGTGACCTGGCGCCTGCGCGACTGGGGCATCTCGCGCCAGCGCTACTGGGGCACGCCGATCCCGATGATCAAGTGTCCGAGCTGCGGCGACGTGCCGGTGCCGGACGATCAGCTGCCGGTGGTGCTGCCGGAGGAATGCGTGCCGGACGGCTCGGGCAATCCGCTCAACAAGTACGAAGCGTTTCTCGCCTGCACCTGCCCCAAGTGCGGCGGCGCGGCGCGGCGCGAGACCGACACCATGGACACCTTCGTCGACTCGTCCTGGTATTTCTTCCGCTATGCCTGTCCGGGCGCGACCGCGATGGTGGACAGCCGCGCCGACTACTGGATGCCGGCGGATCAGTACATCGGCGGCATCGAGCACGCCATCCTGCACCTGCTGTATTCGCGCTTCTGGACCAAGGCGATGCGCGATCTGGGGCTGACCACCGTGTCCGAGCCGTTCCGGAATCTGCTCACCCAGGGCATGGTGGTGGCGCCGACCTTCTATCGCGAGAGCAGTGACGGCCGCAAGCAGTGGTTCAACCCGGCCGACGTGGCCGTCACCGTCGACGACAAGAGCCGGCCGGTTTCCGCGCTGCTGAAGAGCGACGGCCAAAAGGTCGAGATGGGCGGCATCGAAAAGATGTCCAAGTCCAAGAACAACGGCGTCGACCCGCAGACCCTCATCGAGCAGTACGGCGCCGACACCGCGCGCGTGTTCATGATGTTCGCCGCGCCGCCGGAACAGTCGCTGGAGTGGAACGATTCCGGCGTCGAGGGTGCGCACCGCTTCTTGAAGCGCCTGTGGGCCTTTGCCGCCGACAACGTCGAGGTGCTGAAGGAAACCGCTTTGCCGGCCGATGCCGGCGACACCGTCCTGGCGGCCCGGCGCGAGATCCACGAGACACTCAAGCAGGCGCTGGTGGACTTCGGCAAGTACCAGTTCAATACCGTGATCTCCGCCTGCATGAAGATGCTGAATGCCATCGGCAAGCTGGAAGGCCAGGGCGCGGATGCGGTGCGCAGCGAGGGTTTTTCCATCCTGTTGCGCCTGCTCTCGCCCATCGCACCGCACATCACCCACGCGCTGTGGCGCGGCCTCGGCTATGGCGATGACATCCTGCATGCCACGTGGCCGCAGGTGGACGAGACAGCGCTCAAGCGCAACAGCATCGAGCTGGTGGTGCAGGTCAACGGCAAGCTGCGCGGCAAGGTGAACGTGCCGGCCGATGCCGACAAGGCCGCCGTCGAGCAGGCGGCCCTGGCCGACGAGAACGTGCAGCGCTTCATGGCGGGCCAGACGGTGGTGAAGATCATCGTCGTGCCGGGCAAGCTGGTCAATATCGTGGTGAAAGGCTAGTGACAAGTTCCAAGTGGCAAGTGGCAAGTAACAATCTGCGCCGCGTCATCTCGGGGCACGGTTTTCTTTTCTTGTCACTTGTCACTTGCCACTTGTTACTGACGTCCTGCGGCTTCCATCTGCGCGGCGCCGTCGAGCTGCCGCCGCAACTGGCGCGCACCCAGCTGGTCGGTGTCGATGCGCGCAGCGAACTGGCCGACGAAATCACAGCAGCGCTGGAGGGCGCCGGGGCGCAGGTGGTGACGGCGGATGCCACCGCGCAGTTGCATGTCAGCGGCGAGCGTGAGAACCGCCGGCTGCTGTCGGTAGGGCGTACCGGCCGCGCCAGCGAATACGAGGTGACCTACCAGTTCAGCTTCGAGCTGCGCGCGCCGGTGGTCAGCCAGGACAGGGACGGCCAGGCGAAGGTTCATTACCGTGTGCTGGTTCCGCGCCAGAGTGTAAGCCTCAGTCGTGACTATTCCTTCGATCGCAACAACGTGCTCGGCAAGGGTGAGGAAGAGGATCTGCTGATACGCGAGATGCGCGCCTTTGCCGTGCGCCAGATGCTGCTGCGTCTGCGCGCCGGGCTGCAAATGAAGGATTCAGAACAATAACATCCAACGCAAAGGGTTTTGTGCCAAGGCTGTTCAACACGGAGACACGGTTCCGCAAACCTTGCCCCTTCGCCTTTTTGCATCGGATTGTGGTGTTGACGCGATCACGCGCCCGCGTCCTTGTTCTCGCGCAGGCGGCAGCCGGCGGGAACCTGTCAGGCGGCGCCTCAGCCGCCGCCGATGCGGCGGCAGGCGGTGCGGATGAAGTGCAGCTGTCTTTCGAACTGGGTGCAGCCGCTGCACATCATCAGGTGCAGGCGCAGACCGATACGCTCCCGCAGGGTGAGCGGCCGGTCCTGGGCCTGGGACATGAGTTTGGTGGCGTGCTTGCAGGTCAGCATCAAGGCTTCTCCCCGTCGAACCAGCTTTCTTCCAGGCACAGACGCAAGCGGGAGCGGGCGCGGTGCAGGATCACCCAGCAGTTGCTTTCGCTGATCGCCAGCTCCTTGCAGATTTCCGCCGTCTCCAGTCCCAGCATTTCACGCATCATGAAGACGCGTGCGGTGTTTTCCGGCAGGTGATGCAGGCAGGCGTCGAAGACCTGCCAGAACTGTCCATTCTCAAGTTCCTGTTCCGGTCGCCCCCAGTCGGTGGGGCGTTCCTCCTTGCGCCAGTAGCCGTGCTCGTTGAATTGACCGTCCAGCTCGTCGTCAAGGGCGATGCCGTCGTCGTAGCTCTGCACCGGGTGGCGCGCGCGTTCGCGGATGATGTCGATGATCTTGTTGCGCAGGATGGCGAACACCCAGGTCTTGAGCTGGGCGCGGCCGGCGTAGCGTTCCTGTGCGGCACAGGCGGCGGCCATCGCCTCCTGCACGGCATCCTCGGCGGCAGCGGTATCGCGCAATTGCAGGCTGGCGAAGCGCAGCATGTCGGAGCGCAGTGCGATGATCGCCGCGGTATCGAATGTGCCGTCGGTTGGTGTGATGTCCGGGGACATGAAGCTCCTTCCGTGCGGGACGGGCGTTGCGCCGCGGTCGCTACAGACAGAGGATACTGTAATGGCATGCAGTAGCCCATGAGTCAGGCCCTTATATTTTCCAGGCTGGCGGCGGAGGCGCGCACCAGCTCGCCGATGACGTCCAGATCCGCCTCCGCTTCCAGCTCCTGGGCCGTGCCCTTGCGGCCGGTGTGGATGGCGCAGACGTGGCCGTCCCGGTGCGCCACCGTGGCCTCGCTGCCGCAGTGGCGGCAGTAGACATGTTCGCCGTCACGCTGGCTGCGGCGCACGACGATGGTGGGGCCGCACACCGGGCAATCCTGCAGGGGGATGCCGTGATCGGTATGGCCGACGATGTGATCGAGGGCGCCGTCGCGGCCGAGGGCGAGGAAGCGGGTGCCGAGGGCGCGGTCGAATTGGTGGTCGAGGTTGTCCTCGATGATGGCGAGGGCCTGGGCGACGGCCATGCCGCGGCGGTAGGGGCGCGTGCTGGTCATGGCGTCGAAGGCGTCGCAGATGCCGACGATGCGCGCGTCGATGGGCACGCGCTCGCCCAGGAGGCGGGCGGGATAGCCGGTGCCGTCGGGGCGTTCGTGATGGTGCAGTACGGCGGCGTTGGCCAGGGGTGCCAGGGGGTGTTCGGCCAGCAGGCGCGCCCCCACCTCCGGATGGGTCTTGATCACCTCGTATTCATCCTCGGTGAGGCGATCGGGTTTGTTGAGGATGGCGTCGGGCACGCTGATCTTGCCCAGGTCGTGCAGAAAGCCGCCCAGGGTGATGCGCGCCACATCGGCGCCGGGCAGGCCGGCGTCTTGCGCCAGCAGGCGGCTGTACTGCGACACGCGCCACAGGTGGCCGCCGGTATAGGGATCGCGCGCCTCCACCATCCAGGCCATCACGAACAGGCTTTGCAGCAGTTGTTCTGCCGCTGTCTTCTGTCGTGCGGGCAGCCAGCGGCGCAGCAGGGAGAGGGCTGCGTTCATGGGCGGGACTCCTCCAGTTGTCTGGTCCAGGCGGCGACATCGATGGGCAGGTAGCCGGTGATGTCCAGGCGGCGGTCTTCGAGTATGTCGGTTGCAGGATAGGCCGCGCGCCAGGCGGCGACTACCGCGTCGCGGTGGCGCAGCAGCGCCTCGGCGTGGGGACGGAACAGGATCAGCATGGCCGTGATCCAGCGGTTCACCGGCCACGACGGTGCGGCGTGGTCGATGCGGAAGCGATCCAGCAGGGCGATGGCATCCTCCGCCGCATACCAGGTTTCGCCGGTCACCCAGCGGTTGACCGCAAACAGGCCTATGGGATAACCCCAGGCATTCATGGCGATGCCGAGCAGATGGCAGATGGCATCGTCACCCTGGGGCCAGGGCTCCGTGGCCGGCGGATGGTTCACCGGTTTCATACCCGGCGGCATGCCGCCGGCACGCACGAAGGTATGGAAGTGGCCGTGCTCGCCCGCCTCGGGACGATGGGCATGGTAGTAGTACTGGCTGTGGGTTTCGCGGTCGAATACGTCATCGTGCGGATAGTGTTCCATCTCGATGAACTCCCCTTGGCCACGCAGCACTTCTCCCACCACGTTGAGGCCGGCCTTCTCCAGCACACGATAGCATTCACCGATCTCCCGTGCCGCCGCCAGCAAGCGCGTGCGCTGCGCCGCATCGAGCGTGCGCGCGTCAGGCGGGGCTAGCAGCGGCGGTATGGGCAACGGTGCCGTCATGGTTCACAGGGCCCGGCGCAGCAGCGTGGCGATGGAGCCGCGATTGGTATCTGCGGTGGAGCGGCCTACCTCGCTCTTGCCGCGGAACACGATCAGTGTGCTTTGATATTTGACGCCGAACGACTGCACCACATCCCGCTGGCTGTCGAAATCCACGCGCAGCACGGAGTAGTTTGCGAAATCACTTTCTTTGAGCAGTTCGCCCAGGATGATGTCCTGCTTCTTGCAGGTGGGGCACCAGTCGGCGTGGATGAATACCAGCACAGGACCGCCCTGCTGTTGCAGCGCGGCAAAGGCCTCAACGCTGAAGGGGCGTTCGGCGGCGCCGGCTGCGGTGGTGAACAGCAGGGCCAGCGAGATTATCAGTGAACGGATCATGGTGTACTCCCTGGTGTGGTGTCAGTTGTTGCCGGCGGTGGCAACGATACGGGCGAAAATCGGGTCCAGTTCCGCCGCCATGGCATCCAGTTCCATGCTGCCGTAGGGCGCGAACACGGCGCTGGGGCGACGATAGGTGATGCTCGCCGTGCCGTCGGCATTTTCCGTGACGTACAGGCGCAGCGGCGCCTCGATGCCGGCGGGGACGCTGGCGGCCAGCATGCGCACGGCATAGTCGTTGCGGAACACCATCAGTACCTCGTTGCCGGGGATGGTAACGCCGCGCTTGGCGGCGCCGCCACTGGCACTGGCGCGGGCCACCAGGCCCATGCCGTTGGCGGCGATGGCCCGCTCCAGGCGGTCGATCAACACCGGATAGCTGTGCGGCGTGGTGATTACGACGGTGCCCGGATAGGGCGTGTCTTCAGCAACACTGACGGCGGGCATGACGCACAGCAGGAACAGCAGTGCCAGCGGGGCGGGTGTATTGGCAGGCATGACCGCTTTCTCCCTGATTCAATGGAACGCCGGCGACGGTTTCCCGCCGCCAGCTAGGCGTGTGGCTACCGTGCCGCGCAGGGGTTCTTCGCTGCGCAGGGGTTCTTCGCCGCGCAGGGGTTGGCCGCTGCCGCCGGCCTGAAGTCTTTCTGCAACGTGCCGACGTAGGCAACGAGCGCGGCCAGCTCCTTCGAATCCCAGGGCAGCGGTTTGGCAGCCATGGGCTCGGCTAGGCACAGTTGCACCATCTCGTCCAGATGCACCTGTTTCAGGCCGTAGCGATCCTGGGCCATCTGCACGAAGTGCGGATAGGGCTGGGCGAAGGTGGCCTGGAAGGCGCCGTGATTGCTGTGGCAGGTGGCGCAGGACATGCCGTTGCTGGAGAGCGTGGTGTCGTGGAACAGATTCCTGCCGGCGGCGACGAGTTCTTTCATATCTCCTCTGTAGGGACGATAGTTTTTGGGCCGGGTGACCGCGGCGGCATCTTTTACCGCACCGGCGGCACAGGGATTCTTCGCCGCGCAGGGATTCTTCGCCGCGCAGGGATTCTTCGCCGCGCAGGGATTCTTCGCCGCACAGGGATTCTTCGCCGCACAGGGATTCTTCGCTGCACAGGGATTGGTGGCGGCACGGGGCGCACAGGGGTTGCGTGGAGCGCAGGGGGCGGCGAGGGCTGGGCTGCCGCCGAGCGCCAGCGTCAGCACGCTGCTGGCGGCGAGGGTCAGGATATTGTGATGTGGTGTCGTGTTGCGTTTCATGGCGGTACTCTCCTTGGTGTGTTGTTGTCCGGTTATGTCTTGGTCGTCACGGCGGGCCGAACCTTACAGTGGCTCAGTGGCCGGTCAGATGTTGCCGCAGCCAGGCTTCGCTCACAGCGCCCAGGCGCACCTCTTTCACCCGGCCGTCGCGCACCGCAATGAAGCTCGGTGTGGCGGCGATGCCGACGGCCCGCGCCAGCGTCGGGTCGTCGCTCACTTCCACCGCGACGAGGTTGGGGTGAGCAACGCGCAGCCGTTCCACCAGCGGCTTGATGGCCTGGCAGGGTCCGCAATGGCGCGCGTGGAAGAAATAGATACCGTTGCGTACCGGGGCGGTGGCGGGGAGTACGCTGCCGGTGCTGCGACGGGCGCGACAGACCAGTGCATACTGGCGCAACAGCAGCAACGCAAATACCAGGCCGGCGGTCAGGGCGATGCTCAGGTTCATGGGGCCTCCTGTGACAGCTGGTGGCGGGCGGCGCTGTAGCTGGCGACGCCGTAGGGCACCAGGAAATTGAGCAGCGCGTGCGCCCAGCGGATGTCGGCGCCGTGCAGCAGGGCCTCGCCCTGGTTGATCAGGTTGAGGGCGAGACCGACCACCAGGGCGATGCGCACCGCGCCGCGCACGATGGTCGGCGCGCAGGCGGCACGGAGGATGGGAACAATATCTGGCATGGATGCCTCCCTCAGCGGAAGTGAGCGGTGAGGATCTCGCCGGTGAGATGCGCGCGCGACGGATCCTCCAGGTCGTTCTTGTGCACCACTACAAACAGGTGACCCTTGCCAAGGTCCGCGTGGCGGCGGGTGTCCGGTGCGATTGGAACGAACAGTGGCGACGGCACCAGCGGGGAGAACGCCGGTTCCAGTTTCTTGCGCGTCAGTTCGAAATCCAGCAGGGTGGCGATCACAACCGGCAGCTGGCGCGACAGCTTGTGTACGGCGCGCAGTACATTTTCCTCCGGCTCGGCGGCGGTGATGCTGGTGGAGATGACGGCGCCGCGCACCTCGGTTGCGTTGATGTTGTCGAGTTCGTCGAGCGAGGCCAGTGGCATGGCCGCGTAACCCAGTTTGCCCAGCAGGCTCTTCATGCTGGTGGCGATGAAGGGATGCGGGCGGGCGAGCAGGATGCGGTGTTCGGACATGTCGGTTCTATATGGACGCCTCCCGTTTGCCAAGGGCGATTTTGGTGTGTTGGGACAGATAGGCTGCAGTTCTATATCCGGCCTGTTGTGCAGGAATAGACCTGCTGGCCCTGATGGAATCCGCTGACCCGCGCCTCATTCTCCTGAAGGACTCGAAGTCCTTACCGCCATACAGGTTTGGCGGGTCACGGTCTGACCTGTTTGCCATCACACTTTATCGACCTTGCGCAACCTTTACGGCGGCCACTCCTTTCTTCAAAGTGGTTGATACACTCGTCAGGCACCTATGCCGGCTGACTGACGAATCCCTTTTGGTACGTCCGTTCATGGGCGAGCATCGCCCAGATCGTTCGCGCCATCTTGTTGGCCAGGGCCACGACCGCGACATTCAGCGGCCGGCGCTGGCGTAATTTCGTGACCCACGGGCCGGGGTCTTTGGCGTGGGTCAGCACGGATCGCGCACCGTGAATCAGCAAGGTGCGCAGGTAGGTGTCACCGCGCTTGCTGATGCCGAGCAGTTTGATGCGCCCACCAGTGCCCACCTGTCGCGGCACCAGGCCGGCGAAGGCGGCGAACTCTCGCCCCGACTTGAAGGCTTTGGCGTCGCCCATGATGGCGACCGCCGCCGTGGCGGTCAGCGGCCCGACACCAGGAATTTCAGCGATTCGCTTGCAAGCTTCGTCTTGCTTGAGCCACAGCTGGATGCGCTGCTCGATGGCGGCGATTTCCCCATCCAGCTTCTCGATGCGCGCCCATTGCTCGCGCAACGTATCGATCACCATTGCCGGCAGCCGGTCTTCCAGTCTGGCCAAAGCCGCAGCAATTCCCTTCCTGACCCCCGCTTTGCCCTGCGGCATCACTTCACCGTATTCGGCGAGCAACCCCCGCAGGCCGTTAATCTGCGCGGTGCGGAACTTGACCAACTGGCTCCTCATGCGGTGCAGCGCCAGGATGGCCTGCTGTTCTTCCGTCTTGATCGCCACCGCCTTGACGTGCGGCTGCTGCACCGCTGTCCAGATCGCCCGCGCGTCCTGCCGGTCGTTCTTGTTGCCGGTGACGAACGGCTTCACCGCCTTGCCTGGCAGGAGCTTGACCTGGTGGCCCAGCGCCGTGAGTTTCCTCGCCCAGTGCTGCGCACCGCCGCAGGCTTCCATCCCAATGAGGCATGGTTGCCGGTTAGCGAAGTGTTCGAGGAACTTCTCGCGCTTGAGCTGCAGGCTCACGATCTCTCCGGTCTCCATGTCGATCCAGTGCAACTGAAATACCCGCTTGGCGATATCCACGCCAACGACCGTTTTGCTACCATTCATTTCGGACCCTCCGGTTTGCCTGTGAAGACCTTCAGTATCTTCCACCTTGGGCACTTCGATGCCGTCGGCCCGTGAGGGTCCACCTTCATCCCACCCACACCGCAAAGCTATCCACGGCGCCGGGCGCCGCAGGTCCCTCCATACCGAAGACGGCCAGCGCGCCGGATAACTCGTGTTCAGCGCTCACGGGGTGGGAGGCGTCCATTCAATTCTCCTCGCAGGGCCCGGTACTACGGGCGTGAGGCTACTATTCCACCGCTGGCTTAATTCACGCTTAAAGAGCGGTGGAATGCCGGGGTGGGAAAATCGCCAGACAATGGGGGCGACGTTCAGGAGGGGGTGTCGGCAGTGAGCGGCACGTAGACGGCGTAGTTGTTCTTGCCACGGTGCTTGACGGTATACATGGCCTGGTCGGCGTAAGTCACCAGACTCTCCAGGCTGTCGGCGTGCAGCGGGTAGAGGCTGATGCCGATGCTGGTGCCGATGTGCAGCTGATGGCCGTCGATGTGGAACGGGCTGCTCAGGCTGGCGATGATCTTGCCGGCCACGGCCTCGGCATTGATGGGGGCGCGGATGTTGCGCAGGATGACGGTGAACTCGTCGCCGCCCATGCGCGCCACGGTGTCGGAGTCGCGCACGCAGCCTTGCAGGCGCTGCGCCACCTCCTGCAACAGGCGATCGCCCATGTCGTGGCCGCAGGTGTCATTGATTTCCTTGAAGCCGTCCAGATCGAGGAACAGCAGGCCGACCGCGCCGCCGCTGCGCCGCGCCGCGGCGATGGCGCGCTCCAGGCGGTCGAAGAACAGCGGGCGGTTGGGCAGGTTGGTGAGCACGTCGAAGTGGGCGAGGTGCTCCAGGCGCGCCTCCAGCTCCTTGCGCGCGCTGATGTCGTGTTTGATGGCCACGTAATGGGCGATGCGGTCCTGGCTGTCGCGTACCGGTGCGATGGCCATGATCTCGGTGTACAGGGAACCGTCCTTGCGGCGGTTGATGATTTCGCCGCGCCATACCTTGCCGGCGGTGATGGTGGCCCACAGCTGGCGGTAGAAATCGCCGTCCTGATGGCCGCTCTTGAGGATGCTGGGTTTCCGGCCGATGACTTCCTGTGCCGTGTATCCGGTCATCTGGGTGAAGGCCGGATTGACGTACTCGACGGTGCCGGCGGGATCGGCGATCACCACCGCCTCGGCTGCCGCCTCGATGGCCACGCTGCGGGTGTTCAGTTCCTCGCGGATGCGGCGCTGCTCGGTGATGTCGCGGGTGATGCCGATGATGCCGTTGGGCGTGCCGTCGGCGTCGTGCATCAGGTTGACCATCACGTCGGTCCAGACGGTGGAGCCGTCCTTGCAAGGCTGTTCCAGCTCCCAGCGGTGCTGCAGCACCTCGCCGGTCTCCAGCACGTGGCGGATGCCGACGGCGGCACGCTGCGCCGATTCCGGCGTCAGCGCCTGCTCCACCGGCGCCCGCATCACTTCCTCCGCGGTGTAGCCGCGCAGGCGCTGCACCGACGGGCTGACGTAGGTGAAATTGCCGTTCAGGTCCATGGTCCAGATGACGTCGAAGGCGTTCTCCGCCAACAGGCGGTAGTGGCGTTCGCTGTCGCGCAGGGCCTGTTCGATGCGCTTGCGCTCGCTGATGTCGTTGAAAGAGACGAAGGCCGCCGGCTTGCCGTCGTAGGTGGTGAGGGCGGCGGAGAGGTAGACCCAGAACGTCTGGCCACGGTCCGTCCTGAGCTGGGCCTCGAAATCGGCGACATGGCCGTCGCGGCGCAGCTGCTCCACCATCACCGTGCGTCGCGCCGGGTCGGCCCAGTAGTCGGGCGCGTGACGGCCGATGGCCTCGGCCTTGTTGAGGTGGAAGTGCTGTTCGGCGCGCTCGTTGAGGTAGAGCACGCTGTCGTCGATCAGACTGGTGACCACCACCGGGAAGGGGGCGGTTTCGGTGAGCGTGCGGTAGTTTTCCTCCGAACTGCGCAGTTGTTCCTGCAGGCGGTTGCGTTCGGTGACGTCGACGGCCAGCGCGACCACGCCGCTGAGTTGCCCGTGGGCGTCGTGCAAGGCGGCGTTCATCCACTCGCACAGGATGCGTGCGCCGGATTTGGTGAGATTCCAGTTGAGGGAGCGGCTGTCCGGCAATGCCCTGACGGCGCGCTGCACGGCACCGAGCACCTGCTCCTGTTCCTCGGCGGGCACCATGAAGTCGAGGAAGCGGCGCCCCATCACCTCGTCGGCGCGCCAGCCGAAGATTTGTTCAGCCTGGCGATTCCAGGCCGTCACCCGTTGCTGCGCGTCGGAAACGATGATCGCCATGGGCGCGTTCTGATACACCACGCGGTAGCGCTGCTCGCTGGCGCGCAAGCGGTGATTGAGGCCCATGATGTAGAAGATGACGGCGCCGCCGAACAGCGTGACCAGGGCGCCGAGGCCGATGCTCCAGTAGAATAGTCGGAGGTCGGCTTGCTGCGTGGGCTCGAACAGGAAGCCGCTGTAGTCATAGTCGGCGGGCAGCATGCCGAGGCCCGCGTAGCTGTCGGCGATGTGCTTCCAGCGCAGGGGGTTCATGTAACCCAGCTCCACCAGCTCGGGCAGGATCAGGCGTTGCATGGCGTGCGCCTCGTACAGCAGGTGCTCGATGTCTTTGCCGCGGTTGTAGCGGCGCTGGATCAGGGCCGCCGTTTCCTCCGGGTGGGACAGGGCATAGGCCCAGCCGCGCAGGCTGGCATCGCGGAACGCGCGCACCGTTTCCGGCGACAGCCGGGCCAGGCGCTCGCTGGTGAACAGGCTGTCACCGTAGAAGTCGATGCCGGCCGAGCGCGGGGTGATCTCGAGATAGTCGATCTTCCGCCGCCGCAGTTCCCAGGGTTCGTCGGTGGAGTAGGCGGCCACAGCGGCGACGCGCCCGGCCAGCAAGTCGTCCAGGTTGTCGCGGCGCGGTTCCAGCACGAAGTCTTCGGGCGACAGGCCGAGGGCCTGGATGAAGGCGAACAGCTCGTGCTCGTGGGGAACGATCTGGAGGGGCTTGCCGATGAGGTCGTGCACCGAGTCCACGTCGGGACCGCGCTTGGCCAGCAGGATCAGGGGGGAATGCTGGAAGATCACCGCCACCGCCACCACCGGCGCGCCCTGGGCGCGGGCCAGGAGCAGTTCCGAGGCGCCGATGCCGAAGTCCGCCTTGCCCGCGGCCACGTCTGCCACCGGGTCACGTTCCGGATGGCCTTCGCGGATGGTGACGTCGAGCCCGGCCTCGTGGTAATAGCCCTGCTCCAGCGCGGCGTAGTAACCGGCGAACTGGAACTGGTGATACCACTTCAGTTGCAGGGAAACCGGTTGCAGGGCTGCAGGCTCGGCATGCAGCGGCGCGCCCAGGCAGAGCAGCAGGGGCAGCAGGAGGCGTAGCGCGGACGTCATTGGGTTGTGTGGCCCCGCGGGAGAAACGGTGTCGGATCAGGCGTCTACTTTACCCGCTTCGGCCGGGAATGTCCGCCGCGGAGGAGGGGGCGGGCACGGTGTTGGAAGGTGGTGCCGAGGGTCGGAATCGAACCGACACGGGGTTGCCCCCGGCAGATTTTGAGTCTGCTGCGTCTACCAGTTTCGCCACCCCGGCTGGGGAGGGGGCATTATAGGGAAAGGTGTAGGCGGCGGCAAAGCCCCTTTTTTGCTACGATGCGCGGCCCATGCGCCGCCAGGACTTCCATTTCGACCTCCCCCCGGAGCTGATCGCCCAGCATCCCGCCGCCGAGCGCGGCGGCAGCCGGCTGCTGCTGCTCGACGGTGCCGACGGCACGCGCCGTGACCTTTTGTTCCGCGACCTGCCCGGCCTGCTGCGCCGTGGCGACCTGCTGGTCTTCAACGATACACGGGTGATTCCGGCGCGCCTGTTCGGCCGCAAGGAGAGCGGCGGCCAGGTCGAGGTGCTGGTGGAGCGCATCGTCGGCGAGGAGCGGGTGCTGGCCCATGTGCGTGCCAGCAAGTCGCCCAGGCCGGGCACCTGGCTGGTGCTGGAAGGCGCGGTGGAGGTGGAAACGCTGGGGCGTGCCGGTGACCTGTTCGAGCTGCGCTTCCCCGGTCCGGTGCTGCCCCTGCTCAAGCAGTACGGTCACATGCCGCTGCCGCCCTATATCGAGCGTGCTGCCGCCGCGCAGGACGGCGAGCGCTACCAGACCGTCTATGCCCGCCGCGAAGGGGCGGTGGCGGCCCCCACCGCCGGCCTGCATTTCGATGACGCGATGCTGGCCCGCCTCGCCGGACAGGGCATCGAGCGCGCCTTCGTCACCCTGCACGTCGGTGCCGGCACCTTCCAACCGGTGCGGGTGGATGACATCCGTGAGCATGTGATGCATCACGAATACCTGGAGGTCCCAGCCGAGACCTGTGCCGCCATACACGCTGCCCGTGCCCGCGGCGGCCGCGTGGTGGCGGTGGGGACCACCGTGGTGCGCAGCCTGGAGACGGCGGCGCGCGGCGGTGTGCTGGAGCCCTTCGCCGGCGAGACCGACATCTTCATCTATCCGGGTTATGAATTCCGCGTGGTGGATGCGCTGCTCACCAACTTCCACCTGCCCGAGTCCACCCTGCTGATGCTGGTGTCGGCCTTTGCCGGCTACGACCATGTGATGGCGGCTTACCGCCATGCGGTGGCCCAGCGCTATCGTTTCTTCAGCTATGGCGACGCCATGTTTGTTTTGCCCAAAGTGGCAAGTGACAAGTTGCAAGTGGCAAGAAAAGAGCAGATGTAACCTGGGACTTGGAACTTGAGACTTTCCCCATGAACTTCGAACTCCTCACCACCGACCACCAGGCCCGCCGCGGCCGGCTGCACTTTGCCCGCGGCACGGTGGAGACGCCGGCCTTCATGCCGGTGGGTACCTACGGCACGGTGAAGGCGATGACACCGGAAGAGCTGCGCACGCTGGGCGCGGAGATTATCCTCGGCAACACCTTTCATCTGATGCTGCGCCCCGGTACCGACATCATCAGCCTGCACGGCGACCTGCACGGTTTCATGCACTGGGAAGGGCCGATCCTCACCGACTCGGGCGGCTTCCAGGTGTTCAGCCTGGGCGAGATGCGCAAGATCAGCGAGCAGGGCGTGACCTTCGCCTCGCCGGTGGACGGCAGCAAGGTGTTCATGGGGCCGGAGGAGTCCATGGCGGTGCAGCGCGCGCTGGGCTCCGACATCGTGATGATCTTCGACGAGTGCACCCCCTATCCGGCGACGGAGCAACAGGCGCGCACGTCCATGGAGCTGTCGCTGCGCTGGGCGGCGCGCAGCAAGGCGGCCCACGGCGACAACCCCAATGCCCTGTTCGGCATCGTGCAGGGCGGTATGTATCCGCACCTGCGCCGCGAGTCCCTGGCCGGGCTGGTGGAGATCGGCTTCGACGGCTACGCCATCGGCGGGCTGTCGGTGGGCGAGCCCAAGGAGGAGATGCTGCATACGCTGGCGGCGATCACCCCGCACATGCCCACCGACCGGCCGCGTTACCTGATGGGTGTCGGCACCCCGGAGGACATCGTCGAGGCGGTGCGCCGCGGCGTCGATATGTTCGACTGCGTGCTGCCCACCCGCAATGCCCGCAACGGCCACCTGTTCACCAGCGAGGGGGCGGTGCGCATCCGCAACAGCCAGTACCAGCACGATACCCGCCCGCTGGACCCGGACTGCGACTGCTACACCTGCCGCCATTACAGCCGCAGCTACCTGCGCCACCTGGACAAGTGCGGCGAGATCCTGGGGGCCCGCCTCAACACCATCCACAACCTGCACTACTACCAGCGCCTGATGCGCGACCTGCGCGCCGCCATCCAGGCCGGCAGCCTGGCGCAGGCGGTGGCGGAGTTCTATGGCCGGCGGGGACAAGCCGTGCCGCCTATGCCATAATGCCGGCCGTTTTTTACTGTCTTAGGTTAGACACAGCCAGCATATAAACGTGGGGAAATGCCATGGGTTTTTTATTTGCTGATGCTTGGGCAGAAACAGTCCACACCACGCAGCAGCCCTCTCTCTTTGAAGGATTGTTGCCCCTAATTGTTCTTTTCGCTGTATTTTGGTTCTTGTTTGTGCGGCGACGTGGAAAAGCACCAATATCTTTTGACGATTACAAGCGTAAGTATCCGAAGCATGTGAGTGAAGGGAAGGTTGGGTGTTATAACTGCGGTGCGCGGGATATTCATATCCAAGTTGCAGAAACTAGCCCACGTTCTCGAACTAATGTTCATATCTGCCGGCAATGTGGTTCAGAGTTGTATCGCAGCAAAGTAACCCGTTGATTTTATAGAATCTAAATGGTGATTAAGGAGTTGTTATGAGCTTTTTTATTTCCGACGCTTGGGCCGAAGCCGTACCCGCCGCTGCTCAGCAGGGGAGTCCGTGGGATGTTTTACCGATGTTCGCCATTATGTTCGTCGTGTTTTACTTCCTGCTCATCCGTCCGCAGCAGAAGCGCGCCAAGGAGCACCGCACCATGGTCGAAAACCTGGCCAAGGGCGACGAGGTGGTGACCGGCGGCGGCCTGGTGGGCAAAGTCACCGACCTGGGCGACAACTTCATCGAGGTCGAGGTGGCCGACAATGTGCGCGTCAAGGTGCAGCGCCAGATGCTGGCCTCCGTCCTGCCCAAGGGAACCATCAAGAGCGGTCTGTAATCCCATACAAGAAAAAAAGTATCCCGGCCCGCCGCCATGCGGCGGGCCCTTGGAGTTGCATCCATGAACAAATATCCCCTGTGGAAGAATCTGCTCATCGCCCTCGTGCTGCTGGTGGGGGGAGTCTTTGCGCTGCCCAACCTGTACGGCGACGACCCGTCGGTGCAGGTGTTGGCGAGCCGTGCCGGCAAGGTCGACACGGGCACGCTCGAACGCCTGGAGCAGGTGCTGAAGTCGCAGGGAATCGAACTGAAGCGTGCCGAACTGCTCGGCGATACCTTGCTGTTGCGCTTTACCGGCACCGAGCCGCAGCTCAAGGCCTACGAGCTGGTGCGCGAGACCCTGGGCAGCAATTACTCGGTGGCCCTCAATCTGGCGCCGGCGACGCCGTCCTGGCTGCGTTCGCTCGGAGCCATGCCCATGTACCTGGGCCTGGACCTGCGCGGCGGCGTGCATTTCCTGATGCAGGTGGACATGGACGCCGCCGTGGCGCAGGCGCTGGAGCGCTATGTCAGCGACTGGCGCACCCTGCTGCGCGACAAGAAGGTGCGCTATCTGACGGTGGCCAGCAATGCCGGCCGTGTCGAGGCGCGTTTTCGCGATGCCGCCGAGCGCGACCACGCCCAGGAGCTGCTGCACGCGGAATACCGTGATCTGCTGCTGGAGAGCGCCGAGCGGGACGGCGTGTTTCTGCTGCAGGCCCGTCTGAGCGAAAAAGAGCTGCGCGACATCAAGAAATTCGCCCTGCAGCAGAACATCACCACCCTGCGCAACCGCGTCAACGAGCTGGGTGTGGCCGAGCCGGTGATCCAGCAGCAGGGCGACGAGCGCATCGTGGTGCAACTGCCCGGTGTGCAGGACACCGCACGTGCCAAGGACATCCTCGGCGCCACCGCCACCCTGGAGTACCGCCTGGTAGACGAAGAACACAATGTGGCCGATGCCGTGGCCGGCCGCGTGCCGCCCGGCAGCCGCCTGTATTACGAGCGCAACGGCCAGCCGATCCTGTTGCAGCGCCAGGTGATCATCACCGGCGACCAGATCATCGATGCCGCCTCCGGCATCGATTCACAGAGCGGCGGCCCGATGGTCAGCGTCACCCTGGACGGCCAGGGCGCGCGGCGCATGGACAACACCACCCGCGACAACGTCGGCAAGCGCATGGCGGTGGTGTTCATCGAGACCAAGACCGAAACCAAGACGGTGAACGGTCAGCCGCAGCGTGTGACGTCGCGCACCGAAGAGGTGATCAGCGTGGCGGTGATACGTGATCGTTTCAGCAAGCGCTTCCAGACCACCGGGCTGGACAGTACCGAGGAGGCGCGCAACCTGGCCCTGCTGCTGCGCGCCGGCGCCCTGGCGGCGCCGATGGAGATCGTGGAAGAGCGCACCATCGGCCCCAGCCTCGGTCAGGACAACATCGATCAGGGCGTCGCCTCGGTGGTCATCGGCTTTGCTCTGGTGGTGGTCTTCATGGTGTTCTGGTACCGCGCCTTCGGCCTCATCGCCGACCTGGCGCTGCTGCTCAACCTGGTGCTGATCGTGGCGGTGCTGTCGCTGTTGCAGGCCACGCTGACCTTGCCCGGGATCGCCGGCATCGTGCTGACGCTGGGCATGGCGGTGGACGCCAACGTGCTGATCTATGAGCGCATCCGTGAGGAACTGCACAACGGCAATTCGCCGCAGGCCAGCATCAATGCCGGCTACGAGCGCGCCTTTGCCACCATTGCCGATGCCAACATCACCACGCTGATTGCGGCGGTAGTGCTGTTCGGCTTCGGCACCGGCCCGGTCAAGGGATTTGCCGTGACGCTGTCCATCGGCATCCTCACCTCCATGTTCACCGCCGTGATGGTGACCCGTGCGGTGGTGAACCTGACCTACGGTCGCCAGCGTCGTCTGGCCAAGCTGCCGCTGGCCTGAGGAATTGAATCATGCAAATCTTCTGGAATACCAATATCGATTTCCTGGGTCAGCGCAAGCTGGCTATGATGGTGTCCATTCTGTTGTTCGTGGTGTCCATCGGTGCGCTGGTCACCCGCGGTCTCAATCTTGGTATCGACTTTACCGGTGGCACACTCATCGAGTTGGCCTACTCCAAGCCGGCAGAGTTGAGTGAGGTGCGTAACACGTTGGTCGCCAGCGGCTATGGCGACTCTGTGGTACAGCATATCGGCAGCACGCGCGAGGTGATGGTGCGCGTGCCGCCGCGCGAGGGCATGACCTCGGCGACCCTCAGCAACGAGGTACACCGTGCCTTGGAACAGGCGGCGGGTGAGAAGCTGGATCTGCGCCGTGTCGAGTTCGTCGGTCCGCAGGTGGGCAAGGAACTGCTGGAGAACGGCGGACTTGCGATCCTGTATGCCCTCATCGGCATCCTGATCTACGTGGCCCTGCGTTTCGAGTACCGTTTGGGGGTCGGCGCCATCATTGCCCTGATCCATGATCCGGTGTTGATCCTCGGCTTGTTCGCTCTGTTCCAGTGGAACTTCGACCTGACGGTGCTGGCGGCGATCCTGGCGGTGATCGGCTATTCCCTCAATGACACCATCGTGGTCTACGACCGCATCCGCGAGAACTTCCGCAAGCTGCGCAAGGCGACGCCGGTGGAGGTGGTCAACGCCTCCATCAACCAGACCCTGTCGCGCACTGTGCTCACCTCCGGTACGACCTTGCTGGTGGTACTGGCGCTGGTGATCTTCGGCGGCGAGATGATCCGCGGCTTCGCCATCGCCTTCCTCATCGGCATCCTGGTCGGCACCTATTCCTCGGTGTATGTCGCCAGCGCCGCCGCCCTGGCCCTGGGCATCAGCAAGGAAAACCTGATGCCGGTGAAGAAGGAAGGCGAGGGGGAGGAAGAGATGGAGAACCTGCCTTAGGCTGCACGGAACCTATCCGGGCAGCCTGGCAAAACGCCGGCCGGCCCGTGACGAAGACACAGGGCCGGGCCGCAAGGTGCCGGCCCTGTGCTTTTTGTGGCTGGCGAGCAATGAAGTGAGTGAGGAACAATGAAATGACCATGCCCGCAATCAAGATCACCAGCAGCGATTACGATCGGCTAGATACCCTGCTGGCCCGCCCGCAGTACCGCCACCTGCCGGCGGCAGAGGCCCTGCGCCAGGAGATGGAGCGGGCCGAGGTGGTGGAGCCGGCGCAGATGCCGGCCGGGGTGATCACCATGCACTCCACGGCGCGTTGTCTGGAGGAGGGGGAGGGTAGGGAATACGAGCTGACCCTGGTCTATCCGACCGAGGCGGACGGTAGCGCCGGGCGCGTCTCGGTGCTGGCGCCGGTGGGCACGGCGATGCTCGGTCTGGCGACGGGGCAGGAGATCGACTGGCCGGGTCCGGGCGGGCAGGTACTGCGGCTGCGTGTGCTGGCGGTGACCTATCAGCCGGAGGCGGCAGGGGATTTCAATCGCTGAGGTTCAGGCGGCGGCGTGCGCATCGTGCGCCGCCTCGGGAGGCTCGATGGCGATGATCTCGAACACATCGGGACTGCTTTGCCAGGCGTAGCCGCTGGCGAAGTCATCCAGGCCAGCGAGCACCTCGCGCATGGTGAGTTCGAGCGGGGTGATGGTGTTGATGCGTAGTGCCTGCACGCTGCTGTTCCGTTGCTGAAGTGAATAGTCCTTCAGTTTGTCGGTCGGTGCCCCGGGAACTTGAGGGTGGGACTCTAGGGAAGGTCTGAATAAGTCCATCCTGGACTTCTCAGACCACGCCAAGCGAAAAGTGTGATTTTCGCTTGGCTTCATTTTTCAACGACTTATCGTCGTTGAAAAATGGTGGCACATCCCTGTGCCGCGGAAGCTCTGAACTTATTCAGAGCTTCCCTAGCGGCGCAGCGCCTCGGGCAGGGCCGGTTGGATGGTCTTGAGGATGGCGCCGTGCAGTTTCACATTGCCGCCGACGATGTTGCCGCTGGTGAGAAAGTTCTGGCCACCGGCGAAATCGCTCACCACGCCGCCAGCCTCCTGGATCAGCAGGGCGCCGGCCGCCATGTCCCACGGCGACAGGCCGAATTCCCAGAAGCCGTCGAGGCGGCCGGCGGCGACATAGGCCAGGTCCAGGGCCGCGGAACCGGCGCGGCGGATGTCGGCCACCTTGGGCGCCATGGCGCGGAAGGTGTCCAGATACGGATCGAGCAGGTCCGGCTGGCGGAAGGGAAAGCCGGTGCCGATGAGGGTGCCTTCCAGTTCGTTGCGGCGCGAGACGCGGATGCGGCGGTTATTGAGCTGGGCGCCGCCGCCGCGGCTGGCGGTGTACAGGTCCTGGCTCACCGGATCGTAGACCACGGCCTGATCGAGCTGGCCCTTCACCATCAGGGCGATGGAGACGGCGTACTGCGGGAAACCGTGCAGGAAATTGGTGGTGCCGTCCAACGGGTCGATGATCCACTGGTAGGTTTCGGCGCCCGGCTGCTGACCGCCGCTTTCCTCCGCCAGGATGGCGTGGTGCGGATAGGCCTTCTGGATGATGGCGATGATTTCCTGTTCGGCGCGGCGATCGACTTCGCTGACGAAGTCGTTGTGCGACTTGCTGGTGACGGTGAGGCCATCCACATGTTCGGCGGAACGGGCGATAATGTCGCCGGCCCGGCGCGCTGCGCGGACCGCGATGTTCAGCATGGGGTGCATGGAGGCACTCTCCGATTGTCAAAGAATAAAGAACAGGGAAGGCGCGTATTCTAATGAAAAAAGGCGAACAATGCAGCCTGCCGCAGACAATTTGACGGCTCTGCCGCGCCTGCGCGTGGTGCTCATCGAGACCAGCCATCCGGGCAATATCGGTGCCGCCGCCCGGGCCATGAAGGTGATGGGCCTGTCGCGCCTGTACCTGGTGCGGCCGCAGCAGTTTCCCAGCGCCGAGGCCACCGCGCGCGCCTCCGGCGCCGACGATCTGCTCACCCGTGCCGTGGTGTGCGACAGCCTGGACGAGGCCCTGGTCGGTTGTTCCATGGTGCTGGGGGCGAGTGCGCGCCTGCGCTCGCTGCCCTGGCCGCTGTCCGACGCGCGCAGCGCGGCGCGACGTGCCGCGACGGCGGCACTGGCCGGCCAGGAGGTGGCCCTGGTGTTCGGCCGCGAGTGCTCCGGCCTCAGCAACGAGGAGTTGCAGCGCTGTCACTATCTGCTGCACATTCCCGCCAACGCCGATTACAGTTCGCTCAATCTGGCCGCGGCGGTGCAGGTGGTGAGCTACGAGGTGCGCATGGCCCTGCTCGGCGATGAGCCGCTGGCGCCGGACGAGGGCGACTATGCCAGTGCCGAGGAGCTGGAGTCGTTTTATGTCCATCTGGAGCAAACCCTCGTCGATATCGGCTTTCTCGACCCGGCCAATCCGCGCCAGGTGATGCGCCGCCTGCGCCGCCTCTACAACCGTGCACGCACCGAACGGGTCGAGCTGAACATCCTGCGCGGCATCCTCACCGAAACCCAGAAGCGGGTAAGACGGTGAGTCCGCAAATGAACGCGAATGGACGCAAATAATCCCGAAGCGGGAGCCCGAAAGAGCCTGGTTTGATGCCCGGCCGCGGCGTTCACCTGTTCTCGGGGAGCAGCGTGAAGCGATATGCGAACATTCGCGTTTATTGGCGTTCATTTGCGGATGACTTCTATGCGAGAATGAAGCCGATTCGTTTAATCGGAAATCCCTGACGGTCTAATCTTCCATGTTCGATACCCTACGCGAGGACATCCGCTGCATCTTCGAGCGCGACCCGGCGGCGCGCAGTACCCTGGAAATCCTCACGGCCTATCCGGGGCTGCATGCGGTGCTGGTGCACCGCATGAGTCACCGCCTGTGGCACTGGGGCTGGCGCTGGCTGGCACGTGTCCTGTCCCACTTCGCCCGCTGGCTCACCGGTATCGAGATCCACCCCGGCGCCACCCTCGGCCGCCGCTTCTTCATCGACCATGGCATGGGCGTGGTGATCGGCGAGACGGCGGTGATCGGTGACGACTGCACCCTGTATCACGGTGTCACCCTGGGCGGCACCAGCTGGAACAAGGGCAAGCGCCACCCGACCCTGGGCGACAACGTGGTGGTCGGCGCCGGCGCCAAGGTGCTCGGTCCCATCACCATCGGCAACGGTGCCCGCGTCGGCTCCAACGCGGTGGTGGTGAAGGACGTGCCGGACGGCGCCACGGTGGTGGGCATCCCCGGCCGCATCGTCAGCCGCAAGACCGATGAGCACCACGAGCGGCGCCGCGCCATCGCCGAGAAGATCGGCTTCGACGCCTACGGCACCACCCAGGACATGCCCGACCCGGTGGCCAACGCCATCAACTGCATGCTGGACCACATCCATGCCATGGACAGCAAGATGGAGGAGATGTGCAAGGGACTGAAGGCGCTGGGGGCGGAGCTGGGGGACATCCCGGTGCCGCCGCTGGGTTCCTGCGAGATTCGCAGCGGCAGCGAGCCGGCGGGGGGCTGCAAGAGCGCCGAGGAGTGCAGCGGATGCCCTGCGGAAAGAACGGAAAAATAAAGTTGACTGATTTGCTTGGTATTGCTAAGTTACGCGCTACCGACATCCACAACTTTACTGGGTCAATAGGGACAAGGCAATGAGGCTGACTACGAAAGGCCGCTACGCGGTCACTGCAATGCTCGACCTGGCTCTCCACTATAAGGATGGCCCCATCACGCTGGCCGATATCTCCCAGCGGCAGGGGATCTCCCTGTCTTACCTGGAGCAGCTGTTTTCCAAACTGCGCAAGAACGGGCTGGTCGACTCTGCCCGCGGCCCCGGCGGCGGTTATCGCCTGAGCCGCGATGCGGCCGAGATCTGCGTCGCCGACGTGATCACCGCGGTGGACGAAAAGGTCGACGCCATGCGCTGCAACGGGCTGGGCAACTGCCATGAAGACGGTGAGTGCCTGACCCACGAGCTGTGGTGCGACCTCAGCAACCAGATCTATGCCTTCCTGCAGGGGATCAGTCTGGCCAAGCTGGTGGCACAGCATCACAACCGTGAGGTGAGCGGCCACAAGCACGAGCACAAGGCGGTGCCGCTGGAGGCAGGCCGCAAGGCTGTCGTCAACTGACAACCGTTGTAGTCGCAGGCTGTGATCTATCTGGATCACAACGCCACCACCCCGCTCGACGAGCGGGTGTTGGAGGCGATGCTCCCCTGGTTGCGGGGGAACTGGGGTAATCCTTCCAGCGTCCATGCCCTGGGCCGCGCCGCGCGCGCGGCGCTGGAGCAGGCGCGGGAGCAGGTGGCGGCGCTGGCCGGTGCCCATCCGTCGCAGGTGATCTTCACCAGCGGCGGGACCGAGGCCAACAATGCCGCTCTCAAGGGTGTGGCCGCACGTCTTCCGGCCGCACGCCTCGCTGCCAGTGCCGTGGAGCATGCCTCGGTACAGCAGCCGCTGGCGGCCCTGGGCCGCGCAGGCTGGACGGTGGCAAGCATTCCGGTGACGGACCAGGGACAGGTAACGGTGCAGGCAGTCGAGGCCGCGCTGCGGGAAGGTGCGCGCCTGGTTTCGGTGATGTGGGCCAACAACGAAACCGGTGTGGTGAACGATATCGGCGCCATCGCCGGGGTGGTGCGCGCGGCGGAGGCGGTGCTGCACACCGACGCGGTACAGGCGCTGGGCAAATGGCCGGTTGATTTTGCCGCCAGCGGTGCCCACCTGATGAGTGTGTCGGCGCACAAGCTGAACGGCCCCAAGGGAGTCGGTGCGCTGCTGCTGGACAAGGCGGTGGATATGGAGCCGCTGTTGCATGGCGGCGGGCAGGAAAAGGGTCGCCGCGGCGGCACCGAGAATCTGGCCGGCATCGTCGGCTTTGGCCGTGCCGCCGAACTGGCGGCCGCCGAATTGGCGTCGCGCCGCGAGCGTCTGCTGAAACTGCGCCAGCGCCTGGAGCGGGGATTGCAGGAGCAGGTGCCGCAGGCGGTGGTATTCGCCGCCCGGGCCGAGCGCCTGCCGAATACGGTATTTCTGGCCTTGCCCGGCATCGACGGCGAGACCCTGTTGCTGGAGCTGGATCGCCTGGGGCTGGCGCTGTCGAGCGGCGCGGCCTGCGGCAGCGGTTACAGCGAGCCGAGTCATGTGTTGCGGGCGATGGGCGTGGCGGCGGACCTGGCGCGTTGCGCCGTGCGCGTCAGCCTCGGCGCCGGCAACACGGAGCAAGACGTGGACACCCTGATCGCCGCGCTGCGTCAGCAGGCGGCCCGGTTGCAGACCATGGCCGCCATGGCCTGGTGATACCGGCAAGTTGGAATGGAGCGAGTGATGAGCAAACCGATCTATCTGGATTACGCCGCCACCACCCCCGTCGACCCGCGGGTGGCGGAGAAGATGTGCAGTTTCCTGACCCTCGACAGCGGCCGCTTCGGCAATGCCGCCTCCCGCTCCCACGTCTTCGGCTGGGAGGCGGAACAGGCCATCGAGGAGGCGCGCAAGCAGGTGGCCGCCCTGGTCAACTGCGACCCCAAGGAGATCGTGTGGACCTCCGGCGCCACCGAGTCGGACAATCTGGCCATCAAGGGCGTGGCCGAGTTCTACGCCAAGAAGGGCAAGCACATCATCACCAGCAAGACCGAACACAAGGCGGTGCTCGACACCTGCCGCCACCTGGAACGCTTCGGTTACGAAATCACCTATTTGCAGCCCGAGGCCAATGGCCTCATCGACTTGGCCAAGCTGGAGGCGGTCATGCGTCCCGACACCATTTTGGTGTCCATCATGCACGTGAACAATGAAATCGGTGTGATTCAGGACATCGCCGCCATCGGTGAGATGACCCGTGCCCGCGGCATCCTGTTCCATGTCGATGCGGCGCAGAGCGCCGGCAAGGTGCCCATCGACCTGGCCAAGCTGAAAGTCGACCTGATGTCCTTCTCCGCCCACAAGGTCTATGGCCCCAAGGGCATCGGCGCCCTGTACGTGCGCCGCAAGCCGCGTGTGCGTCTGGAAGCGCAGATGCACGGCGGCGGCCACGAGCGCGGCATGCGTTCCGGTACCCTGGCCACCCACCAGATCGTCGGCATGGGCGAGGCCTTCCGCATCGCCCGCGAGGAGATGGCGCAGGAGAACGAACGCATCCGCATGTTGCGTGACCGCCTGCTCAAGGGGGTACAGGACATCGAGGAGGTGTACGTCAACGGCGACATGGAGCGCCGCGTGCCGCACAACCTCAACATCAGCTTCAACTACGTCGAGGGTGAGTCCCTGATGATGGCCCTGCGCGACCTGGCGGTGTCCTCCGGTTCGGCCTGTACTTCGGCCAGCCTGGAGCCGTCCTACGTGCTGCGCGCCATCGGCCGCCCCGACGAACTGGCGCACAGCTCGCTGCGTTTCTCCATCGGCCGCTACACCACCGAGCAGGACATCGACCGTGCCGTGGCGTTGATCCACGAGAAAATTGCCAAATTGCGCGAGCTGTCCCCGCTGTGGGACATGTACAAGGAGGGCATCGACCTCTCCACCGTGCAGTGGTCGGCGCATTGATTTATCATCGCGGGTCCCGGTCCCGGCCGGGCGGTTTGTAAGGCGAGGTTCCACGAAATGGCATACAGCGACAAGGTCATCGACCACTACGAAAATCCGCGCAACGTCGGCTCCCTGGACAAGGATGCGTCCGATGTGGGTACCGGCATGGTAGGCGCGCCCGCCTGCGGCGACGTGATGCGCCTGCAGATCAAGGTGAGTGCCGACGGCGTCATCGAGGACGCCAGGTTCAAGACCTACGGCTGCGGTTCCGCCATCGCCTCCAGCTCGCTGGTCACCGAATGGGTAAAGGGCAAGACCCTGGATCAGGCGCTGGAGATCAAGAACAGCCAGATCGCCGAGGAACTGGCCCTGCCGCCGGTGAAGATCCATTGCTCGGTGCTGGCCGAGGATGCCATCAAGGCCGCCATCGAGGACTACAAGGCCAAGCAGTCGCGCGCCTGAAGAGGATTTCCCCATGGCCATCACCATCACTGAAGCCGCTGCCCGCCACGTGCAGAAGTTCCTGACCAATCGTGGCAAGGGCGTGGGCATCCGCCTGGGCGTGAAGCCATCCGGCTGCTCCGGCATGTCCTATGTGCTGGAATTCGTCGACGAGTTGCAGCCGGAAGATCAGGTATTCGAGGGCCACGGCGTGAAGGTGATCGTCGATAGCAAGAGCATGCTCTACCTCGACGGCACCGAACTGGATTTCGCCCGTGAAGGGCTGAACGAAGGTTTCAAGTTCAACAATCCCAACGTCAAGGATGCCTGCGGCTGCGGCGAAAGCTTCAACGTCTGACGGCGGGATGAATTTGGCCACAGCGGACGCCGCGGCCCCAGAGTGACGTGACCCGTGTGCTCTGTCTGCGCGGCGGCCCCTGTGGCCAAGTTTTTGGGGCGTTAATGAACGAAAACTACTTCCAGTTGTTCGGGCTGCCGGTGGGGTTTGCGGTGGATGCCGAGACCCTGGCGCTGCGTTATCGCGACCTGCAGCGCGCCGCCCACCCCGATCGCTATGCCGGCGCCTCCGAACGCGAGCGCCTGCTGTCGGTGCAGCAGGCGGCGCTGATCAATGAGGCCTACCGCACGCTGAAGGACCCGCTGGCCCGCGCCCGCTATCTGCTCGAATTGAGCGGCATCACCTTGTCCGATACGGATACCCGTATGGATCCGATGTTCTTGCTGGAGCAGATGGAGCTGCGCGAGGCGCTGGCGGCGGCCCCCAGGGCTGCCGACCCTTACGCCGCACTGGACCAGGTGCGCACCACTGCCGAGGCCACCGAGCGGCATCTGGTGGAGGAACTGGCGGCGTTGTTCCAGCGCGGTGGGGAGGCCTTGCAGGAGGTGCCGGAGCGGCTGCGCAAGCTGCAGTTCATGCGCAAGCTGCTGGAGGAAGTGGACGCACGCGAGGACGACCTGGCGCATAACAGCTAAGGAAGTTCTGAATAAGTTCAGAGCTTCCGCGGCACAGGGATGTGCCGCCATTTTTCAACGACGATATGTCGTTGAAAAATGAGGCCAATCGAAAATCACACTTTTCGATTGGCGTGGTCTGAGAAGTCCAGGAAGGACTTATTCAGACCTTCCCTAAGAATTAGTCCGCGAATGAACGCCAATGGACGCGAATAGGGTGATGCGGTGATTTGCGTTTATTGGCGTGTATTTGCGGACTGAGGTTTTTTGCGCCGGTAAGGCGAAACGGAACAAGTCATGGCACTACTGCAAATCGCTGAACCCGGCCAATCCACCGTACCGCACCAGCACCGGCTGGCGGCGGGCATCGATCTCGGCACCACCAATTCCCTGGTGGCGACCGTGCGCAGCGGGCTGGCCGAAACCCTGCCCGATGCGCAGGGGCGCCACCTGCTGCCGTCGGTGGTGCGTTATGTCGCCAATGCCGCCCCACAGGTGGGTTTCGAGGCCAAGGCCATGGCGGCGGCCGATCCCCTCAACACCATCGCCTCGGTGAAGCGTTTGATGGGGCGCGGGGTGAAGGATGTGAAGGCCCTGGGCGAACGCCTGCCTTACGAATTCGTGGCCACCGACAGCGCCGTGCCGCGCCTGCATACCGCCGGCGGCGATGTCAGCGCGGTGGAGGTTTCCGCGGAGATTCTCAAGGCCCTCAAGCAGCGCGCCGAGAGCGCCCTGGGCGGCGACCTCACCGGCGTGGTGATCACCGTGCCGGCCTATTTCGACGATGCCCAGCGCCAGGCCACCAAGGACGCCGCCAAACTGGCCGGTCTCAACGTGCTGCGCCTGCTCAACGAACCCACCGCCGCGGCCGTGGCCTACGGCCTGGACCGCGGTGAGGAGGGCGTCATCGCCATCTACGACCTGGGCGGCGGTACCTTTGATATCTCCATCCTGCGCCTGTCCAGGGGGGTGTTCGAGGTGATGTCCACCGGTGGCGACTCGGCCCTGGGCGGCGATGATTTCGACCACGCCGTGGCGGAGTGGATCATGGCGCAGGCCGGCATCGCCGATGATGCCGATCACCGCCAGATGCGCCGCCTGCTGCGCGACGCCTGTGCCGCGAAAGAGGCGCTCACCGATGCCGCCGTCGTGCCGCTCAAGGTGGAGCTGGCCGACGGCAGCCACTGGCAGGGCGAGCTGTCGCGCGAGCAGTTCCATGCTCTGACCGACCCGCTGATCCGCAAGACCCTGGCCGCCTGCCGCCGCGCCCTCAAGGATGCCGGCATCACCGCCGACGCGGTGAAGGAGGTGGTGATGGTGGGCGGTTCCACCCGTGTGCCGCGCGTGCGCGAGCTGGTGGGCGAATTCTTCGGCCGCACCCCGCTGACCGACATCGATCCGGACAAGGTGGTGGCAGTGGGCGCCGCCATGCAGGCCGACGTGCTGGTGGGCAACAAGCCCGACGGCGAGATGCTGCTGCTGGACGTGATCCCGCTGTCGCTCGGCCTGGAGACCATGGGTGGCCTGGTGGAGAAGGTGATCCCGCGTAATACCACCATCCCGGTGGCGCGCGCCCAGGAGTTCACCACCTTCAAGGACGGCCAGACTGCCATGGCCATCCATGTGGTGCAGGGCGAGCGCGATCTGGTGAGTGACTGCCGCTCCCTGGCCCGTTTCGAGCTGCATGGCATCCCGCCCATGGCGGCCGGTGCCGCCCGCATCCGTGTTACCTTCCAGGTGGATGCCGACGGTCTGCTGTCGGTGTCGGCGCGCGAGATGACCTCCGGGGTGGAGAGCAGCATCCAGGTCAAGCCGTCCTACGGCCTGAGCGACGGCGAGATCGAGCAGATGCTGCGCGACTCCCTGGCCCATGCCGAGGACGATGTCGCCGCGCGCAATCTGCGCGAGCAGCAGGTGGAGGCCGATCGTGTGCTGGAGGCGCTCACCGCCGCCCTGGCCGCCGACGGCGCCGAACTGTTGAATGCCGAGGAGCGCGCCGCCATAGATCAGGCCATGGCCGCCCTGCGCGCCGCCCGCGACGGCGACGATCACCGCGCCATCAAGCGCGCCATCGAGGCCACCGACCAGGCCAGCGCCGAATTCGCCGCCCGGCGTATGGACGCCGGCATCAAGAAGGCCCTGGCGGGCCATCGTATCGACGAGCTTTGAGTACAATCAGTCCGCGAATGAACGCAAATGAACGCGAATGCCCGGTTTTCTGCGCAGCGCTATCTCCCGGCCGGCCCAAGCGGTGGCACAGGGATGCACGCCCGGTTTGATTTGCGTCTATTAGCGTTCATTTGCGGATTTGAATGTTTTTTCTAGGCTGTTTCAGGAACTATCGCCATGCCCCAAATCATCATTCTGCCGCACGAGGAAATCTGCCCCGAGGGGGCCGTGATTCAGGCCGAGCCGGGCACCACCGTCTGCGACGCGGCCCTGGCCAACGGCATCGAGATCGAGCACGCCTGCGAGAAATCCTGTGCCTGCACCACCTGCCACGTCTACATCCGTGAGGGTGGTGCCTCCCTCAATCCGGCCGAGGAGCTGGAGGAGGACATGCTGGACAAGGCCTGGGGCCTGGAGCCGGATTCGCGCCTGTCCTGTCAGGCGGTGGTGGGGGAGACCGACCTGGTGGTGGAGATACCCAAGTACACCATCAACATGGTGTCGGAGAAGCACTAACTACAGTTACAAGTTGCAAGTGGCAAGTTACAAGTAAAAACACCAGTTCTTGCCACTTGGGACTTGTCACTTGTCACTGGGAGCGCAGCGACCATGAAGTGGAACGACACCCTCGACATCGCCATCGCCCTGGACGAGGCCCATCCGGACGTGGACCCGCAATGGGTGCGCTTTACCGATCTGCACGCCTGGGTCTGCGCCCTGCCGGAGTTCGCCGACGATCCTGAAAGTTCCAACGAGAAGATCCTCGAAGCCATCCAGATGGCTTGGATCGACGAACGGAGCTGATTTGCCGTGGGGCGGGCAGAAGTCCGCTCCATGGCACAAGTCACCGCTGGAATGCCCCCCTGAGCCCGCGTATAATCGCGGGTTCAACGCATTTAATCCCCCCTTTAATCCATCGGTTTGTAACGGAGATTCAGAGTAAATGGCCATCGAACGCACCATTTCCATCATCAAGCCCGACGCTGTGGCCAAGAACGTCATCGGCGAGATCTACTCCCGCTTCGAGAAGGCCGGTCTGAAGATCGTCGCTGCCAAGATGCTGCACCTGTCCAAGGAGCAGGCGGAAGGCTTCTACGCCGTGCACAAGGAGCGCCCCTTCTTCAAGGACCTGGTCGCCTTCATGACCTCCGGTCCGGTGATGGTGCAGGTGCTGGAAGGCGAGAATGCCATTGCCAAGAACCGCGAGGTGATGGGCGCCACCAACCCCAAGGATGCCGCTCCCGGCACCATCCGTGCGGACTTCGCCGTGTCCATCGACGAAAACGCCGTGCACGGCTCCGACGGTCCGGACACCGCCAAGGCGGAAATCGCCTACTTCTTCAAGCCCGAGGAGATCTGCCCGCGCACCCGTTGAGGGGCGCGGCGCGGCCTGCGAGGCGAAGCCCATGAAGACCAATCTGCTGGATCTGAACCGGCAGGACATGGAGGCCTTCTTCACCGCGCTCGGTGAGAAGGCCTTTCGTGCTTCTCAGGTCATGAAGTGGATCTACCATCATGGCGTCGATGATTTCGACGCCATGAGCAATTTGAGCAAGTCCCTGCGCGACCAGCTGAAGGAAAAGGCGGAGATTCGCCTGCCGGAGGTGGCCGTCGACATGCCCTCGCGCGACGGCACGCGCAAGTGGATGCTGCGCCTGGCCGACGGCAATTCCATCGAGATGGTGTACATCCCGGAAAAGGATCGCTCCACCCTGTGCGTCTCCTCCCAGGTAGGCTGCGCCCTCAACTGTTCCTTCTGTTCCACCGCCCAGCAGGGTTACAACCGCAATCTCACCACTGCCGAGATCATCGGCCAGGTGGTGCTGGCCACGCGCCTCATCGGCCTGCCGCAGAACAAGGGCGAGCGGGTGATCACCAACGTGGTGCTGATGGGCATGGGCGAGCCGCTGCTCAACTTCGACAACGTGGTCAAGGCGATGGAACTGATGCAGGACGACTACGCCTTCGGCATCTCCAAGCGCCGTGTCACCGTCAGTACCGCCGGCGTGGTGCCGGCCATCGATGAACTGCGCGCGGCCATCGACGTCAGTCTGGCGGTGTCGCTGCATGCGCCCGATGATGCACTGCGCAACGAGCTGGTGCCGATCAACCGCAAGTATCCCATCGCCGAGCTGCTGGCGGCCTGCCGCCGCTACTGCGCCGACGTGCCGCACCGTCGCGTTACCTTCGAATACGCCATGCTGGAGGGGGTCAACGACTCACCGGAGCATGCCCGCGCCCTGCTCAAGGTGTTGCGCGGTACCCCGGCCAAGGTCAATCTGATTCCGTTCAATCCCTTTCCCGGTACCAGCTACCGCCGCTCCAGCCAGGAGGCTATCGATCGCTTCCGCGACATCCTGATGGCGGGCAACCTGATGACCGTCACCCGCAAGACCCGCGGCGATGACATCGCCGCCGCCTGCGGCCAGCTGGTGGGTGAAGTGCAGGACCGCACCCGCCGCAGCCAGAAGACCATCACCATGCAAAGGATCGCCTCATGATACGTCTGCGCGTTCTCATTCTGTTGTCCGCCCTGGCGCTGCTGTCCGGTTGTGCCGGCACGCCCGAACGTGACACCACCGATTTCAAGAAGGCCGCCCAGCTCAATGCCGAGCTTGGCCTGAATTACATGGTCCAAGGCAAGAACGAATTGGCCATGGAGAAGCTGCTGAAGGCAGTGGAGTACGATGATGACTCGGTCGAGGCGCATCACTACATCGCCGAACTGTATCGGCGCCTGGAGCGCAAGGACAAGGCAGGGGAGCATTTCCAGCGCGCGGCAGATTTGGCCCCGAATGATTCCGCAATCCAGAACAATTACGGCGTGTTCCTGTGCGGTGAGAAGCGTTATGACGAGGGGGTAACCCGCCTGCTCAAGGCGGTGGAAAACCCGGTGTGGCCGGGGCGCGGCCAGGCCTATGAGAACCTCGGCCAGTGCCTGCTGGAGAAGGGGGACATGGTCAGGGCCGAGCAGTATTACCGCGAGGCGCTCAAGGTCAACGTCAATCTGCCCAAGGCATTGCTGGCGATGGCGGATATCTCGCTGCAGCAGGGCAACCACATTTCCGCGCGCGCCTTTCTGCAGCGCTACGCAGCGGTGGCGCCGCATACCCCGCACAGTTTGTGGTTGGGGATCCAGATTGAACGCGTGCTGGGTGATCGCAATGCCCTCTCCAGCTACGGCATGCTGTTACGCAACAACTTTCCCGCCGCTGAAGAAACCAAGCTCTATCTGAAATCCAAATGACCGTGAACGACACGTCCCCCCGCGAAGAGACGGCCGTGACCGCAGAGGTCGCGGTGGTTGCCGGCCCAGGTCAGCGTCTGCGTCTGGCACGCGAGGCGGCGGGATTGAGCCGTGAGGAGGTTTCCACGCGGCTGCGGTTACGCCTCGAACTGATCCGCGCGCTGGAGGAGGATGATTACGCCCATCTTCCGCCGGTGGCCTTTGTCAGTGGTTATCTGCGCAGTTATGCGCGTCTTTTGGAACTGCCGGCGGAGGAGCTGGTGGCCATGCTGGAGCGGCCCGACGCGACACCGGCACTGGTAGCGCCGGTCATGCCGCTCCATCAACGCCGCAGCAGTGACTGGCCGGTCAAGCTCGTGACCTGGCTGATCGTTCTCCTGTTGCTGGGTCTGCTCGCGGTATGGTGGCTGTCGCGCCAGCCGGCTGAAGACGAGCCTGCCGGTGAGCCAGCCATGCTGCAGGCTCCCGATGGCAATGTGAGCCTGACGCTGCCGCCGGTGACGGAGACGCCGCCCCAAGCTGAACCACAGGAGGTGGCCGTTGCCGAACCGTCACCCGTGATCGGTGCCGCGCCGCCGGTACCGGTGCCGTTGCAAGTGACCGAGGTGCAGTTGGAGGCTGGCGGAGGCGATTGCTGGCTGGAGGTGAAGGACGCAGACGGCAAGCAGTTGGTATATGAACTGTTGCAGGATGGCATGACCCGTACCGTGCGCGGCAAGGCGCCGTTCGAGATTTTCCTCGGCAATGCCCCGGCAGTGACGGTGTATTACCAGGGCAAGGTATTCGATCACGCACCGTTCCAGCGCCGTGAAGTGGCCAGGTTTCGTCTTGGCAAGGCCGCCGACAACCAGCCCATCGCCGAGTAAGCCATGCATCAGCCCTCGCCCATCCAGCGGCGCAAGTCGCGTCAGATCAAGGTCGGCAACGTGCCGGTGGGCGGCGATGCGCCCATTTCGGTGCAGAGCATGACCAATACCGACACCCATGACGTGGCGGCGACGGTGCGGCAGATTCGCGCACTGGAGGCGGTCGGTGCCGACATCGTGCGCGTTTCGGTGCCGGACATGGCTGCGGCGGAGGCCTTCGGCGAGATCAAGAAGCAGGTGCAGGTGCCGCTGGTCACCGACATCCACTTCGACTACAAAATCGCGCTGCGTGTCGCCGAACTGGGCGCCGACTGCCTGCGCATCAATCCGGGCAATATCGGCCGCGAGGACCGCGTGCGGGCGGTGGTGAGCGCGGCGCGTGATCGCAACATTCCGATCCGCATCGGCGTCAATGCCGGTTCACTGGAAAAGGATTTGCAGAAAAAATATGGCGAGCCCACCGCCGACGCGCTGGTCGAGTCGGCACTGCGCCACATCGAGATCCTCGACCGGCTCGATTTCCAAGATTTCAAGATCAGCCTCAAGGCGTCGGAGATTTTTCTCACCGTCGAGGCCTATCGTAAACTGGCGCAGCAGATCGAGCAGCCGCTGCACCTCGGCATCACCGAGGCGGGTGGCTTCCGCGCCGGTGCCGTGAAGTCGGCCATCGGTCTCGGCATGCTGCTGGTGGATGGGATCGGTGACACCATCCGCGTATCACTGGCGGCGGACCCGGTGGAAGAGATCCGCGTCGGCTTCGATATTCTCAAGAGCCTGCATCTGCGCAGCAAGGGTATCAATCTCATCGCCTGTCCGTCCTGTTCGCGGCAGAACTTCGATGTCATCGCTACGGTCAACGCCCTGGAGCAGCGGCTGGAGGATGTGCTGGAACCCCTGGACGTGGCGGTGATCGGCTGCGTGGTCAACGGCCCGGGCGAGGCGCGCGAGGCCGACATCGGCCTGGCCGGTGGCCAGCCCAACCTGCTCTACGTCGGCGGCAAGCCGGATCACAAGGTGGACAACGCCGACCTGGTGGACGAACTGGAAAAACAGATCCGCGCCGAACTGGCGCGGCGGAAAGTGGAAAAGAATTAAACGCAAAGACGCAAAGGGCGCAAAGGGCCGCAAAGATGTTGCCGCGGTGTTTGCGCCAGGGCGAGCGGCGCAGCGCGCTTGGTTTCGATGAGGATGGCCAGGTCCATGGCCTTTGCATCTTGGCGTTTAACCGGCTTTTGACTTTGGAGAGAAACATTGAGCGGTAATATTCAGGCCGTGCGCGGGATGAACGACATCCTGCCGGAGCAGACGCCGACCTGGCAATTCGTGGAGCAGACGCTGCGCAATCTGCTGGCCGCCTATGGCTACAGCGAGGTGCGCATGCCGATCGTCGAGAAAACCGAACTGTTCAAGCGCTCCATCGGCGAGGTCACCGATATCGTCGAGAAGGAGATGTACACCTTCGAGGATCGCAACGGCGACTCACTCACCCTGCGGCCGGAAGGAACCGCCGGCTGCGTACGTGCCGCCATCGAGAACGGCCTGCTCTACAACCAGACGCAGAAGCTGTGGTACCTCGGACCGATGTTCCGCCATGAACGGCCGCAGAAGGGACGCTATCGCCAGTTTCACCAGCTTGGTGTCGAGGTGTTCGGTCTGGAGGGCCCCGATGTCGATGCCGAGCTGATCCTGATGAGCGCGCGCCTGTGGCGCCTGCTCGGTCTGGAAGACTCCGTCACCCTGCAACTCAATTCGTTGGGCTCGTCCTATGCGCGCGCCATGTACCGCGAAAAGCTGGTGCACTATTTCGAGCAGCACATCGGGCAACTGGACGAGGACAGCCGGCGCCGTCTGCTCAGCAACCCGCTGCGTATCCTCGACAGCAAGAACCCGGACATGGCCGCGCTCATCGCCGCTGCGCCCAAGCTGACCGAGCATCTGGATGCCGAGTCAAAGGCGCATTTCGACGCGCTGTGCGCGCAGCTGGAGGCCGCCGGCGTGCGCTACCAGATCAATCCCTGTCTGGTGCGCGGCCTCGATTACTACGGCCGCACCGTGTTCGAGTGGGTCACCGACAAACTGGGTGCCCAGGGCACGGTATGCGCCGGTGGCCGTTTCGACGGCCTGGTCGAGCAGTTGGGCGGCAAGGCCACGCCGGCGATTGGTTTTGCCATCGGCCTGGAGCGTCTCACCGCATTACTCGATGAGGATGTCGTGCCGCTGGAGCAGTTCCGTCCCCACATCTATCTGGTGCGGGTTGGTGATGCCGCGCAGCAGCATGCGTTGTTGCTGGCCGAGCGGCTGCGTGACGAGGTGCCGGGCCTGCGCGTGCAGCTCAATCACGGCGGCGGCAGTTTCAAGAATCAGTTGAAGCGTGCGGACAAGAGCGGTGCTGCGCTGGCCTTGGTGATGGGCGAAGAGGAAGTCGCCAACGGTACTGTCGGCATCAAGCCCCTGCGCGAGCAGTCCGAACAGCAGACGCTGGCCCTGGATCAGATCGTCCCGTTTCTGCGGGATTATGTGGCTGGCCGCAAATAACCCTGAGGAGAAAACGCGGTGGAAGTCTATCGTACCGAAGAAGAGCAGGTTGAGGCACTCAAGGAGTGGTGGAGGGAAAACGGCCGCAGCGTGGTCATCGGCGTCGTCCTGGCCCTGGCGGCGGTGTTTGGCTGGCGCTATTGGCAGGACACGACGCGGTCACAGGCAGAGGCCGCCTCCGCACTGTACCAGCAGATGCTGACGCAACTGGATGCCGGCGAGGGGCGCGAGGTGGTGGAGATCGCACGTCGTATCATCGCCGAGCATGCGACATCGCCCTATGCCGCACTGGCGTCGCTCAGTCTGGCGCAGCAGGCAGTGGACCAGGGTGATCTGGATGGTGCCGCCGCACACCTGCGCTGGGTGATGGACAATGCGAAGGTGAGCGAGGTGCGCCTCCTGGCGCAGGTACGACTGGCGCGCGTGCTGATAGCCCAGGGCCGTGCCGATGAGGCGCTGCAGCACTTGGCCACCGTTGCCGGCAGCAGTTATACGGTGCTGGTGGAGGAGACGAAGGGCGATGCCTATCTGGCCCAAGGCCGCCGCGCCGAGGCATTGCAGGCCTATCAGACCGCTCTGGCGGCCGCTGCCGATGTGCCCGCCAAGCAGCAGATGCTGCGCATGAAGGTGGATGACCTGGCCGATGCCGGAGTTGTGGCGCAGTGATGCGTCTGTCTGTCATCATTGCCGCGCTGTTGCTCGTCGCCTGCGGCGGCAGCCCCAGCCGCCTGGAACTCAATCCGCCTGCCGAGTTGAGTGACTTCACGCCACAGTTGCAGGTGGAGACGCGCTGGGCACGCCAACTGGGCCAAGGAGTAGGCAAGCACATGATTGCGTTGCCGCCCCTGGTGGAGCGCGATCGCATCTATGCCGCCAATCACAAGGGGCGGGTGGAATCCTTCGAACTCGAGTCCGGTGCCAGCCTCTGGCGCACCGAACTGGAGGCCGCCATCAATGGCGGACCCGGTGACGGCGGTGATGTCCTGCTGTTCGGTGGCGATGCCGAGGTGATCGCTGTGGCTAAGCGCGATGGCACGCTGCGTTGGCGTGCGCCGGTCAGTAGCGAGGTGCTGGCAGCACCGCAGCGCAGCGGTAACGTGGTGGTAGTGCGCAGTGTGGATGGCGCGCTGTTCGGGCTGGATGCCAGTGACGGCCGCCGTCTGTGGCGTTACAGTCAGCCGGTGCCGCTGTTGTCGCTGCGCGGGGTGGGCGAACCGCAGATCGAGGGCACCATCGTGGTGGCTGGTTTCGATAACGGTCGCCTGGTCGCCGTGTCGCTGCAGGACGGACGCCCCTTGTGGGAGACGGTACTGGCCGTGCCGCGTGGCCGCACGGAACTGGAGCGCCTGGTCGATGTGGATGCCCGGTTGATGGTGCGCGACGGGGTGGTGTATGCCGCAGGTTATCAGGGACGCATCGCCGCCTTGACCCTCGACAGCGGCCGCCTGTTGTGGACGCGTGATTTCTCGACCTGGTCCGGACTCACCGTGTCCGGACGCGAGATCTACGTCACTGATGCCGAGGGCAGCGTGTGGGCACTGGCACGCAGCAATGGCGGCACGTTGTGGAAACAGACGGCGTTGCGGGGCCGCATGTTGTCAGCACCGGCGGTGCAGGGCGGCGCTGTGGTGGTGGCGGATTTCGAGGGTTATGTGCACTGGTTGGCGCGCGAGGAAGGCTCGCTGCTGGCGCGGGTGCGGGTGGAAGACTGGGAGGCCTTGTATCCGGTGCCTTCCTACTGGCCGCACAATGGGTACCGTGAGGATCGCGCCGTGCTCGCCGCGCCGCAGGTGCAGGACGATCACGTCTACGTGATGGACAAGCGCGGCGTCCTCAATGCCCTGCGCGTGTTGCCGGATTAATTAGGACCTGACCACTGCCATGAAACCGGTCATCGCCCTGGTGGGGCGGCCCAACGTGGGCAAATCCACGCTGTTCAATTACCTCACCCGTTCGCGTGACGCCCTGGTGGCGGACATGCCGGGGCTGACGCGCGATCGCCAGTACGGCACCGGCAAGGTGGGCGAGCGTCCCTACATCGTGGTCGATACCGGCGGCCTGTCCGGCGACGAACAGGGCGTCGAGGCGCTGATGGTGCGCCAGGTGCAGCAGGCGGTAGACGAGGCGCACGTGGTGTTGTTCCTGGTCGACGGCCGCGACGGTCTCACTGCCGGCGACGAGGCCATCGCGCGCTGGCTGCGCCAGCGGGGCAAGGAGGTGGTGCTGGTGGTCAACAAGACCGACACCGGCGAACCCTCGTTGCTGGCTGCCGAGTTCCACGCCCTCGGCCTGGGCGAGCCGGTGGCCATCGCCGCAGTGCATGGCCGTGGTGTGCCGCGCCTGATGGAGCGCGTGTTGGCGGCCCTGCCGGAGGAAGAGGAGGAAGAGGCCGAGGAGGAGGGGGCTGATCGCATCAAGGTGGCCATTGTCGGCCGCCCCAACGTCGGCAAGTCCACCCTGGTCAACCGCATCCTCGGCGAGGAGCGCGTTGTGGTGTTCGACATGCCGGGCACCACGCGCGACAGCATCTTCATTCCCTTCGAGCGCGACGGCCAGGACTATACCCTGATCGATACCGCCGGCGTGCGGCGCCGTTCGCGCATCGACGAGGCCATCGAGAAGTTCAGCGTCATCAAGACCCTGCAGGCCATCGAAGAGGCCAACGTGGTGGTGATGGTGCTGGATGCGCGCGAAGGGATCAGCGAACAGGATGCCACCCTGCTCGGTTTCGTGCTCGACGCCGGCCGCGCCCTGGTGCTGGCGGTGAACAAGTGGGACGGTCTGAGTCAGGATCAGCGCGACAATGTGCGCCGCGAACTGGACCTGAAGCTGCCCTTCATGGATTTCGCCAAACTGCATTACATTTCGGCCCTGCACGGTACCGGCGTCGGCGAACTGTTCGGCTCGGTGAAACGCGCCTATGCCTCGGCGCTGCGCAAGTTCTCCACCCCGGAACTGACCCGTCTGCTGGAGTCGGCCATCGCCGCCCACCAGCCGCCGCTGGTGGGCGGCCGCCGCATCAAGCTGCGCTATGCCCACCAGGGCGGCAAGAATCCGCCGTTGATTGTCATACACGGCAACCAGACCGAGCAGGTACCCAACAGCTATCAACGCTACCTGATCAATTTCTTCCGCGAACACCTCAAGCTGGAAGGTACGCCGGTACGCATCGAGTTCAAGTCCGGCGAGAATCCCTATGCCGGCAAGAAGAACGTGCTCACCCCGCGCCAGGTGCAAAAGCGCAAGCGCATGGTGGCGCACATCAAGAAGGCCGAGAAAAAACGCGCCCGCAAAAAGAAAATGTAGGGTAGGAGCCGAGTCCTCTCGGCGAACGGGGCGTTGCTGGTGTCGATTTCGCCCACGGAGTGGGCTCCTGAGCTAACCACCGGAGGAGACCATGGACCGCAAGCAGCATTGGGAGCAGGTATACACACAGAAGCAGCCTACCGAGGTGAGCTGGTTCCAGCCGCGCCCGGAATACTCGCTGCGCCTCATCGCCGCGGCAGGGATCGACAAGAGTCAGCCGATCATCGACATGGGAGGCGGCGCCTCGCGTCTGGTGGACAATCTGCTGGCTGATGGCTATGGCGACATCAGCGTGCTGGATATCTCCGCTGCGGCCCTGCAGCATACGCGCGAGCGTCTCGGCGCACCTGCGGCGCAGGTGACCTGGATCGAGGCCGATGCCACCGCCTTCGAGCCGCCGAAAAGCTATGCCCTATGGCACGACCGCGCCGTGTTCCATTTCCTCACCGACCCCGCCGACCGCCAGGCCTATCGGCAACGCCTGGAGCGCGGCCTGCGCTCCGGCGGACAGCTGATCATTGCCACCTTCGCCCTCGACGGGCCGGAGAAGTGCAGCAACCTGCCGGTGCAGCGTTACAGCCCGGAAACCCTCAGTGCCGAGCTGGGTGCGGGTTACCGCCTGGTGGAAACCCTCACCGAGGGGCATATCACCCCGGCGCAAAAGGAACAGCGCTTCGTTTATTGCCGTTTCGTGAAGAGCTGAGCACGGCGGCGGGGCATGCCGACAAGCCCCGCTTTGGCTATGCTTGCAGCCATGAGCCGCGACCTCTTCAGCAGCGAAATATCCCGCCATGTCTGGGACAGCAAATACCGTTATCGTGACGGTGCGCTGATTCATGATCGGACTGTCGCGGATACCTGGCGCCGTGTGGCCCTGGCGCTGGCGCGGCAGGAGCGCGGCGATGTGCATGGGTGGGAAGGCCGCTTCTACGCCACGCTGGACAATTTCCGTTTTCTGCCCGGTGGGCGCATCCTCGCCGGTAGCGGCACCGAGCGCAACGTCACCCTGTTCAACTGTTTCGTGATGGGGACCATCGAGGACTCCCTCGACGGCATTTTCGATGCCCTCAAGCAGGGGGCGCTGACCATGCAGCAGGGCGGCGGCGTCGGCTACGACTTCTCCACCCTGCGTCCGTCCGGCACGCTGACCCATCGTGCCGGCACCATCGCCTCCGGTCCGGTCTCTTTCATGCGCATCTGGGACAGCATGTGCGCCACCTTGCTGTCCACCGGCGCGCGGCGCGGCGCCATGATGGCCACCCTGCGCTGCGACCATCCCGATATCGAGCAATTCATCACCGCCAAGCAGGAACCGCGCGAGCTGCGGCATTTCAATCTCTCGGTGCTGGTCAGCGATGCCTTCATGCAGGCGGTGGAAGAAGGCGGTGACTGGCCGTTGCTGTTCCCCGTCGCGGCGCTGGATGACGCTGAGGGCGAGGTGGTGATGCGTGCCTGGCCCGGCCATGACGGCGAGGTTCCCTGTCGTGTCATCAAACGCATTCCGGCGCGGCAGTTATGGCAGCAGATCATGCGCGCCACCTACGACTATGCCGAGCCCGGCGTGTTGTTCATCGATCGGATCAACCGTGAGAACAATCTCTATTACCGCGAACGCATCACTGCCACCAATCCTTGCGGAGAAGTACCGCTGCCGCCTTTCGGCGCCTGCAACCTCGGCTCGGTGAATCTCACGCGATTTGTCTGTGAACCGTTCACGCCCAACGCGCGTATCGACAGCGAGGCGCTGCGCGAGACGGTGCAGGTGGCGGTGCGCCTGATGGACAACGTCATCGATGCATCGCACTTTCCCTTGCCGGAACAGGCGGCGCAGGCGCGCGGTACGCGCCGTCTCGGGCTGGGTATTACCGGCCTGGCCGATGCGCAACTCATGCTTGGCCTGCGCTATGACAGCGCAGAGGGCAGGGCAATGGCATCCAATGTGATGCGTGAACTGCGCGATTGCGCCTATCGTGCCTCGGTTGAGCTGGCGCGTGAGAAAGGCGCCTTCCCCTTCTTCGAGCGGGAGGCCTATCTGGCCGCGCCTTTTGTGCAACGCCTGCCGGCCGCTATCCGTGACGGCATTGCGACCCACGGTATCCGCAACAGCCATCTCATCGCCATTGCGCCCACCGGCACCATCAGTCTGCTGGCCGACAACATCTCCAGCGGTCTGGAGCCGGTGTTCGCCTGGTCCTATCGCCGTCGCCTGCTGGAGCGTGACGGGCGCTATAGGGAGTACGAAGTGAGCGATTATGCCTGGCGCCTGTGGCGCGAAGCGCATGATGATGCTGTGCTGCCACCCTACTTTGTCACCGCCCTGGAACTGGAACCGCAGGTGCATCTCGCCATGCAGGCGGCACTGCAGCCGTATGTGGACAGTGCCATCTCCAAGACCATCAACATTCCCGCCGACTACCCCTTCGAACAGTTTCAGTCCATCTACCGCGAGGCCCATCGCCTCGGTCTCAAGGGCTGCACCACCTTCCGCCCCAATCCGGTCACCGGTGCCATCCTGCAACCGCAGGAGCCGTCGGTTTCCCATTGCTGTTCCATCGAGCGCGAGGCGGACTGAACACGACCGTCCTCCGGGGTGTGATAGACAGCACATGTTAAGGAAGCTCTGAATAAGTTCAGAGCTTCCGCGGCACAGGGATGTGCCGCCATTTTTCAACGACGATAAGTCGTTGAAAAATGAAGCCAAGCGAAAATCACACTTTTCGCTTGGCGTGGTCTGAGAAGTCCAGGATGGACTTATTCAGACCTTCCTTAATAGGTCGCCGGGAATAGAAACGATATCCGGGCCGTCTTCCCGATGACCGTGCCAACAAAACGGGGGTCATCATGCAGCGCAACGCAACTCAAAATCGCTGGGCGGCAAGCCGTTGCCGTGCTGCCCTGCTCATCGCCGCATGCCTGGCGTTTTCCCGGAGCGTCTGGGCAGAAGAAGGCAAGATATGGGAAGGTCTGTTCAACTACCAGCAGAAGATGGCCAACATCGGCAACGCCGAGGCGCAGTTCAATCTGGCCGAGATGTACGCCCAGGGCCAGGGCGTGCAGGCCGACCCGATTCAGGCGCGGCACTGGTACGAGGCCGCCGCCGCCCAGGGCTACGAACCGGCCCGGCGCAAGCTGGCCGCACTGGATGCCGGCGAGCCGCTGGTGAAGATCGCCGCGCCCGCTCCGGCACCGGTCGCGCCGCCGCGTCCGCCCATTCCCGTCCAGCCGCCTGCGCCGCCCGCCCAGGACACTGCCTCCCGCCAGGAACTGGAGCGCATGGAACGCGAACGCAAACAGCTGGAGCAAGAACTGGCGCGCAGCCGTGAAGAAATGCAGCGCCTGCAGGAAGAAAATGCCCGCCAGGAGGCCGAGCTAAAAAGGGCGGAAGCCGAGAAGGACGAGGCCCGCCGCCGCCTCGCCGCCAAGGCCCTGCTCGAGGCGGAGATGAAGAAACTGCGTGAGACGCCGCCGGCATTTGATCAATAGATAACTGCTGGAGTATGTCCTGCAGTTTTGGGACAGGTAAGTAAGAAGCCCCCTGCTGCGAGCCTTCTTGTTTGCGTGACAGTGCAGCCGTATCACTGCACCAGTTGTGCCACGATCTCCGGTGCCAGGAACAGCAACGGATCGACGCGGGCGTCGTTGAGGCTGACGCTCCAGTGCAGATGCGGGCCGGTGACGCGGCCGGTGGCGCCGACGGTGCCGAGGATTTGGCCGGTTTCGACGGTCTGGCCGGTTTTCACCGCGAGGCTGTCCATGTGGCAGTACATGGTGACGAGGCCCTGGCCGTGATCGAGGAACACGGTGTTGCCGTTGTAGTAGAAGTCGCCGGTGGCGAGGACGCGGCCTGGTGCAGGGGCGCGGACAGGGGTGCCGGTGGGCGCGGCGAGGTCGATGCCGCTGTGCGGATTGCGCGCCTCGCCGTTGAAGAAACGGCGCAGGCCGAAGGGGCTGCTGTAGCGGCCTTCCACCGGCAAGATGAAGCGGGTGGTGATCCTGTCGCCGGAGCGGAAGGTGCGGTAGGCTTCGGCACTCAGTTTGAGGTCGCGGGCGATGCGCCGTTGATCTTCCGGGTTGGGGTTGACCATGCGCGGCGGCACCTGGAGGTGCTGCTCGTCATACTGTTTGGCGCCGACGGTGAAGGTAACGCTGCGGTCTTTCGCTCCCTGCGGTTGCACACGCAGGGTGTGACGGCCCGGCTTGGCGCTGAGCGGGATGCCGACGACGGCCTGCCAGTGCCCGCCATCCTGCAACACCATGACCCGCTTGCCCAGGTAATAAACCCGTGGCGCATTGTTGTGTTCGCCCAGCGCGACGATGGCGATTCCGCCGGGAACGGCGGCGCTCTGCGGCAGGGCGAAGGCGGCGTTGGCGCAAAGCAGGAGCAGGCACAGCAACAAGACGATGTCGCGGATACGATTTGCTCCTGCAAGCGGGTTTCGTAGGAGCGAATCGTATTCGCGATGAATTGCTTCGATAACGCGGTTCATTCTTCCACTCCTTCCACCCGGCACAGCAGGCGGCCCTGGCCGAGGCGGGCCTGCACCTGGGCGCCTGGGGCAGTCTGCGCGGCGGCGCGCAGCACGCTGCCGTCGGCGCTGGTGACGATGGCGTAGCCGCGGCTCAGGGTGGCCAGCGGGCTGACGGCGTCGAGGGTGTGGGCGGCCTGGGCCAGGCGGCGGTTCAGCCGTTCGAGATGTTGTGTCGTGGCGCTGCGCAGGCGGCGCTGTAATTCCTGTCGCTGTGCCTGCAAGATCTGTACCCGATACAGCGGCGTGTGGCGTTCCAGCCGGGCGTGCAGCGCGGCGAGACGCGCGCTGGCATGGCGCAGCAGGTGCTGGCTGGCGCGGCTTAAACGCTGTTCCATCTCGTCCAGACGCTGGGCGATCTCCTGCAGGCGGCGGCCGGGATGCTTGAGGCGTTTCTGCAGTGTGTCCAGTTGCTGGCGTTTGTGGCGCATCTGGCGCTGGAAGCTGCGCGCCAGGCGGATGCGTTGTTGCAGCAGTTGCGTGCGCATCTCCTCGCGGTCGGGGCTGAGCAGTTCCGCCGCAGCGGACGGCGTCGGGGCGCGCATGTCGGCGACGAAGTCGGCGATGGTGAAATCGATTTCATGACCGACGGCGCTGACGATGGGGAGGGGCGAGGCGTGGATGGCGCGCGCCACCACCTCCTCGTTGAAGGCCCACAGATCTTCCAGCGAGCCGCCGCCGCGGCCGACGATGAGCACGTCGCATTCGCCGCGCTCACCGGCACGGCGGATGGCGGCGGCGATCTGCTCGCCGGCGCCGGCGCCTTGCACCGGCACCGGATAGATCACCACCGGGATCGCCGGGAAGCGCCGCGCCAGCACGGTGAGGATGTCGCGGATCGCGGCACCGGTGGGTGAGGTGATCACACCGATGCGGCGCGGCAGGCGCGGTAATGGCCGCTTGCGTGCCGCATCGAACAGTCCTTCGTTCTGCAGGCGCAGCTTGAGCATTTCGAAGGCGCGCTGCAGGGCACCGGAGCCGGCCTCTTCCATGTGTTCGGCGATGAGCTGGAATTCGCCGCGCCCTTCGTAGAGCGAGATGCGGGCGCGGAGCAGGACGTGCATGCCGTCCTGCGGCTTGAAGCGCAGCAGCTGGTTGCGCTGGCGGAACATGGCGCAGCGCACCTGGGCGGCGCTGTCCTTGAGGGAGAAGTACCAGTGGCCGGAGGCGGGGCGGGCCAGGTTGGAGATTTCACCCTCCACCCACAGCAGGGGGAAGCTGCCTTCCAGCACGGCGCGCACTTCGGCGTTGAGGCGCGAAACGGTGTAGATATCGCGATTCGGGGTGTCGGATAGGGTGGCCATGGGGGCATTCTACCCTTAACGGGAATGCTGAAAACCTCATTCGCGGACGCAGGCATTTTTTTCTGCTTTGTCCGGCCGGAACGGCTACAATTGCCGCCTTATATACCCAGGACACACAAGCGAACACATGTCAAAACGCAGAAGCAAGCAGGACCCCTTCCAGGAGCGCGAAGCGCAGAAGTACGAAAACCCCATCCCCAGCCGTGAATTCATCATGCAGTTGCTGGAGGAGCAGGGGGTTCCCCTCGACCACGAACAGATTGCCCAGGCCCTCGCCCTGCACGATCCGGTGCAGCTCGATGCGTTGGCCCGCCGCCTGCGCGCCATGGAGCGCGACGGCCAGCTGATGCGCAACCGCCGCGGCGGCTATGGTCTCGTCAGCAAGATGGACCTGATCCCCGGTCGTGTCATCGGCCATCCCGACGGCTTCGGTTTCCTGGTACCCGATGACGGCAGTCCCGACCTGTTCCTCACCGCGCGCGAGATGCAGGCGGTGTTCCATGGTGATCGCGTGGTGGCGCGCGTCTCCGGCCTGGATCGCCGCGGCCGCCGCGAAGGCGCCGTGGTGGAGGTGTTGGAGCGCAACACCGAGCGTGTGGTGGGACGCTACCGCGTCGAGGGCGGCGTAGGATTCGTCGTTGCCGACAACAAGCGCATCGTGCACGAAATCCTCATCCCGGCGGAGCAGGCCTACGGCGCGCGCCATGGCCAGCTCGTCACCGCCCAGATCCTCGAACAGCCCACCCGTTACCGTCAGGCCATCGGCCGCATCATCGAAATCCTCGGCGATCACATGGCGCCCGGTATGGAGATCGACGTCGCCATCCGCACCTACCAGTTGCCGCAGGAGTGGTCGCTGCTGGTGGAGGACGAGGCCGCCAAGCTGCCGCCGGTGGTGCCGGAGGAGGCCAAACAGGGCCGCGTCGATCTGCGCAACATCCCGTTGGTCACCATCGACGGCGACGATTCCATGGACTTCGACGACGCGGTGTATGCCGAGCCGCGCGGCAAGGGCTGGCGCCTGGTCGTCGCCATCGCCGACGTATCCCATTACGTGCAGCCGGGCAGCCCGCTGGATGCCGAGGCGCGCGTGCGCGGCAACTCGGTGTATTTTCCCGGCCGCGTGATCCCCATGCTGCCGGAGCAGCTGTCCAACGGCCTGTGCTCGCTCAATCCCAACGTCGATCGCCTGTGCATGGTGTGCGACATGGAGGTGAGCGCCACCGGCGTGCTGGGCAACTACAAGTTCTATCCCGCCGTGATGCGCTCGGCGGCGCGCCTGACCTACACCAAGGTGGCGGCGATGCTGGTGGACCGCGACGAGGCGCTGCGCGCCCAGTACGGCGAGCTGGTCGAGCACCTGGAGCACCTGTACGCCCTGTTCCGCGTGCTGCTGGCGCAGCGCGAGCGGCGCGGCGCCATCGACTTCGAGACCACCGAGACGCGCATCGTGTTCGGCAAGGACAAGAAGATCGAGAGCGTGGTGCCGGTGGTGCGCAACGATGCCCACCGCCTCATCGAGGAGTGCATGCTGCTGGCCAACGTCGCCACCGCCGATTTCCTGTCCAAGGCCAAGGTGCCCATCGTCTACCGCGTGCACGCCACGCCCAGCGAGGAGAAGCTCACCAACCTGCGCGAATTCCTGCGCGAGCTGGGCCTGTCCCTGGGCGGCGGCGAACGGCCCGAGGCGCGCCATTATTCCGAACTGCTCAGGCAGATCGCCGGCCGGCCCGATGCCCATCTGATCCAGACCGTGCTGCTGCGCAGCATGGCCCAGGCGGTGTACTCGCCGGACAACCTGGGCCACTTCGGCCTGGCCTACGAGGCCTACACCCACTTCACCTCGCCCATCCGCCGCTATCCGGACCTGCTGGTGCACCGCGCCATCCGCCACGTGCTGTCGGGCAAGCGCCCGGCGGCGTTCCGCTACAGCCACGACGACATGGTGCTCCTGGGCGAACACTGCTCCATGACCGAGCGCCGCGCCGACGAGGCCACCCGCGACGTGGTGGACTGGCTCAAGTGTGAGTACATGCTGGACAAGGTGGGCGAGGCCTACGACGGCATCATCACCAGCGTCACCGGCTTCGGCCTGTTCGTCGAGCTGGCCGACATCTACGTCGAGGGCCTGGTGCACGTCACCGGCCTGCAGAACGACTACTACCACTTCGACCCGGCGCACCACCGCCTGGTGGGCGAGCGCACGCGCCGTATCTATCGTCTCGGCGACAAACTGCGTGTGCGTGTGGTGCGGGTCGACCTGGACGAGCGCAAGATCGACTTCGAACTGGTGCTGGAGGAGGGCGGGCAGGCTACGGCCGCCAAGGGGCCGCCCCCAGCCGAGGGCAGAGCGGCAGGCAAGAAGGGCCGCTCGCGCTCCCGCAACAAGTCCCGCCAGCCGCAGGAGCAGCAGACCCAGGCCCCGGCGCCGTCCCAGCCGCCGCAGGGCGCACAGGAAAACGGGGTTTCCTCCAAGTCCAAGAAGCGCCGTCGCCGTCGCAGCAAGAAGCGGGCGCCGGCGGCGGAGTAGATCTGCAGGCCCCTCAGGGGCACGGAATACTCCCTCCCCACCCGGCGGGGAGGAGACGTGTGGCCTCCTTTGAGATGTGGTGTCTTAACCATGGCAGCGACAGAACTGGTATTCGGCCTGCATGCCGTTGCGGCGGTATTGCAGCGCCCTGACGGCGTGATGGAACTGTGGCTGGATTCCGGCCGCCGCGACCAGCGCCTGCAGGCCCTGGCCTCTGCCGCCGAGGCGGCCGGGCTGCGGCCGCACTGGGTCCAGCGCCAGGAGCTGGACAAGCTCACCGGCGGTGACCGCCACCAGGGTGCCGCGGCGCGGGTGCGTCAGGCCGAGGCGCGCAGCGAAGCCTTTCTGGATCAGTTGCTTACCGAGCTGGATGGGCCTCCCTTCCTGCTCATCCTCGACGGTGTCACCGACCCGCACAACCTGGGCGCCTGCCTGCGCAGCGCCGACGCCGCCGGCGTGCACGCGGTCATCGCGCCGCGCGACAAGGCCTGCGGCCTGACCCCCGTGGCGCGCAAGGTGGCCAGCGGCGCCGCCGAGACCGTGCCCTTCGTGCAGGTGACCAACCTGGCCCGCACCTTGCGCCTGCTCAAGGACGCCGGGGTGTTCCTGGTGGGCGCGGCGGGGGAGACAGAGACCTCGCTGTATGATGCCGACCTGCGCGGCGCCCTCGGCATCGTCATGGGCGCCGAAGGCAGCGGCCTGCGCCGCCTGACCCGCGAGCACTGTGACGTGCTGGTGCGCATCCCCATGGCCGGCAGCGTGGAAAGCCTCAACGTCTCGGTGGCCACCGGCATCTGCCTGTTCGAGGCCTTGCGCCAGAGGACGCAGGTACGAGGGGCTAGATACGAGGGATGGGGCGCTGGCCCCTAGACCCTGGCTGGAAGTACCTATATAATCCCGCGCCTTTAATACCGCCGCTGTGGCGGTATTACTCCTTGCCTCGGCGGAGTCCATGCCGAGGCTGTCCAAACCGTAAGGAGTGACAATGAAGCACTACGAGATCGTGTTTCTGGTCCATCCGGACCAGAGCGAGCAGGTTCCTGCCATGATCGAACGCTACCGTTCGACCATCGAAAGCGCCGGCGGCCAGATCCATCGCCTGGAAGACTGGGGCCGTCGCCAGCTGGCCTACCCCATCAACAAGGTACACAAGGCGCACTATGTTCTCATGAACATCGAGTGCCCGACCGAGACCATGAAGGAGCTGGAGTCCGCCTTCCGCTTCAACGACGCCGTGATCCGCAATCTCATCCTGAACATGGACGAGGCGGTGACCGAGGCTTCCCCGCTGGCCAAGTCGCGCGAAGAGCGTGACGACCGCCGCGAGCGCAGCAGCCGTGACGACATGGCTGATGACGAAGCCGGCGCCGAAGAGGCCGCGGCCGAGTAAGGCCGCCGCACGGACACTACCAGGAGATCGAACATGTCTCGTTTCTTTCGCCGTAAGAAGTTCTGCCGCTTCACCGCCGAAGGCGTGAAGTACATCGATTACAAGGATCTGAACACCCTGAAGGGCTACGTGACCGAGAGCGGCAAGATTGTGCCGAGCCGCATCACCGGCACCAAGGCCAAGTACCAGCGTCAGCTGGCCCTGGCCATCAAGCGCGCCCGCTATCTGGCGCTGTTGCCGTACACCGACGCTCACGACTGAGCCTCCAACCTGTTGCGGAACGCCGCGATGAGGTTCCTGGCGAACACCATCATGCGCGGGCCGATGGCGGCGATACTGGTGACCAGCGTCGCTGCCATGTTGGGAGTGTTGTTGCCGCCGCTGGGCTATCTCAGCGCGGCGGCGGTGGGTCTGGTGACCCTGCGTCTCGGCTTGGCCGAGGCGGGCAAGGTGGTGGTGGGATCGATAGTCGCCACCGCCGTGCTGGGCGGGCTGCTGGTGGGCAACCCCATGGCGCCGCTGGCCTTCCTGCTGGCGCTGTGGCTGCCGCTGCTGGTGACGGCTTGGAGCCTGCGCCGCACGGCGGATCTGGCCCGCAGCCTGTGGCTGGCGGCCTTGTTCGGCGTGATGGTGGTGCTTGGCTTCCATCTCGGCGTGGACGACCCGGCCGGCTGGTGGCGCGGGTTTCTCCACCGCCTCGTGGAACAGGCTCCGGCCGAGCAACAGGACGTGCTGTTGCCGGTGCTGGACGAGATGGCCGGGCTGATGACCGGGATGATCGGCGCCGCGGTGACCCTGGGTGTGGTCCTGAGCCTGTTCCTGGCGCGCTGGTGGCAGGCCGTTCTGTACAACCCGGGCGGTTTCCGCAGCGAGTTCCACGCCCTGCGTCTGGGACGCGCGGCAACCGGGGTGACGCTGGTGCTGCTGCTGGCGGCCTGGATGCAACCGCCCGGTTTGGCGATGCTGACCGACCTGTTGCCGCTGGCCCTGCTGCTGCACCTGTTGCAGGGTGTGGCGCTGGTGCACGGCCTGGTGGCGCGCACCGGGGCCAACGTGGGCTGGCTGGTGGCGATGTACGTGTTGTTGTTGCTGCCGATGGTGATGACGCAGATTGCGCTCACCCTGGCGGTGGCGGGGATGGTGGACAACTGGATGGATTTCCGGACCCGTTTGGCGGCCGGTAAACCGAAGCAATAATTTTGCAGTGGCGCCGCAGTGCGGGCGTAATTTAAGTCGAGGTAAACACGATGGAAGTCATTCTGCTGGAGAAGGTTCGCAATCTGGGCGCCCTGGGCGAGAAGGTCAAGGTGCGTTCCGGCTACGGCCGCAACTACCTGCTGCCGCGTGGCATGGCCGTGATGGCCACCAAGGAGAACATCGAGAAGTTCGAGGCCCGCCGCGCCGAGCTGGAGCAGGCCGCCGCCGCGGCGCTGGCCGCTGCCCAGGCCCGCGCCGCCAAGCTGGCCGAGCTGGGTGCCGTGACCATCGCCCACAACGCCGGTGACGAAGGCAAGCTGTTCGGCTCCATCGGCACCGCCGATATCGCCGCGGCCGTCAACCAGGCCGGTGTCGAGGTGAAGCGTCAGGAGATCGCCATGCCGGAAGGTCCGATCCGCCAGATCGGCGAGTACGAGATCGATCTGAATCTGCACACCGACGTCACCCAGGCCATCAAGGTCGTCGTCGTCGCCGCCTAAGCCTGATCCATGCCCGCCGCCGCCGGCGCGGAGGCGGGCATGGATTTTGCGCCCTTCCTCCAGGCGAGCGCCTGGGGCACTCTGGGAACCCCTGGTCAGCCGGCTCACCGAACGCCATGCAGAAGCTCGCCATTTCCCACGGGCAGGACGCCGCCGCGGCGCTCAAGGTTCCGCCCCATTCCATCGAGGCCGAGCAGGCCGTGCTCGGCGGCCTGATGCTGGACAACAGCGCCTGGGACAAGGTCGCCGATCTGGTGGCCGAGGACGATTTCTACCGCCGCGACCACCGTCTCATCTTCCAGGCGATCCGCCTGCTGGCGGAAAAGGGTGACCCCTGCGACGTCGTCACCCTGGCCGAGTGGCTGGACAAGAAGGGCCAGCTCGACGATGCCGGCGGCATCGCCTATCTCGGCAGCCTGGCCGGCAATACCCCCAGTGCCGCCAACATCAAGTCCTATGCCGGTATCGTGCGCGAGCGTTCGGTGATGCGCCAGCTGATCCGCGTCTGCAACGACATCGCCGATACCGCCTTCAACCCCGACGGGCGTTCGGTATACGAGCTGCTGGACGAGGCGGAGAAGAAGGTCTATCAGATCGCCGATCAGGGCGCGCGCGCCCGTGCCGGCTTCGCCGACATGAAGGATCTGCTGGTGAAGGCGGTGGACAAGATCGACCAGCTGTTCAGCATGGACAGCCCCATCACCGGCGTCGCCACCGGCTACACCGATTTCGACGAAATGACCGCCGGCCTGCAGAAGTCGGATCTGATCATCGTCGCCGGCCGTCCCTCCATGGGCAAGACCACCTTCGCCATGAACATCGTCGAACATGTCGCCATCAAGGAACGGCGGCCGGTGGCGGTGTTCTCCATGGAAATGCCCGGCGAGCAGCTGGCGATGCGCATGATGTCCTCCCTCGGCCACATCGATCAGAAGAAGGTGCGTACCGGCAAGCTGGATGACGACGATTGGCCGCGTCTCACCTCGGCGGTGAGCCTGCTGTCGGAGGCGCCCATCTTTATCGACGATACCCCGGCCTTGAGTCCCACCGAGGTGCGCGCCCGCGCCCGCCGTCTGGCGCGCGAGCAGGAGCACGGTCTCGGCCTCATCGTCATCGACTATTTGCAGCTGATGCAGGTGCCCGGCACCAGCGAGAACCGCACCGGCGAGATCTCCGAGATCTCGCGCTCGCTCAAGAGCCTGGCCAAGGAACTCAGTTGCCCGGTGATCGCCCTGTCCCAGCTCAACCGCTCGCTGGAGCAGCGTCCCAACAAGCGTCCGGTGATGTCCGACCTGCGCGAGTCCGGCGCCATCGAGCAGGACGCCGATCTGATCGTCTTCATCTACCGCGACGAGGTGTACAACCCGGACAGTCCGGACAAGGGCACCGCCGAGATCATCATCGGCAAGCAGCGTAACGGTCCCATCGGCACCGTGCGCCTTACCTTCCTCGGCCAGTACACCCGTTTCGAGAATTGCGCGCACGGAGGGTACGAGGAGTACTGATGCGCGCCACCCAGGTCGTCATCGATCTCGCGGCGCTGCGCCACAATCTGGCCCGCGCCCGTGCCGCCGCGCCGGACAGCCGTATCCTGGCGGCAATCAAGGCCAACGGCTACGGCCACGGCATGCTGCGCGTGGCCCGCGCCCTGGAACAGGCCGACGGTTTCGGCGTCGCCTGCCTGGCCGAGGCGCTGCAGTTGCGCGAGGCCGGCATCCGCCAGCCCATCGTGTTGCTGGAAGGCTTCTTCGGCGCCGACGAGCTGGAGGCCATCGCCCGCCAGCATTTCATTCCCGCCATCCACAACACCGCCCAGCTCGAACTGCTGGAGCAGGCCGTGCTGCCCGCGCCCATCGCTGTCTGGCTCAAGGTGGACAGCGGCATGCACCGTCTCGGGTTTCCGCTGACGCAGGCGCAGCCGGCCTGGCAGCGGCTCGCCTCCTGCCGCAACGTCAGCGCCGTGGTCGGCTGTATGACGCACTTGGCCAATGCCGACAATCTCAACGACGATTTCACCGCCCGCCAGCTGGCCGATTTCCGCCGCCACACCGCCGGGCTGCCGGGCGAACGCTCCATCGCCAATTCCGCCGCCCTGCTGGGCTGGCCCGACTCCCATGCCGAATGGGTGCGCCCCGGCATCATGTTGTACGGCGTGTCGCCCCTGCTGGGCGGGCGCGGCGGCCAGCACGGCCTCAAGCCGGTGATGACCCTGCGTTCCGAGCTCATTGCCGTGAATCATCTCAAGCGCGGCGAGGCGGTGGGGTACGGCGGCGCCTTCGTCTGTCCCGAGGACATGGCGGTGGGCGTGGTGGCCGCCGGCTACGGTGACGGCTATCCGCGCCACATTCCCAACGGCGTGCCGGTGCTGGTCAACGGCCGGCGCGTGCCGCTGGTCGGCCGTGTTTCCATGGACATGCTCACCGTCGATCTGCGCAGCCAGCCCGCGGCCCGCCCGGGCGACCCGGTGGTACTGTGGGGCGAGGGCCTGCCGGTGGAGGAGATCGCCGAGCACGCCGGCACCATCCCCTATGAACTGTTGTGCCGGGTGATGCCGCGCGTCGACGCCATCGAGAGCGGTGGGTAATGAGCGGGGGGCCGCAGGTCGGCGTCGGCGCCGTGGTGGTGCACCGGGGCCGGGTACTCCTGGTGCGGCGCGGCCGCCCGCCCGGTGAGGGGCTGTGGGCCATCCCCGGCGGCCGCCAGCGCCTGGGCGAGACCCTGCAACAGGCGGCCGAGCGCGAGATCCGGGAGGAAACCGGCGTCACCGTGCGTGCCACCATTCCTGTCTACACCTGCGAGCACATCGAGCGCGATGAGCACGGCGAGTTGCGCTATCACTACGTCATCGTCGACCTGGCGGCGGAATATCTTGGCGGTGAGCCGCAGGCCGGCGACGATGCCAGCGCCGCGGCCTGGGTGGCATGGCAAGACCTCGGCAAGCTGCCGCTCAACGACAGTTCGCGCATCGCTCTGCGCACGCTGTTCCCCGCTGAAACGGAGGGCCATCTGCATGTCTAGAAGCCGACTGGTGAGTGTGCTGCCGCTGTCCCTGCCGCTTTCCGCCTGCACCGCCGAAATGGGTGTGACGGCGACCGTCCTGCTGCTGGTGCTGTTGCCGGCGGCGCTGGTATTCGCCCTGTTGTGGGGGCTGCGCACGCGGCGGCGGTTGCGGGTTCACGGCAAGGAAGATCGGCGCAACTACCCCGATTACGACGACAAGGAATAGTCCATGGCCAAGGGCAAGACCATTTACACCTGCACCGAATGCGGCGCCCAGGCCCCCAAGTGGGCGGGGCAGTGCGGCGAGTGCGGCGCCTGGAACAGCCTGGTGGAAACCATCGCGGCGCCGCCGGCCGTGCGCAAGGGACGCCATGCCGGCTATGCCGGTACCGCCGGCACGCTGGCGGTGCAGAGCCTGAAAGAGGTGGCGCCGGAGGAAACCGCGCGCCTGGCCACCGGCAGCAGCGAGTTCGACCGCGTGCTGGGCGGTGGCCTGGTGGCCGGTTCGGTGGTGCTGCTGGGCGGCGACCCCGGCATCGGCAAGTCGACGCTGTTGCTGCAAACCCTGGCCGCCCTCGGCGCCGGCCAGCGCACCCTCTACGTCACCGGCGAGGAATCGCCGCAGCAGGTCAGCCTGCGCGCCCAGCGCCTCGGCCTCGACGCCGGCCATGTGCGCCTGCTCACCGAGACGCGGGTGGAGGACATCCTCGCCACCGCGCAGCAGGAGCGGCCGCAGGTGCTGGTGGTGGATTCGGTGCAGACCGTCTACACCGAGCTGTTGCAGTCGGCGCCCGGTTCGGTGGCCCAGGTGCGCGAGAGCGCCGCGCAGTTGGTGCGCTATGCCAAGCAGAGCGGGACCGCGCTGTTCCTGATCGGCCACGTCACCAAGGAGGGGCAACTGGCCGGGCCGCGCGTGCTGGAGCACATGGTGGACACGGTGCTGTATTTCGAGGGCGATTCCGGCAGCCGCTACCGCGTGGTGCGCGCCTTCAAGAACCGCTACGGCGCGGTGAACGAACTGGGTGTGTTCGCCATGACCGACAAAGGCCTGAAGGAGGTGACCAACCCGTCGGCCATTTTCCTGTCGCGCCACGACGAGGAGGTGCCGGGCAGTGTCATCATGGTCACCATCGAGGGTAGCCGGCCCTTACTGGTGGAGGTGCAGGCCCTGGTGGATGAAAGCCACCTGGCCAATCCACGGCGCGTCACCGTGGGCCTGGAACACAACCGCCTCGCCATGCTGCTCGCCGTGCTGCACCGGCATGGCGGTATCGCCACCTACGATCAGGACGTCTTCGTCAACGTGGTGGGCGGCATGCGCGTCAGCGAGACCGGCGCCGACCTCGCCACCCTGCTCGCCGTGCTCTCCAGCCTGCGCAGCCGCCCGCTGCCGCAGGGGCTGGTGGTGTTCGGCGAGGTGGGGCTCGCCGGCGAGATACGCCCGGTGCCCAACGGCCAGGACCGCCTGCGCGAGGCGGCCAAGCATGGCTTCACCCGCGCCCTGGTGCCGGCGGCCAACAAGCCCAAACAGCCGGTGGAAGGTCTGGAGATTATCGCTGTGCGCCGCCTCGACGAGGCCTTGCGGCAGTTCTGAGACTAGCGCCCCTGGGACAGTTCGGTGAGTTCACGCTCGAGCAGGGCTTCATCGCCCAGGTTGAGTTCCACCAGGCGCTTGAGGTGGGTGATGCTGTCGAGCTCGATGTGATCGCAGCGGAAGCCGAGGTGGCCGTTTTCGCAATGCACCACGGTACCGTCCATGCAGATCACCACATCGCCGTCCAGCCGCAGTTCCAGCTGGCAGTTGCTGGCGGAATCCGCCTGCCAGTCGGTGGGACAGACAATCAGTGCGCCCTTGAGAGAAATGTCGAGCAATCGGCTGTCCCAGCGGTCGCCGCCACAGAACAGCGCGGCGTGGCCGTCCATGGGAATGCGTTGGAAGTGGCGTTTTTCTTTCATCAGTGCAGGGTAAACAGCATACGTACGTTGCCGATCTGGATGATGTCGCCGTCGTGCAGCTGCCAGGCCTTGTCACCGATGGCCTGATCTCCGACCCGCGTCGGTGCACCTTCCAGGTGACTGAGGTAGAAACCGTCGTTGCGATGGGCAATCACTGCCAGTTGTACCCCGGGCTTGCCCAGGTTCATCAGATTGCGCTTGAGGCTGATGGTCTTGCCCATGTTCTGGCCATTGAGGATCTGCAGGAAGGCATGGCGACGGACCGGGCTGCTTACCTGTTCCGGCTGGCCGGTCTCCGCCGGCCCGGCCTCTTCCTCTTCCGCCATCTCCTCTTCCAGCGGTACCGGCGTCAGTACGATCTCTTCCGGCGCATCGGATTCCGTGGCCGGTTCCAGCGTCAGCTTGAGGTTGTGCTTGCCGACGCGGATGTCATCACCGTTCTTCAGGGTATGCTCGCCGCTGATCCGTGTTCCGTTGACGAAGGTGCCGTCCGTGGTGTCGAGGTCGCGCAGGATGGCGGTGTCACCATGCAGGGTCAGAAGGGCATGATGTGGCTGGATGGCCAGGCTGTCGACGAACACGGTACAGCCAGGATCGCTGCCAATGAGGGTTTCGCCTTCGCGCAACGGGAAGTACTTGAGCAGTTTACCCTTGAACGAAAGGGTCAGTTTGGACACGCAGGCCACTCCGCTAGTTATTCTTGCCGGCTAGTATAGCCATGCCGGCATGGTTAGTGTACCTCCCGGCACGCCATGTATCGGCCCTCTGCTACCCTTGGTCTGCTGCGTCGGCGGGCGTCTTTTTCCGGAAGTTGGGATCGATGCGCACGGTCTTCACTGCATTTGCCGTGGTTTGCACGATTTCCAGCGGATAGCCGGCAAGCAGCAGGCTGGTGCCGGCCTCCGGGATGGTCTCCAGATACTCGATGATCATGCCGTTCAGTGTCTTCGGCCCGTCGGTGGGTAGGTTCCACTGCATCAGCCGGTTCAGATCGCGCACATTGGCACTGCCTTCCACCAGGTAGGTACCATCCTCCTGGGGGTGGATGTCCTTGCTGCGGGCCGCCGGATCGGTGGTGAACTCGCCGACGATCTCCTCGAGGATGTCATCCAGCGTGACCAGTCCCTGAATGTCGCCGTATTCGTCCACCACCAGGGCGATACGGCGACGCTGCTGCTGGAAATTGAGCAGTTGGGTGTTGAGTGCGGTGCCTTCCGGAACGAAGTAGGGATCGCGGATCACCTTCATGAAGGCGTCGCGGGTCAACTCGCCATGTTTGTGCACGGCCAGCACGTTGCGCAGGTGCACGATGCCGAGCACATTGTCGATGCCGCCTTTGTACACCGGCAGGCGGGTGTGCTGGCTGCTGCTGAGTTGTTGCAGGATGTCGTTCCAGTCGTCCTCCAGGTCGATGCCGGTGATCTCGTTGCGCGGGATCATGATGTCTTCCACCGTGACCTTTTCCAGATCGAGGATGGACAACAGCATCTGCTGATGGCGTTGCGGGATCATGTTGCCCGCTTCGTGCACCACGGTGCGCAGTTCGTCACTGGACAGGTGCAGTTTGGGGGCATCGGCGGTAGAAATGCCAAACAGGCGCAGCAGGCTGTTGGCGATGGCATTGACCGACCACACCAGCGGATACAGCACCCTGAGCAGGGGGTTGAGCACAAAGGCTGCAGCGAAGGCGACACGTTCCGGGTGCAGGGCGGCCACGGTCTTGGGGGCAACCTCGGCAAAGATCAGGATCACGAAGGTGAGTGCGCCGGTGGCGATGGCGATGCCCGCCTCACCGAACAGTTTCAATCCCAGCAGGGTGGCGGTGGACGAGGCGAGGATGTTGACGAAGTTGTTGCCCAGCAGGATCAACCCGATGAGACGATCCGGGCGCTGCAACAGCTCATGGGCGCGGCGTGCCCCGGGGTGACCGGCCTTTTTCACCAGATGGCGCAGGCGGTAGCGGTTCAGGCTGAACAGGCCTGTTTCCGAGCCGGAGAAGAAGGCAGAGAGGAAGATGAGGACCAGCAGGGTGCCGACCAGCAGGCCGGTAGGTATGTCGTCGATCAAGAAAGGGTGAATCCTGTGCTATTAAAGTTTTTTGATTACAAAGGGTTGCGTGGGGTGTTGTCAACCCTTGCGCACCGGCGGGTGGTCAGCGGTGGAGGATCAGCTCCAGGACCAGCTTGCTGCCCAGGTAGGCGGTCATCAGCAGGACAAAACCGGCCAGCGTCCAGAAGATGGCCTTGCGGCCCCGCCACCCCGAGCGCCAGCGACCCCACAGCAGGATGGCGAACACCCCCCAGGCAATGACCGACAGCACGGTCTTGTGCACCAGGTGCTGGGCGAACATGTCTTCCAGATACAGGAAACCGGACAGCAGGGACAGGCTGAGCAGGACAAAGCCCAGGCCGATCATGTGGAACAACATGCGCTCCATGGTTTCCAGCGGTGGCAGGGCACGGATGAAGCCGCCGGGGTGGCGGTTGCGCAGATGGCGGTCCTGTATGGCCAGCAGCATGGCCTGCACGGCGGCCAGGGCCAGCAGGCTGTAGGCCAGGATGGAGAGCAGGATGTGAGCCTGCATCTCGGCACTGAGGCGGGACAGCAGGTTGGGGGCGGCGGGCCCGATGGTTTGCAGGACCAGCGCCAGCGCGCTCAGGGGCAGCACCACGCAACCGAGATTTTCCACCGGCTGGTTCAGGGCGGCGAGCAGTAGCAGCAGGGCCACCAGCCAGGCGATGAGGGAGACGACATGGAAAAACTCCAGGTCCAGGCCCTGCGGCAGGAAGATGACCCGATACACCAGGAAACCGTGCAGGGCGACGCCTGCCAGGCCCAGCAACAGGGCCGGCATGCGCGAATGCTCACTGGCCGCCGCCCCCAGCGCCAGGCGGCGCAGCAGCAGCATGGTGGCTACGAAATAGAGGGCGACAGTGAGAAAGGTGAGAGCGATGGTCATGGTGGTCAGAGTTTGCGTCTGTCCGGCATCATCGCATAACTGGCGGTGGCGTTGAAGCGTGTGCCATGGAAGAGGCGTGATCCGGCGCGCGTCCTGGCTAGAGTGTCCGCCGGACTTGCCGTATTCTCTGATGGACGGCAGTGTGCAATAGTGCCATATCATGCTACAAAAGCGGCCGAATTACGGCATTGTGGTCGGCGCCGCAGGTGTGAACAGGGAGTCCACCGCAGGAGACAGTGTTGGGAGACAGGGGTATGGAGATTCGGGTATTGGGTTGCAGCGGCGGCATCGGAGCCAGTCTCCGGACCACGTCTTTCCTGATTGATCAGGATGTGCTGCTGGATGCCGGTAGCGGGTTGGGCGATCTGACGCTGGACGAGATGGCGCACATCCGGCACATCTTTCTTACCCACTCGCACCTCGATCACATTCATGCCATTCCGCTGGTGGTGGATTCGATCTTCGATCGCATCGAGGCTCCGATCCTGATTCATGCATTGCCGGATACCATACGCGCCCTGCAACAGCATGTGTTCAACGGCGTCATCTGGCCGGACTTTACCCGTCTGCCACATCCCGAGCGTCCGGTGTTGCGCTTCGAACCCCTCACCCCCGGCGCTACCATCACCCTGGGACAGCGGCAGTTCGAGATGATCCCGGTGAATCATATCGTGCCTACCGTGGGCTATCGCATCACGACGCCGGACGGGGTGTTTGCCTTCAGCGGCGATACCACCACCAACGATCTCTTCTGGGAGGTCCTCAATGCCGGTCCGCGGCTGGATCTGCTGATCGTCGAGGCGGCCTTCCCCAATTCCGAGCGGGAGCTGTGCCTCATGGCGCGGCATTACTGTCCGGATTTGCTGGCGGAGGACCTGGTCAAGCTGCGCCACCGCCCCCGTATCTGGCTGACCCACGCCAAACCTGGGGCGGAGGAGCGCATCTATCGGGAGGTGCGCACCCTGCTGGCCAACTATGATGTAGGCCATCTCACCGGCGGCGAGCGCTTCACGGTATAATCCCCGCCTCATCCCCCGGCGGGACCATTCCCGCCCGCATTTTGGAATCCGTTGCATGTTTGACAACCTCAGCGAACGGCTGACACGGACGCTGCGTACCCTGCGCGGCGCCGGTCGCCTCACCGAAGACAACATCAAGGATACCCTGCGCGAGGTGCGCATGGCCCTGCTGGAGGCCGACGTGGCCCTGCCGGTGGTGCGCGACTTCATCGAGCAGGTACGCGTGCGCGCCGTCGGCCAGGAGGTGATGTCCAGTCTCACCCCCGGCCAGGTGCTGGTGAAGGTCGTTCACGGCGAGTTGGTGCGCCTGATGGGCGCCTCCCAGTCCACGCTCAATCTCAACGTGCGCCCGCCTGCCGTGGTGCTGATGGCCGGCCTGCAGGGTTCCGGCAAGACCACCACCGTGGGCAAGCTGGCGCGCTGGCTGAAGGAGAGCCAGGGCAAGAAGGTGCTGGTGGTCAGCGCCGACATCTATCGCCCGGCGGCCATCCAGCAGCTCAAGACCCTGGCCGGCGAGGTCGGGGTGGAATTCTTCCCCAGCGAAACCACCCAGGACCCGGCGGACATCGGCCGCGCGGCGGTGGACTATGCCCGCAAACACTATCTCGACGTGGTCATCGTCGATACCGCCGGCCGCCTGCACATCGATGCCGACATGATGGCGGAGATCCAGCGCCTGCATAAGGCGCTGGAGCCGGCCGAGACCCTGTTCGTGGTGGACAGCATGACCGGTCAGGACGCCGCCAACACCGCCAAGGCCTTCGGCGATGCCCTGCCGCTCACGGGCGTGGTGCTGACCAAGACCGACGGCGATGCCCGCGGCGGTGCCGCCCTGTCGGTGCGCCAGATCACCGGCAAGCCCATCAAGTTTCTCGGCGTGGGCGAGAAGACCACCGCCCTGGAGCCGTTCCATCCCGACCGTATCGCCTCACGCATCCTCGGCATGGGCGACGTGCTGTCCCTGGTGGAGGAGGTGCAGGCCAAGGTCGACCGCGAGCAGGCGGAGAAACTGGCCAAGAAGATCAGCAAGGGCAAGGGCTTCGACCTGGCCGATTTCCGCGACCAGTTGCGGCAGATGCAGAATATGGGCGGCGTGGCCAGCCTGCTGGACAAGCTGCCGGGCATGGGACAGGTGCCGGCGGCGGTGAAGAATCAGGTGAATGACAAGGAATTCAAGCGCCTGGAGGCGATCATCAATTCCATGACGCCGCAGGAGCGCCGGCATCCCGACCTCATCAAAGGGTCGCGCAAGCGCCGCATCGCCGACGGTTCCGGCACCCAGGTGCAGGACGTCAACCGCCTGCTCAAGCAGTTTGCCCAGATGCAGAAAATGATGAAAAAGATGTCCGGCGGCGGCATGGCCAAGATGATGCGCGCCCTCAAGGGGCGTATGCCGCCGGGAATGCCCTTTTAGAATCAATAAGGTACGAGATACGAGATACGAGATACGAGGTACAAGGTGCGAGGGCCCGGGGTGCGCTCCGCGCGCGCCACAGGAATCAAAGCCGCCCGCGTAGCGGGCGCCTTCCCCTGTATCGCGTACCTTTTCCCTCGTACCTGTTCTTTTTTTTTATCGTCTGGCATAGAATATGCGGCTTTCTGCCGTGGGCCGCTGAAGTCAGCGGCCCCGTTTGTTTGTGTACACGAGGATTTTTTACACAATGGTCACTATCCGCATGGCACGTGGCGGCGCCAAGAAGCGCCCCTTCTATCACATCGTCGTCACCGACAGCCGCAACCGTCGTGACGGCCGCTTCATCGAGCGTCTGGGCTTTTTCAATCCCATCGCTGCGGCGAACGAGGAGAAGATGCGCATCAACCGCGAGCGCGTCGACTACTGGCTGTCGCAGGGCGCTCAGGCGTCCGAGCGCGTTGCCAGCCTGCTGAAGCAGAGCGCCTGATTCCAACTCGCCATCGACCGAGGGCCGCACGGCCTGTGCGCTGATGGTTGAGTCCGGACAGGGCAAGCCGATCGTGGTGGGCCGCATTGCCGGCCTGTTCGGTGTGCGCGGCTGGGTGAAGGTTTTCTCCCATACCCAGCCGCTGGACAACATACTCCGTTACAGCCCCTGGCTGGTGCTGCGTGATGGCCAGTGGCTGCCGATGAAGCCCCTGGCCGGACGCATCCACGGCAAGGGCATCGTTGCCCACCTCGAGGGTTGTGATGACCGTGATGCCGCGGCAGCCCTGGTGGGGAGTGACATCGCCATCGTCCGCAGCCAACTGCCGCGGGCGGCGGCGGACGAGGTTTACTGGGCCGATCTGATCGGCCTGAAGGTGGTAACGCTGGAAGGCGTCGAACTGGGGGTGGTCGACCACCTGCTGGAAACCGGCGCCAACGACGTGGTGGTGGTGCGCGGCGAACGCGAGCGCCTGCTGCCTTATGTGGATCAGGTGATACGCGAGGTGGACCTGCACGGCGGCCTGTTGCGGGTCGACTGGGATCCCGAGTTCTGATGCGCATCGACGTCGTCACCCTGTTCCCGCCGATGTTCGACGCCCTGACGGAGCACGGCGTGACCGGGCGGGCGGTAAGGCGGGAGATATTGCAGTTGGCGTTGTGGAATCCGCGCGATTTCACCTACGACAACCACCGCACCGTTGACGACCGTCCCTATGGCGGCGGTCCCGGCATGGTGATGCTGGCGCAGCCGCTGCACGAAGCGGTGCAGGCGGCACGGGCGGCGGACCCCGAGCCGGCCCACGTGGTGTATCTGTCGCCCCAGGGGCGGCGGCTGGATCAGGCGGGCGTGGAGCAGTTGGCGCAGCGCCGCCGCCTCCTGTTGGTGGCCGGCCGCTACGAAGGCATCGACGAACGCTTCATCGAGGCCGAAGTGGATGAGGAGTGGTCCATCGGTGACTATGTCCTCTCCGGTGGCGAGCTGGCGGCGATGGTGCTGATCGACGCGGTGGCGCGGTTGCTGCCCGGCGTGCTGGGCCACGAGTCCTCAGCCGCGCAGGACTCCTTTGTCGGCGGCCTGCTGGACTGCCCGCACTACACCCGTCCCGAGGTGTGGGAGGGCCGGGCGGTGCCGGAGGTGCTGCTGTCCGGCGACCACGCCGCCATCGCCCGCTGGCGCGAACAGCAGGCCCTGGGACGCACCTGGCTGCGCCGGCCAGACCTGCTGGCGCGCCTGGAGTTGAGCAGGGAACAGCAGAAATTGTTGGCCGATTTTATCGGCGGGCATGAACAAAATTGATTCTATGTGTATAATGCGGCGGATTTTTCCGGAGAACGTGTCATGAGCAACATCATCGAGCAACTTGAAGCCGAACAGATGAACCGCGAGGTGCCGGAATTCGGCGCCGGCGATACCGTCGTGGTGCAGGTGAAGGTGAAGGAAGGCAACCGCGAGCGTCTGCAGGCGTTCGAGGGTGTGGTGATTGCCAAGCGCAATCGCGGCCTGAACTCCGCGTTCACCGTGCGCAAGCTGTCCCATGGCGAGGGTGTGGAGCGTGTGTTCCAGACCTACAGCCCGGCCATCGCTTCCATCGAAGTGAAGCGCCGTGGCGACGTCAGCCGCGCCAAGCTCTACTACCTGCGCGGCCGTACCGGCAAGTCGGCCCGTATCAAAGAGAAGCTGTAAGCTGCACCGTCCTGCCCGCAAGGTGCGGGGCAGGGGCTACCGTGATGGTGCCATGGCTGTGCTGATGAAAAGCGGCTGCCACCCTCGGGGGGGCAGCCGCTTTTTGTATTGCTTGTTCCTGTTGCCGCTGCTGGCCGTGTCCCCGGTCGGGGCGAACTCGCTGGCGCAGCTGGAGGATCTGGCGGCGGGCGGGGCGCCGCGCCTGGCGCTGGCGCTGTTGGAACAACAGCAGCCGGCCTGGCAAGATGATGCCGCCGGCTGGATGGCGTGGGAGCGTCACCGTGTCCAGCTGCTTGCCGCCGGTGCCGACTGGCAGGCGTTGCATGATCGTACTGCGCAACTCCCCGCCGATATTCCCGCTGACTTTTCCCGCTGGGCGCAGACGTGGCGCGCCCGTGCCCTCGTCGAATTGGGACAGGGTGAAGCGGCCCGTCGCCTGCTGCGTTCCCTGCTGTGGGGAGGCAACGGCACGGCCCTCGAAGTGACTGCCTGGCGCCGCCTGGTGATCCAGAGTTACCGCGCCGATGGCCGCGGTGACGACGCCTATGCGGCCATGTTGCGCTACCGGCATGACTACGGCCGCGGCGGTCAGGAAGATGCCCTGCTCGGCGCCCAGGTGCTGCTGGGGCAGGGGCGTGCCGCCGATGCGGTAGAGGCCCTGCAGGGCCTGGAGTTGCGCGAGGCCCGCCCCTTGCTGCTGCTGGCGCGGCTGCGCAGCGGACAGTGGGAGGCACGGCGCGTCCAGCGCGAGGCCCGCGCCCTGTTGCAGGAGAAGGGGTTACCGTTGGCCTTGCGTCAGCAGGCCGAGGCCGTTGCCGCCGAGGCGGCGCAGGGGGCGGCCGACCCGGCTGCCCAGGCCATCGCCCTGGAGCAGGTGTTTTCCCGTCTCCGCCAGGTTCCCCTGGACCGCGAGCTGTTCAAGCTGACGGCCGATGCGCTGTGGGAGGCCTATCTGGCCTACGCGCGCCAGGTGGGCAACCGCGAGCAGTTGCTGATCGGTGATGACCCGGCTTGGCTGGCCAAGGCCCAGGCGGCTGGGCGTATGTACCCCATCCGTGTCCGTTCCATCTATGCCCTGCTGGCTCTGCACGCTGCCAGCGACTCCATGCGCCAGCAGGCCCATGCGGCCCTGGTGCAGAACCTATTGGAGCAGGAGGGGGGCACGGAGCTGGTATACCAGCTTTACCTGTCCAGTGCGCGCTACGCCGAGGCCGGCAGCATTCCCGAAACGGTACGCCGGACACTGCTCGATCCGGTGATTGCTGCCGGCGATCTGCCACTGGCGGCACGTCTGATGGCCGGCCTGGACGAGCCGCCGCCGGGCATCGACCGGGTGATGTGGCGGCTGCGTCAGGCGCGGGTGCTGCTGCTGGGCGGGGACTACGCCGAGTCCGGCAAAATTCTGCATCAACTGGTTGCCAACAGTGCCGAACTGTCGCGACCGGAGCTGGATCGCCTGATTCAGGTGCTGTTCGATCTGCAGACGGTCGGCGAGCATGATGCCGCCTATCGCCTGTTCGAGGCCCTGCAGGGGCAGGTGACAGAGGTGCAGCTCAAGCGCGAGCTGTGGTACTGGATGGCCGACTCGCGGCTGGCGCAGGAGCGGCCGCTGGAGGCCGCGGCACTGTATCTGCGTTCGGCCATGGTGCCGCAACCGCTGTCAATGGATCCATGGGGGCAGACGGCGCGCTACCAGGCCGCCCAGGCCTTGGCCAAAGCCGGGTTGGTCGCCGATGCCCGCAACCTCTACGAGGACCTCTTGCGCACCACGGAGGACGCGGGACGGAAAGCGGTGTTGCGACGCGAACTGCAGCAGCTGCTGTTGGTACGGTCGCCATGATCGGGCCGTGGTCCGCCGTGGTGGTCACGCCGCTGCCGGAGGGCTGGCGTTTCGGCATACGCTGCAGAGGCGGCATGGTGTGTGAAACCGCATTTCTCCCGGTGGACACGCCGTTGCAGGTGCCGCAGGATGACTGTTCCCGCGGTGCCGTGACGGCGGTACAGGCATATTTTGCGTCCCCCCGCATAGCTCTTGCGCTGCCGCTGGCGGCAGGAGGCACGCCTTTCCAACAGCGGGTCTGGCAGGCCCTGCAGGCCATCCCCCCGGGACGGCCATGCAGTTACGGCGCGCTGGCCGCGCAACTCGGCAGCAGTGCCCGCGCCGTGGCCGCGGCCTGCCGCGCCAACCCGATTCCCCTGCTGATTCCATGCCACCGCGTGGTGGCTGCCCAGGGCCCTGGCGGTTACATGGGGGCTACCGCTGGCGCGCCGCTGCGGCTGAAACAATGGCTGCTCGATCATGAAGCGGCCGGCTGAACAATCCTCTCTGCCGTTGCTGGAACGCTTTCTCGACGCGCTCTGGATGGAGCGCGGCCTGAGTGACCATACCCTGGCGGCCTATCGGCGCGATCTGCAGGGATTGGCACGCTGGTTGGAGCAGCAGGCGGGGCCGCCTTTGGAGGGCGTATCGCGGCAGGATTTGCTCGGCTATCTGCACAGCCGTGTCACCGCCGGGGCGCAGCCACGCACCACGGCACGTCTGTTGTCCAGCCTGCGCCGCTTCTACCGTTACCTGGTGCGTGAGCAGGTGCTTACCGAGGATCCCAGTGCCCGCATCGACAGTCCCAAGCTGGGGCGTGGTCTGCCCAAGGCGCTGACCGAGGCGGAGGTAGAGGCGTTGTTGGCGGCGCCGGATATCGAAGATCCCCTGGGGTTGCGCGATCGCGCCATGCTGGAGGTGCTCTACGCCAGCGGCCTGCGCGTGTCGGAACTGGTGAGCCTGGAGATCTACCGTGTCAGCCTGCAGCAGGGGGTGGTGCGTATCCTGGGCAAAGGCAGCAAGGAGCGCCTGGTGCCGCTGGGCGAGGAGGCGGTGAGCTGGTTGGAGCGCTATCTGACCGTGGCGCGGCCGCAACTGGTGCAGGGGCAGGCGACGGCCGCCCTGTTTCCCACCCGGCGCGGCGAGGCGATGACGCGGCAGGCCTTCTGGTACTTGATCAAACGCTACGCCCGCCAGGCCGGCATCACTTCGCACCTGTCGCCGCACACCCTGCGCCACGCCTTTGCCACCCATCTGCTCAACCATGGGGCCGACCTGCGTGTGGTGCAGATGCTGCTGGGGCACAGCAGCCTGTCTACCACCCAGATCTATACCCATGTCGCCCGCGAGCGCCTGAAGGCCCTGCACGCCCGACATCATCCGCGCGGCTGATTGGGCTATCATGACCTTTGGAAAAGGTGGGAGTCTGGAGCTGTAGCGATGCTGGAAGTCGAGCGTATCAAGGTTGATGTCAATGCTCTCAAGCACGGCATGTATGTGGCCGAGCTGGATCGGCCATGGTTGGGGACGCCGTTTCTGTTTCAGGGTTTTCCCATCACCAAGGATGAGGAGATTGCCCAACTGCAGGCCTGTTGCAAGTTCGTGTTTGTCGATGCCACCCAGTCGGTCGGCTGGGAGCCGGACATGCGCCTGTTGCGGCGCATGGACGAGTATCTGGTGCTGGAGCAGCCCGAAGAGGAGACGTCTGCGGCACACCCGACACCACGTTTCACTACCCAGCGCGTCAATGTGGCCGCCGAGCCACGACAGGGCTGGAAGCAGGAGACAGGTTCGTTCCTAAGTGTGTTGCAGCGTGCGCGCGAGACTTATGGTCGCACCCATGACTATATCAGACAGGTGCTGGAGGATGTGCGTCTGGGGCGCTCCATAGACCCGGCAGAGGCCAAGCAGGTGGTCAACGAGCTGGTCGAGTCCATCATGGCCAATGAAAGCGCCCTGGTGTGGCTCACCATGCTCAAGCACCGCGATGAATACACCTCGCAGCACAGTATCAATGTCTGCGTCATGAGTCTGGTGTTCGGCCGTCATCTGGGTCTGAGCGAGCAGGACCTGCGCGAACTGGGGCACGGTGCCCTGCTGCACGATATCGGCAAGATGAAGGTGCCGTTGGAGATTCTCAACAAGACAACCCGGCTGACCGATGACGAGATGGTGGAGTTGAAACGTCATGCCGGTTATGGTTACGAGCTGCTCAAGGACAGCGAACACATCAGCGAGCGGGCGCTGGATATCGTCCGCTCCCATCACGAGCGGGTGGATGGCAGCGGCTATCCGCGTGGACTCAAGGCGGCGGAGATCGGGCAGTTCCCGATGATCGTCTCGGTGGTGGATGTCTACGATGCCATCACCTCGGATCGTGTTTACCACATGGGCATTTCTCCCCATGAGGCGCTCAACCTGATGTATGGCTGGACGCCGAACAGCTTCCTGCGCGACATGGTCGAGTCCTTCATCAAATGTCTCGGCATCTATCCCATCGGCAGCATCGTCGAGCTGGAGACCGGCGAGGTGGGTGTGGTGATGACCATGAATCTGGCGCAGCGCATGCGTCCCATCATCACCCTGGTGCTGGATGCGGAGAAGCGCCCCTATCCGGTACGTAAGCTGCTCAATCTGGCCCACTATGCCAACGACAACTGGCCGATGAACATAAAGCGGATTTTGCAGTCTCATGCCTATGGCATCGATGTACGCAGCCTGGTGCTGGAGGGGGCGACGGAAGAAGTGGCGGCTGCCGGCTGAGGCAGCCATTGTTCGAGTTGTATAGAGCGAGGAATCCATGCCGTCTTTCGACATTGTTTCAGAAATTGACAAACACGAACTGGCCAACGCCGTCGACCAGACCAACCGTGAAGTGGATAACCGCTTCGATTTCAAGGGCTCCGGCGCCAAGGTCGAACAGGAAGCCGAAGCGCTGGTGCTGCAGGCGCAGAACGATTTCCAGATCAAGCAGATGAAGGAAATCCTCTACCAGCGTCTAGCCAAGCGTGGCATCGATATCAAGTGCCTGCAGGAGGATGACATCGAAACGTCCAACATGCGCTGCCGCCAGCGTATCAAGGTACGCCAGGGCATCGACAAGGAGCTGGCCAAGGAGATCGTCAAACGTATCAAAGACAGTAAGATCAAGGTGCAGGCGGCGGTGCAGGGTGAGCAGGTGCGTGTCACCGGCAAGAAGCGCGATGACTTGCAGGAGGTCATTGCCCTGCTGCGTGGCGCGGAACTCGACATGCCGCTGCAGTTCAACAATTTCCGCGACTGATTACATCACAGGTAGCTCCAATGTCTCGCAACTTATTTCTGGTCTTTCTTTCCCTGTTTTTTGCCGGCGTAGCGCCGCTGCACGCCGAGGATGCCGTACTGGTCAAGCTGCGTGCCGTGGCCGCCGGGTTGCTGCCGGGGCAGCAGGTCGATTCCATCACTCCGTCGCCGGTCGCCGGCCTGTACCAGATCGCCTATGGCCCGCGTCTGTTTTACATTTCCGCCGATGGTCGCCACCTGATCAGCGGTGATATGTTCGACCTGCAACAGGATGCCAATCTGACCGAGGAGTGGCGCGCCAAGGCGCGCGCGGCGGCTCTGGAGGCCAACAAGGGTTCGATGATCCTGTACCCGGCCAAGGGCAAGGCCAGGCATACCGTGACGGTGTTTACCGATATCGATTGCTCCTACTGCCGCAAGATGCACGGCGGCATCAAGCAGATGAACGACCTCGGCATCACCGTGCGCTATCTCGCCTTCCCGCGTGCCGGCATTCCCTCACCGTCCTATGACAAGCTCGCCTCGGTGTGGTGTGCCGCCGATCGCAACAAGGCGATGGACCTGGCGAAAAATGAAGACAAGGTGGATCGCAACGTGTGTGCCGGCAATCCGGTGGCCGAGCATCTGGCCCTGGGGCGCTCGTTCGGCGTGAATGCCACGCCCACCCTGGTGCTCGACGACGGTAGGGTGATCCCCGGTTACCTGCCCCCGGAGCAGCTGGCGCAGGAACTGGACCGATTGCGCCAGGCCAGGAGGTAACAGCCAAGCGAGAAAAAAGCACGGGGCCTTGCGGCCCCGTGCTTCTTTCCCGGTTCCGGTAGTTGTCTCAATGCATCGCCGTGAACATCAGGCGGCGGTAGCGGTTCACCAGATCCCCTTGGCCACCGAGCAGATCGAATATCTGCAGCATGCCCTTGCGGCCGGCATCGTCACCCCAGCTTCGATCGCGGCGCAGCAGTTCCAGCAGTTGCTCCAGTGCCCCCTCCGGATCGCCGGCCAGTACCAGGCGGGCCGCCAGCTGGTAGCGCGCCTGGCTGTCCTGCGGATTGGCGGTCAACATCTGTTGCAGCGTGTCGATATCCGGTGCCCCGGTGGCGGCCGCGGTGAAGCTGAGGCGCGCACGCAGTGCCTCGGCCTGTGGCGACAGGGCCACATCGGCAGGCAGGCTGGCGAGCAACTGGCTGGCTTCGTCGGTGTTGCCGCCGATGGCGAGCAGTTCCGCCAGCATCAGCTGGGCGCGCCTGTCCTCCGGAATCTCCCGCATCACCTGACGCAGGATGGCTTCCGCCTGTACGGTATCACCGCTCTGCCAGGCCTGTTCCGCGGCGGCGAGGTACTTGTCCGCCGGCTGCTCCATGTGTTTGTCGAGGAAGGCTCGCACCTGTGATTCCGGCAGGGCCCCGCTGAACTCGTCGACGATGCGGCCGTCGCGGATCAGTTTCACGGTGGGCACGCTGCGCACGCCGAACTGATTGGCCAGGGCCTGCTGTTCGTCGATATTGACCTTGGCGAGCAGGAACCGGCCCTGATATTCCGCCGCCAGTTTTTCCACGATGGGCAGCAGTGCCTTGCATGGCTGGCACCAGGCGGCCCAAAAATCCACCAGAACAGGTACTTGCATGGAGCGATCGACCACGGCGGCGAAATTTTCGGCGGTGACTTCAATGATGTGTGCGCTGTTGCTCATGGGATGGAATACCTTCGTGTCGGAGTGAAACGCAGGGTGAGTGATCTAGGGCGGTTTCAGTCGATTTCAACGGTTTGCCGCGTCGCGGTGAACAGCAGCAGCGTGCGCACTGCCTTGTCCGGCCACAGTCGGCGCACCCCCTTGGCGTACCAGGCCATCTGTGCGGCGTAAGGAGCCGCCAGCTCGGACAGGCTGCCGGTGACGGCCTGACGGTGGGTTTTGTAATCGACGATCACCACGGCGGTATCGGTCAGCACCAGGCGATCGATCAGACCATATACGGTGCAGCCGGCATGGTCGTAATGCAGCGGTACCTCGTTCCAGGCCTCCCGGTAGCAGGCAGGATCGAACAGGTGGCGCAGCGGCGGTGCGCTCAGCACATCCTGCGCCTCCTGCCACCAGGCGATGAATTCGTCGTCATCGGCCGGGTATTGCAGCTCGGCGGCGACGTGGGCGCGCACCTGGTTGGCGTCGCCCCCGGCGCTGAGCAGTTCCAGCATGCGGTGGATGGCGATGCCGCGCAGACGGCCATCCTCGTCACTGCCGTCGCCGCCCGTGTGCTGCACGCTGCGGCTGGGGGCGATCTCGCGTGTCAGCGGCAGCACCTGGAGCACCTGGCGCAATGCCGCGGGCGGCAGCGGCGCGGCGGTCTGCACCGTGGCAGTGGCCGCTGCCGCGGCACAGGGCATGGTATTGGATGTGATGGGTTCTGCGACTGCCTGCTGCAACACGCCGTACCAGCCCAGATCATTGCCCTGGTTGGGGCGACAGCCGGTGATATACAGCAATTGTCTGGCGCGGGTCAGCGCCACGTACAGCAGATTGGCGGCCTCTCGCTGTTCCGCCCGCTGTTCCTCCGCCAATTGTTGGCGCGTAAAGGCATCCTGCTGGTCTTTTCTGCCCACCAGCAGGATGTGTTGCGGTGCCTCCGCCTCGGCCGGCCAGCCCACCTGGGCATGCCAGGCACGGTCGTTGCCGCCGCTGGCGGTGGCATCGGCGAGAAACACCACCGGCGCCTCCAGCCCCTTGGCGGCATGGATGGTCAGCAGGCGCACGCGGTCGGTGGCGCTTTCCGCCGGCGCCTCGTCCGGTGCCTCGCCCTGTTCGCGCATCTCGCCGAGGCGGGCGAGGAAACGGGTCAGGCTGGGGTAGCGGCCGTGGTCGATTTCCAGCGCCAGTTCGATGAAGCGCGTGAGATTGGCGCGCAGGCGTGTGCGCAGATGCGACGGGAAGGCCGCCTCGTAGCGGGCGATGACGTTGCCTTCGCTGTACACCTTGTCGAGCAGGTCGTGGATCGGCAATGCACCGGCCAGACCATGCCAGCGGCCCAGGCAATCGGCGGCGCGGCGCAGCGGCGTGCCTGCCGCCGCTTCGACTTGCAGCAGGCGCTCGAACCAGGCGCCGCGCTGGCCCTGGGCGAGGGTGATCAGATCGGCGTCGCTGCAGGCGAACAGCGGTGAGCGCAGCACCTGGGCCAGGGCCAGGTTGTTGTAGGGTGTGATGAGCGTTTCCAGCAGCCGCACCATGTCGTCCACTTCCGGGCTGTCGAGCAGGGTGCCGCGATCGGTGCCGAGATAAGGGATGCCCGCCTCACGCAAGGCCTGTTCATAGGCGTGCACGTGGGTGCGCTTGCGCACCAGCAGCATCACATCGCCGTAACGCAGGGGGCGCGCCGTATCGGCATGGCCGATCAGGGTGCCGCCCTGCAGCAGCGTGGTGATGGTGCGGGCGATCTGGCGGCCCTCCTCCAGGTGACGCTGATCTTCAACAATGACACGGGGTTCGTGCAGTGGATTGCGCAGCGTCGTGCGCGGTACAGCCGCCTCGGGTTCGGGCGACTCGATCAGCGGCAGCACCTCCACCCGGCCCCACAACGCCTGGTGGTGGGTGTCGTGCGGCGTGAAATCATCCAGCACGCCGGCCAGCGGGCCGCCGGCGCCGAACACCCGGTTGACGCATTCCATGATTGCCGGCGCGGAGCGGTAGGAAACGTGCAGCGGATAGGCGGCGGCGTTCAGGTGCTGTTGCAGCCAGCGATGCGCGGCGTGGAACAGGCGCGGCTCGGCGCGGCGGAAGCGGTAGATGGACTGCTTGCCGTCGCCGACCAGAAACACGCTGCGCGCCCGCTCGCCGGTGCCGGCCGCCATTTCCTGCAGCAGCGGCAGCAGCAGGCGCCATTGCGTCGGATTGGTGTCCTGGAACTCGTCCACCAGCAGGTGATCGATGCGCTGGTCCAGCTTGTATTGCACCCAGTGCGCGTTGTCGGCCGCGGTGAGCAGACGGTAGGCGCGCCACTCCAGATCGGTGAAGTCGAGCAGGCGCTGCTCTTCCTTGAGGCGCTGGTAGTGCTCCAGCAGGCGGCTGCCGGCACGATACCAGGCGGCGTGCATCATCAGCGTCTGTTGCGCGGCGAGGGCATCGTGCACCCGCGCCAATTGCGCGCACATCAGGGCATGCAGTTCCAGAAAGCGGGCTTCGCCGGCGGCACCCATTTTCTTCTCCTGCGTGTCCATATGTTTGCGCGCCAGAGGTTCGCCATCCTTCTTGAGAAACACGGCACGTGCTTGCTGGTAGCGCAGCAGCGGATCGGCATCCGGAGCAAGGATGTCGCTGAAGCGTTCGACGTGTTCGGCATTGGTCTTGGTGGCATGCAGCGCCAGCAGATCGCGGAACTCGGTCAGCAGGGCCAGGTTCTGCGAGGTGAACAACTCCGCCCGCGGATCGCTGTCGGGGTCCACCTGCAGCAGCTCCCGCAACCGCGCCGTGGCGTGGCCACAGGCATCATCATGGCCGGTGGTGAAGGCCCACCAGTCGCTGCGGTGATCGAGAAAACTGTTCAGGGCGGCGGTGACGTTGCTCTGGCCGCCGCACAGCTCCAGCAGCAGGGACAGATCGCGGGCCGTTTGCGCATCGTTGGCCGCGCTGGCCTCGCTTACCAGCGCCTCCCAGGCGGCGGCGCGCAGTTCGCCGCTCTTTTCAGTCAGTTCGAAGCCGGGCGGCACGTCGGCCTCCAGCGGAAAGCGGCGCAGGATATCCTGACAAAAGGCGTGGAAGGTGGTGGTGCGCAGGGGCCGCCCGGCGTGCAGCAGTTCTTCGTACAGGCGGCGCGCCCGCGCCCGTGTCTCTGCCGTCGGGGTGATGTGCATGGTGTGCAGTTCTTCGGCCAGTGCGTTGTCGTCAAGGGCAGCCAGGCGCAGCAGGCGTTCGGCGAGGCGGGTCTGCATCTCCGCCGCCGCCTTGCGCGTGAAGGTGATGGCGAGAATGCTGTCGGGTGCGGCGCCCTCGAACAGCAGGCGCGTCAGGCGAGTTACCAGCAGCCAGGTCTTGCCGGTGCCGGCGGAGGCCATGACGGTGGCGTTGACCGTCGGATCGCTGGGATGGTGTGTCGTAGGTTCGGTCATGGCGTCACTGCGGTGCGGAAATTTGTAGGAATTTTCTGAAAGCGCTGTAAGCGTGCCTGCGGCAAGGTTGTGGCCGCACGGCGATCACTTGCGCTGCCGTGTGCTGCAAGTGCTTGTCGACAAGACGTTTGTTTGCGCGGGGGGAAAAAATTGTTGCGTGGCAGATTGCAAATCTGTGAGAGGCATCGCGCTTGTCGGGGTGGGGGGCTCTGCTACCATTACATCCGTGCATGGCGCAGGAGCCGAACGCATGGACCACAGGAGAACCTTCGCACGGATGTGAAGGAGGCAGGATGCCACACGTAGGGACACCCAGGGCGGCCGCGAGGCCGCCCTTATTTTTTTGTCTTGTCGTGATTCCGCTCATTGTGCCGTGACCTCTTCGTCACAGGCCGCGCGCCGGCACACGCCGGCCATGTCGCACCGCCGGCAGGTACGGCTGTCGCCCCAGGCGGGGAGGGGGCGGCCGGCGGCGATTTCCTCGTACAGAGTGCGCAGGCGCTGGGCGTTGGCGTCGCGCAGCGCCGTCAGTTCCGCAGCGCTCAGGGTCGCCCGGGCGCTGACATTTTCCCCATCGAGCGCCACGTACTCGGCCTGCGCGATGGCCTCGTCGCTGAGCAGGGCGTAGAAGGGTAGCTGCACCGCCTCGCCTTCATGCACCTCCGCGTCCTTTGGCACGGTGCCGGTCTTGTAGTCGACGATGCCGTGGCCATCGGGGCCGCGGTCGAGACGATCGATGCGTCCCTTCAGCGTCAGCCCCGGCAGCCAGTCTTCGCGTCGCAGGGTGAGCTCGGCCTGATGCACGCGCCAACCCTGTTGCTCCCGTTCCAGTTCCCACTTGATGTAGCGCGGGATGACCGCCTGCCAGCGCAGCAACCAGCCGCGGTGCAGCAGGTTGCCGGCGACGTCGTCGGCGAACACCTGTTCGGCGATATCGCGCAGCAGGGCCTCCGCCTCGTCGCGGTTGGCTGCGGTGATGACGCGGCCGAAGGGGCCGGGCAGGCCGGGGAGGCCGTGGTGAAAGGCTTGCAGCGCGCGGTGCACGCGTTCGCCGTAATCGGCCTTTTCCAGCGCCTCGCGGATCGCCTCGGGTGGGGCGAGGCCGAGGGCGCGGGCGGCGAAGAAACGGTAAGGGCAATCGATGAGCTGCTGATAGCCGCTGGCCGACAGGGTCTTGGGCAGCAGGGCGGCCGGCAGGGTGGGCCGCGCCAACCCCGGCGGCGTGGGCAGGGCCGGGGTGTCGCAGAGGAACACCTCTGTCTGCGCATCGCCGGTCCAGGCGGCAAGTTGCGGATCGCTCAGAGCAGCGTTCCATGCCAGGTGATGGAAGGCGCGCAAGGCCTCCACCCAGGGGCTGGGCAGGACATCTTCGCCATCCTGTTGGCGGCGCAGGGTGAGCGTTACGTGCGGTGCCGCCTCCAGCAGGCGGCGGAACTGGAGCAGCCGCTCGTGGCACCGTTCCTCGGCCGTGGGTAGGCCGAGTTCGCGGCGCACCGCCTCGTTGAAGAAGGGCGATGGCGTCGGTGCGCCGGGCAGGTATTCGCGTTCGGCACCGGCGATGATGATGGCGTCCCAGTGGCCCAGGCGGCTCTGCTCCAGGCCCATCAACTGCACCCGGCTGCCGCTCACCGGCGGACGGAAGTTGTAGCGTTCCAGGGTGCGGCTCAGCCAGGCGCGGAACTCGCTCCAGGCCAGCGGCGGGGTGTCCTGCTCCACGGCGGCGGCCATCGCCGCCAATTCCTGCAACAGGCGTGCACCGGCGGCGTCCGCCGCGAAGCTGGCGGCGAGACCGAGCCGGCGCAGGCTTTCGTCGAGGGCGGCGAGCAGGCGATCGGGACGTTGCGGATAGGCCGACAGCAGGCGCAGCGGGGTGGCGGCATATTCGAGATGATCGAGCAGGGCGGCGATACGCTCCAGTTCCGGCGCCATCTCGGCCGGCAGCAGGAGCTGGCGCTCGCGCAACTGCTGGCGATAACGCGCCAGGCTGCGGCCGATGTTGCCCTGCAACACCACGCCCTGCTCCAGGCGGTAGACGTCGTTGAGGCGCGTGGCGCGCTCTGCGCCGGTAAACACGAAAGGCGACTTGAGCAGGTCGAGCATGGCCTGGTAGGGGAAGTCCTCTTCCACGCATTGCAGCCAACGTTCCAGCGCGGCGGCGGCGCTGGTGGTGGACAGGGCCCAGCCGGCGGCGTCCTGCACCGCCACCTCGGCGCGCTCCAGCAGGGCGCGCACGCGGCGGGCGAGGCGACGGTTTTCGGTGATCACCGCCACGCTGTCGCAACCGTCCAGCAGCCGCAGCCGTACCTGTAACTCCACCGCGCGCGCCTCCTGCTCGGCGCCGTCGGCGGCATGAATGACGAGGCGGCCGGCGGCGGGCGATACCGGATGGGCGGCGGCGAAGGCGTGGGCGCGCTCGGCCAGCGGGTGCGCCTGCGGCCACAGCGCCTGGTTCAGGAAGGCGGCATAGGGCGAGTCGGTCTTGGCCGGTTCGGTTTGCTGTTCCACGGCCCGCACGGCCGGGTGCTGCCGCAGCGCGGCCAACCACTCCGCCTCGGCGCGGTTGGCGGGACGGAAGCCCGCCAGATAGAGCGGACCGTCGATGTGTTCCAGGCTGGCGGCGAGACGCAGCAGGGTGGCAGCGGGCCGATCGATCACGCCACGGGCCTCCATCTGCTGATGCCAGGCCTGCCACAGGGTGTGCACCACGCGCGCCTCCAGGGCAAGGGCGCCGAGGGCATGGCTGTCCGGGCCATAACCGGCGACGAGGCGCCGGCGGAACTCCTCCAGTGTTGGCGGCAGGCCGATGCGATTCAGGGTCAGCTCGTCGAACAGGTCGAGCAGGCTGTCGGCCAGGGACCACAGGTTGCCGTGACCGAACATCTGGCGCTGGTCGCGCAGGGCCTCCACCAGCAAGAGTTCACGGCCATAGTCGCTGATGACGCTGTGCCCGGGTGCGAAGCCGGCGAGCCAGTCGCCCAGGGTCAGGAGGCGTGGACCGAGCAGGGCACGGTGACCGCGTGCCGCGGCGCCGGCCAGCAACAGGCGGCGCAGACGCGGCGCCGTCTCCTGTGCCGGCAACAGCACGGTCACGCCGGCCAGCAGCGGCAGCTGTCCGGCCTGCTCGGCGAGGATACGGTCGGCCAGGGCGGCGAGGGGATCGGCGGCGGTGGAGAGTGGGGGCAAGGCGTCCATGGCCGCATGTTACCGCGTTGGGGGCATGGGTTGTGATAACCTGTGGTCGCGGTAGCAGACAGACTTATCGCAACAAATCGTCAGGGGTGCGCGATGAGAACAACAATAACCTGCCTTGTCGGCCTGCTGGCGTGGGCGACTGCCGTCATGGCGGCGGAGCCGCGTCCCCTCGCCATCGGCTTTGCCCAGGACACCCTGGCCAACGACTGGCGCCTGGCCCAGGCCGAGGGGCTGAAGGCGGCCCTGGCGGGCCAGTCCGGGGTTACCCTCACCATTACCGACGGTCACGGTGAAACGGCGCGCCAGATCCGTGACATCGAGGATTTGGTATACGCCAAGGTAGATGTGCTCGTCGCCAGCCCGCGCGACGGCGCGGCCATGACCCCGGTATTGTCGCGGGCCTATCGCAGCGGCATCCCGGTGGTGCTGCTGACACGACGTATCAGCACCGATGACTACACCAGTTTCATCGCCCCGGACGATGCCGCCATCGCGCGGCGCGCGGCCCGCTACATGGCGGCACAGCTCAAGGGCGAGGGCCGCATCCTGATGTTGCAGGGCGTGCCCACCGCCACCACCGCCATCGCCCGCACCGAGGCCTTCCTGGAGGAGTTGAAACAACATCCGGGGGTGCAGGTCAGCGCCGTCAAACCCGCCAATTACCTGCGGGCCGATGCCATCCGCGCCGTCGAGGAAGCCGTGCGCGAGGGTGTGCCCTTCGACGCCATCTATGCCCAGAGCGACAGCATGGCGGCCGGCGCGCGCATCGCCCTGCGCAAGGCGGGGCGCGACCCGGCCAGGTTGATCATCGTCGGTATCGACTATATCGCCGAGGCGCGCGAGGCGATCCGCCGCGGCGAACAGACCGCCAGCTTTACCTATCCCACCTGTGCCGCCGAGGCTGCCAGGGTCGTGCTGGCCATCGGCCGTGGCGAGAAGGTGCCGAAGCGTGTGGTGGTGGAGTCCATCATGGTTACGCGCGACAACGTCGAACAGGTCGCACCGATTTTCTAGGAATCATCCATGGCCTTCATCTACGGCATCAAATTCCGTCTGCAGTTGCTACTGTTGTCGTCCATTGTCCTGGTGCTTGCGGTGGTGGGCATCGCCTTGTCGCACCTGATCGAGCGGTTTCATATCACCACCGCACAGCAGCAGTTCGGCAAGGTATTCACTACTGTCGACGCCGATTTGCGGCTGCGCGAGATGCACTTGCAGAACAACGTACGTGCCCTGGTGCAGCGTGATGACCTTATCGCTGCGGTCAACATGATTCACCAGTACGCCACGGTGGAAGACTACCAGCCGTTGATCTACGACGTGGAGAAGCAGCGCCTGGCCGACATGCTGCGCAACCAGGCGCGTGCCGGCGAGGTAGGGCAGATCGCCGTCTATGATGGCCGCGGCGACCTGCTGGCCTTCTTCTCCACCGCCGATGCGGCGGTGAGCGGTTTCGTGTCGTGGGAGGCAGGGGCCCCGGTGGTCTACCTGCGTGATGATGCCGGTGAAGGCACATGGCAGCGCGGCTCATTGCCGCAGACACTGGAGCTGCAGCGCGATGCCGATGACCTGTCGGCGACCATGGCCTATCGGCGCGATATGCGCGGCTTTGTGCAGGAAACCGTGCAGCCGGTGTTGCGCACTTATGCCGACGGCAGCCGGTTCACCGTCGGCCTGGTGAGTGCCACCAACTTTTTCCGCCAGGACTTCGTCGCCGCCATACAGCAACGCAGCGGAGTGGATTTTGCCGTGTTGTTCGACGACGGTGCCCGCCTGGGTGGTTTGCACACGATCCTGGTGACGCAGCTCGATGCCGTGCCGCTGTTGCGCCGCGCCGGGGAGACGGTGCGGGTTGACCTGGCGCACGACGACTACTTCCTGGCGGCGCGCCTGTTGCCCCTGGCGCGTCAGGCGCGGGCCTATCTGGTCGCCGCGGTGGAAAAGACGGTGGTGCAGGGCGAGATCCGCCGTACGCAATGGGCGCTGCTGGGGGTGTTGGCGCTGTCGGCGCTGGTGATCATGCCGGTGGGCACCTGGCTGGCGAACCGCACCATCTCCCGCCCGGTGGACCATCTGGTGGATGGCGCCGAGGCCATCGAGCGCGGCGATTACGGGCGCCGCGTCGAGGTGACGAGTCGTGACGAGCTGGGGCGCCTGGGCCGCGCCTTCAACGGCATGGCCGCTGCGGTGCAGAGCCGCGAGCAGGCGCTGCGCGACAGTGAACGGCTGTATCGCCTGCTGGTGGACAATCTGCCGCAGCGGGTATTCTACAAGGATACCGAGCTGAACTATGTCTCCTGCAATCGCCAGTATGCCGATGACCTGGGTGTCACCACGGAGGCGATCACCGGCAAGAGCGATTTCGATTTCTATCCCGCTGAGCTGGCCGAGGCCTACCGCACTGTCGATCGTCAGGTCATCGCCAGCGGCGAACTGGATGAGCGCGAGGAACCCTACGTCAAGGATGGCGAGACCCGCTATATCCATACCGTGAAGACACCGCTGCGGGATGAGGGGGGGCGTACCCTCGGCCTGCTTGGCATCTTCTGGGACGTGACTGCGCAGCGCGAGGTCGAGGCACAACTGCGCCAGGCGGCGGCGGTGTTCGAGAGCACGGCCGAGGGCGTGATGATCATCGGTGTCGATGGCCGCATCGTCGCCGTGAACAACGCCTTCGTGGCCATCACCGGCTATAGCCAGGACGAGGCGCAAGGCGAGACCATCGCCCTGCTGCACGCCGATGCCGAAGGTGACACCCTGTTCCAGGGCGTGTGGCCGCAGGTGCACCAGACCGGCCAGTGGCAGGGCGAGGCGCGGGCACGGCGCAAGAATGGCGAAAGCTTCCCGCTGTGGATCACCGTCAGTGCGGTGCGCGACGAGCGCGGCGCGGTGACCCACTATGTGCTGGTGTTCACCGACATCACCGTGCTGAAACGCTCGCAGCAGCAGCTCGATCACCTGGCCCATCATGACCCGCTCACCGACCTGCCCAACCGCGTGCTGTTCAACATGCGCCTGACCCATGCGCTGTCCCACGCGCGACGCAATGGTCAGCGCGTCGGCGTGCTGTTCCTCGACCTGGATCGCTTCAAGGACGTCAATGATACGCTGGGCCATCCGGTGGGCGACGCCCTGTTGCAGCAGGTGGCGCAGCGTTTCCAGCAACGCATGCGCGAGACCGACACCATCGCCCGTACCGGCGGCGACGAATTCATCGTCATTGTCGAGGATGTGGCCGCCGCCAGCGATCTGGCGCAGGTGGCGCAGAAGCTGCTGGATGTATTCCAGGAGACCTTCCACGTCGGCGGTTCCGACATCCACCTCGGTGCCAGCATCGGCATCAGCCTGTTCCCCGACGATGGCGATGACGCCGAGACCCTGGTGAAGAATGCCGACATCGCCATGTATCGTGCCAAGGAGCGCGGCCGCAACATTTACCAGTTCTATACCGCGGCGCTCACCGCCAATGCGCTGGAGCGCTTCCAGCTCGAGGTGGCGTTGCGCCAGGCGCTGGAGCGCGAGGAGATGGTGCTGTATTTCCAGCCCAAGGTGAACCTCGCCGACGGCAAGACCTATGCGGTGGAGGCATTGCTGCGCTGGCGCCATCCCGAACTCGGGCTGGTGGCGCCGGATCGTTTCATCGGCCTGGCGGAGGAGACCGGCCTCATTCAGCCCATCGGTGTCTGGGTGTTGCGCAGCGCCTGCCGGCAGATGAAGCAGTGGCTCGACATGGGCCTGCCGCTGGAGCATGTGGCGGTGAACCTGTCCGGTGTGCAGATCCTGCGTGGCGGCATCGTCACCACGGTGTGGCAGGTGCTGCAGGAGACCGGCCTGGCGCCGCAGCACCTCGAACTGGAGATCACCGAAAGCGTCATCATGGGGCACGCCGAGGAGACCATCCGCGTACTGGACGAGCTGCGTGACATCGGCGTCAGTCTGGCCATCGACGACTTCGGCACCGGCTACTCCTCGCTCAGCTACCTGAAGCGTTTCCCCATCGACACCCTCAAGGTGGATCGCTCCTTCGTGCGCGATATCCCCAACGACGCCAACGATGCCGCCATCATCCGTGCCGTCATCGCCCTGGGCCGCAGCCTGCAACTGAATATCGTGGCCGAGGGCGTGGAGACCGTGGAACAGCAGGCCTTCCTGTTGCAGGAGGGCTGTACCACCGCCCAGGGCTACCTGTTCAGCAAACCGGTGCCGGGCAACTGGATCACCGAGACCCTGCAGAAGCGGCGTTGAGACCTTGACGGCGCGACGGGTGACCGTCGCGCCCTGTGCGTCCGGTCACACAATTCCCTTGCGGCGTTTAAGGAAACCTTAAGCCGCCCCTCCCTACGCTATTCCCCACACTGCGATGGGAGGGAATGGCAATGGGAATCCCGGTTACCGAACTGAATCCCCACGGGGCACATCTGGAGCTGCTGCCGGCCGGCTCTGGCGGGCGGGTCGAGCTGGAAGCCTTCGTTCACGACACCTACGCCCGCGCCTACGGCGCCGATGTACGCGAATTCATGCCGCTGCTCATCGCCCTGCGCACGCAGGCGGGTGAGCCACTGGCGGTGATGGGCGTGCGCAGCGCGGCGCAGGAGCCGCTGTTCCTGGAACAGTACCTCGATGCCCCGGTGGAGCAGGTCATCCACAGCCGCGGCGGCTGCGCGGTGCGGCGCGAGCGGGTGGTGGAGCTGGGCAACCTGGCGGTGGCCCACGCCGGCGCGGCGCGCTGGATGATCGTGGCGCTGAATGCCTTTCTGCGCGGTGCCGGGGTGGAGTGGGTGGCCCTCACCGCGGTACCGGCGCTGCGCAACGCCTTTGCCCACGTCGGCATCGACCTGACCGAGCTGGCGCAGGCGGACGGCGCGCGCCTGGGCGCGGCGCGCGCGCGCTGGGGGCGCTACTACGACAGCAAGCCGGTGGTCCTGGCCGGCGACGTGGCGCAGGGCTTCGAGCGCCTGCAGCGGGCCATGCAGCTGGAGCACGCCTGCGCCCTGCTGCGCGGCCTGTGGGAACAGTCGCTGGCGGACGGCCGCCTGGCGAGGGCCTGGCGATGAGCGCGGTGCTCGCCGCCGTGGCACGTCACGCCGTGCAGACGCCGACCGCCCCGGCGGTGCAGGGCGGTGGTGTGACGCTGGACTACGCCACCCTGGCGCGGCGGGTGGAGGTCGCGGCCGCGCAGCTGCGTCAGGCCGGTATCCGTGTCCTCGGTCTGGCACTGGACAATGCGCCGGCCTGGGCGGTGATCGACCTGGCGGCGCAGCGCGCCGGCGTGGTACTGCTGCCGCTGCCGTCCTTCTTTTCGCCCGCGCAGCTGCGCCACGCCCTGGAGGGCAGCGGCGCCGATGCGGTGCTGTGCGAAGACGCCGTCATGGGGGCGTTGCTGCCGTGGCAACACAAACAACCCTTCAATGTGGCCGGGTGTGATCTGCATCTGTTCACCCGTAAGGTGCCGGAGGCCCCGGCACTGCCGGCCGGCACCGCCAAGATCACCTACACCTCCGGCACCACCGGCCAGCCCAAGGGCGTGTGCCTGGCACAGGTGGCGATGGATGCGGTGGCCGCCTCGCTGGCCGAGGTCAGCGGCGCCCGGGCCGGCGATCGCCATCTCGCCTGCCTGCCCCTGCCGACCCTGCTGGAAAACATCGGCGGCCTGTATGCCCCGCTGCTGCTCGGTGCCTGCAGCGTGCTCGCGCCGCTCTCCGCGGTCGGCCTGAGTGGGGCCAGCGGTCTGGACCCGCGCCGCCTGTATGCCGCCCTGCGCGAGCAGCGCGCCAACAGCGCGATCCTGGTGCCGGCGCAGTTACAGGGGCTGCTGGCCGTGCTTACCGCCGGCGTCCCGCCGCTGACCGACATGCGCTATCTGGCGGTGGGCGGCGCCGCCGTGTCGCCACGCCTGTTGGAGGAAGCGGCCGGCTGCGGCCTGCCGGTGTACCAGGGCTACGGCCTCAGCGAGTGTGCCTCGGTGGTGGCGGTCAACAGCGCCGGCGCCAACCGTCTCGGCGCGGTGGGCAAGCCTTTGCCCCATGTACAACTGGAATTCGCCGCCGACGGCGAGATCCGCATCGGCGGCGCCGTTTTCCTCGGTTATCTCGGCGGTGAAGCTGCCGGCGACGGTCTGTGGGACAGCGGCGACCTCGGCTACCTGGATGCCGACGGCTTCCTCCACCTCACCGGGCGCAAGAAGAACATGTTCATCACCGCCTTCGGCCGCAACGTCGCGCCGGAATGGGTGGAGGCGGAGCTGACGCGCCACCGCGCCATTCCGCAGGCGGCGGTGTTCGGCGAGGCACGGCCGTGGAATGCCGCCGTGATCGCCTCCGCTGCATCCGACAGCGAAATCGACGCCGCCATCGCCGCGGCCAACGCCGAGCTGCCCGACTATGCCCGCATCCGGCGCTGGCTGCGCGCGGCAACGCCTTTCACCCCGGCCAACGGCCAGGCCACCGCCAACGGGCGGCCGCGCCGGCAGGCCATCCTGGACGCCTACGGCGCCCGCCTCGACGCCCTTTATGCAACCACTGTCAAGGAGGTAACGGCATGAGCTTCTTCCAACAACTGGTGAGCGCCACTGAAAACGAGCGCAACGAACTGCTGGCCATTCCGCTGATCAACGATGCCCTGCGCGGTGCGGTGTCGCACGACAGCTATCTGGCCTTCCTCGCCGAGGCCTATCACCACGTCAAGCACACGGTGCCGCTCTTGATGGCCTGCGGCGCGCGCCTGCCGGAACGGCTGGAGTGGCTGCGCGAGGCGATTGCCCATTACATCGACGAGGAGAAGGGCCATCACGAGTGGATCCTCAACGATATCCGTCATGCCGGCGGCGACGACAATGCCGTGCGCCACGGCCAGGCGTCCCACGCCACCGACGTGATGGTGGCCTACGCCTACGACACGGTGATGCGCCGCAACCCGGTCGGCTTCTTCGGCATGGTGCTGGTGCTGGAAGGGACCAGCGTGGCGCTGGCGCTCAATGCCGCAGCGGCGATCAAGCAGTCGCTCGGCCTGTCCGACAAGTGCTTCTCCTACCTCACCTCGCACGGCGAGCTGGACAAGAGCCACGTCGGCTTTTACGAGGAACTGATGGACCGGCTGGACGACCCCGACGATCGCGCCGCGGTGATCCACTGTGCCCGCGCCATGTACCGCCTGTACGGCGACATCTTCCGCAACCTGCCGCACGCACCGCGCAAGGAGGCCGCATGAATCTCGAAGGCTGTCGCATCCTGCTGACCGGCGCCAGCGGCGGCCTCGGCTCCGCCATCGCCGAATCCCTCGCCGCGCGCGGCGCGCGCCTGGCTCTGGCCGGCCGCCGCCGTGATGCCCTCGATACGGTGGCGCGCCGCCTGCGCAGCATGCCGGCCCAGGCGCACATCATCGAAGGTGATATCACCGATGCCGCCCAGCGCCGGGAGATGGTCGAGTCGGCGCGCGCGCAACTGGGCGGCATCGACGTGCTGATCAACAACGCCGGCGCGCTGGAGTTCACCCTGTTCGCCGAGCAGGACCCGGCCACCATCGAACGCATCGTGCAGACCAACCTGCTCGGCCCGATGCTGCTGACGCGGGAGGTGTTGCCGCACCTGCTGGTGCAGGGCGAGGGGCGCGTGGTCAACATCGGCTCCACCTTCGGCACCATCGGCTTTGCCTGCTTCACCAGCTATTCGGCCAGCAAGTTCGGTCTGCGCGGCTTTTCCGAGGCGCTGCGCCGCGAGCTGGACGGCAGCGGCGTCGGCGTCACCTATGTCGCGCCGCGCGCCGCCCGAACCGCCATCAACAACGGCACGGTGATGGCCATGGCGCGCGAGGTGAAGATGAACATGGACCCGCCCGAGGTGGTGGCGCAGGCCGTGGTGCGTGCATTACAGCAGGATCGCGACGAGGCCTATGTCGGTTTTCCGGAATCCTTCTTCGCCCGCCTCAATGCGCTGCTGCCGCGCCTGGTGGATCGCGCCCTGCGCGGCCAGAACGCCGTCATGCGCCGTTACGCACAAAGCTGAAAATACGCCACAAGGAGGATGTCATCATGCTGAAGAAACTGTTCATGGTTTTGCTGCTGTCCCTCGGTGCCATGCAGGCCCACGCCGCCGGGGACGCGCAACTGGTGCAACTGATCCGCGACTGGGACACCGCCAACTTCACCCTGCAGGGCGATGCGAAGGAGAAGGCACTGGCCGACCTGGCCGAACGTGCCAAGGCCGTCAGCGCCGCCATGCCGAACCGCGCCGAACCGCTCATCTGGCAGGCCATCGTGCTGTCCAGCTATGCCGGCGCCAAGGGCGGCCTCGGTGCGCTCAGTCTGGTGACCGAGGCGCGCGACCTCCTGCTCAAGGCCGAGCAGATCGATGCTGCAGCCCTGCAGGGTTCGGTGTACACCTCGCTGGGCAGCCTCTATTATCAGGTGCCCGGCTGGCCCATCGGTTTCGGCGACGACGACAAGGCGCGCGCCTATCTGGAAAAGGCGCTGCAGATGAATCCCGACGGCATGGACCCCAACTACTTCTACGGCGATTTCCTCATTGCCGAGCACGACTACAAGAAGGCCCTCGCCGTGCTGGAGAAGGCGCTGGCGGCGCCGCCGCGGCCGGGGCGCGAGATCGCCGACGCGGGACGGCGCAAGGAGATCATGGCGGCGATCGACCTGGCCAGGAAGAAGATGAACGAACCGATCTACTGATCCTCTATGCGATTACTGCTGGTTGAAGACGATCCCCTCCTGGGCGACGGCATCGGTGCCGGCCTGCGCCAGGAGGGGTATGCCGTGGACTGGGTGCGCGATGGCGAGGCGGCGGTGCAGGCCTGTGCCTCGGATCGCTTCGACCTCATCGTGCTCGACCTCGGCCTGCCGCGCCTCTCCGGCATGGAGGTGCTCAAACGCCTGCGCCGCAACGGCAACGACACGCCGGTGCTGATCCTCACGGCCTATGATGCAGTGGCCGATCGGGTGCAGGGACTGGACGCCGGCGCCGACGATTATCTCACCAAGCCCTTCGACATCGACGAGCTGGCGGCGCGCCTGCGTGCCCTGGCACGCCGCCGCAGCGGCCGCGCCACCACCGCCATCGAGCACGGTGCGCTGGTGCTCGACCCCGCCGCCCATACCCTTACCTGCAACGGCGTGCCGGTGGAGCTGCCGGCGCGTGAGTTCGCCCTGCTGCATCTGCTGTTGCAGCATGCCGGCGAGGCGCTGTCGCGCAGCCGGCTGGAGGAGGCGCTGTACGGCTGGGACATGGGCGTGGAGAGCAACACGCTGGAAGTCTATATCCATCACCTGCGCAAGAAGCTGGGGGCAGACTTGATCCGCACCGTGCGCGGCGTCGGCTACATGGTGCTGAAATGAATTCGATACGGCTGCGCCTGCTGTCGCTGTTGATGGTCATCTTTCTGGTGATGTGGCTCGGCATTGTGTATGTCACCTGGTGGAGGACCGCACACGAGGCGGAGGAGGTCTACGACGCCCACCTGGCGCGGGCCGGTCATGTGCTGGCCGGCATGGTGCTGCATGAGCTGAAGGAGCCGGCAACCGGCAGCGTGAAGCCAAAGCCCACGGCGCATGATCTGCAGGAAGAGGTCGCGGAGCTGGAGAAGCTGTTCTTCGATCAGAAATATGCCGCCAAACTGGAGTTCCGCATCTGGCTGCGGGGCCGTCCCTTCCTGCAATCCTCCGGCAGTCCGCCGTCAGAGCGGCCGCAGCGGGCAGGATTTGCGGACATCGCCGATGCGGGCGGGGCGTGGCGCAGTTACGCCATGCACGTGGCGGAGCCCGACCTGATGGTGCAGGTGGTGGAGCGCCATGCCGTGCGCGAAACGATGATCAATGAAATCACCGGGCAGGTTCTGGTTCCCATCATCCTGGCCCTGCCGATTCTGGTGTTCGCCATCTGGGGGGGGATCGGCCGTGGCCTGAGGCCGCTGCGGCAACTGGCAGGTGAAGTGGAGCGGCGTTCCGCCACCCAGTTGGATCGCTTTGGCCGCGACACCCGTATTCCGCGCGAGGTGCAGCCGCTGGTCACCGCGCTGAATGACCTGCTGGCGCGGCTGGAAGACGCCTTTGCCCGCGAACGCCGTTTCACCGCCGATGCCGCCCATGAGTTGCGCACGCCGCTGGCCAGCCTGAAGACCCAGGCGCAGGTGGCGCTGCGTGCCAGGGATGACGAGGATCGCCGCCGCGCCCTCACGGCGATCATGAGTGGTGTGGATCGCGCCAGTCATCTGGTGGAACAGTTGCTTACGCTGGCGCGTCTCGATCCGGAGCAGGGACCGGGCGAGTTCACGCCCGTGGCGCTGCGCGCGCTGGCGGAGGAGGCCATCGGACTGTGCATGCCGCTGGCGGTCGGCAAGCAGATCGATCTCGGTCTGGGGGCCGCCGAGGCGCTCGACGTACAGGGCAATCCGCTGGCCCTGCTGGTGTTGGTGCGCAATCTCATCGACAACGCTGTGCGCTATACACCGTCCGGCGGTCAGGTGGAGGTCAGCCTGCGCCGCGAGGGGCGGCACGCCGTCGTCGCCGTGGCCGACAGCGGGCCGGGGATCCCCGTCGCCGAGCGGCAGCGGGTGTTCGAGCGTTTCCATCGCGGCCTCGGTCATGATGCCCAGGGCTGCGGGCTGGGTCTGTCCATCGTGCTGCGCATCGTCGAGATGCATGGCGGCGAGGTGCGGTTGGGCGCGGCGCCGCAGGGTGGATTGCTGGCCGAGGTGTGGCTGCCGGTGGATGGGGCAAGGATATAGCCAACAACCTGGCTGTCCAAAACAGCCAAATCCCACCCTTGAGCGCAGCATTGACGCAGGTTTTGGACGGAACGATACGGGATTTCAAATCCGTGCCTCCGGTGCTGTCCAGACCTTCCTTAAGGAAGCTCTGAATAAGTTCAGAGCTTCCGCGGCACAGGGATGTGCCGCCATTTTTCAACGACGATAAGTCGTTGAAAAATGAAGCCAAGCGAAAATCACACTTTTCGCTTGGCGTGGTCTGAGAAGTCCAGGATGGACTTATTCAGACCTTCCTTAATCCGGGACAGCGCATGCACTGTGTCGTTGCGCACCGAGGCGCGATCAGTCCATGGCTTCCTGATCGACGAAGCCGAGCCGGCGTGCCGCGGGGAGCAGAATCTCGTCGGCATAGGGGCAGCCGGTGCGGCCGGGGTCGGTTTGCAGTTGCTTGTCGGCATCGAGGGCGGCATGGCCGTGACCGGCGTGCAGGCGTTCGAGCAGGGCGGCGTAACCGGGCTGCCAGGCGTTGACCGCGCCGAAGCGCTGGCGCAGGGCGGCGAGGATCGCCATGCCGGCGAAGTCCAGGTCGCCGAAGAAATGCAGCGGTCCGGGTGTCGCGGCGCCGTCGAACCACCAGGCCTCGAAGGTGCCGCTGTCACGGTCGCTGCCGGCGTAGTGCAGCAGGGCGGCACCGCGTTCGCGGATGCGCTCGGCGCCGCCGCGGAAGCCGGCGGCATAGACCAGGGCGAGGTCCGCTGTGGCGGGCCAGGCGCCGGCGAGGGCGGCGGCGTAGCTGTCCTGATTCTCGATGAACAGCACGCCGCGGCAGGTCTCCGGCAGATATACCGCCACCACCAGCGGACGCGGCTTGAGGGGTAGCTGCGGAAACAGCGCGCGGATCAAATCTTCGCGCTCGTCCAGGCGTTTGGAGTCGCCGCGGAATATCCTGGCGCTCAACTGACGGAGGGTGAGCGGAGCGCGGAATGTGCCGCTGCGCGCCAGTGCGGTCACCACCTCGTCATCACTCCAGCCGGGGATGGCGATGCGACGCTTGAGCAGCGGCTCGATGCCGCCGGGGAAGGCCGCTGCGTGCTGCGCCACGGCGGCACGCCAGGCACGGATGGCCGGCTCCTCGCGCGGGCGGTCGAGCCAGGCACGCAGGGTGTCTTCCGCCTGCGGTGCGAAGGCGAGGCGGGCATCGCTCCATTCCGGGTCGTAGGGGCCGCGCCGTTTGTTCGGTACAACGGTGCAGACACCCCAGCTCTCCAGTGTGCGCACGAAGCGCCAGAGCTGATCGGCATCGGCGTCGCCGCGAGCGAGTGTTGGCAGATGCTTCTCAGCGGCCAGATAGGTGCGTTGTTGGCGCTCCGCTCCCGGCTGCTGGTCGAAGCGATCCAGCACCCGGCCGAGCAGGGCGCGCAGTTCGTCCTCGTCGTTCAGCCAGGGCGGCGCCGGTCGTTCCATGCGCTCTACGCCTCGCCCAGCACGTCGCTCATGAAGTCCAGTTCGGCCTGCTGGTAGACGGTACGGCGGTGCTGCGCCCACAGCTCCTGGATGCGCTCGCGGTTGCAGACCTTGCGGTCCACCAGTACGCGGGTGCGCAGTTGGCCGCGCGGCGCGCTCGGCACCTTGGCGAAGACGAACTCGTTGCTGATCAGGTCCATGAACGGACCGCACTTGCTGGTGGGCATGATGAAGGTCAGTTGCAGGCCCAGGCTGCCGGTGAGATAGCCGATGACCTCGCGCGAGCGCTGTTCGTCCATGTGCATGAAGGCCTCGTCCACCAGCACCATGCGCAGGTGGTTCTGCCCCTCGGCGAAACGGAAGGCGGAGGTGATCGCCGCCGCGCGGATGATGTAGGCCGGTGTCTCCAGCTGGCCGCCGGAGCCGGTGCCGTATTCGGACAGCGGGATCGGCGCCTTGCCCTCCACCTCCTTGTAGATTTCGTAGCGGCGGTAGTGGCGGTAGTCGGCGAGACGTTCCAGTTCGCGCAGCGCCTTGTGTTCGTCCTCTTCCAGCAGCAACGCCATCAGTTCGTCGCGCACCGCCGCCGAGCGCGGCGTCAACTGGGCGTTGAACAGCGTGGTCTCTTCGCCCAGGGCCGGGATTTTCATCACTTCTTCGAAGAAGCGGGCGTAGTCGCGGTACTCGGGGATCCATTCGCTGGCGAAGCGGAAGGTCTCGCGGTCGGCGCCGAAACGGTGGTGTTGCAGTTCGCGGTTGAGGATGTCGATCTGCCGCTCGCCGTCCTTGATGGCCTGGTGGATCTGGTGGCACAGGTGGGTGACGAAGGTGCTGTTGAAGCTTTCCTTGAGGCGGTGCAGCTCGGCGTGCTTATCCACCAGGATGTTGTTCTTGAGCAGGTTGTAGACGCGGTCCAGCTCCTGGCGCACCTGGCGGATGGTCTTGAACAGAGCGGTATCGTAGTAACCGTCGAAGCCGGTGTAGAACACGGCGTCGGCGGGGCGGCACTGACGGTTGTGTTCCTGGATCGCTTCGTCCAGTTCGTGTTCGCACTTGCGCAGGCGGGCGGCACTGTCCTCGCGCCGCGCCGCGGCGTTCTTGCCGTCGAGGTGGGACGCCTCGGCATCGCAGGCATCGAGGCGGGCGTCGAGATCGAATTCCGGCCACAGGCCGTGCAGCTCGCGCAGCGCCTGTTCGCACTGCTCGGCCTTGAGGTTGGCCTGTTCCTGCATGTCGGCCAGGGCGGTGACGGCGCGGTCGGCGGCGGCGAGCTGGTTGCCGATGCTGCCCTTTTCCTCACGCAGCCGGCCATGCTGCTCGCGCCATTGTGTCTCTTCCTGTTTCAGCCTTTCCAGTCGCGCCTCCAGGTCGCGGTGTTCGCCCAGGTCCAGGCCGGCGAGCAGGGCGTCGAGGCGCGCCAATTCGCGGCGTGATTCCAGCATGGCGGTGATGGTGTCGGCATGGCTCACCGCGACAAGGGCGTCGACGGCGGCGAGCAGGCGGCCGCTCTCCTGCATGCGTTCGCCGGCCTGCTGCCAGTCGGTGACGATCTGGTTGAGTTCGGCGCGCTTGGCGTTCAGCGCGCGTTCGCGTGCCGCGGCGCCGAACACCAGTTCGCCGTCGGCGATGTCGCAGCGGAACAGGGTGTAGCCACCGGAGCCCATGCCATCGGCGGTGAGGCCGCGGCGGGTATGGCGCAATTCCTCCGCTGTGCTCACGCGCAGCACCGTGCCAAAGCTGGCGACCAGGTAGTCGCGCGCCACGGCATGGGTGAAATCGAGCACGTGAACGATGGAGTCCTTGTCCAGGGTGATCTTCGCCGCATCCTCGGCGGCCTTGTGACCCTGGATGACGCGCGCCTTGTTGTCGCGGCCGGGCAGGGCGCGCACGATGCGGATCGCCTCGGCCTCGTGGGCCGGCTCCACCAGGATGCCGAAGCGGGCGCCGCCCAGATAACCTTCGATGGCCATCTGCCAGGCCGGGTCCTTCACCTCGACGTGGTCGCACAGCACGCGCGGGTCGGCCTGCGGACAATGGGCGCGGATCGCCGCCAGCGCCTTGTCCACGTGGGGCGGGTAGCTGACCTGTTTGCCTTCCAGGCGATCGATCTCGTTCTGTTTCCTGCGCTGCTGCTCCTCCAACTGTTCGTAGCGGCGGCGCCGCTCCAGGTGCAGCCCGGCCAGGGCGTCGCGGCGGCCCTCATCGTGCAGGTGTTCCACCAGGCGGTTCTGCGCGCGCTGCGCGTCGCGCGCCTGGTCCAGGTACTGCTCCAGCGCGGCGAGGTCGCCGGTGAGGTCCTGTTGCAGCAGGCGCGCCAGGTCGATCTCGCCGCGCCGGCCACGATCCACCGCCTCGCGCGCCAGGGTGCGGGTCTCCATGTCGGCCAGCAGCGGCAGTTCCTGCACCAGTGCCGCCCCTTGCAGCCCCTCGGCGATGAGGCGGATGTGACCGCTGTTCTGCTGCACGCGGTTGTCCTGGGCCAGCAGGTCGCGGCCCAGTTCGCTCAGGCGCTGGACCTGGCCTTCACGCTGGCGCTCCAACTGGTCCTTCTGGCGCAGGGCGTCGACGCCCTGGCGTTGCGCCTCCAACTGGATGCGCTGATCGTGTACCTGCTCCTGGCGCTGCACTGCCAGGCGGATCTCCTCGTCCAGTTCGACGGCGCGATGGCGCAGGCGCTCCTGCTCGCGCTTGGCGTTGAGGTAGTCCTGTTGCCGCTGCAGATAGTCGTGGCGCGCCAGGGTGTAGTCGAGGGCGGTGAGGTCGATCCAGTGTTCCAGATAGTGCCGGGCATGGGCGCCGGCCTGCTCCAGGCGGGCGATGCTTTCCACCAGGCGGGCCGCCTCGCGCTCCATGCCGTGGATAGTTTTGAGCTGGCCGGCGACGGTGCGGATCGCCTCGCCCATGTCACGGCGTTCGAGGATTTCCTCGGCGACGAACTGGTCGATGCTGTTTACCGGCTTGTAGGCCATGAAGCGGGAGAAGGCACGCGCCGCCGCTACCGCCTCGCGTTCGGTGACCTGCTCGGCGCGCCCGCGCAGGGCGGCGTAGAGGCGGCGCAGATAGCCCTTCTTGGTGTCGTAGCGCTCGATGGCGCGCTTGCCGAATTCGGTAAGCAAGTGGCCTGGCAAATCGTCCAACGGTGTGACGTAGCGGCCGCCGCCGTCCTCCCGTTGCAGGTGGCGCAGTTCCAGTTCGACGCCGGGCAGGATGAAAAACACCGGATTGTCATTGCGTGCCACCGGTTGGCTGCCGCCCTGTTCCAGCCAGGCACGCACGCCGATGAGGGCGGTGAAGGGCGGCGCCGTCTCGCCGCGGGTGGGATGGAATACCGCGGCGAGATAACCGTCGCAGGGGTCGAGGCGGGCGTAGCTGCCGTCGTCGCAGCCGAGCACGTAGGAGGCGAGGGTGCGCACGCGCTTGCCGCCGCGGCCGCGCTGGGTGGTCTCGTCCTGGCCCGGGTTGTACTGGAACAGATTTTCGTGCGCCGCGGTCATCACCGTCTGGATCGCGTCGGCGGCGGTGGTCTTGCCCGAGCCGTTACCGCCGGAGAACAGGTTCACCGGGCCGAGATCGAACTCGCCGTTGGGCAGGTTGCCCCAGTTGACGTAAATGAATCGTTTCAGAAACACCGGGGGCTCCAGTTCGCAAAAAAGAATCCAACGCAATGACGCGAAGAGCGCAAAGGGTTGTCGTTCAGGTTCGGGGGCATCGCCCTGTTGTCCGCGCGCACCATGACGAGGTCCGGAGTCATTTCAATCATCGCCTTCCTCGGCGTCCTCTGCGGCGAAGGCCTTTGCTTCTTGCAGCGCCTCCAGTGCACCGGCGCCGACGAAGTCGACGATCATCGGGTGGATGCGCAGCCAGGATTCGCCGCTGTCGATGTCTTCATCCTGGCGGAAGTCGATGAGGCGCAGCTGCTTGAGGCGCTGGAACAGGCGTTTGCGCTCGGTGATCTTCTCCGGCAGCGGGCGGCCGAGCAGGTTCTTCATGGCGATGCCGAGGGATTCGAAGGACTCGGTGACGAAGCCGCGCTCGTCCAGCTTGCCCTCGCGCAGGGCCTTGTCGTATTGCACGCGCAGCACCAGCAGCAGTGCCACTTCGTTCTGGCTCAGGCGCGCGCGCAGGCTGCCGGCGAAGGCCTGTTCGGCGGCATCCTCCATGCCCGGCAGCTGGCTGCCCGGCGGCAGCAGGCGCAGGTATTCGAAGCGGCGGTCGATCTGTACCTGGATGCCGAACAGGCCGAGCAGCTCGCGCACCGGCTGCTCGGCGCGCAGGAAGCGGTCGTACAGCTCGCGCTCGGTCTGGCTCTCGTCACGGCACAGGATGCCGTAGTTGAGCAGCCGCACCAGCAACTCGCGCAGTTCGTCGGTGGACACGGCGGCGGATTCGAGCCGCTGTTCCAGATAGTCGTGTAAGGTCGGTTGCATGGTCATTTTAATCAGTTGCAGGCTGCAAGAAAAGAAAGACACTCCTCCTTGTCACTTGTCACTTGTCACTTGTCACTTGTCACTGGTTATCATCCACCAGCTCGATGAGGAATTCGTCGCTGGCCTCGTAATAGTCGGTGCGTACCACCTGGCCGGTGGGTTCGACGCGGAAGCGCAGGCCGCCGTCGGCGGCGGTGCCGGCCTCGATGGCGTGGGCGGCGCGCAGCAGGTCGCGGGCATCGCGTACCGGCAGGCTGGTGGTGCGCACGCTGTGGCCGCCGGCGAGGGCCTCCATCAGGTAGTCGCGCAGTTCGCGGTTGTTGAGCGCAAAGGCCCGCTCCAGGACCTGCTGCACGAACAGCTTGCGCCGCTCCTGCGGGTCGTCGGCCTGCTCCCGTTCCACCGCGCTATTGACGATGCGGCGGCTGCGCGGGCCGTGCAGCCGCAGTGCTTCGGGGTCGGCAAAGCCGACGTTGAGGGTGGCGAGCCGATCGCCCACCGCGTCCAGGGCATCGGCGTAGCCGGCGTCGTCCAGCGCGGCGAGGCGGCGGCAGGCGCCGAGCAGTTCGTTGCGCGCCGCGCCGCTGAAGCTGAGCTGGCGGATGATGATGTCGGCGCGGCGGGTGAAACCGTGCAGGGCGCGGCGCAGCGCCGGCAGCATCACCTCGCAGGCGGCGTGCAGGCGGGCGTCGATGCCGTCGAGGATGGCGAGGTAGAGCGAGCGCTCGCGGTCGCTGACCAGTTCCGGCGCGGCACGGCGCAGTTCGCGTTCGGCATTGGCCTTAAAGTCGCGCTGCTTGCGCCGCGCCTTGCCGATGAGTTCGGCGATCTCGTCGCGGTATTTCTCCACACTGTCGGCGGACAGACGCACGGCGAGGTCGGGCATGAACTTCTTTTCCATGAAGTCGAAGAATTCGTCGGCGGCGCGCTGCACGATCTGCTGTGCCTCGATGTCGCGCACCAGCTGGCGCTTGCGCTCGTCCAGCTCGGTGATGATGTCGGAGAAGTCGGCGACGATGCGCTCGGAGTATTCGTAGGCGTCGAGCAGGTCGTACACCTCGCCGCGGTCGAGAAAGGCGCGCAGGGCGTTGCGGGTGTTGCGCGTGTTGCGGTGGCGGGTGCGGAAGCGGCCGCCGGCGGTCTCCACCATGGGCTGGGTGAACAGGCGGCCGATGCGGGTGAAGGCGTAACTGCTTTGCAGCGTGGCCTCGTCGGTCTGGCGCTCCAGCCAGCCGTGCTCCAGCAGCAGGTTGAGCACCCAGTTGGCCTGCTCGCGCTCGCCGCGCGGCGCCGCCTCGTCGTCGCCGTCCAGCAGCGGCGTGCGGGTGATGGCCTCGCTGAATACCTCCAGCACCTGGTCGCGGTCGCACAGGCGGCTGTAGTCGGCGTGCGAGGTATAGAAGCGCGCATACAGGGCGCTCAGGCAGGCGACGACCTGTTCGCGGTATTTGCCCGTCAGGGGACGGAAGAAGTGCAGGTGATCAGCGGTGAAAAACATCTACTGCGCCCAGTTTTCCACCCGCAGCCCTTCGATGCGGCGGAATTTACGGCCGTCGTTGGTGACCAGGGTGAGTTCTTCGGTCAGGGCTGGGCGGCCTGTCTGTTGCGCGGGCTTTGTCGCTAACCCTACAGCCGCTCTGCCTTTGTCGCCTATGATACTGCCGTGCGTGGTGTGTCGTGAGAAAATGGGTATCCGCAATCTGTGATTGATCCTCCCTCCTAGCCACCCAATGTAACCAGTGGCGAGGATGTTTATGACCATTTGCTGTGGTCATTACTTTTGCTACAATAATGACTATCGTAATATGACTATGGGCAGATATATGCAAGAACAGGTTTCAAAGTCTCAATTCAAGGCTAAGGCGCTGGAGCTGTTTCGGCAAGTGGAATCCAGTGGTGACGCGGTAATTGTCACTGACCATGGCAAGCCAACCATTGAGGTGCGTCGTTACCGAAAGACTGAGCGTAGCCCCCTCGACGTACTCAAGGGTAGCGTGATCGAGTATGCAGGGCCTACTGAGCCTGTCGGAGAGGGAGACTGGGAGGCGCTGGGGTGATCGTACTGGATACACACGCACTCATCTGGTGGGTGAATGGTGATCCACAGTTATCGGCTAATGCCAAAAAGGCGATTGAGTCAGAATTGTCGGCGGAGGGTCAGGTGCTCATCTCGGCCATTAGTGCCTGGGAAATCGCCATGCTGGTTGCAAAGGGTAGGCTGGCCCTGACAATGGATATTGATGACTGGCTGGAAACGGTCGCCTCTATCGAGGGCGTCTCCTTTGTGTCGGTAGATACCGATGTCGCTGTGCAGTCAGTACGCCTACCCGGGGAGTTCCATCCTGATCCGGCAGACAGGCTGATCGTGGCGCTGGCACGGCACCACTCAGTCCCCCTTGTTACTGCTGATGACAAGATTCGTGAGTATCGGCATGTGAAAACGATTTGGTGATGATGAGCAAGAGTATCAGCTTTAAGAGGCCGGAACCGGAAGAGAAGGAGATCAACTACGGGGCCGACCTATCAACACTGGTGAGGTGATTGAGGGTGGGGACATCTAACCCCTGATCAATCACGAAATGCGGATGCCCAGATTTCCATGATTCCAGTGTCATGACGCATGTTTCAGTGTTGGCACGGACGTTGCCAATACCTGTTCGTCAGCATTATCCCTGTCCCAAGGCAAGATGTCATGCGCACACCCCGCGTCATGCTGTGCACCCTCTTTGTCATGGCCTCGGCGGTGGGGGCGCGCGACCTCTGAACCGGCGGGCATTTGTCGCGGGTCTTGCCATTCGCTCGTCTGCTGGCACAGGAGGCGGGGTTATCTGCCGAGGTGGAGGCGAAGGTGGCTCTGATCGGCTTAGCTGCACGCATAGTGCGAATTTGTGATGCCTTCGACGCCATGACCGGCATCCGGTCCGGGTGCAAGAGGAGGCCAATCGCAAAGGCGCTCGACATCCTCCGCGATAACCTCGGTACCCAGTTCGACCGCGATCTGGGGGAGCGCTGCCTCGCTCTCGGCGAGAGGGAGCCGGGCTTGCGTTTTGCCGCCTTCTTGCGTTATATATGCACATATATAGCGTAGGAGGTATTGGTATGGGCAGACAGTCTGGCCCGCGACTGCGCATCCTGCTCGGCTCCGATATTGCGTTAGGCCCCGGTAAGGCCGAGCTGCTCGACGCGCTGGCGCGCACCGGTTCCATCTCGGCGGCGGCGCGCGAAATGGGGATGTCATACCGGCGTGCCTGGCTGTTGGTGGACACCATGAATGCCTGTTTCCGGCAGCCTTTGGTGGAAACAGCCACGGGTGGCAAGGGCGGTGGCGGCGCCCGCGTGACCGAGTTCGGCCTCGATGTGCTGGCCCGCTATCGGGCCATGGAGATCAAGGCAGCGGCGGCGATTGCCGGCGAAATGCGTGATTTCACGCGGCTGCTGGCGACAGAAACTGAATGAAGCAAGGTGGGGCGGGCAGCCCCTTGTTTTGACAACCGTTATATACGAAAAAATATATCGGAAGGGTTAATCATGAAAACATCGTTACGCCTGCTGGCGCTGTTCCTGCTTTCCTTCCCGCTGGCGCGCCCGCTCCTGGCGGAGACGTTGACCATTGCCGCCGCCGCCGATCTCAAGTTTGCCATGGCCGAGGTGGTGGAGCAGTTCCGCGCCGCCCGGTCCGGCGACAAGATCGACGTGATCTACGGTTCGAGCGGCAAGTTCTTCACCCAAATCAAGAACGGTGCGCCGTTCGACATGTATTTCTCCGCCGACATCGAGTACCCGCGCGCGCTGGAGAAAGACGGCCTGACCAGCGGTATCACCCGGCCCTATGCCATTGGCCGCATCGTGCTGTGGAGCCTGAACCCGGAGCTGGCCCAGACCGCGTTGCGGGATTTGCCCAAGGCGCCGATCCGCAAGTTCGCCATCGCCAATCCCCATCATGCCCCCTACGGCCTGCGCGCCAAGGAGGCGCTGGAGCATCAGGGCGTCTGGTCGGCCATGGAAGCGAAACTGGTGCTGGGGGAGAACATCGCCCACACCGCGCAGTTTGTCGATTCCGGTGCGGCGGAGGCCGGCCTGGTGGCCCTGGCCCTGGTGCTGTCACCGACCATGGCGGGCAAGGGGGCGTGGACACCGATCCCGGCGCAGTGGCACGAGCCGCTGGAGCAGGGCTATGTCATTACCCGGCGCGCTGCCGGCAACCCGCTGGCCCAGGCCTTCTCCGACTACATGGCGAGCGAACCGGCGCGCGTGGTGATGCGGCGCTACGGCTTCGTGCTGCCGGGGGAAGAGGGGAAATAACATGTCCGCGGCCGACTGGATGGCATTGAGCACCACGCTCAAGCTCGCGGCGGTCACCACGCTGGTGCTGTTGATAGTCGGCACGCCGATCGCCTGGTGGCTGGCGCGGACGAAGAACAGGGTAGCGGTAGTGGTGGAAGCGGTGGTGGCCCTGCCCCTGGTGTTGCCGCCCACGGTGCTGGGCTTCTACATGCTGGTGGCGTTGGGCCCGAACGGCTTCATCGGCGGCACGCTGCTGGCGCTGGGCTGGCATCACCTCGCCTTCACCTTCGCCGGCCTGGTGGTGGCCTCCACCCTGTACTCCCTGCCCTTCATGGTGCAGCCGCTCAAAGATGCCTTCGCCGCCGTGGGCAGCCGGATGACCGAGGCCGCCGCCACCCTGCGCGCTTCGCCCTGGGACAGCTTCTTCAGTGTGGTGCTGCCGCTGTCGCGGCGCGGCTTGCTCACCGCGACGACACTGACCTTCGCCCATACCGTGGGTGAGTTCGGCGTGGTGCTGATGGTGGGTGGCAACATCCCGGGCGAGACGCGCGTGCTGTCCATCGCCATCTACGACCACGCCGAGGCCATGGACTACGCCAGCGCCCATGTGCTCGCCGGCGGCCTGCTGGTGGCCTCGTTCCTGTTGTTGTTCATGGTGTATTTCCTGAATCGGCGCTATCACGTGGTACACGTATGAACAACCAGGCGACGCACCGCCAGCGTGGCTGGCCTGCGGCTAGGCGCAGTGCCCTCGGTCCGGCGCCTGACGGGGTTGGGCCGCATTCTGCTGGTTTCCGCCGTCCTAAGGTGTTCCAGCACACGCAGGAATGGAAATGCCGATGAATAGCGAAAACATGCAGGCGCGCTTCAAGCTGGCCTACCCCGCTTTCACCTTGGATGTGGACCTCGACCTGCCCGGCCGCGGGGTGACCGCGTTGTTCGGCCATTCCGGCTCCGGCAAGACCACCCTGCTGCGCCTCATCGCCGGGCTGGCGCACACGCACGAGGGTTATTTCGCTATGAAGGGCGAGGTCTGGCAGGACGGCCGCTTCTGCCTGCCCACGCATCGACGCGCCCTGGGCTATGTGTTCCAGGAGGCCAGCCTGTTTCCGCACCTGAGCGCGCGCGGTAACCTGGAGTACGGCATGAAGCGATCTGCGGAACGCCTCGACCGCGCCGCCCTCGACCACGTCATCGAACTGCTCGGCATCGGCCACCTGTTGGAGCGCAAGCCGGGCCAGCTCTCCGGCGGTGAACGCCAGCGCGTCGCCATCGCCCGCGCCCTGGCCATCAAGCCCCGCCTGCTGCTGATGGATGAACCGCTGTCGGCCCTGGACTTGAAGCGCAAGCAGGAGATCCTGCCCTATCTGGAACGCCTGCACGATGAACTGGAAATCCCGGTACTCTATGTCACCCACTCGCCGGACGAAGTGGCGCGGCTGGCCGATCACCTGGTCCTGCTGGAAGGCGGCAAGGCGCTGGCCGCCGGCACCATCAATGAGGTGATGACGCGGCTCGATCTGCCGCTGGCGCGCGACGAGGTCGCCGAATCGATCATCGAAACCGTGGTCGCCGGCCACGATGACAAGTACAACCTCACCTATCTCGACTGCCGCGGCGGCCGCTTCGCCGTCGGCCGCCTGCAACGCACCACCGGCAAACCCGCCCGCGTGCGCATCCACGCCCGCGACGTCAGCATTGCCCTGAAGGAACACCGCGACAGCAGCATCGCCAACATCCTCCAGGCCCGTGTGCAGGAGATCGTCCCGCTCAACGACTGGCAGATGATCGTCCGCCTCGGCCTCGGCCCCGAGGCCGCCATCCCGCTGCTCGCGCGCATCACCCGCCGCTCCGCCGACCTGCTCGAACTCACACCCGGCAAGCAGGTATATGCCCAGGTGAAGAGCGTGGTGCTGGCGGAGTGAGCGGGATTCCTGCCAAGGAAACTCTGAACTTAGGAAGGTCTGAATAAGTCCATCCTGGACTTCTCAGACCACGCCAAGCAAAAAGTGTGATTTTCGCTTGGCTTCATTTTCAACGACTTATCGTCGTTGAAAAATGGCGGCACATCCCTGTGCCGCGGAAGCTCTGAACTTATTCAGAGCTTCCCTAATTCAGTGCTTCCTCAATTCAGCGTTACTTTATTCCGCCGCCAGCAGGCCTTTCAGGTAATAGATCAGCTCCAGTGCGCCGCGCGGTGTGAGGCTGTCGGGGTCGAGCTTGCGCAGTTCCACCACCACCGGCACATCGGGCGGCGGCGGCAGGGCCAGGGCCAGCTGGTGCGCCGGGTTGTCGTAGTCGCGGTGGGCGGCGTTGTCGGTTTCCAGTTCGATCAGCTTGCGCCGCGCCGCCTCGATCACCGCGCGCGGCACACCGGCCAGTTGCGCCACCTGCAGGCCGTAGCTCTGGCTGGCCGGGCCGTCCTTCACCGCGTGCAGGAACACGATGGTGTCGCCGTGCTCCACCGCGTCGAGATGCACGTTGACCACGCCCTCCACCAGTTCGGGCAGGGCCGTGAGTTCGAAGTAGTGGGTGGCAAACAGGGTATAGGCGCGGACGCGCTCGGCCAGATCGCGCGCCACCGCCCAGGCCAGCGACATGCCGTCGAAGGTGCTGGTGCCGCGTCCGATCTCGTCCATCAGCACCAGGCTCTGGTCGCTGGCGTTGTGCAGGATGTTGGCGGTCTCGGTCATCTCCACCATGAAGGTCGAACGGCCGGAGGCGATGTCGTCGGAGGCGCCGATGCGGGTGAAGATGCGATCCACCGGGCCGATGACGGCACGTGTGGCCGGGACGTGGCTGCCGATGTGGGCCAGCAGCACGATGAGCGCCGTCTGGCGCATGTAGGTGGATTTGCCGCCCATGTTGGGGCCGGTGACGATGAGCATGCGGCGGTTGTCACCGAGCACGATGTCGTTGGGCACGAAGGGCGCGCTGCTGTACTGCTCCACCACCGGGTGCCGGCCGCCTTCGATGGTGATGCCCGGTGTGGCGCTCAGTTGCGGCTGTACCCAATTCAGCGTCTCGGCGCGCTCGGCGAGGTTGGCCAGCGCGTCGATCTCCGCCAGCGCGCTGGCCATGTCCTGCAACGCGCCCAGTTCCGCGCACAGGCTGTCGAGCAGGGCGTCGTACAGCGCCTTTTCCCGCGCCAGGGCGCGTTCCGCGGCGGACAACGCCTTGTCTTCGAATTGTTTCAGTTCCGGCGTGATGTAGCGCTCGGCGCCCTTGAGGGTCTGGCGGCGGATGTAGTCGTCGGGCACCTTCTCGCTTTGGGCACGCGTCACCTCGATGTAATAGCCGTGCACCTTGTTGTAGCCGACCTTGAGGGTGGCGATGCCGCTGCGGGCGCGTTCGCGCTGTTCCAGATCGACCAGATACTGGCCGGCGTTCGCGCGGATGGCGCGCAGCTCGTCCAGTTCCGCGTCGAAGCCGGCGGCGATGACGCCGCCGTCGCGGATGAGCAGCGGCGGCGCCTCGATGATGGCGCGTTGCAGCAGGTCATGCAGCTCGGGTCGGGCGGCGCAGCGCGCGGCCAGTTCGGTGAGGCGCGTTGCGTCCAGCGCGGCGAGCCGTTGCCGCAGGGCGGGCAGGCGGCCGAGGGCGGTGCGCAGCTGCACCAGGTCGCGCGGGCGCGCCGAGCGCAGGGCGACGCGGGCGAGGATGCGCTCGACATCGCCGCTGCCGCGCAGCAGATCGCGCAGCGGTTCCCACTGCCGTTGTTCGATGAGCGATGCCACGGCCTGCTGGCGTGCGCCGAGCACGCCGTGGTCGCGCAGCGGCCGGTGCAGCCAGCGGCGCAGCAGGCGGCTGCCCATCGGCGTGGCGGTGTGGTCCAGCACGCCGGCCAGGGTGTGTTCCGGGTTGCCGCCGAGGGCGTGTTCCAGTTCCAGGTTGCGGCGGCTGGCGGCATCCAGCAGCACCGCCTCGTCGCGCCGTTCCAGCGCCAGGCCGCGCAGATGGGGCAGGGCGGCGCGCTGGGTCTCCTGCACGTATTGCAGCACGGCGCCGGCGGCGCCGAGGGCGGTGGTCAGGTGGTCGCAGCCGAAGCCGGCCAGGTCGCGGGTGCCGAACTGGGTGGCGAGCAGGCGGCGGGCGGTGTCGGGTTCGAAGCGCCAGGGCGGCAGGCGCTGCACGCCGCGCCGCCCCTGCCACAGGGGATGCGCGGGCAGATCGTCGGCCAGCAGCAGTTCCGCCGGATCGATCCGCTCCAGTTCGCCGGCCAGGGCCTCGTCGCCCTGGACCTCCATCACGGTGTAGCGGCCGGAGGTGAGGTCCAGGGTCGCCAGCCCCCAGGTGTCGCCGCTGCGATGGATGCCGCACAGCAGGTTGTCGCGCCGCTCCTCCAGCAGGGCCTCGTCGGTGACGGTGCCGGGGGTGACGATGCGCACCACCTTGCGCTCCACCGGTCCCTTGCTGGTGGCCGGGTCGCCGATCTGCTCGCAAATGGCCACCGACTCCCCCAGGCGGATGAGGCGGGCGAGGTAGCCTTCGACGGCGTGGTAGGGCACGCCGGCCATGGGGATGGGGGCCCCGGCGGAGCTGCCGCGGGTGGTGAGGGTGATGTCCAGCAGTTGCGCCGCCCGCTTGGCGTCGTCGTAGAACAGCTCATAGAAGTCGCCCATGCGGTAGAACAGCAGCAGGTGCGGGTTCTCCGCCTTGATGCGCAGGTACTGCTGCATCATAGGGGTGTGGGCGGTCAGGGCTTGGGGCTGGGCGGGACGGTTCATGGTGCGGGAAGGATAACGAAAAAGCCATGCCGCCGCGAAGGGTTGCACGATACGGCAGCGGTCTGTTACCAATGACCCGATTACATAAGGAGAGGAGCGGGAGCGTGAACAGAGATTACGAGGAAAAGCGCAATTTCATCCGCATGTGCATGGACTGCCCCATGACCTTCACCCGCTACGACGGCAGCGTGCACAGTGCGTTGGCCCGTGATCTGAGCGGCAGCGGGGTGGGGTTCGTCACCGATCAGGCCTTGACCCTGGGAGAGGTGCTGGCGGTACAGGTGGTGCCGCAGCAGGCTGTGGTGGCGCCCTTGCGGGCGGAGGTGGAGGTGGTGCGGGTACAGCCGGCGGCCGAGGGCGGCTATGACATCGGCGTGACCATCCGGCGTTTTCTTTAGACGATTTCGTCCAGTCCTTGGTGTATGCCGGTGACCGCCCCGCCGGCATAGGCCAGATAGGCGGACAGGGCACGGGCGGCATAGGGCGAGGTGCCATTGCCGGGGGCGGCAGAGGCTTCCTGCATGGTTTCGGCCCGCTGCTGACGCGCGGCCCGGATCAGTTCGCGATAGTCGGTGCTATCGTTTCCCTCCACCACCTCGCCGCGGGCGATGTATTCCGTCAGGCCGTTGCCGCGGCGGTCCTGCGGCAGTCCGGGGGGAGTTCCCGTTTCCTGCGGGGCAGGCGCGCGCGCCGGCGATTGCGCGGGTTGCAGCGGCGAGTACAGGGGAAGGGGTGAGTGGCGGATTTCCATGGCGATCTAACTATAACGGATCTCGTGATGAGCGATCAGGAACTGGGCGCATTGGCGGAACAGGTGGCGGCCACCCTGTTGGCACGGGGCTGGATGCTGGCCACGGCCGAGTCCTGCACCGGCGGCTGGGTGGCCAAGGTATGTACCGACCTGGCCGGCAGTTCGCGCTGGTTCGAGCGCGGCTTCGTCACCTATACCAATGAGGCCAAGCAGGAGATGCTCGGCGTCGAGCCTGGCGTGCTGGCGGAGCAGGGGGCGGTGAGCGAGGCGACGGTGCGGCAGATGGCCGCCGGCGCGCTGGGCCGCAGCCGCGCCCGGGTGGCTCTGGCCATCAGCGGCATCGCCGGACCGGGCGGGGCCACGCCGTTCAAGCCGGTGGGCATGGTGTGTCTGGCCTGGGCGGTATCAGGTGATGCGGTGGTGAGCTGTACCCGCCATTTCGAGGGCGACCGCGACGCGGTGCGGCGCCAGGCGGTGGCGGCGGCCCTGCAAGGGGTGCTGGATGTCCTCGCCGCCGCCTGAGGGGCAGCGCCTGTTCTTCGCCCTCTGGCCGGACGCCGAACTGCAACGGGCGCTATATAAGGTGGGCCGGGCCATCGCCCCGCCGGGCGGCAAACCCATGGCGACGCACAATCTCCATATCACCCTGGCCTTTCTCGGCACGATCGATGCCGATAAGCGCGCCTGCATGGAGAAGGCGGCCGATGCCATCCACCTGCCGCCATTCGAGCTGGCTCTGGACTGCGCCGGCTATTGGCCCAGACCGCAGGTAGTATGGTTGGGATGTTCAAGCGTGCCGGAAACCTTGCGGACCCTGGCCGCCCGCCTCAATGCGGCCATGGCCGCCTGTGGCCTGACCCCGGAAAACCGCCCCTACAGCCCGCACCTGACCGTCCTGCGCAAGGCGCGCCGGGGACCGCGACAACTGGATATAAATACAGTACACTGGGCCGTGGGTGACTTCGTGCTGGTGCAGTCCTTGACCCTGCCCGAGGGGGCCCAATATCAAGTGGTGCGGCGCTGGCCGCTGGTGGGACAGATGTGAAATAATCGTCCCGATACAAGGCGGCGGGGCATGGATGGTCCCGCCCTATGCATTTTTGGAGGCAGGAATGGACGATAACAAGCGGAAGGCATTGAGCGCGGCCCTGAGCCAGATCGAGAAGCAGTTCGGCAAGGGGTCGGTGATGCGCATGGGCGACGCCGGCGTGGCGCGCGACATTCAGGCGATCTCCACCGGCTCCCTGGGGCTGGACATCGCCCTCGGCATCGGCGGTCTGCCCCGCGGCCGTATCATCGAAATCTACGGTCCGGAATCCTCCGGCAAGACCACCCTGACCCTGCAGGTCATCGCCGAGGCCCAGAAGGCCGGCGGCACCTGTGCCTTCGTCGATGCCGAGCATGCCCTCGACCCGGTCTACGCCCAGAAGCTGGGCGTCAACGTCGACGACCTGCTGGTGTCGCAGCCGGACACCGGCGAGCAGGCCCTGGAGATCACCGACATGCTGGTGCGCTCCGGCGCGGTGGACGTGGTGGTGGTGGACTCCGTCGCCGCCCTGACCCCCAAGGCGGAAATCGAGGGTGAGATGGGCGACTCCCATGTCGGTCTGCAGGCCCGCCTGATGTCCCAGGCCCTGCGCAAGCTCACCGCCAACATCAAGCGCTCCAATACCCTGGTGATCTTCATCAACCAGATCCGCATGAAGATTGGCGTGATGTTCGGCAGCCCCGAAACCACCACCGGCGGTAATGCGCTCAAGTTCTACGCCTCGGTGCGCCTCGATATCCGCCGCATCGGCGCCATCAAGAAGGGCGAAGAGGTGGTGGGCAACGAAACCCGCGTCAAGGTGGTGAAGAACAAGGTGGCGCCGCCCTTCAAGCAGGCCGAGTTCGACATCCTCTATGGCGAGGGCATCTCGCGCGAAGGGGAGATCGTCGATCTGGGCGTGAAGGCCAACATCATCGAGAAGTCTGGCGCCTGGTACAGCTACAACGGCAACCGCATCGGTCAGGGCAAGGACAATACCCGCCAGTTCCTCAAGGACAACCCGGAGCTGGCCCACGAGATCGAGGCCAAGATCCGCACCGCCGTGCTGCCTGAGGTGATCACCTCAGGCAGCGATGACGTGATGGAAGAGGCCTGATTCGCTCACTGATGTGGGGCGGAGTTGCATCCGACCCACATAGAAATATGCATCAGCAGGACGATCCCTATCCGCGCGCGATAGCGCTGCTGGCGCAGCGCGAGCATTCCGCACGCGAGCTGGAGCGCAAGCTGTGCGACAAGGGGTTTCCCTCTGGGCGGGTAGCCGAGTGCATCGCGCGTCTGCAACAGGAACGCCTGCAAAGCGATGCGCGCTATGCCGAGAGCTACGTGCACCTGCGCGCCGGCAAGGGCTACGGGCCATTGCGCATCCGCGCCGAGCTTGCCGAGCGCGGCGTGGCCGACGAATTCATTGCGCCGCCATTGGAAGAGATGGACGGGCAATGGAGTGAGCTGGCCGAACAGGCGCGGCGCAAACGTTTCGGCAACAAGCTGCCGCAGGATTTTCAGGAGCGGGCCCGGCAGGCCCGTTTTTTACAGTATCGCGGTTTTGCCACCGAACACTTTCGTCATGTGTTCAGCGGCGACGAATGAAAATTGCGTCCACAAATGCACGCGAATGGACGCAAATAGGTGAAAGAACAAAGCCCTCAGGCAGTCGTGCCGCTCCACCCATAGGGCAGGGCGGGCTTGGATAAGCCTATTAACATTCGCGTCCATTGGCGTTCATTTGCGGACCTAATTGGTTTTTGGATACTCGGCAGAAAATGTCGTCTTGAGTAAGGTAACGATGAAAAGCGCAGAGCTACGCCAGGCCTTCCTGGATTTCTTCCGCAGCAAGGGCCACGAAGTGGTCGCCTCCAGTCCGTTGGTGCCGGGCAACGATCCGACGCTGTTGTTCACCAATGCCGGCATGGTGCAGTTCAAGGATTGCTTCCTCGGTCGGGAACAGCGCAGCTACACCCGCGCCGCCTCGGTGCAGCGCTGCGTGCGCGCGGGCGGCAAGCACAACGACCTGGAAAATGTCGGCTATACCGCGCGCCACCACACCTTCTTCGAAATGCTGGGTAACTTCAGCTTCGGTGACTACTTCAAGCGCGAAGCCATCCACTACGCCTGGGAATTTCTCACCCAGACCCTCCAGCTGCCGCGCGAGAAGCTGTGGGTCACCGTCTACAAGGACGACGACGAGGCGGCGGCGATCTGGGTCAACGAGATCGGCGTGCCGGCCGAGCGTGTGACGCGGCTGGGCGAGAAGTCCAATTTCTGGTCCATGGGCGACACCGGTCCCTGCGGCCCCTGCACCGAGATCTTCTACGATCACGGCCCCGAGGTGTGGGGCGGTCCTCCGGGAACGCCGGAGGAAGACGGCGATCGCTACATCGAGATCTGGAACCTGGTGTTCATGCAGTTCGATCGCAGCGCCGACGGCACCATGACCCCGCTGCCCAAGCCGTCGGTGGATACCGGCATGGGCCTGGAACGCCTCGCCGCGGTGATGCAGCATGTGCACAGCAACTACGACATCGACCTGTTCCAGAACCTGATCAAGGCCGTGGCGGCCCTGGCCGGCAGCAAGGATTTGAGCAATCCCTCGCTCAAGGTCATCGCCGATCACATCCGTTCCTGCGCCTTCCTGGTGACCGACGGCGTGGTGCCGTCCAATGAAGGCCGTGGCTACGTGCTGCGCCGCATCATCCGCCGCGCCATCCGCCACGGCCACAAGCTGGGCCTGCGCCAGCCGTTCTTCCACAAGCTGGTGGCGCCGCTGGTCAAGGAGATGGGCGCCGCCTATCCGGAACTGGCCAAGGCCGAGGCGCAGGTGACGCGCATCCTCAATCAGGAGGAAGAGCGCTTCGCCGAAACCCTGGACCAGGGCATGCACCTGCTGGAAGAGGCCATTGCCGGCCTGTCCGGTCACGTACTGCCCGGCAGCACCATCTTCAAGCTGTACGATACCTACGGTTTCCCGGTCGACCTCACCGGCGATATCGCCCGCGAGCGCAACCTGGAGCTGGACATGGATGGCTTCGACCGCGAGATGGAGGCGCAGCGTGAGCGTGCCCGCGCTGCCTCCACCTTCGGTGCTGCCTACGGCCACAAGCTGGAAATCGCCGGCAAGACCGAATTCACCGGTTACGAGCGCATCAGCGATCAGGCCAAGGTCATCGCCCTGTACAAGGGCAGCGATGCCGTGCAGCAGCTGGCGGCCGGCGAGCAGGGCATGGTGATCCTCGACCACACGCCGTTCTACGCCGAGTCCGGCGGCCAGGTGGGCGACAAGGGGCTGCTGAGCAGCGCCGGCGCCATGTTCGAGGTGCAGGACACCCAGAAGCAGGGCGAGGCCTTCGGCCACATCGGCGTGGTGCGGCAGGGGAGTCTGAAGGTGGGCGACAGCGTCGATGCGGCGGTGGATTTCGCCGCCCGCGCCGCCACCGCCGCACACCATTCCGCCACCCACCTGCTGCATGCCGCGCTGCGCCAGGTGCTGGGTGAGCATGTGCAGCAGAAGGGCTCGCTGGTGACCCCCGAACGTCTGCGTTTCGATTTCTCCCACTTTGAATCGGTCAGCCGCGAGCAACTGCGGCGCATCGAGCAACTGGTGAACGAACAGATCCGCGGCAACAATGAGGTGCTGACCCGCATCATGGGCATTGAGGATGCCATGGCCTCCGGCGCCATGGCTTTGTTCGGCGAAAAGTACGGTGACAAGGTGCGCGTGCTGTCCATGGGCGAGTTCTCCACCGAGTTGTGCGGCGGCACCCATGTCAGCCGCACCGGCGACATCGGCCTGTTCAAGATCGTCAGCGAAGGCGGCGTCGCCGCGGGCGTGCGCCGCATCGAGGCGGTGGCCGGGCGCAGGGCGCTGGAGTGGGTGGACAGTATCGAGGACAGCCTGGAGGCCGTGGCCGCGGCGGTGAAAGGGTCGCGTGACGTGGTGGCGGACAAGGTACGTCAGATGATCGAGCGTCAGCGCAAGCTGGAAAAGGAGCTGGAGCAGCTCAAGGCGAAGCTGGCCTCCAGCCAGGGCTCCGATCTGGCCGGGCAGGCGGTGGAGGTGGCCGGCATCAAGGTGCTGGCGGCCAATCTGGAGGGTGTCGATCCCAAGGCCCTGCGCGACACCCTGGACCAGCTCAAGAACAAGCTGGGCTCGGCGGCCATCGTGCTGGCGGCGGTGCAGGGCGACAAGATCAGCCTGGTGGCCGGTGTCACCAAGGATCTGACCGACCGCCTGCAGGCCGGCAAGCTGCTGCAGGAGGTGGCGCAGCAGGTGGGCGGCAAGGGCGGCGGCCGGGCCGACATGGCTCAGGGCGGTGGTACCGAACCGGCCAAACTGCCGGCGGCCCTGGCCGCGGTGAGTGGCTGGGTGGCGCGCGAAATGGGCGCCTGAAACCGCGGCTCCCCTTTAATTTCCGGCCAATTTAGTGTTTAATCTGCGCCCTTTATACCCCTGCGGGTCACGACTTCGGCAATCATGGCGTTAATCGTTCAAAAATACGGCGGCACTTCGGTCGGCAGCATCGAACGTATCGAGAATGTCGCCAACAAGGTGATGGCTTTCCGCGAGCGCGGCGACGATGTGGTGGTGGTGCTTTCCGCCATGAGCGGCGAGACCAACCGCCTGATCGATCTGGCCAAGGCGATCCAGAATCCGCCCGATCCGCGTGAGCTCGATATGCTGGTGGCGACCGGCGAACAGGTGACCATCGCCCTGCTGGCCATGGCGTTGAAGAAGCGCGGCCAGGATGCCCGTTCCTATACCGGCGGCCAGGTGCGCATTCTCACCGACAGCGCCTTCAACAAGGCGCGCATCCTGGAGATCGACGAGGGCAATATCCGCCGTGATCTCGCCGCCGGACGCGTGGTGGTGGTGGCCGGTTTCCAGGGCGTGGACGAGCAGGGCAACATCACCACCCTGGGCCGCGGCGGTTCCGACACCACCGGCGTGGCGCTGGCCGCGGCACTGAAGGCCGATGAATGCCAGATTTACACCGATGTGGACGGTGTCTATACCACCGACCCGCGTGTGGTGCCCGAAGCGCGCCGCCTCGATCGCATCACCTTCGAGGAGATGCTGGAGATGGCCAGCCTCGGCTCCAAGGTGTTGCAGATCCGCTCGGTGGAATTCGCCGGCAAATACAACGTACCGCTGCGAGTACTGTCCTCGATGCAGGATGGTCCCGGCACCCTGATTACCTATGAGGATGAAGGAATGGAAGACGCGCTCATTTCCGGTATTGCCTTCAATCGGGACGAGGCTCAGATTACTGTGCAGGGCGTGCCCGATCAGCCGGGCGTTGCCTATCGCATTCTCGGCCCCATCGGCGAAGCCAATATCGAAGTGGACATGATTGTGCAGAACACCAGCGCTGACGGCAGCACGACTGATTTCACCTTCACTGTGCACCGTAACGACTATGACAAGGCGCTGGCCCTGCTCAAGAAGCATGCCGGTGCAATGGGCGCGCGCGAGGTCAAGGGCGACAGCAAGATCGTGAAGCTGTCGCTGGTCGGTGTCGGCATGCGTTCTCACGCCGGTATTGCCAGTACCATGTTCGAGGCGCTGGCCAAGGAGGGGATCAATATCCGCATGATCTCCACCTCCGAGATCAAGATTTCCGTTGTCGTTGATGAGAAGTACCTGGAGTTGGGCGTGCGTGCTCTGCACTCGGCCTTCAAACTGGATCAGGCGCCCGCCGCCTGAGTCCGGCGTAGTGGTTCAGTCTGCCGGCGGAACAGGGGGAACGCGGGAAGCTGGTTTTTTTATGGGCTATTATTGGTCAGCGCCCCGGGCTGGGAGAGGCCGTGACCGCGTTGGCATTACTGAATTGAATGTAAGGAGACGGGAAGATGTTGATTCTAACTCGCCGCGTCGGTGAAACGCTCATGATTGGTGAAGAGGTGAGCGTGACCGTGCTGGGTATCAAGGGCAATCAGGTCCGTATCGGTGTCAACGCGCCGAAGGACGTTTCTGTACATCGCGAAGAGATTTACGAGCGTATCCAGCGCGAGAAGCAGGAATCGGGTAACCAGTAAAACGTTTTTCGTCTTTACGCAAATTGCCCGGGCAGGTATCCTTAGCGCCTGCTGCAGTTCAGGAGAGATGGCCGAGTGGCCGAAGGCGCGCCCCTGCTAAGGGCGTATGGGTCAAAAGCCCATCGAGGGTTCGAATCCCTCTCTCTCCGCCATACGACAAGTGTTTTCTTGACAGTCACGAGCCGGATCAAGATAATACGCGTCCTCAAGCGCCCGTAGCTCAGTTGGATAGAGTACCTGGCTACGAACCAGGTGGTCGGAGGTTCGAATCCTTCCGGGCGCGCCATACACAAGCAAAAGGCCCACCAGAAATGGTGGGCCTTTTGCTTGTGTGTTGCATGATGGATTCGAACCTCCGAGATATTCAGATAATTCGGTTCGACAAGCCGCCATTGGCGGCTTGAACGCCGGAGCGAAGCGACGGCGGCCCCGCAGGGGTGAGGCCGCAGGCCGAATAATCCTTCCGGGCGCGCCATACACAAGTAAACGGCCTACCAGAAATGGTGGGCCTTTTGTTTTTCCCGACTCTACAGCGGAAGCCGATCATTCAAGACGAATAGCGAACACCTCATCCAGCGAAGTCTTGCCGGCGCGCGCCAGGGCCAGGGCATTTTGCGTCAGAGTGGTCATACCCTCCTGTATCGCCATGTCCTTGATGGCCTGGGCGCAGGCATTGTTGTTGATCAATGTGCTGATCTGCGGTGTGATGGGCAGCAGTTCGGTAACGGCTACACGGCCGTGGTAACCGGTGTAGTTGCAGGCAGAACAGCCGACACCGCGGTGGAACACCTCATCGGCTGCTACTTGCAGTACGTTGCGTACCTCTTCGTCGACAGGCTCTTCCTGCAGGCATTGCTGACAGTTCAGACGAATCAGGCGCTGGGCCATGACACCAAGAAGGGTTGAACTGAGCAGATAGGGCTCGATACCCATATCGAGCAGGCGCGTGATGGTGCTGGCGGCATCATTGGTGTGCAGGGTACTTAACACCAGATGACCGGTGAGTGCGGCTTTGTTCGCGATACGGGCCGTTTCCAGATCGCGGATTTCACCGATCATTATCACGTCCGGGTCGTGGCGCAGGATATGACGCAGTGCTTCGGCAAATGTGTAGCCGGTGCCGGGATTGATCTGGATTTGCTCGACACCCTCCATGTCGTATTCAACCGGATCCTCAACGGTGATGATATGAGGATCGCGGGTACGAATCTCATTGAGTACGGCATACAGGGTGGTGCTTTTGCCCGAGCCGGTAGGGCCTGTCACCAGCAGCATGCCGTAGCTGCGGCTCAGCATGCGACGGATCTGGTTCAGTTCCCAGTCACCCAATCCCAGTCCGTCCAACGGTTTGAGGCCGACCTGCTTGTCGAGGATACGGATAACCACGCTTTCACCGTTGACGGTCGGTATACAGGAAATGCGCAAATCGATACTGCTGCCGTTATGGGTAAGGCGGGCATGACCGTCCTGCGGCAACCTCCGTTCCGAGATGTCCATGCGGCCGGTAATCTTGATGCGGCTGACCAGTGGCGCCAGCAGACTCTTGTTCAAGGAACGGGAAAAGCGCAATTTGCCATCGACACGATAGTAAATGTTTACCTGTTTACGTTCCGGTCGGATATTGATGTCCGAGGCACCGTGCAGGATACCCTGCATGATGATGGCGTTGACCAGGCGGACGATCGGTTTCTTCTGCGCTTCCTGCTCGATAAGATGAATGGCGATGTCATCGGTCTTGTCCGGCTCTGGCGTCATGTCGATGACGTCGGCCATGTCGGTTATTTCACGATCTTCACGCCGACGGTACAGACGGTTCAGGGCCTCGCTGATGTCCTGCCCGGTGGCAACCACTGGTTCGATACTGTGGTTGGTGTTGAAACGCAGCACCTCCATGGCCTCCCAGTCCATGGGGTTCTCCATGGCGACCACGAGCTGGCTGCCATCCAGCATCAGCGGAAGGACGCTGTATTGCAAGGCGATATCCGGCGGGACCAGAGCGAGAATCTGCGGATCGATTTCGAAGTTTCCCAGCTTGATGAAGGGGATGCCCAGTTTGTGGGCCATAGCGGCATGGATGTGTTCCTTGGCTACCAGACCCTGTTCGATGAGAATGTCGCCCAGTCGGCGTCCCGGGGTCTTGCGCTGTTGCGTTAGTGCTTTTTCCAGCGCTTCCTCCGCCAGATGGTGTGCATCGACCAGTATCTCGCCCAGATGCAGATCAGAAAGCGGGCGAGTATCGACAAAAACCTTCTTCAGGTCTTCGGCATTATCGATGACGTGTTGCTTCATGTCGGCCCCCGGCCAGTAAGACATTACTCAATACATTACGTGCTGTCCGCGGCGGAGACAATGGGCGGTATGGGCAGTTAGGCCAGCCTGGCGGCAAGAGGCCGGAATTGCAGGCCGTAGAACATCTCCAGATAGCGTCGGGTTTCGGCGCGGTCGAGGTTGGTGACATATTTCCAGAAGCCGTAGATACAGGAAAGCGTCAGCATGCGCTCGGCATAGATATCCCAAGTATAGCGACTGCGCACCCGTTCGACTGCGGCATTGGAAATCCGCTCCCAATAGCCGGCATCGTCCTGACAGCGATGGAAGAATTCGGCAATGCGTTCTGCCGCCGCATTGCCGTGGGTAGGATCGATATGAAAACCAGAGTGGCCATCCTGAATGATCTCCAGGGGGCCGCCATAACAGGTGGCAAACGTAGGCAGGCCGGAAGCCATGGCCTCGATGACGGTCAGGCCAAAGGCTTCGAACAGGGCCGGCTGTACAAAAGCACCGCGGCGATCGGCTATATAGCGATACAGCTCACCGGCCAGTGGTTTGTCGAGATGCCGGCCCAGCCAGCGAACCTGGCCATCCAGGCCATATTGCTCAAACAGGGTATGCATGCGTTCTATCTGACGCTGTTCCTCTACATCGTCGGAGCGCGCGGGATCGGTATGCCCGGCTATCACCAGAAGATTAGCCGCCTCGCGCAAGGCATTGTTGCCGCCATACCAATCCACCAGACCAGTGATGTTTTTGATATGGTCGAGTCTGGCCATGGTAAACAACAATGGCTTGTCGGTATGCTGTAGCTGCCCGCGTGCCGTGTCGTTCGGCGCACCGAATACCAGAGACTCGATCTCGGCATGAAGGCTGTGCAGACGTCGTTGTTGTTCGTGATAAGGGAAATAGACTGCTGCATCGGCACCGGGAGATACGATATTGAATTTCGGATCGAACACGTCGATGCCGTTCACCACGCGATATAGACCGGGCATGGTAAAAGTGCCATAGCTTTCGTACTGCCCTACACTGTCGCTGGTACCGGCAATTTCCTGATAGGTGCTGGTAATGATGAAGTCCGCTGCATTCATGGCGATGAGATCAGCCGTGAACTGACAAGAAAAATGATATTGCGGCTCGTTGTCCTGCCAGTACAAATCAGAGTAGAGATACTTGGTTTTCTCGAGAGCATGTGCGATACCGCACTGCGTTACATGCAGGCGCTGTGCAAGCAGTGTAGCGACTAGATTGCCATCGGAATAGTTGCCGATGATGAGGTCTGGGCGTGAGCCAAGCTCAGCGAGTATTATGTTTTCGGCCTCGTAGGCAAAGCGTTCAAGGTAGGGCCAGATCTCGAAGCGTGAGATCCAGTGTGGGACTACCTCACCCACCGCATTGCGGAACGGGATGCGTATGATGCGTATACCTTCTGTCCCTATGACAGGTTCTACGGGAACATTGCAACTGGTTGCACCGGCCTCGGGAATTAGGCGGGTGATGATCAATATTTGTGGCTGAATATCGAGCCCCTGCTCATGGCACCGCCGCCGCATCTCACGCTCCAGGGCGCGTACCTGATCCAGAATGTAGACCACTTGGCCCCCTGTATCAGGCAATCCGAGGACATTGCCCTGCCCGAAATATCCATGCGGTGACAGTACGACCAGATTGAAAATCATCGGCATGCGCCCGAGAAATCTTTCAATAGCTTCCGGCGCAGGGGCCTCGAGGATGTCAGCCAGCAAGTCGAAGGATACGCGGATCTGTGCTGCGGTACGTCCCCATCCTGGCTCGAAACCGAGCTGTTGCAAGGAATGTCCGACTTGCTTCCATTCGGCAGTAGCGTCCTGGGTTGCTAGGAAATCGTCAGCCTGACGTAAGGCTATCCGCAACCCTGTGACATCACAAATACGATCGTTGAGCATGAGTTGCTGGCCACGATATTGATGCACACTGAGAAAATCGAGCAGTTTTTTGTCACCCTTGCCAAGTTCCTGAAAAAGCTGACTGGACAGGCGACGATTGAGAAACTCCACGCCACGACCGATTGACCGAGATTCCTGCAATTTGGGGAATTCACGACTGAATGGGGCGAAATCAAGTTCGATTACGTAATCGGAGTCGTGTTCAGTGCCGTTACGCAAGCGCTCCTTGAAGGAAAGGAAATCTGTTACGGTGACATTGTCGTACTGCATGGTTTCAGTATGAAAGCGCAGGTAACTCCAACGTGCAATGCGTGTGCGGACGGCAAGATATAGCCACGGTGCTGCGATGGCAGCCTCTTGGGTGACTGCGATAAGCCGGGCAAGTTCAGAGCGGGAAAGTTCAGTGTGCCCATGGGTGGCACAGAATGCTTCAAACTCATCGCGTAGCTCTGACCGTAGCAGAAAGGGACGTCCCAGCGCCATATAGTGACGAAGCAGGGCATGTACTGCATCATGATGCAGGTCCAGATACTCATTCAATGAGTTGATCATGATTTATCCTCTGCAGTCTATTTGGTTTGTTCGACGAGAAACGCATAATGCTCAAGTCCTTCGAGGATGCCTCTTGCATAATGGCCGTGGGCAAAGTAAATCTGAGGTTCGCCATGCAAATGCCGCAACTCGGGACTATAGTTCCCTACTACGACGCCCAGGGTATCTCCACGCAGCATTTCGATGTCGTTGCCGGAGTCTCCTGCAACCAAGATACATCGCGGCGGCAAGCCCCATTTCGCTGCCAGATAGCGCACGGCTTGGCCTTTGGAGGCACGGATTGGTAGCAGGTCGAGATAGGCTTGATGTGAATACACGAGATTTGCCGTCAGATTGTGTTGGCGTAAATGCCTGACGATTTCCCTGATTGGCGGTGACTTGTCCGGATCGATGTAATAGCTCAATTTGTGACGACGCTGGTTTTCCTTCGGCTGCAGACGCAACCCCGGGACTCCATCCAGTAGATCCTCGAGACGATCACGCTCCCAGCGATAATCGATATGACGCTGCCAGTCCGTATCACTGCGCAGTTGCTTGCCATAGTGGATTTCCGTTCCAACCGAGGTGATAAGTACGTCGGGGACAGGCACTGAATTTTCAGCGAGGATATTCAGTGCGCTGCTCAAATGGCGGCCAGTTGCTACACCGAAGCCAAGTGCAGTATCACTGTTAATCTTGCTCACCAGTTCCGCTAGTGCAGCATCATCTCCAAGCAGGGTGTTGTCGATGTCGCACACCACCATGCGTTCGATGGTAGGCAGGCGGCTTTTCGCCGGCCGAATCATGCGGGCGCGCGATGATTGTCCTAGCAGACGCCGGACAGCCTTAAGGTAGCTGGTAACGTGTGATTGCCAGGAATAATGACGGTGGGCCCCTTTGATTCCATTGCTGGCCCAGGTGCGCCAACGCTGGCGGTCATTGAGGGCAGAAAGTATCACTTCACCTAAGGCATCTGCGTCAAGTGGATCAATCAGCAAGCCATTCTTGCAGTGGTCTACGATATCGTGCGGGCCACCGTCCTCAGTGGCGATGATGGGCAAACCGCTGGCTGCTGCTTCAATCAAGGTAAGACCAAATGGTTCGGTGAGGGCCGGATTTACGAAAATGCCGTGACTGCGTGCGGCCAAGCGATATAGTTCAGGAATATCATTGGAGTGATGATCCTTGGGGTACGCAACATGCCCATAGAGATCATACTTGTCGATAAGCAGCAGCAGGTTTGTAAGTACCGTGCGCGGTCCTCTATCTAATTGAGTTATATCATCCCGATTACCAGCGATGATCACCAGATTGGCGCGTTGCCGTAATTCACTGTTTTCCCCATAAGCACGTAGCAGGGTATGTATGTTCTTACGTTCATCGGCACGTGATATGGCCAATACCATAGGTTTGGCGGTATCGCGCAGGAACCGGTTCAACTTATGGCGCAACGGTGTGTCGGCAATGGAACCGCGCGGTGGATGAAAGCGACTTAAGTCGGTGCCGGGTGGAATTACCTGCATGTTGCGTGGCTGGTAGTTGGCATACTGGCTGTATTGCTTCTCCACTTCCTGACGGGTACTGGCGATAACCAGGCTGGCGACGTCCATTGCAGCCTCTTCTGCTTCGATACGGCGCGTCATGTTGTACTGCGTCTCAATCGTATGCGATGAAACGCCTTGGTCGAGTAGGCGGCGGCGCTTTTCACGGCCCAGAGAGTGCCCGGTATGCACCAGGGGAACGCCAAGCAGACTGGCAAGGCGCGCACCCACATATCCGGCATCGGCGTAGTGGCTGTGGATGATGTCGGGTACGCGACCGATGCTACGAATATGTTGCAAGGCCTGATCTGCCATTGAGTCGAGATAGGGCCACAGCACTTCCTTGCGTAGATAGCGGCGTGGACCGAACGGAAGGCGTACGATGTATGCCTTGGGTGTGAGTGCTTCGAGCGAGACGCTGTAATCTGATGCGACCTTCGGATCGATGATCTGACGGGTCAGCAGATCGACACGGGATACATCGGGATGCTCCGCCAGGGCGCGGGCCAGTTCGACGACATACTTGGTCTGGCCGCCGGTGTCGGCATCGCGGCCAAGTTCTAGATTATGGCCGCGAATCAGGCCATGGACGCTGATCAGGATGATGTACAAGCCAGTTTCGTTGGAAATAATTCAGTCCTCCCAGTGATTGATGAACTCCTCGTAAAAAGTTCGATTGTTTACGATAGCGCCGCGCAGCGTACAGATAGCCGCGGCAAATTCTGCGGCATGTCTCAGGCTTCGTTGCAAGGTCCACTGTCGGGATAGTCCATATATCATGACTGCGCTGAATGCGTCTCCCGCCCCGACCGTATCGACTATCCGCTCTGCCGGTTGGGCAGCGCACTCGTGAATTTCATTGCCACCGACCAGGATGGCTCCATCCGCGCCGCGGGTAACGAGAAGGTGTTTAATGTGATGATCTGCAGCAAACTTCAATGGTGTGGATGTGATACTTGTTAAGTCCGGCGTTAGCGTATGAAGTTCGTCTTCATTGAGTTTTACCCATGCAGCTTCATGGATTAGGCCATGCACTTCGTTTATCTGCCACCAGGGCGAGCGTAAATTGATGTCAATGAAGCATGGTCCGGTCAGTATGTCACGAAGAAAGTGTAGCGTGGTGCATGACATGGTGCTGCGTGCAGCCAGTGTGCCGTGATACAGGAGGCTGACAGGGCGGTTGCGCAGGGAATCCACTGCTGCGGTGTAATCTATGTAATCGTAAGCTTGATCGGATGCAATATCGAAACTGTGCTGCCCATTATCGAGCTTGATGTTTACGCTGCCAGTGGGGTGTGCCAGATCACGTTGAATGAGGGAGGTTTCCATACCCCAACTGCGCATCAGATCAAGCGCGGTAGTGCCGGCATCGTCCTGTCCTACACGAGATAAGAGCAGTGGCTCAAGACCAAATCCACGCAGATGCCATGCAACATTAAAAGGAGCGCCGCCTAGCATGCGGGTTCCGTCCGGGTAATTGTCATACAGTATCTCGCCGAAAATCAGCGGACAGAACTTGCCAGTGGCGTGATCTTGCTTGGCCATGTTTCGAATCCTCTGCTTGATTCGTACAACAATGGCGACAGGCGACGGATGACCGTGGTATTGCCGCAGATACAGTGCGTAAATGGATGGCGCTGGTAAGCGCTTACAGCAGCAAGTATTGCAACTTTTTCATTTATAACAAACTTGTGCTTTGATAGCAAAACTGCTGTTTAACGATAGCCTGTCTTCAGCCGGTACACCACGCCGTAGGCCGTGCGTACCATCTCAAACATGTCGACATAGCTGGTGGGTGATTCCGACCCCCCGAGAAAGAGGTAGCCACGCGGATTCATACTTTGCGCGATACGCGTGAGTATGTCCTTCTTCAATTCAGATGAGAAATAGATCAGTACATTGCGACAAAATACGATGTCGAATTTTCCGAGCGCAGCATAGCTCTGCATCAGGTTCATTTCACGGAAACTTACCCGTCCACGAATCTCCGGCTTGACCTCCCAGCGCTCCCCTCTCTGGGTAAAAAAACGCTTGACGCGTTCTTCGGATATGCCACGGGTTATGGACATCTTGTCATACTGAGCGTTGCTGGCCTCCTTGAGTACGGAGGGTGAGATATCGGTCGCCACGATCTGGATATTGGCAGTGAGTGTGCCTGGCTTGGCGGCCAGGTACTCCTGTATCACCATGCTGATTGAGTAGGGCTCCTGACCGGAGGAGCAGGCTGCAGACCAGATTCGCAACTGCCGGCTCTTCAGGCTGCTGTACTCCGGCAGAATGATATTGGTCAGGATATCGAACGGGTAACGATCACGAAACCACATGGTTTCGTTGGTGGTCATGGCATCGACGATTCGTTCACGCAGCCTGGTATGATGCTTCTGTTTCAATTGCACCATCAACTCACTGAATGTCGTAATGCCAAATTCACGCATCAGTCGCGTCAGGCGGCTGGTAACAAGGTAATGCTTGTTGTCACCCAGCATGATTCCACAGGCATCTTCGAGGAAACGTCGGAATTCCTCGTACTCATTGGGGGCGATGTGAGTGGTTGTCACGTATTAATCCTGGCTAAGTCAGTGCGGTATATCTGCCCACATGGCCGATAAAAGACGCAATACAAGAAGCCATATGGTGTATGTCAGGCTGGTTACTGCACGGTTTTCAGTCGTTCAATGACCGCATTCGCCAGTTCATCGGGTTTGAACTTCGCGATGAATTTGTCGGCACCAACTTTTTCAATCAGTGAGTTGTTGAATATGCCACTGAGGGATGTATGTAAGATGACATATAGATTCTTGAGGCGGTTATCGGAGCGGATCTGTGTGGTCAGCGTGTACCCATCCATTTCCGGCATTTCAACATCGGAAATGACCATGCTGATTTGTTCGGTCACAGGAGCACTACTTTCAGCCATGGTTCGGAGAGTATCCAATGCTTCGCGGCCATCCTTGACGAGAATGGTTTCCACTCCAAGCTGATCGAGTGTGCGCTTGATTTGGTTGCGAGCAACGCTGGAGTCGTCAGCTACCAAAATACGGTGTTTGTGCTCTCCCAGCGTATTGCGATTTTCCTCGATGATGCTGCTGGTAACCGTTTCGTCCACATGGATGACTTCGGCCAGGACTTTTTCCACGTCGATAATTTCAACCAGGTCATTGTCGACGCGGGTAACGGCGGTCATGTAGTTGTGGCCGCTGCCTTTCGGGGGCGGCAAAATCTCTTCCCAGTTCATGTTGACGATGCGGTCGACGCCACTGACGAGAAAGCCCTGCACTGCACGGTTGTATTCGGTGATGATGATATAGGCCTGTGAAGTATCGGTGATGGGACGACGGCCGATTGCTTGGGCCAGATCCATGATCGTGATGGTCTTGCCGCGCAGGGTGGCTACACCACGTACCACCGGATGGGCATGGGGTACTTTGGTGAGGGGAGGGCACTGGATGACCTCCTGCACCTTGAACACATTGATACCGAAGCGTTGTTTGTCGCCAAGGCGAAACAACAGCAGTTCGAGCCGGTTGTGGCCAGCCAGCCGGGTGCGTTGGTTAACGCCGTCGAGTACGCCCGCCATTTAGTGTTCTCTCCGCGTGGTCCTGCTGTTCAGGTAGATAAGCCTTATCGGCACGCTATTCCGACCACTTGAACTGCTTCAGCATAGGCACGCAATTTGCTGTACCAAGTCTGAAGAGCCAATGCAGCACGTGCACTGTGTCACAAAATTTACTGCTTGTTACCAAGTATATACGCTAACTGATTAATTTTGGTAAGGAAATGATTTCTGATACCGCGCCAGCGACTCACCGCCGCATTGCCCGGCAGACGCCAATATTCCGGCGTCTGATGCTGTTGCTGGGGTTTGGTCTGGTTTTGGGCTGGATGAACGGTGTGCGGGCGGAGACGCTGCAATCCTTGGTCGGCATCCAGCAGGCGGCCATCGCATATCTGGAAGAGCAGCACGCCGATAGCCCACGTCTGCCCCAAGTAACTGCCGGTGCACTCGATCCGCGCTTGCGTCTGGTTGCCTGTGAGGGGCCGCTGGAGGCTTTTACCCCGCCAGGGCAGCGGACTATGGGAGCCACTATTGTCGGTGTGCGCTGCAATACGCCCGTTTCCTGGACGGTCTACGTTCAAGCAACGGTAGCCCTGAACCGGCCGGTTCTGGTGGCGCGGCGGCCCTTGCCGCGTGGCACAGTCCTGACAGGTGCTGACGTGGCTGTGATCGAGCAAGATGTGGCTCGCCTGACTCTTGGCTATCTTGTTGATCTAAAAGATATTGATGGTATGATTCTACGGCGTTCGGTAACTGCCGGCACGGTATTACACCCGGGGTTGGTACAGCACCCAGTCTCGATACGGCGCGGCGAACGGGTAACCATCCTGGGGCAGGCGGCTGGTATCGAGGTACGTATGGAGGGCCAGGCGTTGGCGGATGGGGCCAAGGGAGAAGTGATACGAGTGCGCAATCTCTCTTCGGGGCGGGATATCGAGGCTGTCGTGGTGGCACCGGGTTTAGTTCAGGTACGCCTGTAATTCAATTGCAGTTAAGGGCTAAAGTTTCTCCCCGTCCGGCCGATACGGGATGTAGAGAAAAGGAGAGTGACCATGGCGATCAACAACATAACGGGTTTTCCTGGCAATCAGAGCCAGCGTGCCACCGACGGTTCCCAGGTGCAGGTTGCCCGTAGCGAGCCGACCGCCGCACAACAGCAGACCGGCCGTCCGTCGACGATGGATACGGTCAGCCTGACCGATACGGCAGCCCGCCTGCGCGAGCTGGAAAACAGTCTGGCGAAGTTGCCGGTGGTAGACAGCCAGAGGGTGGAAAGTATCCAGCAGGCCATCGCTAACGGCAGCTATGAAATCGACTCCGGGCGGGTGGCGGAAAAGATGTTGCGTTTTGAGCGGGAACTGCAGCGCTAAATCATGGCTCTGACTACGGTTTGTGACACGCTGGCTGGCTTGCTGCAGGCGGAGCAGGAATGCGCCGCGCGCCTATACACTGTGCTCGAGACGGAGCATGAGGCCATCGCCCGGCGTGACACCGATGCTCTGCAGCAGGCTGTGGCCGACAAGCAGACGCTGCTGGCGCAGCTGGAGGCGAGTCATGGGCGCCGTCTACAGTTGCTCCAGACGGCGGGTCTGCAGGTAGGTCCGGAAGGGTTTGATGCGTTGCTGGCAGAGTGTTCCGGTGGATATGGGCAGGCCGAGCTGGCTGCATTGTGGACCCGAACCAAGGCGGCACTTGAGTCCTGTCAACGTCAGAATCAGATAAATGGAATGGTTCTGGAAAGCAGCCGTCGCATAACCCACCGCGCCCTGTCCATACTGCTGGGTGGACAGGCCGAAGGTTCTGAACTGTACAATCAATCGGGCAAGGCCACTACTTCCCCCTTCGGCGGCAATCGGGTCATCAAGGCCTGAGACTTTACTCTTCCTACCGGCAGTTTTTCCCTTGTGTCACGCTGCGGCGTGAAAATTATTTTCTTTCCGCATTCGCCACCGCCTGCATCATGCCAGCCTTACGGCCAGGTTGCGAGTCTGCAACAGTGGTATTAGTGATTCATAATATTGTTAAATCGCAACTTTCTCGCATCTACCACTGAAGAAGTACCTCCCTAATTGGATAATTAGCAAATTCAGATAATTACAGCTCGCCTTTCCTTGAGTTGTCACAGAACTGTTCTATAAATAAACCGTCACTGTGTTAAAACACACAGCAATGTGTGCCAAGAGCCACATGGTTTGATTTGGATCAAGGCGCCTCGCGCAGTGAAAGATAACCATGGCACGAGGGTTTACTTTCATTAACAACCAAGAAGGGAGAGGGCTGATATGAAGCCGACTGCAAAACGTACACTCTCGCTGCTTGCTGGCCTGGGGATCGGCCTGGCGGCATCGACGAGTGCCTGGTCCAACTCGACGCTGGAGCAGGTGATGAAGGCGCGCAACCTGACCCAGAAGGATCTTCTGGCGGCCGCCAAAACTTATACGCCTTCCGGTGGTCGCGACGAATTCATCGCGTTCTCTTCCGGTGGTCAGAGTGGCCAGGTGATTGTATATGGCATTCCGTCGATGCGCATTCTGAAGTACATCGCCGTGTTCACTCCGGAACCGTGGCAGGGTTACGGTTACGAGGAAGAGTCTCGCAAGGTTCTTGCCCAGGGCAATATCCAGGGCAAGGCGCTCAACTACGGTGACACCCACCATCCGGCAATCTCTGAAACCAAGGGTGAGTACAACGGTCGTTACCTGTTCATCAACGACAAGGCCAATCCGCGTATTGCCGTCATCGATCTGCATGATTTCGAGACCAAGCAGATCGTGGTCAATCCCGTGTTCAAGAGTGCACACGGTGGTGCCTTCGTGACGGAGAATACCGAGTACGTTATCGAGGCGGCTCAATACGCTGCTCCGTTCGAAAACAAGTTCGTGCCGTTGGAAGAGTTTAACGACAAGTACCGCGGTGGTATTACCTACTGGAAGTTCAACAACGAAAAGGGGCGCATCGAGCCGGAAAACTCCTTCACCGTTGAGGCGCCGCCATACAGCCAGGATCTTTCCGACGCCGGTAAGGGCCCCAGCCATGGCTGGTCGTTCACCAACTCGTTCTGTAGCGAGCGTTATGTCGGTGGCATCGAGCGCGGTCGTCCGCCATTCGAGGCCGGCTGCTCCTCCAAGGACACCGACTTCCTGCATGTGGTCAACTGGAAGAAGGCCGAGGAACTGGTCAAGGCGGGCAAGGCCAAGAAAGTGAACGGCCACAACGTGATCACGATGGATGTCGCGGCGAAGGAAGGCGTGATGTTCCTGATCCCCGAGCCGAAGAGCCCGCACGGTGTCGATGTGTCGCCGGACGGCAAGTACATCATCGTTGCCGGCAAACTGGATTCGCACGTGACCGTGTACAGCTTTGACAAGATCCAGGCCGCCATCAAGGCGAAGAAGTTCGAGAGCAAGGATCCGTACGGGCTGCCGATCATTGCCCTGAAGGATGCCACCCACAAGCAGGTGCAGCTGGGGCTCGGTCCCCTGCATACCCAGTATGACTCCAAGAAGTGCGTGGTTTACACCTCGCTCTACGTGGATTCTATGGTCGCCAAGTGGGACTACTGCGAAGGCAAGGTACTGGACAAGCTCTCCATCCACTACAACATCGGCCACCTGATGACCATGGAAGGCGACTCTGTCACTCCACAGGGCAAATACCTGGTGGCGATGAACAAGCTGGCCATCGACCGCTTCAATCCGGTGGGCCCGCTGCATCCGCAGAACCATCAGCTGATCGACATCAGCGGCGAGAAAATGGAACTGCTGTACGACATGCCGCTGCCGCTGGGTGAGCCGCACTATGTCGTGGCCATCAAGGCCGATCGCCTGCAGCCGGCGGTGCGCTACAAGTCCGGTACCGACAGCCGTACCGACGAGCGTCATCCGTATGCCACCCGTGCCGGCCGCGAGAAGACCGAGCGTACCTGTGACAATGGCAAGTGCACCATCCATGTTTGGGGTACCGCCATCCGTTCGCACCTGACGCCAGAAATCGTCGAGGCCGAGGTGGGTGATGAGATCTACTTCCACATCACCAACCTGGAGCGCGCACAGGATCAGACCCACGGCTTCGCCATCTACGGTCATAGCGCCCAGATGTCTCTGGAGCCGGGCAAGACCGCTACTGCTTACATCAAGGCAGACAAGGAAGGCGTCTATCCCTACTACTGCACCGAGTTCTGCTCGGCGCTGCACCTGGAAATGCAGGGTTACCTGCTGGTACGCCCGAAGGGCTACAAGGCTACAGCCACTGCCATGCAGGAAGGCGTGAAGTACACCAAGGCCGACTATGACACCCAGGTCAAGACCAACCTCGAGACCCAGGCGGTCATTGATTCGGTGGTGGCCTTCATCACCAGCCACAACTACCAGGAGTTCCCGACGGTGGTCGGCCTGGTGGAAGATGCGACCGACCAGCTCGAGTTCGCCAAGGACGCCAAGGCCAAGTCGGAAGCCGCTGCGGCCAAGCAGGACTGGCAGAACGCCATGCTGTGGGCCAACCAGTGGTGGCAGTATCAGGTGAAGGCGGCCGACCTCGGCCTGCGCGCCAAGACCTTCCTCGAAGAGAACGGCGCCAAGAAGATTAAGTAAAACAGACTGTCTTTGATCCGAATCAAAGACTAAATTGACAGGGGGACGCATCGTGTCCCCCTGTTTTTTGCACAAAACAAAAGGAGTGGCTCATGAAATATGTAAACAAGTTGGTATTGGCGGCCCTGATTGGCTCCGGCAGTTTGCTGGTCAACGGCACTGCGCTGGCCCTCGATGGTGCCACCTTGTACAAGACCAAGACCTGTGTCGCCTGCCATGGTGCCGAGGCCAAGGCACCGGTACTGCCGTCCTACCCCAAGCTTGCCGGTCAGAACGCGGCCTATACCCTGCAGCAGATGAAAGACATCAAGAGCGGGGCGCGCAACAACGGTCAAACCGCTGCGATGAAGCCGGTGATGCATCTGGTTTCCGATGAAGAGATGCAGGCTATCGCCGACTGGTTGCAAACGCTCAAGTGAAAGTAGCGATTATTTTGCCAATCTTGATGCGCATCAAAGCATTATTAGAATAGCATTGTATTCTTGTATGCAGATGCCGCAGTGCGGTACACCGTCGACATAACAATTCGTTATGTCCCTGGGTAGCTAAAGTGCACGTTGAATCACTAACGGTAGCTGTTAGACTGATTCAAGCCGTTGCCAAAATATGAGGTGAAATGTATGCGAGTGAGTCTGAAGTCAGCATTGGCGCTTGCGCTTGTCATGTCTGCCAGTGGTATCGCCCAGGCTGCCGAAAAACCGCTTAAGCCTTCTTGGGCGATGCAGGGTGATGAGCTTGAAATTGCCATGACTCTGAAGGGTGACAAGGCGCGTGGCCGCGATATCTATGAAGTGTGTGCCGCCTGCCACATGCCGGAAGGTTGGGGCCTTGCCGATGGTACTTTCCCCCAATTGGCTGGCCAGCATCATAACGTGCTGGTGAAGCAGCTGGCGGATATTCGTGCTGGCAACCGCGATAATCCGACTATGTATCCGTTCGCTCTGCCGTCGCAGATCGGCGGCGCCCAGGCGGTGGCGGATGTGGTGGAATATATCGCTACGTTGCCGATGACGCCGGAAAACGGCGTAGGTCCCGGCACTGATCTGAAGCATGGTGAACAGCTGTATAAGGACAACTGTGTCCGGTGCCATGGCGCCAACGGTGAAGGCGATAATGACAAGTTCTATCCCAAGATCCAAGGGCAGCACTTCGAATACATCAAGCGTCAGTTCCGAGAAATTCGTGATGGTAAGCGCCGCAACGCCAACCCCGACATGGTCAAGCAGGTAAAAGGGTTCAGTGATCGCGACCTTGAAGCAGTGAGCGACTACGCCTCGCGTATCAAGCCTCCTGCCGATCGTCTTGGCCCGCCGGGCTGGCAGAACCCTGACTTCCAGTAAGCTCTTAATTTCCGCCGTACCGTTCCGGTACGGCGGAATAGTTAAGCAGAAGCTCTTGTCCCACCCGCTTCAGGGTGACCCGTTCAATTCCTTTCCTGTTACAAGGATCACGAACGCCATGACCTCCGCTCAAGATCGTACCAGGCTCATCGCTACCGGGTTGCTGACTGCAGTTGCCTTGGTATTGTTGGTAGCTATCTATTACACCCCAACGTGGTGGGTATCTCTCAAGGCGCCCAATTATCCGGAAGAATCGTTCCCCGATGGTGTGCGTATTCACTTTCATATGAATGGTGTATTCAACGGCTGCACCAAGGTCGAGAAAGCAGAAATCCAGGAGGAGGAAGCCCTGGATTGTGTGCACGAAATGGACACTATCAATCACTACGTAGGTATGTATCCTATCGCAGCGGGTGGTCCCGTCGAGAAAGCCTACTCACAGTTCCTTATGGCACTGTTGGGTGTAATGGTCATCGGGTTTGTATTGCCGTCGCGTAACGCCCGTCTTGGAGTCATGGCTGTAGGATTTGCCATAATTGTTACCTGGATGTATCTGACGATCTACGGCAAAGACGGCATATATTTGCAGAACGCTGGGTACATCGATGCCATGATAGCGTCTCTCGACCAGGAAAAAGGCGGCGGAGCGGAACAGGATGATGGAACTGCAGAGGCAATGAGTTCAGGGCAGGCTATTATCGAGCAATTGCGCCGCTCGATGCAGGAAACAAAAAAGGATAAACCGACTCAGCAGCTCGATGCCTCTGCCAGTGACAAAGAACGGTACATCCATAGCCTGCGCGTCAGTTTCGAGATCGATCAGAAACGTAAGGAATCTGCACAGGAATGGAATGGCAGTGGTTTCCAGGTTATGTCCTGGCATTATGAAAAAAACCTCGGCCGTTATTTCAATAACCCTGAAGAAATCAAGCCTATGGTTGATACCCTGCAGATGGCTACACACCTGTTGTTTGCTGGCATCATAGGTGCGATGGGCTTGCTTTTGTGGGGTGCGCGCCAGTCCCGTGGTTTCCTCTATTGGGTGTTGGCGCTGGCGCCGATGGCTTTACCGGTATTCTTTATCATTGAATATGCAGCGTGGCTCTGGTGGTTCGGTCACAGCCTGCATGAGATGGCGGCATTTACAGTCAAGCCATTCATGCCGACGGTATTTGGTGATGGCAAAGTTGCCCAATTTTCGACTCACTCGTATCCACATATCGGATTTGGGCTAATGTTACTATTCAGTGCAGTGATGGCCGCAATAGCCTTGCTGCGACGCAAGCAAATCAAAGCGGAAAACGCTGGCGGAATGTGACCATGCGGCATGTTGTGGTACGCAGATTCGTCTGGTTAATCACCGTTGCCGTTTCCCTCACGTGGGGGGGCGCGACGGCTCAGGCGCGGCGTCCACTACAGCCACTGCTAGACGACGCGAAGCCTGGCAGTACCCTGGTACTTGAACCTGGTGTATATGCCGGCCCGGCAGTGCTGGATAAACCATTGACCCTGGATGGTCAAGGTAAGGTGACCATTGATGGTGAAGGGCGGGGTACCGTTCTGCTGGTAGATACAGATGGGGCTACTATTGCGGGTTTACGTCTTGTTGGGAGTGGAACATCACATAACGATCTTGATTCAGGAATTCAGGTACGCGGTAAATACAATGTCATCAAAGACAATGTCATTGATGACACCCTGTTTGGCATCGATCTCCAGCAATCCAACAACAATATCGTTCGCCGCAATCGTATCAGTTCGAAGGATATCGAGCTTGGTATGCGCGGTGATGCCATTCGGCTGTGGTATAGCTACGATAATCGCATCATCGATAATGTGGTGACCAATTCACGTGACATAGTGGTTTGGTATTCGCGCGACAATACGATTTCAGGAAATACAGCGAGTGGTGGAAGATATTCCCTGCATTTTATGTATTCGCAGTACAATCTTGTCGAGAACAATGTGTTCTTTGATAATTCCGTCGGTATTTTCGTGATGTATAGTGATGGTGTCGTATTACGAAATAACCACATCCGTAATGCTACAGGAACTACCGGCGTCGGCATTGGTTTCAAAGAGACCTCCGATTTGGTTGTCGAGAATAATCAGGTTTTGTATTGCGCCAATGGGCTATACATCGATGTGTCACCCTATCAGCCGGATACTATCAACCGATTCACAAATAATTTGATTGCCTATAACGGAATAGGTGTCAGTCTACTCAGTGATTGGAGTGGTAACGAATTTCGCAATAACCAGTTCAAGGGAAACCTCACACAGGTTGCTGTAGGTGGTGGTGGTACAGCCACACGCCACCTGTGGGAAGGGAATCACTGGGATGATTATGAGGGATTCGATCTGAATGGGGACGGTATAGGCGATACACCTCACGAGATGTATTCGTATGCAGACAGATTATGGATGGATATTCCTTCTGCACAGTTCTTTAAAGGATCACCACTACTCGAAGTGCTTGATTTTCTCGAGCGACTGGCACCGTTTAGTCCACCTAAACTGTTGTTACGAGATGCCGTACCAGTAATGAGGGTAAGCAGCGAATCATGAGTGAAGAAAAGCAGAAACAGAATGCTGCTGCTGCACCCACGGCAGCACCTGTCATTAACAGGCGTAAGCAGCAGGAGCGAAGGCAGTTCTTGCGTTCTCTGATGTTAGCGGCAGGAGTTGTCGGCATCTCCGCCATGGGATATATCCCGGTTGCCCGTTCATGGAATCCAAGGTTGCGCCCTCCAGGGGCTCTGGTTGAAGATGAGTTTCTGGCGTCGTGTATCAAGTGTGGCCAGTGTGTTCAGGTCTGTCCGGTTGAGGCAATTACTCTTGCGGATATCATGGATGGTTTCGGCGTTGGCGTTCCTTATGTCGATGCACGTGATCAGGCCTGTGATTTCTCCTGTGATGGTTTGCAATGCATTCTGGCCTGCCCGACTGGGGCACTGTCCCATTCACTAAACTACCCGCATGAAGTACGTATGGGGTTTGCCAGGCTGGACCGTCCAGATCTATGCCTGGCTATGCATGGTAAAGGGTTTAAGGGTCAGATTCGTGGCCCTGAGTTCGATGGTCTGTTCCGTTATACGGAGATTGACCGGTGGAAGCCGCAGCGGGTACATGAACAGACCTTTGATCTCGAACTGTGTGATCTATGTGTGCGCCACTGTCCAATCGAAATCCGTATTACCCAATGCGAAGCAGGAAAGCCGCCATCAGGTGACGTAAATCAATGTCCGCCACGTCACGCCATTGAGCTGCAGGCAGAAGATCGAGGTGATGGCGTGATGCGAATGCGTCCGGTTGTGTTAGACGGCTGTGTTGGCTGCGGGGCTTGCGAAATGGTTTGCCCGACGGAGCCGGCCGCCATCGTCATTGATATTGAAAGTACGGTGGAACGGGTATGAACTTTTTCAAAGAATCGTTACTGCAACTGCTCGGGCGAGCTCCAACCAGGCCGAAGCCGGACGACTTTTCTCCGGAGGTAAAGAAGATACATTTTTATAAAAAGGGAGAAAAGGTCACTCTGGATGAAATTCGTGCAGAACATGCAGCGCATAAATCACACAAGTGGCGCAACAGACGCTGGACTACCTTGCTTCTCGTTAATCTTTTGTTTGTTGTTTCTTATTATTTTGATATTCAACTCCTCGAAGGCGCCCTGACCGCATCTCGCTTTATGGGCTTCCACATGGCCGACTTGAATTCGGCTCTGCAGGTAATGCTGGCATTCAAACATGTTGTACTCAATTTGCTGATTGGTACGACAACAGTTTTTATATTGTGGCTGTTGCTGGGCGGGCGTACTTTCTGCTCCTGGGTCTGTCCCTATCATTTGCTCGCTGAGTGGGCAGAAAAAATCCATCTATGGCTGGTAGAGCATAAGTTGGTGAAGAATCATGAATTTCACCGCGGCGTGCGCACAGCTTTCTATGTGATCTTTGCGTTGCTGGCGCTTGGGACTGGCTATACGGTATACGAGACGATTTCACCCACAGGTATTCTCAGTCGGGCGATTATTTATGGTGCAACCCTCGCATTGGGGTGGGTTGTCTTTCTGTTGTTATTCGAAATTTTTGTATCGCAGCGTGCGTGGTGTCGTTATGTCTGCCCCATTGGAATGACCTATGGTGTGGTCGGTCTATTTTCACCACTGCGTGTTGTTTACAACGTCGAGTCATGTAAGCATGAGGGAGAATGTCGCAAAGTATGCCTGGTACCTCATGTTTTGGATCCGGTGATCAAAGGACGGGCAATTGACATCAATGTCCCTATCGGGGCTGACTGCACCCGTTGTGGTTTGTGTATCGATATATGTCCGACAGGATCGTTGCGATATGAGATCAAAGGGCTGAATAAGGTTTTATAAAATAATTGCCGTCCAACGGGTGTCTGCGTGATCAGTATAAATGATTTGTCCAAGCGGTTTCGTCGTGCCGAGGTCTTACGCGGTATTAATCTGACCATCAGCCGAGGTGAACGTATAGCGCTTATTGGTGCCAATGGCGCTGGTAAGACCACATTGATTCGCTGCCTGCTTGGTGAATATACCCACGATGGCATAGTCACGATAGACGGCAAGAGTCCCCGTCATGCACGGGAAGATGTTCTTGCACACGTGGGGTTTGTGCCGCAATTGCCGCCACCACTCAAAATGCCGGTGTCACAATTGATGAAGTTTGCGGCCGATCTGTGTGGCTCACGGGTGTCGGCTATGCGTGATGTGGCTGCTCGCCTTGGATTGGATACTGAACGGGTGACCAGTCAGCCCTTTGTCAAGCTTTCCGGCGGACAAAAACAAAAGTTGTTGATTAGCGTTGCATTGGGACGCAATGCTGATCTTCTCATCCTCGATGAACCGGCAGCCAACCTCGATCCGGAGGCGCGACACCATCTCTTTCAACTCCTCGCAGAGCGGCAGGAACATGCTGTAATGCTTATATCCAGTCATCGTCTCGATGAGGTAGCGTCGCTGGTCAATCGTGTGGTCGAGTTGGATCAAGGGCTTGTCACGCTTGATGATAAGGTTGCTGATGCGGTCGACATGGCGAGTACCTTGCAATGCAAGGTACAGTTGAGTCGTGATGAACCCGCGTTTGCCAAGGCTATTTCGGAGTGGGGATTTGAACAGGAGGGACTCTCCTGGCGTGGTAAGGTGGCCGCTCCTGATCGTTTGCGCTTCCTCGGCGTGCTATCCCGTTATGCCGGTGTTCTGGCGGCGATAGAGATGAGGGAGAATGGCAGATGAAGGTAAGATGGCAACTAACTGTGTTGGTTCTCGCAACCATGTTCCTGCTCGCCTGTTCAGGGGATCCCGGTACTGGCCCAGCAGAGGTCAAGTGGGACCGTGATACATGCGCGCGTTGTCGTATGGTCTTGAGCGACCGCTTTTATGCTGCCCAAATTCGCGGTGGTCCCGAGGGTAAGAAAACCCGTGTGTACAAATTCGATGATATCGGTTGCGCCGTTTTGTGGCTGGAACAGCAGCCTTGGCGCAACGACCCGCGTACCGAGATATGGGTGACGGACCATCGTACGGGGGCATGGATCGATGCGCGTTCTGCACATTATGTGCAAGACCGGATTACGCCCATGGGCTATGGGCTGGGAGCTCAAGCTGACGCTGCGGAGGGCACGCTACAGTACTCCCAGGCCATTGAACATATCCATTTGGTCGAGCAGCGTTTTAATTCTCCCGAAGCACTTGCCAACCCTGCCTCCAATGATGCCGCTGTATCCAGCCGCTAACTCATAATTAATGCCCACTATGAAGCATCTCTGGCTTACTGCGCTTACCGACGTCATCGAATCCATGCGTGCCCGCTGGTTCATGACTTATACCGCCATCTTTGGCGGTATAGTCGTGTTGCTTTTCGTTTTCGGGTTGACCGAGTCTCGCATCATGGGATTTACGGGCCTGACCCGCATCCTGGTGACTTATTTGCAGTTGACTATGGCCATATTGCCGCTGTTTGTTCTTATTACTACCGTGCGGTCAGTGGCGGGTGACCGGGAGGCCGGCGTGTTCGAGTACCTGTTGTCGTTACCGGTAGGTTTGGCGGCATGGTACTGGGGTAAAATGCTGGGTAGGTTTGCGGTGATCTTTCTCCCCGTTTTTATCGCTATGACTGCTGCGCTCATCTGGGGTGTGGCACGTGGTGCTGATGTGCCATGGCATATCTATGGTTATTACACGATATTTCTGTTCGGGCTGTCTTGGTGTTTCCTCGGCTTTGGCATGTTGATCTCCGCCATGGCGCGGACAGCCGATGTGGCCCAAGGGGCTGCTTTTGTTATCTGGCTGACGTTAGTGTTGTTCCTCGATCTCATCCTGTTAGGTGTGATGATTCGGGAACAATTGCCTGCTGAAACCGCTGTGGCTATCGCCCTGGCTAACCCGTTGCAAGTATTCCGCACGGCAACAATGATGCTGTTCGATCCGCAATTGGTGTTGCTGGGGCCGACCGCCTTTGTGATACTGGATAACTTCGGCGAAACGGGTTATTTATTGTGGTCATCGCTGTATCCACTGGTATTGGGCACTGTGTGTGCCGGTGCAGGCTACCTGTTGTTCCGCCGCGGCGACCTGCCATAGTGTGATTGTCAGGAGTGTGTTCATGGAACGCTGGTTATGGGCTAGTGTTGGCTTGCTGGCGGTGGTGGTAGTGGGGCTATTTGCTTACACGTATATGCAGCCACAGGATGAGTTGCCGGTAGTCAGCGCTACGCTATCTTCTTGCGATATACAGCAGGGGCCATGTACCACAGAAATCAGCGGCTTGGGTGCGGTCACCTTCACCATTGCACCACGCCCAATCCCTCTAGTTGAGCCGCTGTCGATCAAGGTTGAGACCAATATTCCGGCGATTCGGGCAGTGGATGTCGATTTCAGCGGTGTCGATATGAATATGGGGTACAACCGTTTCCGCCTCAAACCGCTCGGTGATGGCCGGTATGAAGGTGAGGGGATGTTACCGGTCTGTGTGCGTAGTCGCATGAGCTGGGAAGCCAAAGTCATGTTGACTATGGCTGATACGGTGTACGTCGCACCATTCCGGTTTGATACTATCTCCCGCCGTTAACCATGAACCGGCGCTTGTTGTTTCCTGCGGTGGCACTAGCCGTGACACTGGGAATTCTGGTGACTCTGTTGCTGTGGCAACCGGCTGAGCGGCAGGAGCCAAGTCCGCTTACGGCAGGTGATTTTGTGCTGACGACGGCCAACGGGCCACTGAGCTTGGCGCAGATGCGCGGCAAGATCGTGATTCTTTATTTCGGTTATACCTGGTGCCCCGATGTTTGTCCGACTTCACTTGCGCTGCTGGGGATGGCACTGCATAAGCTGGATGCGCAGGAGCTGGCACAGATTCAGCCCATATTTATCAGCGTTGATCCTGCGCGCGATACGGTAGAGCGCCTCGCCGAATATACTGCCTATTTTCATCCCGCATTGCGCGGTGCTACTGGAACACCCCAGCAGATAGCCGATGTCGCGCAGCGCTATGGTGTGGCTTATGCTCGTGAGCAGAATGGCAGCAGTACAGACTACACTGTTGATCATTCATCGTTGACCTACCTTTTGGATCGTAACGGGAAGTTGCACGAGGTTCTCCCCCATGGGGCTCCACCCGACAAGATCGTCGCAGCCATCCGTCAACTCTTGGCTCGCTAGCCTACGCTTGAGGACGGCTACGAATCGCGTTTGCCGGCAGTGGTATCGCCGAAACAATTTCGAGGCAACGCTACAGGTGGCAACATTACAGTTGCGGCAAATCAGGTCGACGGCAATATCGGTGTCAGATTACTGAACGTCGTCAACAGTGGCGAGAAAGGCGAAAATATCCATCAACTCCTCATCTGAGAATAGAGTCAGCAATTCAACTGGATCTGATTCATCATGTTTGCGTAGACCCTGGCGGTATTTATCCACCTGACGCAGTAGGTATTTGGTGTGCTGGCCGGCCAGCATGGGAGCATCGCCATCGGCCTTCTTGCCCCAGCCATCGACGCCATGACAGGAGCGACACTCTTTGTTATAGGTGATGCGCCCCTTTTCCGGGTCACCTTGTTCCGTTCGCGGGATATTGAGCAGGCGCTTGGCCAGTTGCAGACGGGCCAGGGGATCAAACTCCTTGCTCTCATCAATTGGGGGAAGCTGAGTCAGCAGTTCTATCTGTGCAATATAGGCACTGACGTCGTATACATCGGCCTCGGGAAAGTCACGCGGGTTGACGTATTCGAGCATGGCCATGTTGTCCAGCTTGCGCTCGCGGAACAGATGCATCTGCTTGACGATATAGGCCTCTGGTTGGCCGGCAATGCGTGGATATTCACCGTCCTTGCCTCCCTGGCCGAACTCCCCGTGGCAACCAGCACATACTTCATTGACGTCTTTGCCATTGCGCAGGTCGACATTGTCCTGGGCCAAGAGACTGGGGGGTAGCAGAGTGTAAATCAGCGCAGCCAGTGTCAGCAGCTTATTCATGCCTCGGACTCCAATACCTGTAGTGATTCGTCGGGAATAGTATAGGCGGGGCAGTGGTTCTGGTATTTGATGGATATCAAGGTGGGGTAAACCTCGTTCCCGTTCTGCTGGGTTCTGTGGCGTGACTTTAGCCCTGGACGAAAAACAACGGGGCCATGCGGCCCCGTTGTGTTCCCCGGTTGGGTGCAGCTTAGCCGAAGGTATCGGCAGTGATGTTTTTGAACCACGAGTGGGCGTAGGCCACTTCGCGCTTCAGCATCTCTTCCGAGGCATCGGCCGGTGTCAGACCGCCAGCACCCTTGACGCCGGTAATGGCGCCATCCACCAACTGGTACACTGCGGCCACGGAGATACCGTGCTCCGGGGTGATCAGGCTGTAGCAGGTGTTGACGTAGGCCGGTACCGGAGCCTCCATGCCATTGAGCAGTGCGGCTACGGCGGCAGCACATACCTTGGCCTGGGAGTTGGCGGAATAGCCGGACTTCGGCATTTCGCCGGCGATGCTGGCATCGCCCAAGACGTGGATGTTGGCATGGATGGTGGACTCGAAGGTGCCCTGGTTGACCGGGCACCAGCCCTTGTCGTTCACCAGACCCGCGGTGTGGGCGATCTTGCCAGCCTTCTGCGGCGGGATCACGTTCACCACGTCACCCTTGTACTTCTCCACCGCGCCCTGCAGCGAACGGCTGGCCACATCGACCGACTCGATCTTGCCGCCACCGGCTGCACCAACCCATTCGATCATGTCGCCGTAATGCTTCTTCCAGCCGGCCATGAACAGGCCCTGTTTGGCGAACTTGTCCTTGGCGTCGAGGATCAGCACCTTGGACTTCGGCTTGTGTTTCTTCAGATAGTGGGCGATCTGCGAGGCACGCTCGTACGGACCAGGGGGGCAGCGGAACGGGTTGTCCGGTGCGGCGATGATGACGGTACCGCCGTCCTTCATGTCCTGGAGCTGCTTCTGCAGGATGGTGGTCTGCGGACCGGCCTTCCAGGCATGCGGCATGATCTCGGCGGCCTTTTCATCGTAGCCGCCGATAGCATCCCATTTGAAGTCGATGCCGGGAGCGACCACACAACGGTCATAACCGAAGGTCTGACCACCCGCGGTGGTTACCTTGCGCGCGGCTGCATCGATACCGGTGACGGTATCGTGCACCACCTTGACGCCATGCTTGGCCAGGCCACTGTAGTCGAACTTGATGGAGTCCATGGTGCGCTCACCACCCAGCACCTCATTGCTCATGAAGCAGGTGTAGTAGTGCTTGTTGGGCTCGATCAGGGTGACTTCGATGGAGGCGTCGGCGCGGCGCAGGTACTTGGCCACGGTGGCACCGCCGACACCGCCACCGACAACGACCACCTTTTTGCTGGCGCCGAGAGCGATGTGCGGAACGCCGATGGCACCAACCGCTGCGGTACCGCCGGCAACTTTGAGGAAGCTTCTACGAGTGATATGCGTCATGTTTTGGCCCCTTCCAATTCTTATTTCTGGCTACCGTAATAGTGTACGAGCTGTTCGAGGCTGTCGTTACCAGCCTTCTTCATCATCTCGTCGACCTTGGATTTCATCTTCTTCGGCATCTCGCGGGAGCCGCTGGTGAAATCCGTGAACGAGTAGCGTAGATAGGGCATCATCTGGCCAGCCAGAATGCCGCCGTCATCGGCTAGCTTGCCGCCATCTTCGTGGCACTTCTCGCAGTAACGGTCATGCAGGCGCTTGCCGGCTGCGGCCAGCTTCTTGTCGGCGCCCTGATCGATACGGACGAATTTCTGCTCGGCGAAGTAACCGGCCATCAGCTTGATCTCATCTTCGCTGTAGCCCTTGGCGATACGGTCCATGATGGTGGCAGGACGGGTGCCGTCCTTATACGCCTGCATGGTTTCGATGAAGTACTCCGCCTTGATGCCGGCAATGGTAGGGGTGGCCGGGCCATTGCTCGAGCCGTCGGTGCCGTGGCAGCCGGCACAGGTATTGGCCAGCATCGATGCACTCGGGCCTGCCGCCAGCGCGGCGGCGCCCAGGGTCAGACTACCCAGGACGATAGCGCCCTGCATGAGAGTCTTGTATTTCATGGGACCTCCTTTTGGTTGCTCTTGGTTTGCTCTTTTATCGTCAACTACACTTGTTACACTTCCTACCTAACACACTGGGTTATTCCAGTGATTCCTGCATAACCTGCATATTCAGCGGGTCTGTTCCAGCAACTTGATGCATTCCTGGTGCTTGCCGGCACGAGCCAAACTCAAGGCGTCGTCACCGTGCTTGTCTTTCAGCGCCGCATTCGCGCCACGATCCAGCAGCAGGCGAACAATTTTGGCATAGCCATTGGCCGCGGCTTCCATCAGGGCTGTGGTGCCATTGACGTCCTGGTGATTGATTTCTGCCCCACGCTCAAGCAGCAATTCCGTGGTGTGGAGATGATTGTTGCCGGCAGACCAGGCGAGTGCGGTAGAGCCGTCGTCACTCATCGCATTGATATCGACCCCATGATCGAGCAGTAACTGCACTACATGCAGATGACCCTTGCCGGCCGCAACGATCAGGGCGTTGGCTCCGTCGCGATTGCGTAGATCGGTGTCGGCGCCGGCGTTCAACAGCAGGCGCACCACGGCCCCATTGTCCTTCTCGGCGGCGATCATCAATGGTGTAAAGCCGTCCCGATCCGAGACGTTGACGTTGGCGCCACGGGACAGTAGCAGTTCCACCACTTCGACATGGTTATAACGGCTGGCCAGGGAGAGCGCATCCCAGCCGGCACGGGTCTTGTCCTGTATGCGCGCACCGGCCTCGAGAAGACGCTGTACCAACGCCACATCACCTTGTTCAGAGGCAAAGGTGAGGGCGGTGCAGCCAACTGAACTGCGTGCGTTGACATCGGCGCCACGGGACAGCAGTAATTCCACGACGTCGAGATTGCCTTCCTCGACGGCGAACATCAGGGCGGATTTGCCAAAGCTGGTCTTGGCATTGGGGTTGGCGCCTTTGTCGAGCAGGCTGCGTACCAGGTCGACATCACCGATAAGGGCTGCCTCACGTAACTCCTTGTCCAGTTCCGGTTCTTTGGCACCGGCAGCTGCTGCGAGAATAAGCAGCAGAGAGAACAATACGATACGAACTATCGTGGCGTGTTTGGGCATGGCGCTGCTCTCAGTCCTGATGGTGGCGGCGTGATTCATTATCGCAGCAATCACTCGTCTTTCGCCTTGTTCTCGTCCGCGCTTTCCTCGGTGTCGGCGTATTCTTCCTCATCGTACGGCTCTTCCGGCATCTGATGGGCAATACCCTGATGACAATCGATACAGGTCTTGCCACGCGTCGGTGCCTGCTCGTGCTTGTTACGCGCCGAGCGACCTTGGACACTGAAATCCATATCCTCGAATTCGTGGCAGGTACGGCACTCCCGCGAGTCGGTCGCCTTCATCTTATCCCATACACGATTCGCCATCTCCCAGCGGTGGGCCTCAAATTTCTCCTGGGTGTCCACAGTGCCGATGATCTGATGGTAGATATCCTTCACCGCGATGATCTTGGCGGCTACCTTGGGGAAGAACTCCTTGGGCACATGACAGTCGGCGCACTGTGCCTGGACACCAACGCGGTTCTTGAAGTGCTTGGTTTCCTTATATTCTTCATAATTCCAGCGCATGGTATGGCAGGAAGTGCAGAATTCGGTGGTGTTGGTGTAGGCAAAAAAGCCGTTTACACCAGCCAGAGCGAGGGCGCCACCAACGAACAGCGCAAAACCGATGATGTACTTTTTCATAATGGTGTAATGACCCGGTATTACTATTTGCCTGAATTTTGCCAGGGAAGCTCTGAACTTATTCAGAGCTTCCTTAATCTTCATCTAAACTCGAACACCCAAGACAGGCAAATATCCCATACAGAGTACGGTATTGAGTCCATGTACCTCATACCTGCCATCCGGATCCTGGTGTCGCCTATATCCATATGGCAAAAATTATGCCACTGAAGAGAATCTGTTATTTGTTTTTAACATGTTGATATGTATGCATTTTATGGTGTGTCCTTGAGGGTTGCAAAACTGCCTGGCATGTCAGTTTTTCTTGTGTCATGACGGTATGTGACATCCGGACGTGTCACATTCTCCCTACCCATGTGACAACATAGGTAATCGAGGGCACATGTGCTATATTTCGCGCCGTCTGTGGCCCTAGGGGTCATGCGCATATCGGGGCGGTAGCTCAGCTGGGAGAGCGTCGCGTTCGCAATGCGAAGGTCGAGGGTTCGATCCCCTTCCGCTCCACCAGCTCATTCCGCCACCCCAGTTGGCACTTCCCTTCCTTGCCCCGGTAGCTCAGCTGGATAGAGCGGTCCCCTCCTAAGGGACAGGTCGTACGTTCAAATCGTATCCGGGGCGCCAAACCCCCGGCGTTGCCATTTCTCCATCTCTTTGCGTCGGATATTTGACGCATCACTCCCATCTTCCTAAGTTTTCGATACAGCTTTCTGTATGGGACGGCAATTTTTTGCCGCTTTGCCGCTCCAGTATGGCAGTGATAATCATATCTTGTTGAATATATTTGTGTAATTATCATGGCACGGGTGTTGCTTGGGATGGGCAGGAGTGGAATCGCGGAGGTTTGCCCATGCCAGCCCATATCGACAGCTTTTTAGGTGTTCATGAAGCCGCACTGCGTCTGCGTGCGGCGCGCTCGGAGGTGATTGCCTCCAATCTGGCCAATGCCGACACCCCCAACTACCTGGCGCGCGACATCGATTTCAAGGCGGTATTGAGCGAATACCAGGGGACGGCAGGGGGGGCGGCCATGCAGATCACACACAGCCGCCATCTCAGCGCCAGCGGCGGTGTCGCTGCGCCGGAATTGCTGTACCGCGAGCCGACCCAGCCGGCGGTGGACGGCAACACCGTCGACTCACAGGTGGAGAAGGCCGCCTTCATGGAAAACGCCCTGCAGTATCAGGCCACGCTGCGCTTCATTGACGGCAGCATCAAGACGCTGCGCACGGCCATCCGAGGAGACTGATCATGTCCATGTTCAAGGTATTCGATATCGCCGGCTCGGCCATGAGTGCACAAAGCCTGCGCCTCAATGTCACCGCGAGCAACCTGGCCAATGCCAACAGCGTCAGCAGCAGCATCGATGAGACCTATCGCGCGCGGCAGCCGGTCTTCGCGGCCATGCTGAGTGAGGCGGGGCAGGGCGGAGAGCCGGATGCCGTCGGTGTACAGGTGCGCGGAATCGTCGAGAGCCAGGCACCGTTGCAGCGGCAGTATCGGCCGGATCATCCGCTGGCCGATGAAAACGGCTATGTGTACATGCCCAATGTGAACGTGGTGGAGGAGATGGCCAACATGATCTCCGCCTCGCGCTCGTACCAGACCAATGTGGAAGTGGTCAACACGGCCAAGCAGTTGATGATGCGCACGTTGACCATGGGGCAGTAAGCCTGAGGAATAGGGAAAATGTCCAGCGTAAACAACAATGTTGAACTGCTCGATAGCCTCGGCCTGTGGCGCCAGGAGACGAAGGATAAGGTCGGTAATGAACTGGGTGCCGACGACTTCATGAAGCTGATGATCGCGCAAATGCAGAACCAGAATCCCATGGACCCCATGGATAATGGTGACTTCATCGCGCAGTTGGCGCAGTTCAGCTCGACATCCGGCATACAGGATCTGAACGCATCGTTTACCGGACTGGCGGAATCTTTGCAGTCCTATCAAGCCTTGCAGGCTTCGGGGCTGGTAGGGCGTAGCGTGCTGATTATGTCGGATAGTGCCCAGCTCAACTCCGGCGGCAACATCAGTGGGATGATCAGTCTCGAAGCCACCACGCCGCAGCTCACCGTGGGTATCTATGACCAGAGTGGCGCGTTGGTTCGGCGCATGCCGATGGGTATGCAGTCGGAGGGGATGGTCTCCTTTCACTGGGACGGCATCGCCGACGACGGTAGTGCCGTGCCGGAAGGTGTGTATGAGGTGCGTGCCGAGGCGTTGATCGAGGGCAAAATGACGGCAATGGGCACATTGATTTACAACGATGTCGAAAGCGTGAGCATCTCTTCACGCGGTGGCGTTCTGCTCAACCTCGCAGGGGTGGGGACGGTGGATCTTTCCAAGGTTTATCAGATCAAGTAAGCGGCGACAGGAGAACATATCATGGCATTCCAGACAGCACTGAGTGGTTTGAACGCGGCATCCGGCAACCTGAACGTGACTGGGCACAATATCGCCAACGCCAGTACCACCGGCTTCAAGAAGTCGCGCGCCGACTTTGCCGACGTGTACGCGGTGAGCTTCGGCGGCGTCAGCAAGACAGCTACCGGCAGCGGTGTGCGTCTGGCCAGCGTGACCCAGCAGTTTACCCAGGGCAATATCGACTTCACCGACAACAACCTGGACCTGGCCATCAGCGGCGAGGGGTTCTTCGTCCTCAACGACAATGGCACCTTTCTGTATAGCCGCGCCGGCAACTTCTCGGTGGACCGTGATGGCTATGTGGTGAATGCGCATGGTCAGCGCGTGCAGCAATACGCTGTCGACCCCAATACCGGTATCGTCAGCAATTTCACACCCACGGACCTGCAGCTCAACCTTGGTGCCAACCCTGCCTCGCCGACGACGCGCATCGATATCAACGTCAATCTGGACGCAGGTGTAACGCCCATCGATTCCACTGCCTATCCGGCCCTGGTTGCCGCGCCGGTCCCGGATCCGAATACCTACAACTTTTCCACCACCACCACCATCTATGACTCACTCGGTGTGACCCATGAGGCCACATTGTACTTCCGTAAGGATGACACCATGCCGGCAAACGAGTGGGAGGCAACCTTGGCGATCACCGATATCGACGGCACGATCAATGTGATGGATACCGTCACTGTGCAATTCAGCAGTAACGGCACCCTGTTGACCACCGGTGATCAGGACTTTCTGGCGACATCCGGTCCTTGGACACCCTCCACCGGTGCCGCGCCTTTTACCACATTTGATATCAACTTCGCCGGTAGTACCCAGTTCGGGGCCAATTCGGCGGTCAACGCCCTGAGCCAGGATGGTTATACCACCGGCCGCCTGAGCGGCATTTCGGTGGATTCCAACGGCGTATTGTTCGCGCGTTACACCAATGGTCAGTCGTCCACGGTAGGCGCTATCGCCATGGCGCGTTTCAGCAACCCGAACGGGCTGCAGCAGGTGGGGGATACCAATTGGGCGGCGACGTTCGAGTCCGGTGATGTGCTGCCGGGTCAGGCAGGAACGGGCACCTTCGGCCAGATTCAGTCCGGGGCATTGGAAGCATCCAACGTGGATATCTCCAAGCAGTTGGTGAACATGATCATCGCGCAGCGCGACTTCCAGGCTAACGCCAAGATGATTACCACCGAGGATCAGGTGACGCAGACCATCATCAATATTCGATAAGTAAAACGACATAGGGCGGGCATGGCCCGCCCCATGGAGTGAGGTATAGACCATGGACCGTATGCTCTATCTGTCGATGAACGGCGCGAGCCAGATCATGCAGGCGCAGGCGATCACCACCAATAATCTGGCAAACGTCTCGACCACGGGATTCAAGGCCGATCTGGCCCAGTTCCGCAGCATGCCGGTGTTCGGGCCGGGCATGCCGTCCCGGGTCTACGCCATGACCGAGCGTCCGGGGACCGATCTGTCCAGCGGTGCGCACAACCATACCGGCCGCGAACTGGACATGGCGGTGCGCGGCGACGGTTGGATTGCGGTGCAAGCGCCGGACGGCAGCGAGGCCTATACGCGGGCGGGTGATTTGCATATTTCCAGTGCCGGTTTGCTGGTGAACGGGGCCGGCCATCCCATCCTGGGCGACAATGGCGGCCCCATCGCCATACCGCCCTACGAGAAGATCGATATCGCCACCGACGGCACTATCACTATCCGCCCGCTGGGACAGCAGGCCAATGTGCTGGCGCAGGTGGAGCGCATCAAGCTGGTGTTGCCAGAGGATGGTCAGCTCACCAAGGGCGAGGATGGACTGATGCGCCTGAAGGGAGGCGGGGTGCTGCCGCCCGACGCTTCGGTGCAGTTGGTGTCCGGTGTACTGGAAACCAGCAATGTCAGCGTGGTGGACTCCATGGTGCGTCTCATCGAGTTGTCCCGCCAGTATGAAACCCAGGTCAAGATGATGAACACGGCCAAGGAAAACGACGCCAGCTCGGATCGTCTGATGCAGCTGGCATAGCTCTTGCTGTAAGTGTGGTAGGCGTCAAAGTTCAGGCGCACACGACTTGAGAGGTAAGCATCATGAATCCGGCACTGTGGATCGCAAAAACCGGCCTGGAGGCGCAGCAGACCCGCTTGGGTGTGGTCTCCAACAATCTGGCCAACGTCAGTACCACGGGCTTCAAGCGCGACCGCGCTGTTTTCGAGGATCTGTTGTACCAGACCGTGCGCCAGCCCGGCGCCCAGTCCAGCCAGGATACGACTCTGCCGTCCGGCCTGATGCGCGGTACCGGTGTGCGTACCGTCGCCACTGAGAAGTTGCACACGCAGGGCAATATCGTGCAGACCAACAATTCGCTGGACGTGGCCATCCAGGGGCGCGGTATGTTCCAGGTCTTGCGTCCGGACGGCACGCTGGCCTACACCCGTGACGGTACCTTCCAGATGGATGCCCAGGGACAGTTGGTGAATTCCGGCGGCTATCTGATCCAGCCCGGTATCACCATTCCCACGGATGCCCAGTCGATCTCCATCGGCAGTGATGGCGTGGTGAGCGTGCAGATTGCCGGCCAGGCCGCGCCCACTCAGGTGGGCAGCATCCAGCTGGCCGATTTCATCAATCCTTCCGGTCTGCAGCCTATCGGCGAAAACCTGTTCGTGGAAACCGCTTCCAGCGGTGCTCCCCAGTTGGGTACCCCTGGCCTGAACGGTCTCGGCACGGTGATCCAGGGCTCGCTGGAAACCTCCAACGTCAATGTGGTGGAGGAAATGGTGAACATGATCGAAACGCAGCGCGCCTACGAGATCAACTCCAAGGCGATCTCCACGGCGGACCAGATGCTGCAGTACCTGAACAACAACACCTAAGCGCGCGGAGCCTACGGGAGTACATCATGAAAACTCTGCTTGCCATCATCGCCAGCGTCACCGCGCTGTCCGGCTGTGCCACCATCGATCCGCCAGCACGCGACCCAGCCTATGCGCCCACCATGCCGGTGGCTCCGGTGTCGGCGCAGGACAACAACGGCGCCATTTACCAGCCGGTGAACGGCCTGGCACTGTTCGAGGACGTGCGTGCACACCGCGTTGGCGACATACTTACCGTGCAACTGGTGGAAAAAACCAATGCCAGCAAGAAGGCGGCCACCAGTACCTCCAAGGATCAGGACATCAGCCTGGGGGTGACCGATGTGTTCGGTGGTCCGGTGAGCGTCAATGGCCGCAATCCGTTGACTGCGTCGGTCAGCGGCAGTCGTGACTTCAGCGGTGACGGTGCCAGCAGCCAGAGCAACACCTTGACCGGCAATATTTCCGTAACCATCGCCGAGGTGTTGCCCAACGGCAACATGATCGTGCGCGGCGAGAAGGTACTCACTATCAATCAGGGCGATGAATTCATCCGTATCGCCGGTATCGTGCGCCCGGTGGATGTCAGCCCGGACAACACCGTGCTGTCCACCAAGATAGCCAATGCCGAGATTACCTATGGCGGCCGCGGCACTCTGGCCGACTCCAACCGCAAGGGTTGGTTGGCACGCTTCTTTGACAGCCCGCTGTGGCCGTTCTGAGGAAGACCATCATGAAACTCAGACACCTTGCCATTCTTGCCCTGACCCTGCTCCTCCCCGTGGCGGCACAGGCCGAGCGCATCAAGGATCTCGCCGCCGTGGCCGGTGTGCGCAGCAACCAGCTGATCGGTTATGGCCTGGTGGTCGGCCTCGACGGGACCGGTGACCAAACCAGTCAGACCCCTTTCACTGTGCAGAGCTTGAAGAGCATGCTCGCGCAGCTGGGCATCACGGTTCCGGCCAACGTCAATCCGCAGCTGAAGAATGTGGCGGCCGTGATGGTCAGTGCCGAGTTGCCGCCCTTTGCCAAGCCGGGCCAGACCATCGACATCACCGTCTCCTCTATCGGCAATGCCAAGAGCCTGCGCGGCGGCACGCTGCTGATGACGCCGCTCAAGGGCGCCGACGGACAGGTCTATGCCATCGCCCAGGGCAATCTTGTCGTCGGTGGGTTCGGCGCCTCGGCCAAGGACGGTTCCAAGATCACCGTCAATGTCCCCAGCGTGGGGCGCGTTCCCAACGGCGCCTCCGTCGAGCGTGCGGTGAACAATCCGTTTGCGGTGGGCACCAGCCTGTACCTCAATCTGCACACGGCCGATTTCACCACGGCCACCCGTCTGGCCCAGGCGATTAACGATGTCATCGGCCCCGGTACCGCCGAGCCGGCCGACGCCACTTCGGTGCGCGTCAATGCGCCGCGCGATGCCGCCCAGCGGGTGTCTTTCGTGTCCCTGCTGGAGAATATCGAGCTGCAGCCGGGCGAGGCGGCCGCGAAGGTGGTGGTCAACTCGCGTACCGGTACCGTGGTCATCGGTCAGAACGTGCGTGTCAGTTCCGCCGCCGTGGCCCACGGCAGCCTGACCGTGACCATTACCGAAGGGGCGACCGTCAGTCAGCCGGCGCCCATGGCCGGGGGGCAGACAGCAGTAGTTCCCGCATCGGACATTGCGATCAAGGAAGAATCGGATCGCATGTTCCTGTTCAATCCCGGCGTCACCCTGGATGAAATCGTCCGTGCCGTGAATCAGGTGGGTGCCGCGCCGGGCGATCTGGTCGCAATTCTGGAGGCGCTCAAGCAGGCCGGCGCGCTGCGCGCAGAGCTGCTGGTGATCTAGGTGCGCATCATGGCCGCCGCGCTGAATTCCGCCGCCGTCTACACCGACTTTCAGGGGCTGACCGCCCTGAAGGCGGAGGCGCGCGAGCAGTCGCCGGAGGTACTCAAGGCGGTCGCCAAGCAGTTCGAGGCCCTGTTCCTACAGATGATGCTGAAGAGCATGCGCGAGGCCAGCGAGGGCGATCCGCTGTTCGACGGCGAGCAGGCCGAGCTCTACCGCGACATGTATGACAAGCAGTTGTCGCTGGACATGGCCGAGAAGGGCATCGGTCTGGCGGATGTGCTGGTAAGGCAGTTGCAGATGAGGGCACCGGACACGGCCGCGGCGGGCGCAATGGCCATGCCGCAGCGCCAGGGCAGCACCTTCACACGCATCGAAACACAAAGTCCGCAGGTGGCACCGTCTGTGGGCAAGGCCGCGCCGGTGAGCATGGACGAGGTCTCCGCATCGCCGGAGGCCTTCATCCGCCGGCTGTGGCCCCTGGCCGAGAAGGCCGCCGCCAAGATCGGCGCCTCGCCCGAGGCACTGCTGGCCCAGGCAGCGCTGGAGACCGGCTGGGGCAAGGCCATCATTCGTCATCCCGATGGCAGCAGCAGCCACAACCTGTTCAACATCAAGGCGGACCGGCGCTGGGATGGCGAGAGCGTGGCCAAGTCCACGTTGGAGTACCGCGACGGTGTCGCCGCCAAGGAGGTGGCCCGTTTCCGTGCCTACGACTCCTTCGAGGCCAGTTTTGACGACTATGTGAACTTCCTGCAATCCAACCCGCGCTACGCCGAGGCGCTACGCCGTACCGACGATCCGAAGCAGTTCGTGCGCGCCTTGCAGGATGCCGGCTATGCCACCGACCCGGCCTACGCCCGCAAGATCGGCAATATCCTGGACCGTGGCGTGGTGGCCGATGCGGCGGCTGCCCTAAAGAGTCCGGGCGAGGGGACGCTATCATGACCGGAGCATGGACCATGGCATACATCGACGCGCATCCATATGACAGTCTGACCGCGGGCCGGGAGGTGTGCCATGGCTGATATCATGAGTACGGCGGTATCCGGCCTGCTGGCCTTCCAGCGTTCGTTGGCTACCACCAGTCACAATATTTCCAACGTAAATACCGAGGGTTACAGTCGCCAGCGTACCAACCTGTCGACCCGCATCCCGGAACCCACTGGAGCCGGTTTCATCGGCACCGGCGTGAAGGTTTCCAGTGTCGAGCGGCTGTACGATCAGTTCCTGTCGGATCAGTTGCGTACCTACACCTCCAACCTGACCAGGCTGGACGCCTTCCACAAGATGTCTTCCCAGGTGGACAACCTGCTGGCCGATGCCAACGCCGGTCTGGCGCCCTCCTTGCAGCAGTTCTTCAACGCGCTGCAGGGCGTGGCAGACAATCCGTCCTCCATTCCGGCGCGCGAGGTGTTGCTCAGCCAGGCCGAGTCGCTCGCGCATCGTTTCCAGACCATCGACCAGCGCCTGGCCTCCCTGCGCGACGCAGTGAACACCTCCGTCAGCAATACCGTCAACGACATCAATACCCTGAGCAAGTCCATCGCCGGCATCAACCAGAGCATCGTGCTCGCCATGGCGCAGAGCGGCGGCCAGCAGCCCAATGACCTGCTCGATCAGCGCGACCTGCTCATCCGCCAGTTGGCCGAGCGTGTGCCGGTGACCACGGTGATGCAGGACAACGGCGCCATGAACGTGTTCATCGGCAACGGCCAGGTGATGGTGCTGGGCATGGATTACAACCAGCTCGATGTCGTTCCCAGCGACTATGACTCCTTCACCCTGCGCGTGGCCCTGACCACCAGCGCCGGCCCGGGCCCGGATGTGACCGATTTTCTCAATGGCGGCACCATCGGCGGCCTGCTGTCCTTCCGCCAGGAGGTGCTGGAGCCGGCACAGAACGCCCTCGGCCGCATCGCCATCGGCCTGGCGGAATCCATCAATGCCCAGCATCGCCAGGGCCTGGACCTGAACAACGAGCTGGGCCTGGATTTCTTCGGCTTCGGCGGTGTCACCGCGCTGGCCACCGCGGCCGCCAGCAGCCGCAATACCGGCACGGCGGAAATTACCTACACCATCACCGATGTCAGCGCGCTGACTGCCAGCGACTATCGCATCACTACTGCCGATGGCGTCAATTACACCCTGACACGTCTCAGCGACAACCAGGTCATCGGCACCTATGCCCCCGGCGCCTATCCCGCCACCATCGACGTGCCGAGCGAGGGCTTTTCCTTCACGCTGGACAGTGCCGCCAATGCCGGCGATAGCTTCGAACTGCGCCCGACCCGTTCCGCGGCGCGCGACATCTCCCTGCTCATCGACGACACCAAACGCATCGCCGCCGGCGCGCCGCTGCGCGCCACCGAGTCCATCACCAACCTGGGCAGCGCCCAGCTGAACAAGCTGGACACCACGGCGGGTAGCACGACCGATCTGGCGGCGGTGCTTGCCGGCGGTGCGGTGACCATGACTTACGACGACACCATCCCCGGCTACACCCTGGGCGGCGCGCTGGCCGGCACGCTGGCCTATGATCCGGCCACCGAGAGCGCGGGCAAGAGCTTCGACCTTGGCGCCATCGATCCGGCCTACGCCGGCATCACCTTCCGCCTGTCCGGCGTACCGCTGGCGGGCGACAGCTTCACCATCGGCCCGAACTACGACGGCGTTGGCGACAACGGCAATGCCCTCAAGCTCGCGGCACTGGACGGCACACCGATCATCGCCGGCGGCACCACCACCTTTCAGACCGCCTACGGTCAGATGGTATCCCAGGTCGGCGCCAGAACCCATCAGGCCAGCATCGACCTGGGGGCGCAGCAGACCATGGTGACCCAGGCCGAGATGGCGCTGGAATCGGTCTCGGGTGTGAATCTGGATGAGGAGGCCGCCAACATGCTGCGCTTCCAGCAGGCCTATCAGGCCAATGCCCAGATCATCAATATCGCCCAGTCCCTGTTCGACACCCTGCTCAATGCGGTGAGGAGATAGTCATGCGCATTTCCAGCCGTTTCTTCCAAACCATGGGGGTCAATTCGATCCTCGATCAGCAGGTCAAGCTGAGCAAGACGCAGAACCAACTGGCCAGCGGCAAGCGCATCCTGACACCGTCGGACGATCCTGTCGCCACCAGTCAACTGATGCAGTTGCGGCAGACGGAAAACACCGTGAAGCAGTATCAGGCCAATGCCGACGCGGCAGTCAACCGCCTGTCCACGGAAGAGGGCGTGCTCGACAGCGTGACCACCCTGCTGCAGCGCGTACGCGAGCTGTCGATTCAGGCGGCCAATGCCACCCAGACCAACGACACTCGCAGGTTCATCGCCTCTGAAGTGCGCCAGCGGCTGGAGGAACTGGTGGGATTGGCCAATACCAAGGACGGCAACGGTGAATATCTCTTTGCCGGAAGCAAGGGTTTCACCGAACCCTTCGTGCCCAATGCCGCCGGCGGTTACGACTATTTCGGCGACGACAACCAGCGCTTCCTGCAAATCGGCGACGGGCGCCAAGTGGCCGACGGCAATCCGGGCTCCGAGGTGTTTCAGCTGATCCGCAACGGTAATGGCACCTTTGTGACCGAGGTGAACCAGGACCCGCTCAATCCTAATCAGGGCACCGGTGTTATCGATGGGGGCAGTGTGCAGGGGAGCTTCATCCCCGCCCTGACCAATGGCGTCAATGGCTATACCCTGCGTTTCATTCAGGCGGCCCCCACGGATCCGATAACCTATGAGGTGTTTGAAACGGGTGATCCTACAGAGACGCCTATCACACTGGCCGATGGCACGACGGTGGGGACTTATGTTGATGGCGAGCCTATCGCCTTTCGTGGTGCCCTGATCACCGTGACCGGCACGCCAGTTGATGGTGATACCTTCACCATCCGCTCCAGCGAGTATCAAGATATTTTCCAGACCCTGAGTGATTTTGTGCGCACCCTGGAGACATCCGTCAATACGCCTAGTGCTCTGGCACAGCTCAACAACAACATCGGCAGTTTTCTGTCGAATATCGAGCAGGGAATGAACAATATCCTCACCGTGCGCGCCAGCGTCGGCGCCCGCCTCAATGCCATCGATGGCCAGCGCTATATCAATGAGGATCAGTTGCTGCAAACCACGCAGATCATTTCCTCCGTCGAAGATCTGGATTACGCCGAAGCCGTCAGCCGCCTGAATCTGCAAATGGCCGGATTGGAGGCTGCACAGCAGACCTATCTCAAGGTGCAGGGGCTTTCACTGTTCAATTATCTCCGTTAACCTTCTTTCACTGGGGTGGCGTGCCGTAAAGCGACAATGTTATCGTCACGATACACAAAAAAAGGGGGGGGAGTGGGGGAGCAACGAACGGACGCAGTAGATGCCATTACAAAAGCGCTGAATCTGGCAGTGCAGTGTCAGACGGCGGGTGATCTGCGTGCGGCCGAGGTATTGTACCGCAAGATACTCGAATCCAGTCCGGCCCATCCCTCTGCATTGCACAATCTGGGTATACTTCTGGCACATTCGGGCCGCCTTGAGCAAGGTCTGGCTCTGCTCGAACAGACAATCAAGCTACGTCCCACCGAACCCTCCTATCACTTCAACCGTGCCGTCGTCCTGCAGAATGCAGAGCAGCTTGCCGCAGCAGCAGACAGTTACCGCGCCGCCATCGGCCTGCGTGCGGATTATCGCGAAGCCTGGGAAAATCTCGGTGTCGTACTGCTCGACAGCGGGGACTTTGCCGGCGCCATTGCTGCCTGCACCAGGGCGCTGGATATCGACCCCAGTTCTCTCATCGCACACCGCAATCTGGCCAGCGCCTATGTGGCCGTTGGCCAGCGTGCAGCAGCGTTGACGCAGATCGAGCAGGGTTTGTCTTTTTATCCTGCCAATGGCGATTTGCATATGCAGCGCGGCGTCGAATTGCTGGCTGCGGGGCGGTTTGCTGAGGGTTGGCATGAATATGAATGGCGCTATAACGCCATGCTTTCCCTCAATGCCACACCGCCGCGGCGTGTGCCATTTCCGAAGTGGGGCGGTGAACCGCTGGCGGGCAAGGCGGTATTGGTGTATGGCGAACAGGGCATCGGCGATGAAATCATGTTTGCCTCCTGCATACCGCAGCTGGTAGCAGGCGTGGGGCGTTGCGTAATCGAATGTGAACCGCGCTTGTTGCCACTGTTTGCCCGCAGCTTTCTCGCATGCGAGGTGATGGCGCGCGAGCGTATGGATTCCTTCGTCTGGCGGCCGTCTCTCGGAGCCATCGACTACCGCATCTCCAGTGCCAGTCTGCCAATGTATTTCCGGCGTGACGCCGCCGCTTTCGGGGATGGCGCCGCATATCTGATCGCCGAACCCCAACAGGTGGCGCAGTGGCGTGACCGTTTTGCCGCCCTGGGGCCTGGGCTCAAAATCGGCATTTCCTGGCGCGGAGGGGCGAGCGCACGCATGAAGGCTGCCCGCTCCCTGGAACTGACTGCATTGTCGCCTTTGTTCAAACTGCCGGGCGCTACATTCATCAGCCTGCAATATGGCGATATTGCCGCCGAGGTGGCGGTCAGCGGATTGCCGCTGCAGGTATTCGAGCAGATCGACCCGCTGCATGATATGGATGGCTTTGCAGCAGCGTTGAAGGCGCTGGATTTGGTGATTTCGGTGGATAATTCCACTGTCCATCTGGCGGGAGCGCTGGGCGTCGAGACCTGGGTGTTGCTGCCGCTCGCGGCGGACTGGCGCTGGTTTGCACGCGAGACGGACAGCCTGTGGTACCGTTCCCTGCGGCTGTTCCGCCCGAAGGTGCCGGGAATGACGGGATGGCAGGCCGTGATCGCTGAGGTGGCTGCCGCGCTGGCGGCACGCGGTACTGGCATGTTGCACGAAGAGACAGCCTTGCACACCGCTGCTTTGCGGCAACCCTATCATGAGGTAGCGCAGTCTGACGGTCCGCGTGTCTTGCTCCTCAATGACACCAGCTACTGGTATCACTGGGGCTGCACGGGGACCTCCCTCGCCCTGCACGAGGGGTTACGCACGGCGGCGGGCGCGCTGCTTTCCGTTCCCATCAGGACCATGCAGCATCTTGCGGCGCTACCGGGACGCCCGGAGCAGTTCGACGATGAGGCGATCTATGCACGTTTCCGCGCCGCCAACCCGGCGTTGCTGCGGATGCTGGAGGAGACGGAGCGGGTAGTGGTCAACGGTGAGGGGTCACTACACGGCAGGAGCGCACTGGTGCTGGGCCTGCTGTATACCGCATATATCGCCAAGACCCGCCTGGCGCGCGAGGTGCACATTGTCAATCACTCCTGTTTCCCCACCGATGACAGGCCGCTGCAGGGTGATCCGCTGACAGGACTGTATGCACAGGTGTATCGCTGCATGGATCGGGTGGTGGTGCGTGAACGCCTGAGTGCGCGCACTGTCACTGCCCTGGGGGCTCAGGCGGTACAGGGATTCGACTGTTTGCCGCTATTTATCGAGCGCCACTGGCCGGGGCGGCACACGGATGGGGGCGGGCGGGTGGTCATCGCCGGCTCGGTGTCCTGGACGCCTGCTATGCTGGATGCGGTAGCCGGACTGGTCGACAGCCTGACCAGACAGGGGTTGGGTATCGACGTGCTGATCGGCGCCAATGCCTGGATGGCGGTGGACGATGTGGAGTTTGCGGCTGCCTTTCGGCGCCGCTGTCGTGCGGAATACCGTTTGCTGACGGCGTATACCGAGCAAGAGTGGCTGCACGCCATTGCCAGTGCCCGCCTGCTGGTCTCCGGACGTTTTCACCACACTATTGCCGCTGCCTTTCTGGCAACCCCCTTTCTCGTGATGACCAGCAATACCGGCAAGATTGATGGTCTGGTCGACATGCTTGGACTGGAGGCGAGTGTGGTTCACTGTACGGCGCCGACCGCTGCCGTGCTGGTGCAGCGGGCGCAGCACCTGCTGGATGACCCTGCCCCCGCCTTACTCGGCGCGGCGCGGCGGGCGGAGTTGCTGGCAATGGCACGCCTTAATTTCGATGCCGCGTGAATGATGGCGTGTAACGTCCAACTAATTGATTATAAGGAAGCTCTGAATAAGTTCAGAGCTTCCGCGGCACAGGGATGTGCCGCCAATTTTCAACGACGATAAGTCGTTGAAAATCGAAGCCAAGCGAAAATCACACTTTTCGATTGGCGTGGTTTTGTCCACGGATGGACTTATGTCGCGGAGCCCAGGGACGGGCGGGAGCGACCTGAGAAGTCCAGGATGGACTTATTCAGACCTTCCATAAAATAAATCTATACCCAGATTTCGCGCTGAATTTTTTTCGCCCCGCCCCCTAAAGCTTTCCTCCCCCAGGTCGATAAATTGACCGGAAGCGGTGAATGCCCAAGCAACAGCAGGCGGCATATCCGCTAATGACAACCCCGCCCGCCCCTGCCAAGCAGGGTGGACCGGGCGACCAGAGGAGACGCAATCATGCCTCAGATTATCAATACCAACATGATGTCGCTGAATTCCCAGCGCAACCTGAACACCTCGCAGAATGCCCTGCAGATATCCCTGCAGCGCCTGTCCTCCGGCCTGCGCATCAACAGCGCCAAGGATGATGCTGCCGGTCTGGCCATTTCCGAGCGCTTCACCACCCAGATCCGCGGCCTGAACCAGGCCGTGCGCAACGCCAACGATGGCATCTCCTTCGCGCAGACCGCTGAAGGCGCCCTGTCCACCGTCGGTAATGCCCTGCAGCGTATCCGCGAACTGGCGGTGCAGTCTGCCAATGACACCAACTCCGCCTCCGACCGTCAGGCGCTGCAGAACGAAGTTAGCCAGCTGATCGCCGAGGTGAACCGTGTTTCCGCGGCCACCGAATTCAACGGCCAGAAGATCCTCGACGGCTCCCTCAGCAACCTGGTGTTCCAGGTAGGCGCCAACCGCAACCAGACCATTACCGTCGATGGCGTGGATGCCCGTGGCTCCCAGCTCGGTGCCGCCGTGTTGGAAGGCAACAGCGTCACCCTGAGCGACATCACTGGCGTCAATGACGGCACGGCCATTGCTGCCGGTGATTTCAGCGATGTGACCATCAACGGCGTCAGCGTCGACCTGAGCACTGCCACCAGCCTGGATGAGGTAGTCGCCGCTATCAATGGCGAGTACGGCGCTACCGGCGTGCAGGCCGTTCGCTCGCAGACCGTGACCACCGACGAGCTGGCGTTCGTCACCCCCAGCGCGGGTGAGAGTATGACCGTGAGCATCAACGGCGTGGCCATTTCAGTCGCTGCGGGTGATGCTGTGACCGACTTCATCGATGCGATCAACGCCCGTACCAACCAAACCGGCGTGACGGCGGAAGCGGGTGCTGGTGGCACCTTCGTGCTGAGCTCCAACGCGGATATCACCATCGAAGTAGCGACTGCTGATGACACCGCTTCTGTGGCCGGCTTGGCTGACGGCGAGCAGGAAACCTACCTGCGCGGCATCGAGCTTAACGCCGAGGTGGGTACGACCATCACGGTGGCCGGCACCGATGTCAGCACCCTGCAGCTGGATAATGACTTCGGCGGTAACCCACTGGCAACGGTGGACTACACCCTGAACGCGGTGGACATCACCACCCGAGACGGTGCCACCGAGGCCCTGCGCACCCTGGATCTGGCCCTGCAGCAGGTGAGCGGCCTGCGCTCCGAGCTGGGTGCGGTGCAGGTTCGTTTCGAGTCCACCATCTCCAATCTGAGTGTGTCTGCGGAGAACATGACGGCTGCCCGCAGCCGCATCCAGGACGCCGACTTCGCGGTGGAGACGGCGAACCTGACCCGTGCCCAGATCCTGCAGCAGGCAGGTGTGGCGATGCTGGCTCAGGCGAACCAGCTGCCGCAGAACGTCCTGTCGCTGCTGCGTTAAGGGTGGAGCGGTAAGTGAGTAGAAGGGGCGGGGACAGTCGGATGATTGTTCCCGCGCCTTCATAAGGAGAGGTGAATATCATGCCTACGGACATCACATTCCAGGCCAATATTTCGCCGAGCAGCCCTGCCCGGTCGGCCCCGGTCGTCGTCAAGACAGCCGGGGTTGCCGGCGTTGATGCCGCGCAGCAACAGGCAGCAGCGGTTGCAAATACTCCCCCCACCGAGTCCGCCAGCAGGGAGCACCTCAGGGAGGCCATGAACAAGGTCTCCAGCTACATGCAAAATGTGCAGCGCAACCTCAATTTCTCCATCGACGAGAGCACCGGTCAGATGGTGGTCAAGGTCATCGATGCGGAGAGTGAGGAGGTCATCCGGCAGATACCTTCCGAGGAGATGCTGGCCCTGGCGCGACACCTGAACGAGTTGAACGGCGAGTCGGTGAGCGGGCTGTTGATGCAGTCCAAGGCTTGATTGGCATAAATGTTGCCTGACTCAAGTGCATAAACACGGAAAGTCTGATTCTTGACGGCGGCCGCTCGCGGCCGCCACCTTTCCGTGCCAGAGTTGTTTGACACCGAGAGGTAGGGTTCATGGCTTCCATCACTTCCCCCGGCATCGGCTCCGGCTTGGACGTGGCGGGCTTGGTCAACAAGCTCGTCACTGCGGAAGGGCAGCCGGTGGCCAATCGGCTGGATCGGCGCGAGGCCAAGCTGCAAGCGCAACTGTCGGCCCTCGGCAATGTCAAATCTGCTTTATCTACCTTCAAGGGCGCGTTGGCCAATCTGACCACTATCGCGTCGTTCCAAAAGCGCACCGCGACGTCCAGCAATACCGAACTGTTCACCGTGGCCGTGGCCGGCAGGCCGGTGGCGGGTTCCTATGATGTCGAGGTTCGGTCGCTGGCACAGGCCCACAAACTGGCGTCGGTGGCCTTCGACGAGGCGAGTTCTGCCGTGGGGACGGGGACGCTCACCTTCCAGTTCGGCGACCCCACCAAGCCGGCGCAGACGGTCGCCATCACCGATGAAAACAATTCCCTCACCGGTGTGCGCGATGCGGTGAATGCTGCCAACATCGGTGTGCGCGCCACCATTGTCAATGGCGATGATGGCTTTCAATTGGTGTTCAGTGCGGAAAGCAGCGGCATCGACAACAGCCTGCGCATCTCCGTGGAGGAAAGTCCTGCCGACGGCAGCAATACCGACATGAACGGCCTGTCGCGTCTGGCGTACAACGAGGACGCCTACAACATGACGCAGACGGCCGCGGCCAAGAATGCCGAGGTGTACATCGACGGTATCAAGGTGAGCAGCGCCACCAATACGGTGAGCGACGCCATCGCCGGCCTGACCCTGACGCTGAAGAAGGAGGAGGCGGGGACCAAGGCGACGCTGAACGTCGCTCTCGACAAAAACTCGGCGACCACGGCGGTGGAGGGGTTCGTCAATGCCTTCAACAGTTTGGTGGGTACCTTCAATCAGTTGAGCGGCTATAACGCCGAAACCAAGCAGGCGGGCGTCCTGATCGGCGATTCCAGCCTGCGCGGCGTGCTCAGCCAGCTCCGCAGTGTACTGAGCAGTCCGGTGAGCGGCCTGGATGGCACGTACCGCGCCCTGGCCGACCTCGGCATCAAGACCAAGACGGACGGCACGCTGGAACTGGACAAGGCCAAGCTCACCGCGGCGTTGGACAGCAATTTCGACGACATCGGCCGCCTGTTCGCGGCGACAGCCACCGCCACCGACTCGCTGGTGAGTTACACCAGTTCCACTTCGGCGACGACCGTGGGCAGCTATGCGCTGTACATCACCCAGGCGGCCACGCGCGGCAGCTATGTGGATGCCGCATCGTCGGTATCGAGCCTGGTGGTCGACGGTAGCAACAATACCTTCAAGGTTTCGGTGGATGGCGTCAGTTCCGGCACCATCTCCCTGACGCAGAAGACCTACGGTTCCGGGGCGGAACTGGCGGCCGAATTGCAGAGCCGCATCAACGGCGACAGCGCGCTGCGCGATGCCGGTGTGTCGGTGCTGGTCAGCTTTGACGGCACTCGTTTTACCTTCACCTCCGAACGCTACGGCAGCGCGTCCAAGGTGGCGATCACCGAGGTGGGCATCAATGGGGCCGACATCGGTTTGACCACGGCGGGCACCAGCACGGACGGCGAGGATGTGGCCGGCACCATCGGCGGTATCGCAGCCACCGGCTCCGGCCAGTACCTCACGGGTACCGGTGCGGCGGAGGGATTGAAGATGCTGGTGCAGGGGGACACCACCGGCGACCGCGGCAGTGTGACCTTCACCCGCGGTGTGGCGGACCGTCTCAGCAGTCTGCTGGATGGTTGGCTCGCCACCGACAGTTTTCTGAATGCACGCACCAGCGGTGTGCAGTCACAGATCGACGACATCGGCAAACAGCGCGAGGCGCTGGCGGCGCGGCTGGAGGCTTTGGAGGCGCGCTATATGAAGCAATTTACGGCCCTCGATACCTTGATGGCGCGCATGCAGTCCACCAGCAATTGGCTGAGTAATCAACTGGCGGCCCTCCCGGGGGCGTATTCCGGCTCTAACAGGGGCTAAGGACGTTCGCGGTATCGTTCCCACGCTCTGCGTGGGAATGGCAGGAACGGCTCGACGATAAAACGGGGGATGAATTTCCGCGACCTGCTAAGGAAGGTCTGAATAAGTCCATCCTGGACTTTTCAGGTCGCTCCCGCCCTCCCTGGGCTGCGCGACATAAGTCCAACCGTGGACAAAACCACGCCAAGCGAAAAGTGTGATTTTCGCTCGGCTTCATTTTTCGACGAGTTATCGTCATTGAAAATTGGCGCCACATCCCTGTGCCGCGGAAGCTCCGAACTTATTCAGAGCTTCCCTAAGGAACTTCTGCAAAAGTCCCCGATCTGATCTTGCAACCGCATGACCGGAGCCGAGGACGGGGAAAATGAAACAACTGAGCATGACCACGGGGTTCGAGAAATACACCAAGGCGACCAAGCGCCAGGCGTTTCTGTCCGACATGGACCGCCTGCTGCCGTGGGCGGAGCTGTGCGCGCTGATAGCGCCGCACTACCCGCAGGCCGGTAACGGCCGGCCGCCGAAGGAGCTGGAGATGATGCTGCGCATCCACTTCCTCCAGCAGTGGTTCAATCTCTCGGACCCGATGGCCGAGGAAGCCCTGTACGACTCGCTCAGCATGCGCGCCTTCGCCGGCATCGACCTGGGCGAGCATCCGGTGCCGGACGAAACCACGATCTGCCGCTTCCGCCACCTGCTGGAGCAGCATGGCCTGGGTCGCAAGCTGTTCCAGCAGATGCACCAGTACCTGCAACGCCATGGCTTCAAGCTGGGCACCGGCACCATCGTCGATGCCACCCTCATCAGCGCCCCGTCCTCGACCAAGAACAAGGACCAGCAGCGCGACCCGGACATGCACCAGACCAAGAAGGGCAACCAGTGGTATTTCGGCATGAAGGCCCATGTCGGTGTCGACCACCGCACCAAGCTCATCCACTCGGTGGTGGCCACCGCCGCCAACGTCCACGACTCCCACTGCCTGCCCGACCTGCTGCACGGCGATGAAACCCGCGTCTGGGGGGATTCGGCCTATCAGGGCCAGACCGAGGTCATCAAACAGCATGCGCCCAGGGCCCGCGACCTCACCCACCGACGCTACCGCTACAAGGGCTGGGTCGACGAAGCCGAACGGGCGAAGAACCGCCTCAAGTCCACCATCCGGGCACGGGTCGAACACAGCATCGGTGTCATCAAACGGATATTCGGTTTTGCCAAGACCCGCTACCGGGGATTGGAGAAGAATGCCAACCGCCTGTTTGTCACCTGTGCCCTGGCCAACATCTACCTGGTGCGCAGGCAGCTGCTGCGTACTTTGCAGGCGTAGTGCCGATGCACTACGCCAAATGCGGCTCACGGGCCGCCGGGATGAGCAAATACCGGCGCTGCCGGTGCGATTCGGCGCGTGATGACTCGCTGATATCGACGATTTGCTCATATTGGATTACTTGTTCAGAGCATCCCTAAATTTTCCCACGCCATGGCCGATAAACCGGACAGTGCAGCAGGTAACGCAACCATCAATACCGAGGTGAATGAAATGACGTATGCAGAAGGTCGCCGCGCAGCCCAAGCCTACGGTTCCATGGCCGTGCAGACCGGTGTTGAAGCCGCCACGCCGCACCGTCTGGTACAGATGTTGATGGAAGGTGCGCTGGAGAAGATGGCCGCCGCCCGTGGTCACATGCAGCGCGGCAATATCGCCGATAAGGGCGCCAATATCAGTTGGGCCATTTCCATCATCGAGGGCATGCGCGCCAGCCTGGATCTGGAGGCCGGCGGCGAGATCGCCCGCAACCTGAATGACCTCTACGACTACATGGGCCGCCGCCTGCTGGAGGCCAACCTGCGCAACGATATCAATGCGCTGGAAGAGGTCATGGCCCTGTTGCGCGAAATCAAGGCCGGTTGGGACGCCATCCCGGGCCTGCTCGGCCAGCAGTGATGTCCAATCACAGCCGCCAGCAGCAGTGGGAGGCCATTGTGGCGCAGAGCCGCCGCATGCAGGCGCTGGCGCGGGAAGGGCAGTGGGACGAGGTGGCGGTGCTGGAGGTGCAGCGACGTAGCGAAATGGAGGCGTTTTTCCAACGCCAGGTTTCCGCCGATGAGGCCGTCTTTGTCGCCGAGGGGATCCGCGAGGTGATGGAACTGGATCGCGAGACCATGGTGCGCTGTGCTGCGGCCCGCGACGAGGCCGGTAAGCAGGCGGGTGTCATGCAGCAGGGACGGCGCGCCGAGGCGGCCTACAACAGCAACCGCTGACTGCATCTTGCTTCCTGGCAATAGAGGCCCGCGTCGCGGGCCTTTTGTTTTATGGTTTTATCGTTCCCACGCAGAGCATGGGAACGATAAAACCCCGTTGCCACTATCGTTTCCATGCTCTGCCCGTAGGCGCGATCTGGCGCAGCGGTAGCGGGCATTGTGTTTGTCGGGTACGGCTGCGCCATCCCTGGCCGACTTCTTTTCTCGCCAAAAAATTGACATGTAATACGACAGTATTTATCGTGTCGAAACAAAGCCTTCGATAACAAGGGGAGCAGGATGGCAGGCGAGTCGGTGTGGCTGGTGGAACCGGATGCGACGCGGCGCGGGCAGTTGCGGTTGTTGCTGGAGTTTCTCGGGCTGGGGCCGGTGGTGGAGGCGGAGGTCGGCCAATGGCGCAAGGCCGATCCCGCCCAGGTGCGCATGGTCCTGCTGGGATACACGCCGGATAGCGGTTCCGAGATTGCGGACCTGCGCGAGTGGTCGCTCACTCTGCCCATCGTTCTCATCGCCGCGCCGGCTGATTTTGCTGCCGACGTGCAGGGGCGCATCGACTTTCCCCTGACCTATGAGCAACTGTCCACCGAGTTGTACCGCGCCGATGCCTGGCGCCGGGCCGCGCTGAGCGGCGCTGCGCCGCGCGTGCCCGAGCTTTCCCGTGCCCTGGTCGGCAACACCCCGGCCATCCAGCAGGTGCGCCGCCTCATCGAGCAGGTGGCGGAAACCGATGCCAATGTGTTGATCCTCGGCGAGTCCGGCACCGGCAAGGAGGTGGTGGCGCGCAGCCTGCACATGCTGTCGCCGCGGCGCGAGCGGGCCTTCGTGCCGGTGAATTGCGGCGCCATCCCTGGTGATCTGCTGGAGAGCGAGCTGTTCGGCCACGAGAAGGGCGCTTTTACCGGCGCCATCAACACCCGTCAGGGCCGTTTCGAGCTGGCCGAGGGCGGTACGCTGTTTCTCGATGAAATCGGCGACATGCCGCTGCCCATGCAGGTGAAGCTGCTGCGCGTGATCCAGGAACGCACCTTCGAGCGGGTAGGCAGTAATCGCAGCATCAGTGCCGACGTGCGCCTGGTGGCGGCGACCCATCGCAACTTGGATTCCAATATCCAGGATGGCCGCTTCCGCGAGGACCTATACTACCGCCTCAACGTGTTTCCCATCGAGTTGCCGCCGCTGCGCGAGCGGCGCGACGACATCCCTCTGCTCATCAACGAATTCATCATCCGCCTGGAAAAAATGGGCCGTGGCGCGGTGCGCCTTACCCCCGGTGCCATGGGCTCGCTGCGCGACTACCCCTGGCCGGGCAATGTGCGCGAGCTGGCCAACCTGATGGAGCGGCTGGTGATCATGTTCCCTAATGGCCTGGTCGATGTGCGCGACCTGCCACCCAAGTACCAGATAGAGGGGGCGCAGCCCATCGAGGTGCTCCTGCCCGAACCGGTCGCGGCACCGGCGGCCGGCGCTACAATGCCGCCACCCGCCGCCACACCGGCCCGCCTGCCAGCGGAGGGTATCGATCTCAAGGAGTATCTGGCCGAGTTGGAGCTGTCCTTCATCAACCAAGCCCTGGACGATGCCGATGGTGTGGTGGCGCGCGCCGCCGAGCGCCTCGGTATGCGCCGCACCACCCTGGTAGAGAAGATGAAGAAATATGGCATGCAGCGCGGGGAATAGAGGAACGTTGAACCTGAATTGCAGTTTCTCATCGTTCCCACGCAGAGCGTGGGAACGATAAAAGCAGAGTGTGGGAACGATACTAGAATAGCGGTACAAGGAGGTCTTATGTCTCATCCCGCAGAACGTATGGCGACCTATGAAGACCTGCTCCAGGTACCGGAAAACCTGGTGGCGGAGATCATCAACGGCCGTCTGGTGACCAGCCCGCGCCCGGCACCGAGGCATGCCAGGGCCAGCTCCTTGGTGGGGGTCGAATTGGGTGGTCCGTTTGATAAGGGCAGCGGTGGCCCCGGCGGCTGGTGGATACTGGATGAGCCGGAACTGCACCTGAGCAGTCATGTCTTGGTACCCGATCTCGCCGGTTGGCGCCGGGAGCGCATGCCCAGCCTGCCCACCACCGCCTGGTTCGAGCAGGCGCCGGACTGGATTTGTGAAGTCCTTTCCCCTTCTACCGCCCGTGCCGACCGGGTGGAAAAACTGCCCCTCTATGCCGCCGCCGGCGTGGCTCATGCATGGCTCATCGACCCGGACCTGCGCACCCTGGAGGTGTTCGAGAACCGTGACGGTCTTTGGCTACTGCTGGCCGCCCACGAGAACGATAACCGCGTGCGTGCCGTACCGTTCGATGCGGTGGAGATCGCCCTCGGCGGCCTGTGGGTGGATTGATGTTTTTTTGACGCCCGCTTATTTGTTGTTTCAACTCTTTGAAATAAATAGACAAATAATTAAGGCACAATGTTTGCTTCGGCGTTGGTGTATTCACCGGTAACGGAGCGGCACATGGCCTTTTCCCTTCCTTCCAGCACAGCAGCGGCACTGCAGGACCAGTGGGCGGATACCTATCGCCTGCTGGAGCAGCGCGTGGCCGCACTCACGGCGGAGCTGCACGAGTTACGCAGCGAGCGCCTGGCGCAGCTGGCGGAGAAAGAGGTCCTGGCACGGCGTCTGCAGACTGTGTTGAACGCCTTGCCCGGGGCAGTGGTGGTGCTCGACGGCAACGGCCGGATCGGCAGCCACAATCAGGCCGCCGTGCAGTTGTTTGGCGAGCCGCTGACCGGTATCGCCTGGCGCGCGGTCATTGCCCGTTGCTTTGTGCCGCAGACGCCCCCGGCCGCGGATCTGGTCCTGCATGATGGCCGTATCGTCACCCTGTCGACTTGTCCGCTCGGCAGCGAGCCGGGCCAGATCTTGCTGTTCCAGGACGTTACCGAAAGCCGCCGTCTGCAGGAACATTTACAGCGCCAGCAGCGGCTGCTTGACATGGGACGCATGGCGGCCAGCCTGGCCCACCAGATCCGCACGCCGCTGGCGGCGGCACTGCTGTATGCCTCGCAACTCAAGCATCCTGCGCTCAGTGACGACAAGCGCGAACGCTTTGCCGAGCGCACCGTCGCCAGCCTGCAACAGTTGGAGGGACTCATCGCCAACATGCTGCACTTTGCTCGCGGTGGTGTGAGCGGCAGCGAGCTCCTGGCAGCAGATGAATTGCTGCACGAGTTGCACACGACGCTGGAAACCCAGGTGGCGGGCCGCAATGTAGAGTGGCGCAGCGAGGCCACTGACCTCCATGTGCGCGGCAACCGCTCGCTGCTGCTCAGCGCCTGGCTGAACCTGGTCAACAATGCCTTGCAGGCGGCGGGCGAGAGCGGACATCTCGAGATCTTTTGCCGCGCCGCGGCAGGCGGTGGCGTCGAATTCGGTGTGCACGACGATGGCCCCGGTGTGGCGCCGGAGATGCAGGCACACCTGTTCGAGCCGTTCAGCACCACGCGGCCGCGCGGCACCGGTCTGGGGCTCGCCATCGTGCGTGCCGTGGCCCAGGCCCATCACGGCGAGGCCTGGTACCGCTCGGTGCCGGGCGATACCACCTTTGCCATGCGTCTGCCTTTGGTGCCGGTGGAACGCGTGGTTGAAGAGGGGGCGCGCCGTGCCTGTGTTTGAGAAAAAGGCACGAGGTACGAGGTGCGAGGTGCGAAGGATGGGTGATCATTCGAACCTTGTCCCTCGCATCTCGTACCTGTGTTCTTGAGGTGAGGACGATGGAACAACGCATACTGGTGGTGGAAGACGATAAAGCGTTGGCCGAGGCGTTGACAGAGACGCTGGAACTGGAGGGCTGGCAGGTTTCGCATGCGGCGGATGGTATGGCAGCCCTGGAGCGGCTGGCGCGAGAGGACATCGCACTGGTATTGAGCGACGTACACATGGAGCGCATGGACGGCCATGCCCTGTTGCTGCGCCTGCGCACCGAACGGCCCGAGCTGCCGGTAATTCTGATGACCGCCTATGCCACGGTGCAGAAGGCGGTGGCCGCCATGCAGCAGGGCGCGGCCGACTATCTGGTCAAGCCCTTCGAGGCCGAGTTGCTGCTGGAGACGGTGGCGCGCCATCTCGGCAGCACCACGGCGGATGGTGATGAACCGGTGGCCGAGGACCCGTCCAGTCGGCGCCTCCTGCGCCTGGCACAGCGGGTGGCCGATTCGGAGGTCACCGTGATGCTCACCGGCGAGAGCGGCACCGGCAAGGAAGTGGTGGCGCGCTACATCCACCGCCATTCGCCGCGTGCAGCGCGGCCCTTTGTCGCCATCAACTGCGCGGCCATCCCCGAGAACATGCTGGAAGCCACCCTGTTCGGCTACGAAAAGGGCGCCTTCACCGGCGCGCACAAGAGCATGCCGGGCAAGTTCGAGCAGGCCCAGGGCGGTACCCTGCTGCTGGACGAGATTTCGGAAATGGAACTGGGTCTCCAGGCGAAACTGCTGCGCGTGTTGCAGGAGCGCGAGGTGGAGCGTCTCGGCGGTGGCAAGCCGGTCAAGCTCGATGTGCGCATCCTGGCCACTTCCAACCGCGACATGCGCGCCGAGGTGCAGGCCGGGCGTTTCCGCGAGGATCTGTATTACCGTTTGAATGTGTTCCCGCTGCACCTGCCGCCGCTGCGCGAGCGCCGCGCAGACATCGTGCCACTGGCCCGGGCGCTGCTGGCGCAGCTGGCGCGCAAGATGGGACGTCCGGTGCCGCACCTTGCGATCACGGCGCAACGGGAACTGGAGCGTTACGACTGGCCGGGCAATGTGCGGGAAATGGACAACCTGCTGCAGCGCGCCCTGATCCTGCAGGATGGACTCGAGATCCGCCCGGCGGATCTGATGTTCGAGGTTTCTCCGCCGGAGCCGGTGGAGGCGGTCGCGCCGGGACAGGCGGTGGATTTCAGCGCCGCCATGCAGGAGCGCGAACACCAGATGATCGTCGAGGCCCTGCGTCAGGGCAGCCGCCAGGCCGCCGCCGAGCGCCTCGGCATCAGTCCGCGCACCCTGCGCTACAAGCTGGCGCGGTTGCGCGAGGCGGGTTACCCGCTCTGATGGCCTGATCGGAGAGCTTTCTTTCCCTGTACTTGCCGCGCCCCTCTCGAGGGGCGCGGCGGCGTTTTGTCATCCGCTTGGAGTATCCCCCGTTTTTCCGTTTTGCCGGTGAAGTTGGCCCGCTATATGCATTAAGTGCTCATGTGACGATATCGCGGCACTGGCCCGAGGTAGAAAAATCATGAACACTATCGATACCAGTCAATTACTTACGCAATTGCGCGCGGCGGCCGCCGCGGCCCGCGGCAGCACTGCCGAGAACCCGGCGGCGGCCTCCGGTGTCAATTTCTCGTCATTCCTGCGCGAGTCCATCGGCCAGGTGAACGCCCTGCAGCAGCAGTCGGCGCAGATGAAGACGGCGGTGAGCATGGGCGACACCTCGGTGTCGCTGGTGGACACCATGATCGCCTCCAGCAAGGCCGAGCTCGGTTTCCAGGCCATGGTCCAGACCCGTAACAAGTTGGTCGAGGCCTACCAGGAAATCATGCGCATGCAGGTCTGACCCTGACCCCTGATTGATGGCGGATACGAAAATGGAACTGGTGAAAGCTGACAATGTGACCGCGCCGTTCGAGGGCTTCGTCAATCTGCCGGCGGTACGGCAGGTGGGACTGATGTTCGGTCTGGCGGCGAGCGTGGCGCTGGGTGTGGCGGTAGTGCTGTGGTCACAGGAGCCCAATTACAGCGTGCTGTATGCCAACCTCGGCAGCAAGGATGCTTCCCAGGTGATGGATGCCCTGCAGAAGCAGGGGGTGCAGTACAAACTGGATGACAAGACCGGCGCCCTGCTGGTGCCCACCAGCGTGGTGCACGAACTACGTCTGCGGCTGGCCGACGAAGGGCTGCCGCGCAGCAGCGGCGCCGGCCTCGACATCCTGCAGCAGAAGCAGGAGTTCGGTGCCAGCCAGTTTCTGGAAACCGCCCGCTATCAGCACGCCCTGGAAGGTGAACTGGCGCGTTCGATAACCACCATCAATAGCGTGGAAAACGCCCGTGTACATCTGGCCCTGCCGAAGCAGACGGCCTTCATTCGCGAGCGCCAACAGCCCAGCGCCTCGGTGCTGGTGTCCCTTTATCCCGGCCGTACCCTGGAAGAGGCCCAGGTGGCGGCGATTACCCATATGGTGGCCTCCAGCATCCCCAATCTGGAGCCCGGTCGCGTCACCGTGGTGGATCAGAGTGGCCGTCTGCTGAGCAGCAAGCCGCCCACCAACGCGGCGGTGAACCAGGAACAGTTCGAGTACACGCGCAAGCTGGAAGACAGCTATATCGCCCGCATCGAGAATATCATCGCCCCCATCGTCGGCACGCAGGGCGTGCGCGCCCAGGTATCGGCGGAGGTGGATTTCACCGTCACCGAGCAGACCCAGGAGAGCTACAACCCCGATCTGCCGGCGCTGCGCAGCGAGCAGGTGTATGAGGAGCGTTCGGCCACCGAGGGGGCGCAGGGCATACCCGGGGCGCTGACCAATACGCCACCGGCGACGCCGGCCGTGCCGGAGCGCGCTGCCGGTCAGGCGGGGGCCGCCGCGGGCGTGCAGACGGGCCGCAGCCTGAACCGCGCCACCAAGAATTACGAGTTGGATCGCACCATCAGCCACAGCAAACTGGCCACCGGCCAGGTGCGCCGCCTGTCGGTGGCGGTGGTGGTGGATGATCGTCAGTCCATCAACCAGAATGGTGAAGTGGTGCGCGAGCCGCGCAGCGCCGAGGAAATGGAGCGCATCGCGGCCCTGGTACGCGAGGCTGTGGGCTACAACGCTCAGCGCGGTGATACAGTCAATGTCATCAATGCCTCGTTCCAGACCGCCCAGGCTGTGGAGCCGCTGCCGGAGCCGCCGCTGTGGAAGCAGCCCTGGGTGATGGATGCCGGCAAGCAACTGCTGGGTGCGCTGGTGGTGATCCTGCTGCTGTTCGGTGTGTTGCGTCCGCTGTTGCGCGCCCTGGCCACCGTCAAGCCGCCCCCGGCGCCGGTGGCGGAGCACGGCATGAGCGAGGATCGCCTGACCCTGGGTGGCCCCGGTGGGGTGATGCAGTTGCCGCAGCAGAATACCTACGAAGGCAATATCGCCATGATTCGTGACATGGCGCGCCAGGATCCCAAGCATGTGGCGCAGGTGGTGAAGACCTGGGTCTCCGGCGATGAGAAGTAACTGGGTGCTGAATCATGGCTGAAAAAAAGACCAAGCTGAGCGGTCCCGAGCGCGCCGCCATCCTGATGATGGCGGTGGGCGAAGATGTGGCGACGGCCATCATGAAACACATGGGGCCGAAGGAGGTGCAGCGTATCGGTGAGGCGATGGCATCGACCTCCAACGTCTCGCGCGAGCAGGTGGAGGATGTGGTGGCCACTTTCGCCGAGACCTTCGGTAACCAGACCGCCATCGGCGTCGGCTCCGAGGAGTATTTGCGTAAGATCCTGGTCAACTCTTTGGGTGAGGACAAGGCATCCGGACTCATCGACCGTATTCTCCTCGGCCGTTCGTCCAAGGGGCTGGAGGCGCTGAAGTGGATGGAGCCGCGTTCCATCGCCGAGGTGGTGCGTCTGGAGCATCCGCAGATCATCGCCATCGTGTTGTCCTATCTGGACGCGGATCAGGCGGCGGAGGTGTTGAGCCTGCTGCCGGAAAACATGCGTGCCGACATTCTGATGCGTATCGCCAGCCTGGACGGCATTCAGCCCAGCGCCTTGCAGGAGCTGGATGATATCCTCGACAAGCAGTTCTCCGGCGCCACCGGCAACCTCAAGTCGTCCAGCGTGGGCGGCACCAAGACCGCGGCCAATATCCTCAACTTCATGGATACCGCCATCGAGGGGGCTATTCTTGATCGGGTCAAGGAAGTCGACAGCGAGCTGGGGCAGAAGATTCAGGATCTCATGTTTGTGTTCGACAACCTGGCCGAGGTGGACGACCGCAGCATCCAGGCGCTGTTGCGCGAGGTATCGTCCGATACCCTGATCATTGCCCTCAAGGGGGCCGATGCGGCGGTGACCGAGAAGGTTCTGAAGAACATGTCCAAGCGTGCCGCCGAAATGTTGCGTGACGACCTCGAGGCGCGTGGTCCGGTGCGTCTGTCCGAAGTGGAGGCAGCGCAGAAGGAAATTCTCGCCATCGCGCGTCGCATGGCCGAGGCGGGCGATATCTCCTTGGGAGGCGGTGGTGATGAGTTCGTCTAAGGTCATCAGCGCCGACAGTCTGACCGCCTACGAGCGCTGGGAGTTGCCCGAAGTCGATGGGCCCGGTGTGCGTCGTGCCCGTGTGGAGGACATGGATGCCTCCGCCGTGAAGCCACTGACCGCCGAGCAGCTGGAACAGATCCGGCACGAGGCGCAGCGCGAAGGCTTCGAGACCGGTCGCAGGGAGGGGCTGGCCGCGGCGCAGAAGGAGGTGCGTGCCATGGTGCAGCGCCTCACCCAGATCATCAATGCCTTCAGCAACCCGCTGGAGGATGTCGATGCCAAGGTGGAGCAGGAACTGGTGAGTCTGGCCATCGCCGTGGCACGCCAGATCATCCGCCGCGAACTGAAGACCGACCCGGGCCAGGTGGTGGCCGTGGTGCGCGAGGCGCTGGCGGCCCTGCCGGCGGCGGCACGCCGTGTCACCATTCATCTGCATCCGGAAGACGCTGCGCTGGTGCGCGAGACGCTGCCGTCCGCTGGCGAGGAGAGCAACTGGCGCATCGTCGAGGATGCGCGCCTGAGCCGGGGTGGCTGCCGCATTCATGCCGAGCATTCCCAGATCGACGCCACGGTGGAGAAGCGTATCGCGGCCATCGTGACCCAGTTGCTGGGGGGCGAGCGTGCCACCGACAAGACGACCGAGGATGAGCATGATGCTGCGCAGTGAGCGCTGGTCAGCTGCCCTGCAACGCGCCGGGCGTCAGCTTGGCGAGGTGCAGACCCTGATGGTGGAGGGGCGCCTGACGCGCATGATCGGCCTGACCCTGGAGGCCGTGGGACTGCGCGCGAATATTGGCGCGCGCTGCCTGGTGGAGTCTGCCGACGGCGATGCCATCGAGGCCGAGGTCGTGGGCTTCGCCGGTGAAAAGCTGTATCTGATGCCCACCGGTCCGATCCGCGGCATTGGCCCCAATGCGCGGGTGATCCCCACCGGGCGCAGCTACGACGCGGCGGTGGGGGACGCTCTGCTGGGGCGCGTCATCGATGGCGCCGGCATGCCGCTGGACGGCAAGGGGCCTATCGAGACCACGGCGCGCATACCGCTGTCCGGTCGTCCCATCAATCCCATGGCGCGCCGTCCGATCCGCGAACCGCTGGATGTGGGCGTGCGCGCCATCAACACCCTGCTCACCGTGGGCCGCGGTCAGCGCATGGGGTTGTTCGCCGGCAGCGGCGTGGGCAAGAGTGTGTTGCTCGGCATGATGACGCGCTTCACCACCGCCGAAGTGGTCGTCGTCGGTCTCATCGGCGAACGCGGCCGCGAGGTGAAGGAGTTCATCGAGAACATCCTCGGCGAGGAGGGTATGGCCCGCGCCGTGGTGGTGGCGGCGCCGGCCGACGCCACGCCGGTGATGCGTTTGCACGGCGCTTCCCTGGCCACCAGCGTGGCCGAATATTTCCGCGATCAGGGCCGTGACGTGCTGCTGCTGATGGACTCCCTCACCCGCTATGCCCAGGCGCAACGCGAGCTGGCTCTGGCCATCGGCGAGCCGCCGGCCACCAAGGGTTATCCGGCCTCGGTATTCGCCAAGCTGCCACAACTGGTGGAGCGTGCCGGCAACGGCGATGTGGGCGGAGGTTCGATCACGGCGTTCTACACGGTGCTGACCGAGGGCGACGATCAACAGGATCCCATCGCCGATTCGGCGCGCGCCATACTCGACGGCCACGTGGTGCTGTCGCGCCGCCTCGCCGAAGCGGGGCACTACCCGGCCATCGATATCGAGGCGTCCATCAGCCGCGCCATGACCGAGATCACCCAGCCGGATCACCAACAGGCGGCACGCAGCTTCAAGCGCATCTATTCCACCTACCAACAGAACCGTGACCTGATCAGCGTCGGGGCCTACGTGAAGGGCTCCAATCCGCAGATCGACGAGGCGATCCGGTTGTATCCGAGCCTGACGCAGTTTCTGCAGCAGGGCATCAACGAACCGGTGGATTTTGCACAGAGCATGCAGGATTTGACCACAGTGATGGAGAGTAGCGTGCCGCAGGGCGGGACGCTGGCGCGGCGCTAAACAGAAATCTCTGCGCGCGGCGCGGAAAGTTGAGCAAGGGCGGTAGACACGATGACCCGTTCGAAACGCATGCAGCCGGTGCTGCGCATCGCCGAGATGCGCGAGCAGGATGCGGCCAAGGAACTGGGCGATGCGCAGCGCATGTTACAGGAGCAGGAGGACCGTCTGGCCGAGTTGCGCGCCTATCAGGCGGAATACGCGCGCAATTTTCAGGAACAGGGGAGTGCCGGGATCAGTGCGGCACGGTTCCAGGAGTTCCATCGCTTCATGGCCAGCCTGAACCAGGCCATCGAGCAGCAGCAACAGGTGATACAGAACGCGGCCCGTGTCTGTGCCCAGAAAAAGCAGCTTTGGCAGCAGGCCTACGGCAAGAGCAAGAGCCTGGGCAAGGTGGTGGAGCGTTATTGCGAGCAGGAGCAGTACGAGCAGGGGCGGCGCGAGCAGAAGGCTGCCGACGAAATGGCCCAGCACGGCGCCCGCGGCAGGTTGGGGCGCGACGAGGAATAAACGCACGGTGGCACACGATTTGCTGTGTATACCGGGCACAGGCGAGCGAGTTGGAGAGACATCATGCTGAATGCCAAAAGCGGAATCTCGGAAATGTTGCTGCCCGTCGGGGGCGGGGGCTCGGCACGGCGCCAGGAAACCGGCTCCGCGGACGATTCCGGCCTGTTCGGTGACACCCTGAAGGGGCAGATGCAGCAGGCGGCCGAGGCACAGAAGCCGGCGTCACGGGAAACAGAGCGGCCGGCGCAAAGCGCGCAAAAAGCCGCCGCTGACGCGGGGCAGCAACCGGTCAAGGCCGAATCCGATATCCCTGTCGAGGTTGCCCAGGAAGACGCTGAGGCCGTCGCTGCCAGCGACGGTGCGACGGAGGAACTCGTCGTCGAACTGGCCGAGGACGGTTTGCCGGTACAAACGCTGTCAGCCGAATCGTTCCCCGCCACAGAGCCCGAGGTGGCCGCCGGCGGCAACGATTTACCGGCCGAGACGGATGCAGGCGGCAAGATTTTGCCGTTGCCCCTGACGCAGTTCCCCTCGCCGCAGGCGGATGCCAGGGCCGATGTACCACCCGAAGAGGGGGCTTTGGAAGAATTGCCGCGTTGGCTGCATTCGCTGGCAGCGGCGGGCCGTGGCCGTGAGCAGGCGGTGGCGGGGCGTACCGAGGAGCCTGGCCTCCTGGCTGCCGAGGATGGCGTGCAGGATGGCGCCTTCCTCAAGGGGCTGCAGGCCGTGACCGCACAAATGGACGGTCAGCGCAGTGATATGGGGGGGCGGCAACCGGGGCAGGGCGCCGAGACTTTCTTCAAGCTGGCCGGATTGACCGTCGTCAAGGAGGCGCCGCCGCCGCTGAGCCTGGCGGCCTCCACGGTGAGCGCCGCCGCGGCAGCGACCACGGCGCCGACAAGCGCCGCCCCGGCGGCCGCGGTGCCGACCCTGGCGCTGGATGTGCCGCTGCGTCAGGCCGGCTGGGATCAGGCGATGGCCGAGCGGGTGGTCTGGATGGCCAAGCAGGGGGTGCAGGAGGCGCAGATCCACCTCAATCCGCGCAACATGGGGCCCATCGAGGTCCATGTCTCGGTACAGAAAGATCAGGCCTCGGTGGCCTTCGTGGCACAGCATGCGATGACGCGCGAGGCCCTGGATGCCGCCATGCCGCGCCTGCGCGACATGTTGCAGGACAGCGGCCTCAATCTGGCGCAAGCGGAGGTGTCGCAGCATGATCGGCAGCGCGAGCAGGCGGCCGGCTTTGCCGGCGGGCAGGGACGTGGCCAGCACGCTCACGGCGGTCATGCCGCCGGTGACGATGTCGTGGTGGCGCAGACGCCGCTGCGTAGCGGCGGCCTGGGGGCGGTCGATTATTACGCCTGAGCCGGTATGACACCGTGCATGGGGCCCGGGACAGGCAACTGTCACGGGCCCTTTTGTTTCGGGTGGCTTTGCTCCTATGCCATAATCGCAGGCACCTTCCAGTGGTCAAGACACCTGCATGTACACAGCCCCGGGAATACGCCGCGACGATGAGTTGGTGACGCGTTTTGCGCCGCTGGTGAAGCGCATTGCCTATCACCTCATCGGTCGTCTGCCGGCCAGCGTGATGGTGGACGATCTGATCCAGGCCGGGATGATCGGTCTTTTGGATGCGGCGCGCCATTATGACGAGAGCCAGGGCGCCAGTTTCGAAACCTATGCATCGATTCGAATCCGCGGTGCCATGCTCGACGAGTTGCGCCGTAACGACTGGGCACCCAAGTCGGTGCACCGTCGTGCGCGCGATGTGGCCGAGGCGATGCGGCGGGTGGAGGTGGAAAGCGGACGTGAAGCCAGCGACAAGGAAGTGGCGCGGGAGATGGGCATCTCCCTCGACGAATACCACCAAATCCTGCTCGATGCCAGCACCAGCAAGGTGGCCAACTTCGAGGAACTGGGTCTGGATGAGGCCAGCATCGGCGATGGCCTGGTGGAGCAGGAGCCGGCGCCGTTGCGCGCTGTGCAGGATGCGCGTTTTGCCGACAGCCTGGCCGAGGCCATCGAAAGCCTGCCGGAACGTGAACGGCTGGTACTCAGCCTGTATTACGACCAGGAGCTCAATCTGAAAGAGATAGGCGCCGTGCTCAATGTCACCGAGTCGCGCGTCAGTCAGCTGCTCAGCCAGGCCTATCTGCGCTTGCGAGGGCGGCTGGGTGACTGGCTGCAAAAATAATTGTTACGCTGCTCCCCCATGAAGCGCCATCTTGTTTCCCGCCGCGAAGTGCAGCCGCACCCCTTGTGGCTGTTCGAGGAAAACTACCTGCTGTTGCGCCGTCTGCTGCCGCGCCTGCGGCCCGGGGCCCGTTTCGTTCTCGGCGGCGGTCACGGCGCCCTGCGTGTGGAGGTGGCAGAGGACGCCGGGCCGTATACCACCCATCTGACCCTGTCCACGACGTTTGCCGGCGACGGACAGCTGCCACCGCCGTTGCGGTTCAAGGTGCGCATCTATCACGATGCACGTCTTGCCGAGGTAACCGGGTATCAGGACTGTGCCCATATTCCGCCGCGCTATGCCGCGCGCCAGGCCGAGGGGTTTCAGCGTGACGAGCGCCGCCAGGTCAACCGCCTGCTCCATGAGGTGCTGCAGCAGTGTCGCCGCCACGGCCACGTGGCCGTGGAACAGCCCTGATCCTCAATTCCTTTTTGTCATCCTGATTTGTGACAGCCGGTATACCGCACCGGCGCCGGCACAAATCATTCCAGCCAGCATTACCGTGGCGACCACCCCGATGTGGGTGGCCGTATAGCCGGCCAGCAGATTGCCCAGCGAAGTGATGCCGATGAACAGTACGGCGAACAGCGCCATGATGCGTCCGCGCAGCTGGTTGGGTACCTGCATCTGAATCAGCGTGTTGATGGAGGTGGCCATGGTGGTGACGGAAAAACCCAGCACGACGAGCAGGGGCAGGGCATAGGCCAGGGTGGTGGTGTTGGCGAACAGCAGCATGCCGATGCCGGCGGCCAGGGTGGCGAGGGCGATGTTGTGGCTCAGATGTTGCCGTCCTCCCAGCCAGGCCAGACGCATGGCGGCGAGCAGGGCGCCGATGCCGGCGGTACCGAGCAGCAAACCCAGCTGGCCGGCGCCGCCACCGAAGATCTGATGGGTAAACACCGGCATCAGCACCGTATAGGCCGGCGCGGTGAGACTGCCGACGGTGAGCAGGAACAGCGCAGACCGGATCGGCCGGTTGTCCCAGGCATAGTCCAGCCCCTCGCGCAGGCGACGCCACTGGCTTTGCGCCGCCTCGCTGGCGGCGCTGCGCCCTGCCGTCAGATGCAGCAATCCCCACAGCACGGCCAGAAAGCTGAGTGCATTGAGCAGAAACACCGGCCCCTCGCCCCAGCTTGCCACCAGGGCACCGGCGATGGCGGGTCCGGCGAAGCGGGCCAGGTTGAAGATGCTGGAGTTGAGGGCGATGGCGTTGGGCAGGTCCGTCGCCGGCACCAACTCGGCGAGGAAGGAGTGACGGCTGGGCATTTCCACCGCGTGTACCAGACCGAGCATGAAGGCGAGGATGACCACATGCCAGGTTTCCACCCAACCGCCGAATACCAGTAGTGCCAGTAGGAGTGCCTGGACCATGGCGACGAGCTGTGCCGTGATGAGCAGGGAGCGGCGCGGCAGGCGGTCGGCCAGCATGCCGCCGGCCAGGCCGAACAGCAGCACCGGCAGCATGGCGGCAAAGGCGACCGCGCCGAGCATCAGAGAGGAATGGCTCAGCCGGTAGACCAGCCAGGCCTGCGCCATGTTCTGCATCCAGGTGCCGGTGATGGAAATCAGCTGGCCGAAATAGAACAGGCGAAACTGCCGATGGCGGAGGGAACGGAACAGATGCGACAACATGGGGTAGCGACGGGCCGGAAGTGAGGACCGATTATAACGCTGCTTGACGGGCAAGGCCGGGATGACTATTCTTGAGAAAAATAGTATGGAAATGACCTTGCCACTGGCAGGAATGCTGCAGGATGAAGATGAGGTGCAGTCATGGCATACAGCGACAAAGTCATCGATCACTACGAAAATCCGCGCAACGTCGGTTCCCTGGACAAAGACGCGCCGGATGTCGGTACCGGCATGGTCGGCGCGCCCGCCTGCGGTGACGTGATGCGCCTGCAGATCAAGGTGGGTGCCGACGGTGTCATCGAGGATGCCAAGTTCAAGACCTACGGTTGCGGCTCCGCCATCGCCTCCAGTTCCCTGGTGACCGAATGGATGAAGGGCAAGACCCTGGATCAGGCGCTGGAGATCAAGAACAGCCAGATCGCCGAAGAGCTGGCCCTGCCGCCGGTGAAGATTCACTGCTCGGTGTTGGCCGAGGATGCCATCAAGGCCGCCATCGCCGACTACCGCAGCAAGCACTAGTACCTCTCCAAGTTGGACGACAGCGCGGCTCCACCGCGCTTTTCTGTCGGGTACCGTTTTGTCTTATCATTGGCAGTTCTTACGGAGCCTGCCGATGAATCTCTCCTACACACTTTTCCCCGCCTGGCTGCACTGGCTTGCCACGGCCGGGTTTACCCTGCTGTTCATTTATGCCGTGCGCCATGGCGCGTGGCGGCGCTTTGGCGACAAGGAGTTGCTGCATGTCTTGCTGGGCAGCTGCGTATTGCTGTTGCTTATCTGGAATCTCAAGGCCGGCATCAAGCCGGGACTGACCTTTCATCTCCTCGGCGGCACCCTGTTCATGCTGATGTATGGCTGGGAGGTCGCCTTTGTCGCCATCAGTCTGGTGCTTGCCGGCAATATCATCAACGGCCTCATCTCCTGGCAGTCCTTTGCCATCAATGCACTGGTGATGGGTGCCTTGCCGGTGCTCGTCACCCATGCGGTTTATCGTCTGGCCGTGTGGTACCTGCCGCATCACTTTTTCGTGTATATCCTGTTCAATGCCTTTTTCTGCGCCGGACTGGGGATGGCGCTGACGGTTTCTACCGCTTCTCTGCTGCTGGTAGGATTCGGGCCGTATAGTGTCGGTACCGTGATGCGGGATTATCTGCCTTATGTACCGTTGATGATGTTCGGTGAGGGGTTCATGACGGGCATGCTGGTGACCGGCATGGCGCTGATGAAGCCGCACTGGCTGGTAACCTACGATGACCGGCGCTACATCGCCGGAAAATAGAGCGACCCCAGCGGCCGAGAGGAGAGGGAAGACGCAGGCATGGATGTTTTTGTCGCCCGACAGCCCATCTTCGATCGCCGCCAGCAGGTGGTTGCCTACGAGCTTCTCTATCGTGCACGCGACAGCCGGGTAGCGGAGATCAGCGATCCTGACCTTGCCACCACCGAGGTGTTCATCAACACCTTCATGGACATCGGACTCGATCGCGTCACCGGCCAGCGCCGCGCCTACATCAATCTGACGCGACCCTTTCTGTTGGGGCAGTACCCCCTGCCGTTTCACCAGGACAGCGTCACGCTGGAGGTGCTGGAGGATATCGTCCCCGATACCGAGTTGATCGAGGCGCTGCGCGGATTGTCGCAACAGGGGTTTGAGATCGCTCTGGACGATTTCACCTTTCGCCCGGAATTGGTCCCTCTGCTGCGGATTGCCGATGTGGTGAAGCTGGATATCCGCCAGCTGGATGCCGAAGCCCTGCAGCAACATGTGGCACTGCTGCGTCGCTTCGGGGTACGCCTTCTGGCGGAGAAGGTGGAGACCCGCGCGGAGTTCGCCCGTTGCCTGGAGCTAGGTTTCGATCTGTTTCAGGGTTATTTCTTTTGCGCACCGGCCGTGCTGCGCGGCAAGCAGGCCGTGCCTTCACGCCTTGCCACCCTGCGGCTGCTGCACAAGCTCAATGTCCCGGAATTCCGCTTCGACGAGCTGGCGCAGACCATATCCACCGATGCGACACTGGCCTACAAGCTGCTGCGCTACATCAATTCGGCCTATTTCGGCCTGCGCCGCAAGGTGGAGTCCATCCGCCATGCCCTGGTCCTGCTGGGGCAGAAAAACATTCGCATCTGGCTCAACCTCATTGCCCTGTCACATTTACAAGACAAGAGTCACGAGCTGATGGTCACCACCTTGGCGCGTGCCCGGATGTGTGAACTCATCGCCATTTCTCGCGGCCAGGAGCAGGACAAGGACAAGTATTTTCTCGTCGGCCTGTTTTCTGCCCTTGATGCCTTTGTGGATATGCCAATGGCGGAGATTATCGAGTCGATTTCTCTTGCCGACGACATTGTGGAGGGAATCACCCGTCGCAGCGGCCCTTTGGGCACCGTGCTGGAGATGGTGCTGCACACCGAACGCGGCGAGTGGGCCAGCATGAACCCGCTCGGCCTCAGCGCTGCCCAGATCAACAGCGCCTATCTGCAGTCCATTGCCTGGGCGGGGGAGATGATGCAGTTGCTGGGGGACTGAAACAGAAAAGTTTGCGCAGTCACTCTCGGGGAACACCGCTGATGAATACGATAAGGTCACGGGAGCGTCGGGTGGTGGGCTGTCGCCGGTCTGTTGCTGGTGATATTCCGGTCCGGCTGGCAAGCGGCGTAGACTGTCGAACCGTGCCATGCGGCGAATGCGAGAAGGCGCTGGCCGAGGGCGGTAGCGCCGATGTGTTGGTGGCGGACCGTGCCGTGAGCGGGGGCTGGATTCGCGGACGTCCGCAGTAAGACCGCCATCGTCCCGTATGGCGCGGGCGGAGTTCCAGTTACCGCTGCCAATGGCGCTCTGTTGGCAATGCGTTAGACCACTGCTGTGTGAATTCCAAGGAAGCAATGTTTTATGAAACCAGAACGTCTCAACCCATTCCGACTTTTTCGTGACCAGTGGGCCGTCATGAGCTTCTATGAACGCTTCGAGCAGGTCGTGGCGCTGGTACTGTCGGCGGTAATCGCGGTGATCATCATCGTTTCGCTGATACAGCTGATTTCCATTGTCTTTAACCTGCTCATCATCGATGCATTCAATCCGCTCGATCACAAGGTATTCCAGAATGTGTTCGGCATGGTCATGACGCTGTTGATTGCGATGGAGTTCAAGCACTCGATCGTGCGCGTGGCATTAGCATCATCCAGGTCAAAACGGTGATCTTGATCGCACTGATCGCGTTGGCACGCAAGTTCGTGATCCTCGACCCCGATGTCAGTCCGGGCAAAGTCGCCGCCCTGGCCGGTGCGACCCTGGCTTTGGGAACAACCTACTGGCTGCTGCGCGAGCGCGATGACAGAGTAGCCGAGGAAGCCCAGCGTGAACGGTCGTGACGCGGGGATTTTGCCCGCGGCCTGGTCGCGGCATCGCTGGCTCAACCGCCTGCAAACAGCGCTGCTCGTGGTGACCCTGCTCGGTATCGCCGCCCTGGCCGGCAGCCTGCTTTTTGGCGACATGGGCCTGTGGTTGGCATTGGGGGCAGGTGGTCTCGCTCTCCTCGTCGAGCCTGCCGCGGCGTCGAGTCTGACCCTGCGGTTGTATGGCGCGCGCGCCTTGCATCCGAGCGAAGCGCCCGATCTCTGGACCCTGGTACGCGAGCTGGCGGCACGGGCCGGTTTGCCCGCCGTACCGGTGCCGCACTACGCGCCCAGCGCCATCGTCAATGCCTTCGCGACCGGTTCGGAACATCGCTCCGCCATTGTGCTCACCGATGGATTGCTGCGCAGCCTCACGCCGCGCGAACTCACCGGTGTCGTCGCCCATGAGGTGGCCCACATCGCCAACAAAGATCTGCGCGTGATGGGGCTGGCGGACTCCATCAGCCGACTCACGCATCTCATGGCGCTGCTCGCGCAAATAGCGATCCTGTTCAGTTTTCCGGCATTGCTGGCGGGCGTCGTCGATGTCAATTGGCCCGCTTTGCTGTTGCTGGCGGTCGCGCCGCATTTGGCGCTGCTGGCTCAGCTCGGTTTGTCGCGGGTGCGCGAGTTCGACGCCGACCGGCTGGCGGCCGAGCTGACCGGCGATCCGTATGGGTTGGCTCTTGCGTTGGCGAAAATCGAGCGGGTCAGCCGCTCCTGGCGCGCCTGGCTGCTGCCGGGATGGGGCAATCCCGAACCCTCTTGGTTGCGTACACACCCTGCAACGGCTGCGCGTATCGAACGGCTGCGGGATCTAGCGGCGCAGCTTGTTCCGATGTCACTTCATTCACCTCACTTCCTGCCAGATCCCACTATCGCGCCACGCCCGCCGCGTTGGCGCCCCGGCGGACTCTGGCGCTGATTCCCAACAGGAGACCTTCATGTCCTACATCGATCCTTACGGCCAACCGGCGCCAGACTATTTCATTCGCCGTTGGTTGGTCATCACTGCCTGTGTCGCGGTGCTTATGCTGTTGTGGCAGTTTCTGCCCGCCATCGAGGCGTGGTTTGCGCCTGACACGGCGGCCGAGCGCACCATCACGCCGCGAGGCGATTTGGCACAGGATGAAAAAGCCACCATCGAATTGTTTGAAAAATCGCGCGATTCGGTGGTGTACATCAGTACGGCGCAACTGGTGCGTGATGTCTGGTCACGCAATGTTTTTTCCGTGCCGCGCGGAACGGGGTCCGGCTTCATTTGGGACGAAGCGGGTCATGTCGTGACCAATTTCCATGTCATCCAGGACGCGTCGGCTGCCACGGTGAAACTGGCCGACGGACGCGACTATCAGGCCGCGCTCGTCGGTGCCAGTCCGGCGCATGACATTGCGGTGCTCAAGATCGGCGTCGGCTTCAAACGCCCGCCGGCGGTGCCGGTGGGCACCAGTGCCGATCTCAAGGTGGGGCAGAAGGTATTCGCTATCGGCAATCCCTTCGGGCTCGACTGGACGCTGACCACCGGTATCGTGTCGGCATTGGACCGCAGCCTGGCGGGCGAAGCGGGTGGTCCGGCCATCGATCATCTGATCCAGACCGATGCCGCCATCAATCCGGGCAACTCCGGCGGACCTCTGCTCGATTCCGCCGGCAGGCTGATCGGTATCAACACCGCCATTTACAGTCCGTCCGGTGCATCGGCAGGCATAGGCTTCGCAGTACCGGTCGACACCGTCATGCGCGTGGTGCCAGAGCTCATCAAGAACGGTAAGTACATTCGCCCGGCGCTGGGCATCGAAGTGGACGAACAGCTCAACGCACGCCTGCAGGCCATGACCGGCAGACGCGGCGTGTTCGTGCTGCGGGTCGCTCCAGGTTCGGCGGCAGAAAAGGCGGGGCTTGTGGGGGTCGAGGTGGGGCGTCAGGGCATAGTGCCCGGCGATTGCATCGTCGACATCGATGGCGCGCCCGTAGACGACGTGGCAACGTTATTGGCCCGGCTCGATGACAAGCAGGTGGGTGATGTGGTGGTGCTGTTGGTGGCGCGGGACGGTGAATCGCGTGAAGTGCGTGTGGAATTGCAGCCGGGCGTTTGAGCAGAAACATCCCGAGGCCATTGAACCAGAAGCAACTGACCTCTGCTGGTGCCTCGGCGAGGCCCCCCGGCGACGGCGAGGGCAGCGGGCGCGAAGCTTGTCCGCTTCGACGCCCGCTGCCGCTTCATGGCGGGATGGCTCAGGCGCTCAGGGCTTGGCCGGCGCGGCGGCTGCCGCGTCAGTCTTGGCGGGGGCGTCCTGCACAAGGGCGTCGCGCTTGGCGGCATCGAGCAGTGCCTTGGCGTTCCAGCTGTCCAGCCGGAAATATTCCGGGCGCGTGGACGCCTTGAGCGTGTATTCCTCCTTGTCCGGGGCCTTGCTCAGGCGGTATTCCAACACCTCGCCGGTCTTGCGCGAGAGTTTCAACGACAGCGCCGGCGCCGCCAGACCGAAGTCGGGCTGCGCCTCACGGCCGAGGACGTGGGCGAAGCGCAGTCCGGCGAGCTGATCGAGCAGTTTGTCCACCGCTTCAGCGTTCAGCCGCTTGCCGGCGTCCATCGGCTCGGCGCTCCAGCCCGGCGTTGCAGCGCCCTCGCCACCGTCGCTGTGGGCGGCGGACTGTCGGCGCAGCGTCAGTCCGGCCAGCTCGATGGTGGTGACGTCGTCTTGCGAGACGGCCAGGAGTTTCTTGTCTTCCCAGTCGGCCGCCTTGACCGGCAGGTCGTAGGTGGCCAGCGCCACCGTGTGGATGGCGTCCTGCCCATCGACGCGCGCATGCACCAGGCGCATGGATGGCGAGGTGCCGATATAGAGCGTGGCGAGGGCCTTGTCGCCTTGCGCCAGGGTGACGCGCCGCTCGAAGGCGTCGCCGCTCACCTTGAAGCGCGCCTGCGCCGAGGCCGAGGTGGCGACCGGGGTCGTGGTTCTCAGCCCGGCCAGGCGCTCGATGAGCTGCTCGACGCGATCGCCGTCGGCCGGGAAATCGCCCGCCTCGGTCAGACGCCAGGCGCCGTCCTTCTTTGCCAGCACTACCCTGGCCTGGTCCGGACCCTCGAGGGTGATGCGATCGATTTTTTCCTTGGCTATCGCGAGCAACGGCCCCGATTCGGCCGGCGCCGATACGCCCCGGTCCGCCAGGTTCAGGCCGAGGGCGAGCAGCAGTTGCGCACCCAGCAGCACGGCAAGCAGTTTGAGTGTCTTCTGCATGGATCACACCTCCGCGAGAATATGCTCGTAGCGACGACGGTCCGCCGCCATCGCCCGGCGGCGCCAGCCCCAAACGGCGACGAGCCCGAGCAGCGCCAGACCGTAGTTGACGTATTCCCACAGCCGTTGCTCGCCTTCACGCAGCGGATTGAGCGTGCGGGCGAGCTGCGTGCGCCCACGGAGCGCCAGCAGGCTGCGGTCCTCCAGCGACCAGTCGATGGCGTTCTGCAGGAAGGCCAGCGGTTTGGTGTAGAGGGTGTTGAGGCCCTGGGAGGCCAGGTCCAGCGCGGCGTCCGAGGCGAAGCTGTTGCTTGCCACCAGAATCAGGCGCGCCGACTCGGGTGAGCGTTCGATGATGCCGGTGATGCGCGGCTCCGGCTTGTCGGTCTGCTCCGTTTCCGTGCCGGAATCCCCGGCCTTGTCCCTGACGGCTTCTGCGGCCTTGGCCAGCGGCGACTCCTTGCCCTGATAGAAGGAGTCGAAGCGCCCCTCGACGGCCACCGCGAGCAGGCGCGGTTTGCGCTCGCCGCCGGCGGCGAAGCCGGTGTCCGGGTGGGCCCGGTAGTCGGGGATCAGGTCGAGGCTGCTTGACACCCAGCTCTGCGGCGAACTCCTGAGCAGCTCGGACACCGTGCGGCCTTTGTTCTTTTCCGCCTCCACGGTGATCGGCGAGGCCCAGTTGAGTGTGAGCTGGCCGAGGGAGGCGGTGATCGGGTTGTCGCGGTTGAGTCCGTCGCCGCGCAAATCCGGGAAGTGGGGATAGGGCAGCATGCGGTATTCGCGGAACGTCAGCCCGCCCACGAAACGTTCCACCGGCACCGGCAGCGCCGTGTTGCGCGGATCGAGCACCAGCGTCTCCTCGATGGCGAGGCCGTGATGGGCCAGCCACTCCTCGAGCCCGGAGGACTGCTTGCCGGCGGTGAGGGTGTTGCTCACCTGCACATCGAAGGGCGAGGTGGCGAGCACCACGCTGCCGCCCTGCATCAGGAACTGGTCGATGGCAAAGCGCTGCGTGTCGGACAGCTCGCGCGGCGCGAGCACCAGCAGCAGGTCGGCCTCTGCCGGTACCTGGCCGCCCTTGAGGTCTGTCTCCTTGATCCGCACGTTTTCGCCCAGCACTTTTTCAAGTTGACTGAAGCGCTGGCCTCCGGGGCCGAAGGGCTGCGGCTTGACCAGGGCGACGGTGTGTAGCGCCCCCGGCGTGAAGCGCTGCAGGGCAGCGTCGAGGCTGCGCTTGAGGCCCGCCTTGTCCAGGGTCTCGGGCAGCGGCACCTGCAGCGTTTCGCCGTCGCCCTCCAGCACCATGTAGAACCAGAAGGGGGTGGGGTCGAGGAGGCTGGCGATCTGCGGCCCGAAGCCGTACTTGCGTTTGAGCTCGTGCGCGAGATTTCCGCCGTCGGCGTCCGGGTCGGCAAAGCTGACCTGCAGTTTGTCGCCGGCCTGCTTGCCGAGCTCGTCGAGCACGGCCGCAAGCTCCTTGCGCAGTGTGCGCAGTGCCGCGGGCAGCTTGGTGTCCGGCGAGATGTAACCCTTGAAGGCCAGCGGCCGGGTGAGCCGCTCGAAGGGGTTGCCGCCGGACTGGTAGGCACCAACCGCCTTGCGGATGGCACGGGTGATGGCGTACTCGGGGTTCTTCAACACCACGTCCAGATCGCGCTCCCCGCGCGCCTTGACCTCGATGAGATCGCGGAAGCCGAGTTTTTCGAATTGGTCGCCGTAGGCGACAACCACATCGAAATAGGAACTCACCACGGCCGCCTGGTAGCGGTCGGCGGTCTGGAAGGGCACGGGCTGGATACCATAACGGGAGGCCGCTTCTTCCTCGGCTTCGCGGTCGCGCGTGGGGTCGATGAACTCCACCCGGGCGTGACTGCCGGCTGCCACGGCATACTCCTCCAGCAGGTCCTTGACCTTGGGCACCAGCGGTGCCAGCAGCGGGTGGGTTTTGGCGGAGAAGTAGCCGCGGATCAACAGCGGCTCGCGCAGCCCCGCCAGTTGCTGCCTGGTCGCCTCCGACAAGGAGTACTGCCCCTCGGCGGTGATATCGGCCCGTGCCCAGCCGATGGGGGCCAGCCAGAGATTGGCGGCGACGAAGTTGGCGGCGGCCAGCCCCGCCACCCAGCCCCACTGGCGGTGGCGGGCGCTTGCCGGATTGCCGGCCCAGCGCTGGCGCTCCAGGGAGAAGAGGTTGAACGTCAGGAATACGCCGACGATGGAGACGTAGTAATAGAGGTCGCGCAGGTCCAGCACGCCGCGGGTGATTGACTCGAAGCGCGTGCCCGTGCCCAGCAAGGTCAGCAGGGTGCCGGTCTGGTGGCCGAACAGGGTGGTCAGGGTGTCGGAACCGACGAGGTAGAACAGGCCGCACACGACTGCGGTGAGGATCAGGGCGACGATGGGGTTGTCGGTGCGACCGCTCATGGTGAGGCCGATGGCGATATAGGCGGCGGCTAGAAAGAGAGTGGCCACATAGCCGCCGATGACCGGCCCCCAGTCGAGCGGCCCCAGCATTGCCACGGTGATCGGCAAGGGCAGGGTGAGCACCAGGGCCAGGGCCACCAGGCCCAGCACCCCCAGGAATTTGCCCAGCACCAGGGCGAGCGGCTCGACCGGCGCGGTGAGCAAGCTCTCCAGGGTACCGGCGCGCCGCTCCTCGGACCAGGCGCGCATGGTCAGCGCCGCCACCAGGAAGATCATCAGCAGCGGCAGCCACTGGAACAGCGGCCGCACGTCGGCGATGTTGCGGGCGAAGAAGGTCTCCACCCAGAAGAAGACGAACAGTGTTGCCGCCAGGAAGGCGCCCAGGAACAGATAGGCGGCCGGCGAGGCGAAAAAGGCGCGAAACTCCTTGCGCGCCACCGTCCACAGCATCTCACCCATGGGCCACCTCCTGGACGGCTGCCTCGTTGACTCGTGCGAACACGGTTTCCAGGTCGTGGCGTTCCGGTTGCAGCTCGAACAGATCGAGCCCCGCTGCCTGCACGGCGGCGGCCAGCCGCGGCGCGGCATCGGGCGAGATCTCGATGCGATAGTGGCGACGGCCATCGCGGTTCGCCAGGGCACGCACGTCGGTGACGCCATCGACGCGTTTCAGCACGGCCTCGGCCTCGCCGCCGACCACCACCAGCAGGGCGGGACTCTGCCGCAGCTCCTCGATGCGCGCATCGACCACCAGGCGCCCGGCGCGCAGGATCAGCACCCGCTCGCAGGTGGCCTGCACCTCCTGCAGAATGTGGGTGGAGACGATCACCGTGGCCGTCTGGGCCAGTTCGCCGATCAGCTCGCGCATGTGGCGGATCTGGGTGGGGTCCAGACCATTGGTGGGTTCGTCCAGGATCACGATGTCCGGCTCATGCAGGATGGCTTGCGCCACCCCGACGCGCTGGCGGTAGCCGCGCGAAAGGGTCTGGATGGGCGCCGCGGCCTTCTCTTTGAGCGCCGTGCGGCGGATCGCCTGCACCACCGCCGCCTTGCGCTTGCCTTGCGGCACGCCGTGCAGCGCGGCCTGGTAGTCCAGATAGTCGATGACCGTCATCTCCGGCCACACCGGGCAGTTCTCCGGCAGATAGCCGATGCGTGCCTGGATGGCGGCGGTGTCGCGGCCGATCTGGAAGTCGTCGATGTGGATGGTGCCGGCCGTGGGCTCCAGGAAGCCGGTCATCATTTTCATGATGGTGGTCTTGCCGGCGCCGTTGTGACCCAGCAGTCCCACCACCTCGCCGCGGTCGATCGTGAAACTCACGTCGTCCACCGCGGTGAAATCGCCATAGCGGCGTGTCAGGTTCGCTACTCGAATCATCTCCTTGTCCCTCGTGGTGACACCCGGTTAAGGAAGGTCTGAATAAGTCCATCCTGGACTTCTCAGACCACGCCAAGCGAAAAGTGTGATTTTCGCTCGGCTTCATTTTTCAACGACTTATCGTCGTTGAAAAATGGCGGCACATCCCTGTGCCGCGGAAGCTCTGAACTTATTCAGAGCTTCCTTAACCGGCGCGCGCACCGCACCGGCAGCATCTACATCGGACAGGCAAGGCTGTGCGCCTTGCCCTGGGGCAATCGGGATGATAGGGAGGCGAGCGGATAAGGATAGAATTGAAGGCTGCGCGGTTGTTCGATGTTCTTGCCGGGCGCATCTGTCAATCTCTGGTTTTCCCTGAGAAAAACGCCAAATGCGACAGCGCCCCGGCGCGAAAAGTTCCGCGATGGAAACCAAACACCGGTCCACCGGCTGGGCAATGCCGTCATCCAACGGCTTGCACAGTCAGAACGTAACTTATTGATATTAAATGTTTCTTGAGCCCGGGCCAGTACACGGAAAGCGACGCGATCCGGTGAGAAAACGGCCAACAGCGGACAGTTGGCCTTTGGGTGTTGGTGTCAATTTGGAATATGAAGGTCAACACGGAGATTCCATAGACAGGCATGGCGGTTTATATGGACGCCTCCCGTTTGCCAAGGGCGATTTTGGTGTGTTGGGACAGATAGGCTGCAGTTCTATATCCGGCCTGTTGTGCAGGAATAGACCTGCTGGCCCTGATGGAATCCGCTGACCCGCGCCTCATTCTCCTGAAGGACTCGAAGTCCTTACCGCCATACAGGTTTGGCGGGTCACGGTCTGACCTGTTTGCCATCACACTTTATCGACCTTGCGCAACCTTTACGGCGGCCACTCCTTTCTTCAAAGTGGTTGATACACTCGTCAGGCACCTATGCCGGCTGACTGACGAATCCCTTTTGGTACGTCCGTTCATGGGCGAGCATCGCCCAGATCGTTCGCGCCATCTTGTTGGCCAGGGCCACGACCGCGACATTCAGCGGCCGGCGCTGGCGTAATTTCGTGACCCACGGGCCGGGGTCTTTGGCGTGGGTCAGCACGGATCGCGCACCGTGAATCAGCAAGGTGCGCAGGTAGGTGTCACCGCGCTTGCTGATGCCGAGCAGTTTGATGCGCCCACCAGTGCCCACCTGTCGCGGCACCAGGCCGGCGAAGGCGGCGAACTCTCGCCCCGACTTGAAGGCTTTGGCGTCGCCCATGATGGCGACCGCCGCCGTGGCGGTCAGCGGCCCGACACCAGGAATTTCAGCGATTCGCTTGCAAGCTTCGTCTTGCTTGAGCCACAGCTGGATGCGCTGCTCGATGGCGGCGATTTCCCCATCCAGCTTCTCGATGCGCGCCCATTGCTCGCGCAACGTATCGATCACCATTGCCGGCAGCCGGTCTTCCAGTCTGGCCAAAGCCGCAGCAATTCCCTTCCTGACCCCCGCTTTGCCCTGCGGCATCACTTCACCGTATTCGGCGAGCAACCCCCGCAGGCCGTTAATCTGCGCGGTGCGGAACTTGACCAACTGGCTCCTCATGCGGTGCAGCGCCAGGATGGCCTGCTGTTCTTCCGTCTTGATCGCCACCGCCTTGACGTGCGGCTGCTGCACCGCTGTCCAGATCGCCCGCGCGTCCTGCCGGTCGTTCTTGTTGCCGGTGACGAACGGCTTCACCGCCTTGCCTGGCAGGAGCTTGACCTGGTGGCCCAGCGCCGTGAGTTTCCTCGCCCAGTGCTGCGCACCGCCGCAGGCTTCCATCCCAATGAGGCATGGTTGCCGGTTAGCGAAGTGTTCGAGGAACTTCTCGCGCTTGAGCTGCAGGCTCACGATCTCTCCGGTCTCCATGTCGATCCAGTGCAACTGAAATACCCGCTTGGCGATATCCACGCCAACGACCGTTTTGCTACCATTCATTTCGGACCCTCCGGTTTGCCTGTGAAGACCTTCAGTATCTTCCACCTTGGGCACTTCGATGCCGTCGGCCCGTGAGGGTCCACCTTCATCCCACCCACACCGCAAAGCTATCCACGGCGCCGGGCGCCGCAGGTCCCTCCATACCGAAGACGGCCAGCGCGCCGGATAACTCGTGTTCAGCGCTCACGGGGTGGGAGGCGTCCATTCAATTCTCCTTGCCTTAGGGAAGGTCTGAATAAGTCCATCCTGGACTTCTCAGACCACGCCAAGCGAAACGTGTGATTTTCGCTCGGCTTCATTTTTCAACGACTTATCGTCGTTGAAAAATGGCGGCACATCCCTGTGCCGCGGAAGCTCTGAACTTATTCAGAGCTTCCTTAGGTTTTCATGGTTGGCAAACTGCCAGTGCATTTCGGAGGGAAAAATATGAAGATGACACCGAACGTTTCCGCAACGCCGCCCGGGTTCTCGCCAATGATCCGGGTGCTGGCCGGCAGCGCCTTCGTGCTGCTCGCGGCGGGCCTGCTGGCCCTGTTCGCGCCGGACCTTCTGCCTTTTTCCGTTCAGAAGCCCGTTGCCATTGCGCTGATCGTCATCGGCGCTGTCCTCGAAACGGCAAGCGTGGTCCTGGTCATCAAGGGCCAGCGTCAACATGGAAGCGAACGCCTGCACAGCGTCTTGCAGGAAGCGAAAAAGCGCGACCGGCCGTAGGGCGTGCGCGCCATGGCCAATCCGCCCCAATTCTCATCGAAACTGAACGGCGCACCCAGAGTGGAGGTGCGCCAGGATAGTATCCGGCTCGTCCAGCGCCGCCACTTCGGTTGGATATTTGTCGGCTTTCCGGTCTTTCTCGTGTCCGTTTTTTTGATCTCGGAATATTCCAAAAATTCGGCCTTCCGGCATGATCCATGGGCTTACCTGGCGCAATGCTTCAAAAACTTCGAGTGGCCTGAATGGATCGCCTTCGGTGTTGCAACGCTCCTGTTTTGTGTCTTCGTCATCAGCGGGTTGCTGTATGCGCTATGGGAGCGTGAGTTGGAAATCGATCTGAGGCGACGGCAATTCCGCTTCCGCACCGGGCTCGCGGGCCGCATCACGACCATCACGGGCTCGACGGACGAGCTTCGTACCCTGCAATTGACCCGCCTGACCGCGACCGGCACGTCGACCGAAAGCCCCGCCAGGACTTACGAGTACTGGAGCCTCGATCTCGTGCTTCCCGGAGACGTGGAGCCCCTGAACCTCGGCCAGTGGGGACGTCACGAAGAAGCGATTGCGGAAGCCGGGCGTTGGCAGCAGTGGCTTCCAACGCTGGAACTGCAAGCCGGCAATTGAACCTCGTCCGGCCAGACGTAGAGGTTCAGGACCGCCGCCCGTCGAACACGGGAATACCCAGCAATCCTGCGAGCAGATTCGCCTCCGACAGGATCGCGGTGGCGTCGGTATGGGAAACCAGATTGATGCGTCCGCCATCGTTGAGCACCAGGTTCAATTCAACGTTGACGATACTGCGGGAGTCTCCCGCCCATATGTCTTTTTCGAGCATTTCGATCTCGGCCACCTCGTCGAACTTCAGCATCGTCGCCTGTCGGCCCGATCCCAACCAGGGCAACAACGCCGGACGGGCGGGAATCTCGATGCGCCGGTTTAGCGGGTCGAAGCGCGCACCTGCGCTGAAGAGCTGTCGCAGGTGGCGGCCGATGCCAACGAACAGCCCGCCTGCGCATAAAAATGCCAGGGCGCCCGGCAAGAAGCCATGCCCTAGCTGGAGCGGCACACCGGCCAGCGCCGCATAGCCCAGATAAAGGAAAACGCCGGCAAATGCCCGCGAGATACCGGTGGAACGATACTCCCAGACCCGGCCATCGCGCATGAGTTTTTGGGTGACAAAACTTGCGCCCCGGCCGGACTCCAACGGCTGACGGGGCCTGCGGCGCGAGATATCGCGATCGACCGGCACGCTTACTCACCTCCTGGATGACTGGCCCCAATCCTTCCCGATGCCAGTCCAAGGCCAATGGCAATGAAGATGAGAGGGATGCCCCGCCCCAATAATCCGCCCATGTATTCGGCAACGAGATAGGACTCTGCGGGCGACCGCGGGTTGTAGCGCACCCGCACCCGACTGCCGGGCGGAAAGCGTTGGGCCCAGCGTGCAGCACTGGCCTCTGTGCTGGTATTCACCAATCCTCCGGGAGCGATCTCATCACCTGTGTATTCGCGTCCTTTGACCGTGTAGCGATAGCGGATGGTCGGTGAAAAGACCCCAGGCGAGAAATTCCTGGGTTCGCCGCCGAACCAATTGTCCCTGTCAATTTCGATGGTGCTGTCGAGAATCATCCCCTCGGCAGTAGGCCAACGCTGGCAGGCGGCCGCCAACTGGCGAATCTTCCAGTCCTTGTAGAGGGCGACGAGACCCGCGACGATCAGCACACAACCGATCGGCTGTCTGGGATCTTCGGCCCAACTGGCCAGCAAACTCAGCAAGTCCATGGCGTCATAAGTTTCGATTCAATTCTTTCATGCCTATCCACCCTCGCGATCGCTCCGATGGTGGCGAATCCCTCGCACTCAGGCCGGAGGCGGCACTGCCGAAATGCCTCGAGCAGGTTGAGGACGAGGCTGAAGTCCTGCATGTCGGTGCGGGCCTTGGCGAGCAGTCGTGCACGGACCGAGGCGGCGGTGTTCCGGCTGCTCACGTCAGGCTCTCCAAGTAGGGGCGCATGACGTTGGCCACCCGGCACGGCTTGGCAAACTGCCACAGTTCGTCCATGCCGACGCGCTTCCCATTCCAGGCCTCACGCAGCGCCTCCAGCGCGACATCCAGGCCGATCTTGTTGCGGAACTTGAAGCAGTCGGCCACCGTCCGGGCGACGTTGGTCACGCGCACCGGCACACCATCGATGAGGCGCTCCTCGATCCCCTCCGTCAGCGCGGCGCCAGAGAAGCGCACGATGCGCAGCGGGGGATAGTCCATCTTTGGCGCGCGTGCCTTGTTGGGGATTGCCAGCCAGACCTCGAACGGCGACTGTGTGGTGAGTTCATGTAGGCGCAGTGCCGACAGCAGGCAGATGATGGCTTGCGGGTGCTTGCGTGCCACCTCGGCGAGTGCACCGTGTTCCGAGACGGGCCGGTCCGGAATCGCGTACAGGCCCCGTCCCACGCGCTGGAGCAGCCCTTGGCGCACCAGCCGCGTGAGGGCGACCGTGGGCAGCCCGCGCTCATTGAGATCGCGTGGGCGAATAAGGCCGCGCTGGGCGGCAAGAACCAGAATGTTCTGGTGCGAACTGTCCATGCCGTCATGATGTTGCGAAACGTCGGTAGCTGTAAAGAACTACCGACAAAACACAACTGGCATGGGTTCCTTTGCATGATGCCGCAATTCCAACTGGCGGTAGGCTACAGGCACCCCTTGACCATACCGAGTAGTCGGTTAGGATAAAAAACCAACTAATCGGTATGAAATGAGGATGATCAAAGCCGCCGTCACCGCCCGCGGGCAGGATTCGCGCCAGCGCCTCTTGGACGCCGCGCTCGGTGTGTTCCGTACGAAGGGCTACACCGCGACGACGGTGGACGATCTGTGCGCCGCAGCCGGCGTCACCAAGGGCAGCTTCTTTCACCACTTCGACAGCAAGGAGGCGGCCGCGCTGGCCGCGATCACGCACTGGAACGACACCACCGGCGCGCTGTTTGCCGCCGCGCCGTACTGGCAGGTCGAGGATCCGCGCCAGCGGCTGCTTGCCTACCTCGACTTCCGCGCCGGGCTGGTGCGCGGGGCGATCCCGGAGTTCACCTGCCTGCTCGGCACCCTGGTGCAGGAAACCTTCGCAAGTCATTCAGCGCTGCAAACGGCCTGCGGCGCCGGCATCGAGGCGCACGCACAGACCCTCGTGCCGACGATCGAAGCGGCCAAGGCGAAGTACGCACCGGGCGCCGAATGGAGCGCCGAAAGCCTCGCGCGCCACACCCAGGCCGTGTTGCAAGGCGGCTTCGTGCTCGCCAAAGCCATGAACGACCCGCAGGCCGCGCTCGATGCCCTCGCGCATTTGAAGCGCTACGTGGCGCAGCTGTTGCCCATCCCCACGGCAAGGAGATCGCGATGAACAACGATCCGCGCCTGGCAGGTGCCCCCGACCGGGTGACGACCGTAGACGCGACCGCCGAAGTCACGGCGCTGATCCGTCGTTGGGAGGGCGCGATCCAGGCCGACGACAGGGCAGGGATACTGGTGCATCACACCGAGGACATCGTGATGTTCGATGTGCCCGAGCCCTTGCAGTCGCTTGGGCTTGCGGCCTACCACAAGACCTGGGACCTGTTCTTCCGCTATGGCACGCCGCACCCAGAACTCTTCGTCATCGAGGAGCTGCGCGTCACCGCCGGATCGGACGTGGCCTTCGCCACGGGACTCTTGCGCATCGGCGGCTCGCCCTCACCCGTGTGCCGATTGACCCTGGGGCTCGTCAAGCGCGATGGCCAGTGGCTCATCGCCCACGAGCACCACTCCGCGCCCCACGCCCTCGAAGCTGAGGAGCCTCGCTCATGAACACGATGATGCCCTGTCTGGCCTTCGCCAACGCCGAGCAGACCGAACAGGCGGTTCGCACCTACATCGAGCTCTTTCGCGCCGTGTTCGGAGAGGCGAAAGAGTTGGCGCGCAGCACGTTCTCGCAGGCCGAAATCGACACCGTAACGCAGCTGCACGGCTTACCGCCCGAGCAACGGCCCGGGCCGGCCGGCGCGGTCAAGACGATCCGCTTCCAGCTCAACGGCATGGAGCTTCTGGCGCTCAACGGCGGCGGCTACTTCGGCCAGTTTCACGAGAGCTTCTCGCTCTACGTGAACTGCGAAACGCAAGCGCAGATCGACCGCCTGCATGAAGCACTGTCTGAAGGAGGCCAGGTGCAGCCCTGCGGCTGGATCAAGGACCGCTTCGGCGTGTCCTGGCAGATCGTCCCAGACTTCGTGCTGGCCATCGACGAGGGCCCGGACCGTGCCGCCGCCGAGCGGATGAACGTGGCGATGCTGGGCATGACGAAGATCGATCGGGAGCGGCTCCAGAGGTCGTTACGATGAGCGCGCATCGTATTTTCGGCATGCCCTTCGCCAAAAGAGCCGTAGGCTCGACAAGGAACTGAGACCATGTTCCGTTTCCTCGGGGTCTGCCTTCTTGTCTACGTTGCTTGGTCGCTTTACTGTGGCGAGGTCACCGGCAAGGACCGCTGGACCCGCAAGACCGTGTCGCGCGATGGGGCGCCGGGCGAGTACTGGAGGGTGATCGGCGTGTACAGTCTGTTGGGCGCGATGTGCCTCTTCTGGTTCTGAGTTCACCATGAGCGACCGGTTCGAAACTCCGCCTGGCGTCAAATGGGTGTTGGTCCTCGGCCTCGCGGGCTTCCTCGCGGGCTTTGTCGGCCCCCTGCTGCTGGCACCGGATGCGAACCTGGGCCCGGCCATCGGCATCTTCATTTCCGGGCCGGTGGGCGCGGCGCTGGGCGTGCTGCTCTGGGCCTTGTGCGCACTCGTCAAGCCAGTGGCGCGCACCCAATGGCGTCTGCTGTATGCGGTCACGACGCTCGGCGTGCTCGCGACATTGCTGTCGATCCGGCCGGAGCCGACCTGGTTGGGCTACGTTTTCGAAGGGCGGGTGCAGTCGTGCGCGCCGCCCGCCGCGCTCGAGGCCGACGTGCTCGGCTACTGGCGCAAGCGTATCGCGGAAGTGAATTGGGCGGCACCGCGCCCGGGCTGGGAAGACCAGATGCGCGGAATGCTGCGCGACGCGCCCGGCGTGGTGGTGTCGGTGCGCCTCGAGCGCCGCAACGCGATCCGGCAAAACCGCCTGCTGTGGAATCGCGAGGCGTTCGCCGCGGGCTGGCAGCCGCAAGACGAGGACGTGTCCTTCTATCTCGAAAATGGCAACTGCGCCGCGTTTCCGGCGGGCCGCGACCTTCGCGCCTATCAGCCGCTCACGTACGACGGCCGACCGGTCGATGTCACCGCGTGGCCACCGTCGGAACTCCTGCGCGTGCTGCGCGCGGCGGTGCTCGACGACATTCCCGAGCGTTGGCGCGGCCTCTGAGTCCCGTCGTGCTAGCGGGAGCGTACCACTGCCATGAACGCGAGCGAGCGGGCTACGAGGGGCGCACCGTGGCGGAGTCCGCTCTCGTCGCCAGATGCGCGGCAAGCTTGTCGAGCGTCTGGACCCCATAGCCGACCGCGCCAAAGCCGATCGTCGCCTCGCGCTGTGCCCGTGTGGGATGCAACTGCCGCAGGGTCAGCACGGTGCGTCCATCGGACTGTTCGTCGAAAGTGACGAGCATGCGGAACATGCCGGGATCGTCATCGCGGTCCGCACCATGATCGACCTCGATGCGTCGCGGCGATGGGTTTTGGGTGTAGTGCAGTGTTCGCGAGCTGCCTCAGTCATCCTCGCGCGATGGATAACCGATGGCAGTGATGCACGAGTAAGTCATGGTCACGAATGACCGTTTGCGTGTGCTCCGGCGAAGACGTTGGCCTTGTGTCGAGAGAACTTCAGAGCAAAAGAGCGTGGAACCGGGCAACATTGGGGCACAGGGCCGCCACCGACACGCCGACGCCGATCCAGCTCGCGCTCGCCCGCGGCCACCGCTGGCTGGCGATGGTGGACAAATTCGCCGGGAGCGAATTTGGACGGCGTAGCCGGCCCCGAAGGGGGGAGCCCCAGGGACGGGGCGAACAATCCGGCGTGGCACGCACGCTATCCGAGGTGGCCGAACGCGAGGGGATGGATCGGGCCTACGTGAGCCGGATGGTGAACCTCACCACCCTGGCGCCGGACATCGTCGCCGCCATACTCGACGAGACTCTGCCGCCGGAGGTGACGCTGTTCGACCTGGCGTCGGGGACGCCGCTGTTGTGGGAGGAGCAGCGGGCGCGTTTGTGGAACACCCGCAAGGCAGATTAGCCGGCGCAGCAAGACAATTGCTTCACGTCCTTGCTGAAGGTTTGTGCCGCGAGCTTCAGCCCTTCGACCATCGTCAGGTAGGGAAACAACTGGTCGGCCAGTTCCTCCACCGTCATCTGCGCCCGGATGGCGAGCGCCGCCGTCTGGATCAATTCACCCGCTTCCGGCGCGACCGCCTGCACGCCGATCAGCCGCTGTGTGCCGGCCTCTACAACCAGCTTGATGAAGCCGCGTGTGTCGAAGTTGGCCAGCGCACGCGGGACGTTGTCGAGCGTGAGCAGGCGGCTATTGGTTTCGATACCGGCGTAGTGTGCTTCCTGCTCGGACAGACCCACCGTGGCCACCTGCGGATCGGTGAACACCACGGCCGGCATCGCCGACAAATCGAGCGCGGCGTCGCCGCCGGTCATGTTGATGGCCGCGCGCGTGCCGCCTGCCGCCGCGACATAGACGAATTGCGGCTGATCGGTGCAGTCACCGGCGGCGTAGATGTTCGGCGCGCTGGTGCGCAGATGGTCATCCACCACGATGGCGCCTTGGCGGTTCACCGCGACGCCCGCCGCCTTCAGATTCAGGTTGCGGGTGTTGGGCGCGCGGCCGGTGGCGACGAGCAGCCGGTCGGCGCGCAATTCACCGCTCGGGAGCGTCAGCACGAACTCGTCATTCACATGCGCAACCTGGCTCGCCTGTGTGTGCTCCAGCACGTCGATGCCCTCGGCGCGGAACGCCGCCGTGAGCGTTTCGCCGATCGCCGGATCCTCGCGGAAGAATAGCGTGCTGCGCGCCAGGATCGTGACCTTGGAGCTGAGCCGGGCAAAGGCTTGCGCCAGTTCGACCGCCACCACCGACGAGCCGATCACGGCCAGGCGCTCAGGAATCGTGTCGCTCGCCAACGCATCGGTGGAGGTCCAGTAGGGCGTGTCCGCAAGGCCCGGAATCGGCGGCACGGCCGTGCTCGCGCCGGTGGCAATGAGACAACGGTCGAAGGTTACGTTTTCCTCGCCGCCGTCGCTCAAGTGCACCGTGAGGCCTTGGCCGCCGTTGAAGCGCGCCTCGCCATGCAGGACGGTGATCGCCGGGTTGCCGTCCAGGATGCTTTCGTACTTGGCGTGGCGCAGCTCGTCGACGCGCGCTTGCTGCTGGGTCAGTAGCATCTCGCGCAGGACGGTGGGCGGTGTGGGCGGCATGCCGGCATCGAACGGGCTTTCGCGGCGCAGATGGGCGATGTGGGCGGCGCGAATCATGATCTTGGAGGGCACGCAGCCGACGTTGACGCAGGTGCCGCCGATGGTTCCGCGCTCGATCAGCGTCACCCGCGCGCCGCGTTCGACGGCTTTCAGCGCGGCGGCCATGGCGGCGCCGCCACTGCCGACAACGGCAATGTGCAAAGGGGATGCAGGACGGCTTGAAGAGACCGCGCAGCAATCAGACATGGGTAGCTCCTTATTGTTTGGCCGTCGACGGATAGCCTGCGTCTTCGGTGGCCTTGGTCAGCTTTTGGATATTGGTCTTGGCATCGTCGAAGGTCACGACCGCCTCGCGTTTCTCGAAGGTCACCTCGACCTTGCTCACGCCATCCACCCTGGAAAGCGCTTTCTTGACCGTGATCGGGCAGGCGGCGCAAGTCATGCCGGGGACGGACAGGGTGACGGTCTGCGTCGCAGCCCACACGGGGGAAATAACGGCGGCGAGGGCGACATAGGCGAATAGCTTCTTCATGATGAACTCCTGATCAGTAGAAAAAAGGCAAGACGTAGGGAAAACCGAGCGCGACCAGAACGAGGGCGACCACGATCCAGAAAATCAGCTTATACGTGGTGCTCACCTGAGGAATCGCACACACCTCGCCCGGCTTGCAGGCTTGCACCGGGCGGAAAATGCGCCGCCAAGCGAAGAACATCGCGACGAGCGCCGCACCGATGAAAATCGGACGATACGGTTCCAGCGCCGTCAAATTGCCGATCCATGCGCCACTGAATCCAAGGGCAACGAGGACCAAGGGGCCGAGACAACACGTCGAAGCGAGGATCGCGGCCAGTCCGCCAGCGAGCAGTGCGCCGCGTCCTGTTTGCGTTTCTGGTGGTGATTCGGACATCGGGTTCTCCTTTTGAATGCGGAAGGAATAGCGTAACCTTACTGCCGTACTTAAGTACGGAGTCAAGCGCCATGAACAAACACCCCGAAACCCTGACCATCGGCGTGCTGGCCGAGACCGCCGGGGTCAACGTCGAAACGATCCGCTTCTACCAGCGCAAGGGCCTGATGCAGGAACCTGACCGGCCCTACGGCAGCATCCGCCGCTATGGCGAGGCAGATCTAATGCGGGTGCGCTTCATCAAGTCCGCGCAGCGGCTAGGGTTCAGCCTCGACGAGGTTGGGGATTTGCTCAAGCTCGAAGATGGGTCGCACTGCACCGATGCCCGCGAGCAGGCGGAACGGAAGCTGGCCGACGTGCGCGCCAAGCTCGCTGACTTGCACCGCATCGAGGCCACCCTGGCCGCCTTGGTCGAGCAGTGTTGTACCGCCAAGGGCGAGGTGCGCTGCCCCTTGATTGCGTCGTTGCAGCAGACTTGAATCAGTCGGCTACGAGTGGCGATGTGAACAGATGGCGTGGCAGCCACCACAGGTAGAACACCATCCCGAACAGCTCGACCCGACGCTGGACGAGGCGAAGAACACCGTGGCCATGACCCGGGTGGATGCGATCTGGGAGCAGCTCTTTCCAGCCGAGCAGCAGCGCATCGTGCGGCTCCTCATCGACAAGGTGATCGTCTCACCGAACGACATCGAGGTGCGGTTCCGGCCCAACGGCATCGAGGTGCTCGCCATGGATCTGCGCCCCGACAAATCGGCAGGATTGCCGATTTGCACAGCCGCAGGCTGCCCGCAGGGCGGCGCACAGGATGTGCGCCGTGAACCCGCCCGGGAAACCCTTGAGGAGGTCGCAGCATGACAAATTCGTCGGGAACGAATTTGGACAGCCGCAAGGCTGGTCCCGCAGGGACGGGCTCCAGGGAAGGAGCCCGCAGTGAAATCCTGATCGACAAGACCGGCCAGCCAGAGGTGATCACCGCGAGCGACGGCAGCCTTACCGTCACCGTGCCGATCCGGATCAAGCGCCGCGGCAGCCGCTAGGCCGTGACCCTGCCGGACGGCAGCGCCGCCCAGCCCCGTCCCTGGGACGACACGCCGACGCCGATCCAGCTCGCGCTCGCCCGCGGCCACCGCTGGCTGGCGATGGTGGACAAATTCGCCGGGAGCGAATTTGGACGGCGTAGCCGGCCCCGAAGGGGTGAGCCCCAGGGATGGGGCGAACAATCCGGCGTGGCACGCACGCTATCCGAGGTGGCCGAACGCGAGGGGATGGATCGGGCCTACGTGAGCCGGATGGTGAACCTCACCACCCTGGCGCCGGACATCGTCGCCGCCATACTCGACGAGACTCTGCCGCCGGAGGTGACGCTGTTCGACCTGGCGTCGGGGACGCCGTTGTTGTGGGAGGAGCAGCGGGTGCGGATTGGGGTCAGCGCAGCAAATTCTCGAGATCCTTGAGCATCAAAAACAGATGATACGGATCGGTCGGACTGGGCTCGAATTCCCAGGATTCATACCACTGCCGCGCCGCATTGTCCTTGGCATGGACCAGCAGGCAGCGAATGCCGGCGATGTCGGCGGCCTGTGCGGTGCGCAGCAGCGCATCCTTGAGCAAGGCCTGGCCCAGTCCTTTGCGCTGATGCGCCTTGTCCACCGCGAGCCGGGCCAGGATCATGACCGGTACCGGGTGACGCGCCAGCCCCTTCATCACGCTTGACGGCGCGGCCTCCGGATCGACACTGCCGACGGCGAGGCTGTAGAAGCCGACCACCACGTCGCCCTGGCAGCAGACGTAGGTCTGCGCGCTGTTGGCCTTTTGGTTGACGAGCGCGTAGCGCTGCAGGAACTGGTTCAGCGCATTCTCACCGCAGTCGAAAGCATCGACCTGATCCGTCGCAAGCAGCTTGCGAACGGGTGTGTAGCCATCGTTCAACCCAGCACCCCGGGTTCACGCAGCAACTTCTTCAGACGCGGCTTGGCTTGTACCGGACGATCCAGCGCTTCCTGGAACGCCTGCCACTGCGCCTCGTCGAGCACGAACCGGCGACGATCCGCCAGTGTCTGCGCGGCCGCCGTCACGCCCGCGTCGAGCAGAAACTCGCTGACGTTCTTGTGGCAGGCGCGCGCGGCCTCCTGCAGCAGCTGCTTGACTGGCGCACTGGCGCGAACGTCAATGCGTTCGGTCTTGGAAAGATTCAGGGTGCTCATAGTGCCCCTCCGGACGGATATTGGATGCCCTTATTGTAGTCGTCCGGACATTGTCCTGACAAGGCGTTTCTTGTCTTGGCCATCATCCAAGCACCTACATCCGTGTTGCAATGTGTCGGTAGCGATCGACAACGACCGACAAAACGCAACCGCAGCGTTTCCTCCGCCACCCGGTGCTGCAATCCAACCGCTTGATTCGTCCGCGCGTAACGCGTTGATTTGTAATGGCCGTGTTCGCGACCTTTGCGGACTTCGGGCATGCCCAAGGGAGCGAGGCCGGAGAGAAAAACGGCACGGAGAGAGCGAAATGTCGCCCGAAGCGGCCAAGACGGCCGGGGAAGGAAGTCCGCAGGAATCCGCAGGAGCCCCCGCGAACACGCGCGAGCGCGCAAGAAAAAAGGCCAACCGAGAGCGGTTGACCTTTATGTATTGGTGGTGGGGTGGAACCCTGCGCCAAACCTATGTAACTCAGCGCCTTAGAACCGCTGCGAACTCCTGCGGAAAGGTGCGTAATCCAGCCCTTGTTGCTCGCAATCCTACCAGTTCAGCCTGACCGAGGTCACCCGCCCAGGGCATCACCCAGGGCGCCAGTTCGATTCCGGTGATGGGAACAGCACCCGGTCGCTAACTCGTTTATTACGAACGTTTTTTCCGATCCAAGCGTCACGGAATGGACTCGATTGTGGACTCAAGTCTTCGGCCTGGTCAACGCAGGCCGTTGCGGGTGATCCAAAGCGAGCCAAGCACATCCATCAACAGCCAGAGCATCGGATTTCATACCGAAGTCTATCTGTCCACTGGCACATCACGCCACAGGCCGCTACGGACAGGTGAGCTGCGTCCTCAAAGGATTGACTCATCATCGACAGGCCCGGTCCCGCCCGCCTTTCGCCCGCTCGATGAACCGCTTCATGGGCTCCGAGGGTTCGCCCCGGCGGCGCAGCAGGTAGGTAGAGAGCACCGGTGGGCTGCCGGCCAAGGGACGAATGGAGATGTCCGGGCGCTGTAGCGTCTGCACCTGCGAGGCGATGGCGAAGCCGATGCCGTAGCCGGCACCGACCAGGGTCAGCATCACGCCCAGGCTGGTCACTTCATCGACCAGCTTGAGCGGCGTGCCTGCGTCCTGCAGCAGCGCTTGAATCTGATGGCGGCAGCCCGATCCCGATTCGGGATGGCACAGAACCAGCGGGAACTTCAGGGCTTCGGCCAGCGGCACCTGCACGTGTGCCAGCAAGGGGTGGCGTGCGGGCACGATCACCGACAGCGGATCGGTCCACACCGGCTCGGCGACGAGGCCATCATGTACCGCGTTTGACAACGCAAAGCCGATGTCCAGCAGATCGTCGTGCAGCGTCTTGAGCTGCTGCGCGAACGGCAGCTCGAAGACGCGAATCTCCATCTCGGGCTCCTCCTCGCGGCTGCGTGCCAGCAAGGTGGCGATGCGGGGCTGCGCCAGGCCGTCGCAGATCGCGATGCGCAGATGGCCCTGGTAGCCCTGTGCCGCCGCCTTGGCACTCTTGACTGCCTGCTCCACGGTGGCCATCACGCGTCGGCATTCGCCTAGGAACACCTGGCCGGCCCAGGTCAGCCGCGTCAGGCGGGTGCTGCGGTCGAACAACTGCACGCCAAGCTGGCTTTCCAGGTCGCGCATTGCTCGCGATACGGGAGATTGCTCGATCCCGAGACGCTCGGCCGCGCGGGCGAGATGCAGCTCTTCCGCGACTGCAACGAAATAGCGTAGCAATCTGAAATCCAAGGCCACCTCCTGTTCGTCTTCTTCTGGTTCGGCCTCTCGGGCGCCAGCATCTCCATCCACATCCCGCCCACTTACGCCCCGCCAGGCTTGCGATGTGCCGGCGCCCTTCCGCCAATGAGGTGCGGAGGGCGACGTTTGCGCCCGCCAGAAATCGACCGTTGGCAGCCGTCTGAGATAGCAGTTCTGCTGTTCATCGAGACCTCTTTTTCGTGCTTCCCCTCTTGCGGTCTGGCTGCACAGTGGTAAGATAGTAATAGATTACTCACTTTTTGGGATGCAAGCAATGAGCGGACACTCCAGGCATCTACCGGCTGATGAGAGGCGCGCGGCCACCGTCGAGGCAGTGGTCGACTTGGCTGCCGAACAGAACCCCAGCGACATCACGACCACGGCCATCGCGCAGCGCATGGGGTTGACCCAGGGAGCACTGTTCCGTCACTTCCCGACTAAGGACGCAATCCTGCAGGCGGTGATGTCCTGGGTTGCGGAACGCCTGCTGGCTCGAGTAGACAAGGCCGCAGAAGGTGCTACGTCCCCCCTCGCAGCTCTTGAAGCGATCTTCAAGACGCACATCGACTTCGTGGCCGAGCACCCGGGGGTGCCGAGGATGCTCTTCGGCGAATTACAGCGGCCGGGGGAGACCCTGCCCAAGCAAATGGTGCAGACCTTGACCCGTCAATATGGTGAGCGGTTGCGTCGACTGCTCGAAGCCGGTAAGGCGCGAAGCGAGCTGCATTCAGAACTGGATGTGGACGCGGCCGTCGTCTTGTTCATCGGCACAATTCAAGGGCTGGTGATGCAGTCGTTGCTGGCGGGCGATGTAGCACGCATCCGCCGCGACGCGCCAGCCGTGTTTGCCATCTATCTCCGTGGCATCACGCACACCCGATGAAACGCCTTCCATCCTGCCGCCACGCAGTTCCTCGGTCAGCCGAGAGGCACACCACGGTCATGCGATCGCGTTGCGCCTCCAGCGCGAATCCGCGTCATTCAACACTCAGCCCGACCGCCCGGCGGAATGCACACGCACGCCGCGACGACGACGACGAAGGCCTGGGAGTTTCCCCGATCAAGTAAAGGCCATGAAGATGACCACTCATCCACAACGCAGCATCTGGCACTGGCTGATCTCCCTGCTTGCGATCGGCTTCGGTCTGCTCACTCTTCGGGAGGGCGGCGCCGTTCTGTTTGTCGACGGCGCGGCGCGCCAAGCCGCCGGCCACTATGTGCCCTTCGTGCTCTGGTTCAACTTTCTGGCCGGGTTCGCCTACATCGTCGCCGGCGTCGGCTTGTGGATGCGCCGGCGCTGGGCCGCGTGGTTAGCGATTGTCATCACGGTGGCGACCGCACTCGTGTTCCTCGCTTTCGGAGTGCATGTGGCTCTGGGTGGCGCCTGGGAGCGACGCACGGTGGTCGCCATGACGCTGCGCACGTTGGTGTGGGCTGGCATAGCGGCCATCGCCTGGCGCCGGTCAGCGGCGAATGCGCCGGTCGCACGCGAGCACTGAGCACCTTTATCCAGCGGAAACCCATCGATGAAAACTCCAAACCTCCTCTTCAAGAAAACCCGTTGGGTCGTGATCGCCGTCGTCGTGCTCGCTCTTGGCGGCGCACTGGCGTTCTGGTTGTCGCGCGACCATGGACAACAAGATGCATTGCGCCTCTACGGCAACGTCGAAATCCGCGAGGTGCAACTGGCCTTCCGTCAGCCCGGGCGCGTGATGCAAATGTTTTTCGATGAGGGCGATGCCGTCAGTGCCGGTGCGCGGCTGGCGACGCTCGACGCGCAGCCGTATCGGGAAGCCCTTGCGGCAGCGCAGGCCCAGGTGCAGGTGGCGCAGGCGGAACTGGCCAAGCTGCGCCGCGGCCTGCGACCGCAGGAAATCACCCAGGCGCGCGAAGCCCTCAGGCAGGCCCAGGCGCTCGCCACCGAGACCGAGCGCAATTTCCAGCGCCAGAGTCGCCTGCTGGCATCGGGCGCCAGCAGCCAGCGCACGGTCGATGCAGCCCGCACGGCGCGCGACCAGGCAGCCGCTGGCGTCGAAGCGGCCAAGGCGGCCCTGTCGCAAGCATCCGAAGGTTTTCGCAAGGAAGACATCGCCGCGGCAGAAGCTCGCCTTGCGGCCGCACAGGCTGCCGCAGCGCAAGCCGCGACAGCCTTGGCGGACACCGAGTTGATGGCGCCCAGTAGCGGCACCGTCATCGCACGAGTGCGGGAGCCCGGCAGCATGGTCGCAAGCCAGAGCACGGTCTACAGCCTGAGCCTGGACAAGCCGGTTTACGTGCGCGCCTACGTGGGCGAGTCGGACTTGGGGCGCATCGCGCCCGGTACTGTGGTGCGCGTCAAAAGCGATTCATCAGAGAAGGTCTATCGCGGCCAGATCGGCTTCATCTCGCCGCGCGCCGAGTTCACCCCCAAGACGGTGGAGACGACGGATTTGCGCACGGATCTGGTCTACCGCCTGCGCATCGTCATCGACGAAGCCGACAGCGACAGTGCCTTGCGCCAGGGCATGCCGGTGACGATCGAGGTCGATGCGAAAGCCGGCACCCGTATCCCGGCGGGGGAGCGTTGAAATGCAGGCAAGCCCTGCTATCGCCGCCGTGCCTGCGGGTGCGGGCGAAGACGCTGCCGTCGTCATCGAGGGCGTGGACAAGCATTTCGGCGACATAAAGGCGCTGCGGGGCTTGAGCGCGCGCATCCACTATGGGCGGTTGACCGGTCTGGTCGGCCCCGACGGCGCTGGCAAGACGACGCTGATGCGGATTCTGGCCGGCCTCCTGGTGCCGAACGCCGGCCACGTCACCTTGGCAGGCTATGACGTGGTCAAGGACAACGACGCCATTCACGTCGTCAGCGGCTACATGCCGCAACGCTTTGGACTGTACGAAGACCTGACGGTGATCGAGAACATGCGCCTGTATGCGCAGTTGCGCGGCATGGATGCGGACCGCAACGCCGATCTGTTTGCCGAGCTGCTGGACTTCACGCGGCTCGGACCCTTCACCAAACGCCTGGCCGGCAAGCTCTCCGGCGGCATGAAGCAGAAGCTGGGCCTTGCCTGTGCGCTCATGGCGCGGCCGAAGGTGCTGCTGCTGGACGAGCCGGGCGTGGGTGTCGACCCGGTCAGCCGCCAGGACTTGTGGCGCATGGTGCAGGCGCTGACCGATGAAGGCATGGCCGTGGTCTGGTCCACCGCCTATCTCGACGAAGCCGAGCGCTGCGAGAGCGTGCTGCTGCTGAACCAAGGGCAGCTCCTGTTCGATGGCCCGCCGCAGGAGCTGACCGCACAGCTCGAAGGCCGCAGTTTCCGTCTGGAAGACGTCGGTGCCGAGCGCCGAGCGGTCCTGACCCAGGCACTCGACCTGCCCAGCGTGAGCGATGGCGTGATCCAGGGCGCCGGCGTGCGCGTGGTGTTGCGCGAGGGCGCGGACGCAGGGCAGCTCCAGGCCCTGGCCGATCAGGCGCGAGTGGAGCTGGCGCAGGTGCCCGCGCGCTTCGAAGACGCCTTCATCGATCTGCTCGGTGGCGGCCCCGGCGGCACTTCGACGCTGGCCGAGCGTCTGCCGCCGGTTGAGCTGGGTTCCGACATTGCCGTGTCGTGCCGAAACCTCACCAAGCGCTTCGGCGAGTTCACCGCCACCGACAACGTCAGCTTCGAGGTGCAAAAGGGCGAAATCTTCGGCCTGCTCGGCCCCAACGGTGCCGGCAAGTCCACCACCTTCAAGATGCTGTGCGGCCTGTTGAAACCCACTGCTGGCGAAGCGCATGTGGTGGGCCATGATCTGCGCCGCGCCACCGGCGCAGCCAAGAGCCGGCTCGGCTACATGGCGCAGAAGTTTTCGCTCTACGGCCTGCTCTCGGTGCAGCAGAACCTGGAATTCTCGGCCGGCGTCTACGGACTGGAAGGCAACACCCGGCGCGAGCGCATTGCCGAGATGATCGAAACCTTCGATCTGGGCGACTGGCTGTCCGCCACGCCCGATTCCCTGCCGCTGGGCCACAAGCAGCGCCTGGCATTGGCTTGTTCGCTGATGCACCGGCCGCCCGTGCTGTTTCTGGATGAACCCACTTCGGGCGTGGACCCGATCACCCGGCGCGAATTCTGGACCCACATCAACGGACTGGCCCGCAAGGGCGTGACCATCGTGGTCACCACCCACTTCATGGACGAGGCCGAATACTGCGACCGCGTGGCCATGCTCTCGCGTGGGCAACTGATTGCGCTGGATACGCCCGACGCGCTCAAACGTTCGGCGGTCAGCCCCGAACGACCCGACCCGACGATGGAGGACGCCTTCATTCACCTGGTGGAGTCGGCGGACCGCGAGCTGGAGGCCGCCACATGAACGGCACCACAAAGCACAAGGACGGGAATGGACCACAGCAGACCGACCTGCGCCATTTTGATCTGCGGCGCTTGATCGCCCTGGTCACCAAGGAAAGCTACCAGGCGCTGCGCGACCCCTCGACGCTGCTGATCGCGTTCGTGCTGCCGGTGGTGTTGCTGCTGCTGTTCGCCTATGCGGTGTCGCTGGATGCGAAGGATGTCCGCGTCGGCGTGGTGCTGGAGTCGCCCGGCGCTGCAGCGCAGGAGCTTGCGGCGGCCTTTGCCGGCACAAAGTTCCTGGATGCCCACTTCGCCCATGACCGGCGCGAAGTGGCCGACCAGCTGGTCTCAGGCGACCTGCGCGGCTACGTGGTGATCCCGCAGGACTTCGAGCAGCGGCTGGCCCAGCGTGGCAGCGAGCCGCTGGTGCAGATCGTCACCGACGGCTCCTACCCCAATACCGCCAACTACGTCGAGAACTACGCCCGCGGCGTGGTCCAGTCCTGGCGTGCCGGACTGGACGTCGGAGCACCAGCGCAGGCCGTCATGCTGGAACCGCGCTACTGGTTCAACCCCGAGCTGGAAAGCCGCCGCGCACTGATTCCCGGTGCCATCGCCATCGTCATGACCATCATCGGCACCATGCTGACTGCACTGGTGGTGGCGCGTGAATGGGAGCGCGGCACCATGGAGGCGGTGCTGTCCACGCCGGCCTCGGTGGCCGAAATCCTGATCGGCAAGCTGCTGCCGTACTTCGTGCTCGGCATGCTGTCCACGCTGGGTGCGGCGGCGCTGGCGGTGTTCGTGTTCGGGGTCCCGATGCGGGGCTCGCTGGCGGCGCTGCTGCTGCTGTCGGCGGTGTTCATGGTGCCGGCGCTGGGTCAGGGTCTGCTGATTTCCTCCTTGGCACGCAACCAGTTCCTGGCCGCGCAGATTGCGCTGTTCTCAGGCTTCCTGCCGGCCTTCATGTTGTCGGGCTTTCTGTACGAGATCGACGCCATGCCGGCACCGATCCGCGCCATCACCCGGCTGGTTCCGGCGCGTTACTTCGTCGATTCGCTGAAGACGGTGTTCCTGGCCGGCGACATCTGGGCCGTGTTCCTGCCCAACCTGGCGGTCATGGCGGCGATCGGGGTGCTGTTCTTCGTGATCGCCAAGCGCGCCACGCGCAAGAACCTGGAGTGACGCGATGTTGACTTCCGCATTCTCGTTCACCCGCCTGCGCGCCCAGTTCATCAAGGAAGTGCTCAGCGTCCTGCGCGACCCGCGCAGCCGCATGGTGGTGTTCGTGCCGCCGATCCTGCAGTTGCTGGTGTTTGCCTTTGCCGCGACGCTGGAAGTGCGCAACGTCGATATCGCCGTCTACGATCAGGATGCGGGGCGGTGGTCGCACGAGTTGGTACAGCGCCTGGACAGCGCCCGCTTCATCACCCACGTCCGGCATGTCCACAGCCAGCAGCAGCTGCACGAGCTGATCGACCGTGGCGAGGTGATCGCCGCGCTCGCTATTCCCGTCGATTTCTCGCGCGCCATCGCCGCCGGTGACAGCGGCCGCGTGCAGGTACTGGTCGATGGCCGGCGCAGCAACTCCGGGCAGATCACCGTGGCCTATCTGTCCACCATCGCCGCCGATGTCGGCGCCGAGGTCGTGCCCGACGCCCAGGCACCAACGCCCGTGGTCGTGCGCCACTGGTTCAACCCGAATCTGGTCTACCGCTGGTTCATCGTGCCCGGCCTGACGGGCATCCTGGCGCTGTTCAGCGCGCTGCTCATCACCTCGCTGTCGATTGCGCGCGAACGTGAACTCGGCACCTTCGACCAGTTGCTGGTGTCGCCCACCTCGACGCCAGAGATCATCATTTCCAAATCACTGCCGGCACTCGCAATTGGCACTGCGCTGGGCCTGTTCATGATCAGCGCGGGCGTCTTCCTGTTCGGCATCCCGTTTACGGGCTCGTTTGCACTCCTGCTTGCCAGCCTGGTGCTGTTCATCGCCTCGGTGGTCGGCATCGGTCTGATGATTTCCGCGGTCAGCATGACGCAGCAGCAGGCCATCCTGGGGGCGTTCGCCGTCGGCGTGCCGGCGGTGCTGATGTCCGGCTTTGCGACGCCTGTGGAAAACATGCCTGTCGTCCTGCAATGGCTGGCTCAGGCCATTCCACTGACCCATTTCCTCATCATCGTCGAAGGCAGCTTTCTCAAGGCCATGCCGCCCGGTGACATTCTCGCCAGCCTGTGGCCGCTGGCGGTCATCGCCCTCGCCACGCTGACCATGGCCACCGTATTCGTCCGAGGACGCCTGCAATGAAATCCAAGCCCCGCACTCCCTTTCTTCGCGCAACCGTCACAGGCCTGACCCCTGGGCGCGCGCGTCCGCTCGCGCTGGCCCTGTCCTGCGTGCTGCTGACTGCCTGCGCAAGCGTGGGCCCCGACTACCGCGAGCCGCCGCCGGTCGACGTCGGCAGCGGCTGGAGCTTGCCGTTGGCAAGCGAATCCCAGTCCGCAGACTTGAGCCAATGGTGGTCTGCACTGGACGATCCCATCCTCGATCGCCTGATAGCCACGGCGCTGGCACAGAACCTAGATCTGCGCCAGGCTGCGGCACGCATCGATGAGGCACGCGCCCTGCGCGATCGTGTGGCCGGCGAGGCATTGCCCACCGCCGCCGCTGGCGCGAGCGTCAACCGGCGCCGTCAAAGCGAGAACGGACCCCTGCCCGTAGGCTCGATCCCCGGCCTTGACGCCACGCAGACCATCTACGACGCGGGCTTCGACGCGGCCTGGGAGGCTGACTTGTTCGGGGCCAGGCGGCGCGCGCTGGAAGGCGCCAGCGCCCGCCTGCAGGCGACCGAAGCCGAGGCACAGGGCGTACGCATGCGCGTCGTGGCCGAGGTCGCGCGCACCTGGTTCACCGCCGTCGGCGCCCGCTACGAGTTGCACGCACAACAGGCCACACTGGATACGCTGCAGCAGACCTTGGAATTGGTGCGCCTGCGGCATGCGCTGGGCGACGCGTCGGCCGCCGACGTGGACGCGGCGTACGCCCAATGGACAGCAGTCAACGCGCTCATCCCGGATATCCAGGCGCGACAGCGCGCCGCGATACTCAGCCTGGGCGTGCTGCTGGGCGCGCCGCCGGAGCGGGAGCTGGCACTACTGGATGGCCCCTTGACGCCGAGCACGCTGCGGGCGCTGCCGGCGCTGCCGGTGCTGCCGGTGGGCGAGCGCGCAGAGATGCTGCGCCGGCGCCCGGACGTGCTGGCTGCGGAACGTCGCCTGGCAGCGAGTTCCGCCGACATCGGCGTGGCCATGGCCGAGTTGTTCCCCAAACTCTCCATCGGTGTCGGCGGCGGGTTCCAAGCGCTCAGTACGGGCGATTGGTTCGATGCATCCAGCTCGCGTTTTTCCATCCTGCCGCTGATTTCCTGGCGCCTGTTCGACGGCGGCCGTGTGCGCGCCGAAATTCGGGCACGCGAGGCGGCCGAGCGGCAGGCCGCGCTGGCCTATGAGCAGGCGGTGCTGACGGCGCTGGGCGACGCCGAGCGCGCGCTGGGCGACTACCACGGCGCGCTGGACACGCTTGAGCGCCGCGGTATGGCACTGGATGCCGCGCGCACCAGCTACGGCCACGCCAAGGCGCGCTACGCGGCGGGCGACATTGCGCTGGTCGAACTGCTGGCTGCCCAGCGCAGTCTGCACGAGGCCGAAACCGCAGCCGCACGCGCGCATACCAACGCCGCCGTGCAACTGGTGGCGCTGTACAAGGCCCTTGGTGGCGGCTGGGACGTATCCACGACGGCATCGACCGCAACCCATCCGCTGCGGGGCGCTGCCGCCCCCGTCGCGTTTTCAAGCCGTTGACTCAACACAAGGAGACCGTAATGCAAATCAACGTTGGAAGTCTCGACCGCATTGTCCGCATCGTCGTCGGACTGGTTCTGCTCAGCCTCCCGCTGTGGCTGGATTCATCCTGGCGTTGGCTGGGACTCATCGGAATCATGCCCCTCATCACCGGCCTGGCTGGCCGCTGTCCGGGCTACCGTCTGCTTGGCCTGAGCACTTGCCCGATACAAAAGAAAAAACCGGAGTGAGCATCCCATGAAACTGCATTTTCTGGGCGCTGCGCGCGAAGTCACCGGGTCGTGTTTCTTGGTGGAAGCGCTCAACGTACGCTTCCTGGTGGATTGCGGCATGGTTCAGGGCGGCCGCACGGCGGCGGCGCGCAACCATGAGCCATTCCCGTTCGACCCGGCGTCGATTGATTTCGTGCTCCTGACCCATGCCCATATCGACCATAGTGGGCTATTGCCCAAACTCACGCGCGCCGGGTTCAAGGGGCCCATCTACGCCACGCCAGCGACGGTTGATCTGCTCGGGGTGATGCTGCCCGATAGCGCTCACATCCAGGAAAGCGATGCCAAGCGGGTTGCCAAGCGGCTCAAAGAAAAGACCGTGCCGCCACCCCTGTATACCCTGCAGGATGCACACGAATGCCTGCAGCAAGTACGAGGCATCGAATACGACCGGGAGTTCGCGCCCCGCGTCGGGGTGCGCGCCCGTTTCCGCGATGCCGGGCACATTCTTGGGTCGGCCATCATCGAGGTCTGGGTCACCGAATATGGCTACCCGACAAAGCTCGTTTTCAGTGGCGACCTCGGCCAGCCGGGGCGCCCGATACTGCGCGACCCGACAACCATCGAGGACGCCGACATCCTCGTCATCGAGTCCACCTACGGCAACCGCCAGCACAAGGATTTCTCGGCGACCGAAGAGGAAATGATCGGCATCGTCGAAAAGACATTGTTCGAACGCGGCGGCAATGTCATCGTGCCGGCCTTCGCGGTCGGCCGAACCCAGGAAATCCTTTATCACCTGCACCGACTCACCTGCGAGGGGCGGCTGCGGCAACCGAAGGTATTCGTCGATTCGCCGATGGCCACGCAGGCCACGCGCATCACGCGCGAGCATCTCGAATTGTTCGACGAACAGGCGAAGCGGTTGGCCGGCTGGCACGCGCGCGGCGAGAACCTCCCATACCTGAGTTTCACAGCGAGCGCTGAGGGGTCCATGGCGCTGAACCGGATCCGCTCCGGAGCCATCATCATTTCTGCCAGCGGCATGTGCGATGCGGGACGCATCCGGCACCACCTGCGCCACAACTTGCCACGCCGCGAATGCAGCATCTTGTTTCCCGGTTTCCAGGCGCAGGGGACGCTTGGCCGGCGCCTGATCGAGGGGGCCGAACGTGTACGCATCTTCGGCGAGGACATCCCGGTACGTGCGGCGATCCACAGCGTGGACGGCCTCTCGGCGCATGCCGACCAGAAGGCGTTGCTGAATTGGGCTCGGGGTTTTGTTCACCCACCGGCGCAAACCTTCGTGGTGCATGGGGAACTGTCTGCCGCGCAGGCCTTCGCCGAACTCCTGCAACAGCAACTCGGCTGGCAGGTCACGGTGCCCGAGCATGGTCATGCGCTGCGCTGGCCGGAATTTCTGGCGCACGAGTGATGACGCCCGCCGAAGATCTCGCTGAACGCCTGCGCGCCATCCGCGAGTCGCCAACGTACCGTCTTGCGTACGAAGACATCGAACTGCTTGGCCAGGACGAACTGCGGCCGCTGCGACTGCAGCTCGAACTACTCAAACCTGAGCGCATCCTGCACGAGAAAGGCATCCGCTCGACGGTAGTGGTCTTCGGCAGCGCACGCGTGAGCGATGCCGAGACGGCAGAAGCCCGCCTTGGCGCGCTGGAGCGTCAGGCGCGCGTCACTCCGGAGGATGTCGGGCTGAGGCAAGAGCTTGCCCGAGCCAATCGCCGGGTCGAACAGGCACGTCACTACGAGCAAGCGAGGCGTTTCTCGGGCCTTATTTCGGCGCGTTTCCAGCAGCAAAACCGCCGTGATTTCGTCGTCGTCACCGGAGGTGGGCCCGGCATCATGGAGGCCGCCAACCGCGGTGCTTTCGAGGTTGGCGCACGTTCGATTGGCCTCAACATCACGCTGCCCCACGAACAGGCACCCAACCCCTACATGTGCCCGGATTTGGCGTTCCGATTCCACTATTTCGCGCTGCGCAAGATGCACTTCTTGTTGCACGCCAAGGGCTTGGTGGCATTCCCGGGTGGCTATGGAACGCTCGATGAGCTGTTCGAGGTGCTCACCTTGATCCAGACCGGAAAGATGCAGCGTATTCCGGTAGTGCTGGTCGGCCGTGCATTCTGGCGTCGCGTAGTTGATTTCGACCTTCTGCTCGACGAAGGCTATGTCTCTCCATCCGATCTCGACTTGTTCACCTGCGTAGACGAAGCCGAGGAAATCGTCAGTGCCCTCGAACGCTTTTACGTCAACAGGGCAGCAGGCGATGGGGCGACATGATCGGCGTCGACGGGTATTGCCGGAGCCTGTGCGGCACCAAGGTGCAGCAGTCGATGCAGTGCGCCACCTTGTTGATTGCCTGTGCATTGTTCAGCCCGATTGCTGCTTTCGGTTCCGAAGTCTCGCTCTCTGCAAATCCTCCCTCCTGCTCACCAGAGCAATCCCTGCGCTGGCGGGGCGGCACTCTGCGTCTGGAGAACGATTTGTTCACCGGCTCCGATCGCAACTACACCAACGGTGTCGCGCTAACAGCAGTCTCACGCGATCTGCAAGGCGGGCTCCGTCCGGAATGCCTGCCCCAGCCGATTGGCTTGTACGCCCGCTTCATCGGCTGGGCTGATCCAGGCTTCTGGCACGACGCCGGCGCCCACTCGTCGTCGCAAAACCTCGTCGTGCGCTTTGGCCAGTCCATGTACACGCCCGAGAACAAGACGCGCACCGACGTGATTCCAGATGACCGACCGTACGCTGGTTTGCTCTACCTGGGTTTGGCGTGGAATCGCCGCATCCACCCACAAGCCGCCAGCTACGAAATGCTTGACGTGCGTGAGCTGACCCTGGGCGTGATCGGCCCCTGGTCGCTGGCCGAGCAATCTCAGGATCTGGTGCATCGGGCACGCGGCATTGAGCGATTTCGCGGCTGGGACAACCAGTTGCGCAACGAGCCGGCGTTTCAGATGGCCATGGAGCGCAAGTTCAAGCCGTACACGGAGGGTGCGGTCCGCCCTGGATGGGGCAGCGACGTGATCGGCAGCTATGCCCTGCGGGTCGGAAACATCGAAACCGCCGCCAGTACCGGCGTGGAGTTTCGCGCGGGCTGGAACATACCGAACGACTTCGGCAGCTATCCGATCCGCCCTGGCGCAGAGAACCGCCCGCCCTCTGGTGTTGCCGATCTGCGCACGACAACGCCGCAGTCGGTCCTGGCGCCCAAACCTGGGGCACATGTCTTCCTGAATCTGGAGGGTAAAGCCGTCGCCTGGGACTTCTCACTCGACGGAAACATGTTCCGGCATAGCCATCACGTCAGCCGGCGGCCTTGGATCGCGCAAGCAGCTCTCGGCATCAGCAGCCAATGGATCGTTGCTGGACGTGGCGTACGGCTCGCCGTGATGCGCGTTTGGAGAACCCGCGAGTTCGACCAGCAGGCGGGCCATCACGCATTCGGATCGATCGCGCTGAGTCTGGAATTTTGAGGACACCTGCAACCAATCGTTAGACCCAAAGCATTCGTCACAACATCAATGGAGAAATTCGTGAACCAGCCCTTGAAACCCAGATCGTTTTTCACCGTCCCGCTGTCCGTGTCACTCGGTGCGCAGTCCGTAGAGGCGGCAAAGCCAATGGCGCTTCGTACCATAATGGAAAGACTCGGTCGCGACATGCAAGCCGTCACGGGCGCGATCTCCAAAGAAGACTGGCCGCTGGTCGCCGAGCTAGCACCACGAATCGCCAAGCATGCCGAGCCGCCCATGTCGGAAAAGATGCGCATCCTTGCTTGGCTTGGGGCAGACGCTGGAAAGTTTCGGGGTCTTGATGGACAGGTCCATGACGCCGCGACCGCCATGGGCGAGGCTGCACAGCGGAATGACGGCCAAGCAGTCATCGCGGCTTTCTCCTAGACCCAGCAAAGCTGCCTAGCCTGCCACCAGAGTTACCGTCGCTCGTTCGTGGGAAAGTTCTACCTGATTAGCCCCGACCCTCAGCCATGAAAATTGCTCGCAGCGCGCAAGACCGGCTCGGGGCAAGGCTTGCAGCGCAGCATGGCGGTGGCCAGTCGCGGCAGCATCTCATGCAGGCGGAAGCGACGGTTGAACCGGTAGGCGGCTTTGGCCAGGTAGCGCCGCGCGTACTTGGCCTGGCGGATGGCGTGGTAGGTGCCGTTGATGGCGCGCTTGACGTTGCCCAGCAGCACGTTCACCCAACGCGCGCCCGGCGCCTCGGTGGCGGCACGGCCGCCGCCGGTGTCCAGCGTGGTGTGGGCGTGGCCGGCGTCTTCGAGCCGGCGGAAGCAGGCCAGACCGTCGGTATAGGTCTCGCACCCGGGCGCCAGGCGCCGTGCGATCCAGTCCTCGAGCGAGACGTTGTCGAAGCTGCGCACCGGCTCGATCACGGCCAGGCTCGGCGCGGCGAAGCGGGCGTCGGTCTGCACCGCGATCACGAAGGGTTGCTTGCCCTCGGCACCGCGCCCGCGCTTGCCGCCGTTGCGCTCGCCGCCGAGGTAGGCATCGTCGATCTGCACGAAGCCATTGAGCCGCCGGGGTTCCTCGCGCTCGGCCATGGCCTGCATGATCTTGTGCTTCACCCGCCAGGCGGTCTTGTAGTTGACTCCCAGGTGGCGCATCAGCTCCAGCGCGGCGAGGTTGGTCTTGGTCGCGGTCAGCAGGTGCAGGGCCAGCAGCCAGGTGCGCAGCGGCAGCTTGGTGCCCTCGAACATCGTGCCGGCGGTCAGCGTGGTCTGGTGCCGGCAGGCGCGGCACTGGTAGTAGACCGTCGTCCCGCGCCGAAACCGCGAGCGGGCCCGTCCAGTGCAGGCCGGGCAGCGGAAGCCTTGCGGCCAACGCCACTGGTACAGGGCACGGTAGCACTTGGCCTCGGTGCCGTAGCGGGCGATGAACTCGGCCATGGACAGGCCAGCCTGGAACTGCACGGAATTGATGCTCATGACGCCACCTCGTCGCCTTCAGGTGGCCGTATGCTCGGCGGTGGGCGACGCACATCCTGCGACTGGCGGCTGAGGGTCGGGGCTAATCAGGTCTGGAGTTGAGGACTTCGTCGGCCCTGAAGAATCCGCCTCTCATCCCCGTGCGGGTACCGTTGGCTGCGATCCAGCCGTGATGAGCGAAATCAACGCCCCCAGCATCCAGGCACAAAAAGCCGCGATCCAGCGCATCAGCCAGCGCAGGTTGTAGCCCGCCGCGCACAGGACCGCGTGCATGGCGTCCCCTTGCGCGCCCTTCAGCCAGCAGCGGCGCAGGCCACAGTCGTCCTTGACGTGGCCGATGATCGGTTCGATCGCCTGGCGACGCTTCACCCAGCGCCATTGGCTTCGGGTCAGGCGCTTGGGCTTGCCTCGATGCAGGATCTCCACGCCCGCCACTTCGCGGCCCCGGTAGCCAAGATCCACAATCGCCACCTTCGGCTTGCAGCCGCTCACGATCTCGGCCTGCTCCAACTGCTCGGCCAGCGTGTCGCCGTCGTACGGATTGCCGGGAAAACTGCGGGCCCCGACGATCAAGCCCTGCCTGGCGGTCACCGCCAGGCCGACCTTCACCCCGAACTCGTACGGCTGTCGCGACTTCCCCTTGCCTATGCACTCCACCTCCGGGGCATGCAATGCGTACAGCTTGCCCTTGTCCTTCGGACGCTGCGCATGCAGCCGCTTGGCGCGATCCAGCCACGTCCCAAGTGCCGCTTTGGCCGCCTCTCCGGCATCGGCCAGCTTGCGTTCGATGTCGCGAATCACCCGGCCCAGTACCGTGCGCTGGCGACGCAGCACACGGCGCATCCGCTTGAACTGCTTGGCGTGTGCATAGCCGCCAGCACGGCGACGGAGCGTGGGCCCTTCCCGTTCGTAGCTCTGCCGCAGCGCAATGCCGTGGCGCTTGGCCAGGAGCACCAGCTTGCGGCGGCCCGCCTCCAATAGTCGGCTGTCGGTCGGGTACGCCACCGCCTTCTCCTGCACGGTGCTGTCCACGATCACCCGTTCCAGGTCCCGTGCCTTCACCGCCTTCATCGAGCGCGCAGCGGCAATCGTCTGGGCCAGCAACTCCTCCATGCCCGCCTCGCCCAGACGCTTGCGCCAGCGCACCAGCGAACTGGGGTCGCACGGCAGCCGGGTCTGGAAGAATTCCTCGCCGGTGAAGAACTGCCAGTACGGGTTCTCCAGCCAACGCTCGCACACCGCCTCGTCCGACAGGTCGTAGGCATGTTTGAGGTAGAGCAGACCGGCCATCAGCCGAACCGGCAACGCCGGTCGCCCGCCGCCGCTCACGGTGGGCGCGGGCAACGTGCACGAAAGCGCTTCCTCCAGCGCCGTCCAGGGCATGCGGCAGGCCAGCTGGGCCAGCGGATGACGCAGGTCGATCTGGGTTTCCAGGCGGGCCCGGAACAAGTCATCGGGACGGACCGTCGGGTCCTCGGCGGGCGTCGAGCGGCGGCGCATCGGGTATCCGAATCTGCAAGGAATCGCGGGGGAGATTATCCGTTCCCGGCAAACTCAACACGACCCCTCGGCGCCACAGGCCGCATGGCTGCTGGCTATGAGGGGTTCTTCAGGGCCGACGACTTCTCGATCTCGTCCCACGGCATGCGCGTGGCCAGTACCGCCAGCGGGTGGTGACCTGCCGGATTTCTTAGGACCACCGATCAGTTGAGGATGGCCGGGGTGGTTGATGATTCGTCTTGTTGCTTCTGCTCTGCCTTGAACTGCTTCGGTGTGCGGTAGCCGAGGCTCGAATGCGGCCGGTCTTCGTTGTAGTGCCGCCGCCAGGTCTCGATCAGCACCTTGGCCTCGAACCGATTCCGGAACCACTCCATGCTCAGGCACTCATCACGGAACTTGCCGTTGAGGCTCTCGGCGGTGCCATTCTGCCAAGGCTTGCCCGGTTCGATGAAGGCGGTCTCGATGCCTTCGCCGTGCAGCCAGCGCAGGATGGCCCGGCTGACGAACTCCGGGCCGTTGTCGGAACGAAGATAGCGCGGTGCGCCATGTTCGCTGACCAGCTTCGCCAGCACTTCGATGACCCGCCGCGACCGGATGCTGCCCTGCATAACGGCAAAACCCATTGCGATGAGGCTCTTCGTGATTGCCTGGTCCCGCGCAATGTTGCGTTGAATTTTTGCATCCCAGTACTCTGTATTTCTTGCAACGCCTTTGTAGTGGATTGGGCAACCGTGCCAGAAGCACCCGTCCACAAATATGCAAAGTTTGTGCTTCGGGAAAAATATGTCGGGCCGCCCCGGGAGTTGGACGTCTAGTCGATATCCACGAAGCCCTCGCCGCCAGAGCTCCTTGCGGAGCAGAAGTTCAGGCTTCGTATCACGCCTCTTGATTGAGGCCATGATTTTTGATCGGGACTCATCTTTTACCCGCGCCAAGCCAAGCCTACCATTCCTATGTAATCAAGGCAGAAGCCTGGGCTATAGAATTCGTAACCGGCAGGCCCTTCTCTGTAATTAGCTTCCTAAGCAATGGAGTGCTCCCCGAATTTCGGACCACTGGCTAGTTGAGGATAATAAGCCAGTGGAGGACCTATGAAGAAGTCGAGATTCACCGAAGAGCAGATCGTTGGGATAGTGCGGGAGAGCCAGGCCCATGGGGTGACGGAGACCGCCCGCAAGCACAAGGTCTCGGAGCAAACACTGTATACCTGGCGCAAGCGCTATGGCGGTATGGAGGCAAGCCAGGTCACGGAGCTGAAGCGGCTGCAGCAGGAGAATGCCCGCCTCAAAAAGCTGGTGGCCGAGCGGGACCTCGAAATCGAGGTGATGAAGGAGATAGCGGCAAAAAAATGGTAGGCGTGCCGGACCGCCTCGAAGCGGTGCGGCACGCGACCGAACGCGGTATCTCGCAGCGTCGGGCCTGCCGGTTGCTGGGGGTGTCGCGCTCAATGGTCACCTATCGGTATCGGCAGCCGGAGAAGGACAAGGCACTGTGTGAGGCCATTGAGGACATTGCCAAGGCGCACTCGGCCTGGGGTTACCGTCTTGTAGCCGGATGGCTGCGCGAGAATGGTTCTAGTGCGAGCCTGAAGCGCGTGCGGCGGTTGTGGCGCCAGGAGGGCTATACCGCCCACTGGCGTAAACGCCGCAAGAAGAAGCGTACAGGCGCGCGCCTTGATCCGCCGCCCCATGGGCCGAACAGCGTCTGGTGCATGGATTTCTCCGAGGACCGTTTAGAGAATGGCCGGCGTTTTCAGACCCTGCTCGTCAAAGACGAGGCGACAGCCTATTGCCTGGGACTGCCGGTGGCGCGCTCCTTCAAGGCAGTGGATGTCGAGCGGGAGCTGGATCGGATGGTGGAGCAATATGGCTGCCCCGATTTCGTCCGCTGTGACAACGGTGGTCAGTTCATCGCCTTCGTGGTGCAGCGTTGGGCTCAGCGTCGTGGCATACGCATGGCGCACATCGACCCTGGCAAGCCTTGGCAGAACGGGGCGGCTGAAAGCCTGGTGGCCACCTACCGCCGCGAAGTGCTCGATGCGGAGCTGTTTCACACCTTGCTGGAGGCTGAGGTGATCAGCGAGAGATGGCGCCGGATGTACAACGAGCAACGACCGCACAGTCGTTTGAACTATCGGCCTCCGGCTACCGCCTATCCGGCAAAGAAGGTAGTCTAGAGAGCGAAACTAAAGAACCCGGTGGTCCGAGATTTGGGCTCCAGTCAGCAAGTCCCTTGCAACCATGAGCGTGGGTGCAAGCAGCGGTATCTTCAGGACATGGACCGAATACTTTCGAGCACCTAAGATGGACTCGAATTTTTGGTAGTAACCGGTCTTGCCTGTCTCGTTTGTCACGTCGGGGTATAGGAGGACAACGTCGGCGCAATTGAAGCGCGACCCATAAGTCAAGACTTGATAGATGTCTTCGCGCGAAATGCCAAGATGACGCTTGCGCATGTCAAGGGACTTCCACTTGGTGTCCACTATCAGCGCAGTCTTTCCACGGTCGTCAATCAATCTCACATCCGGAATCAACTCAAAAACACCTTTTCCGTCGCCTCGTGAGCATGTAAATGTCCCTCGATCCTGCGCTTTGGAGACCAAGCCGGCTGCCGGCGAGATCCAAGACAGTTCCTTGGCCACAAATTGCTCAAAAAGGCGTGACGTAAAGACAATCTCTGCCGTGGCAAGCTTGTCTCCAGCAAAAACTCCGGCACCCTCTTCATCCAAGAGGGCCTTGCTTTGCCGAAGCAAGGAGTGATAAATGGGTGGAAGCCGGTCCGCGCGCACCTTTGCCCACTCCAAGCGGTGATCTCCGGAAGCATCAACGGAGTCGAGTTCGGATAGACATAGATCAATGCGGCCGCGGATTCGTGCAGAGCATCGCGGCCGGTAGCGGAGTAAGACTTCCTTGAATATCCTGTTTTCAGGGACGTCTTCGGTGAGTGCCACCCACGCAGACGCGAAGCGGCCTGGTCTCCGAATGCTCTCATAGCACTGGCCCGGAAACGATATTCGGCCTCTGGGCGAGGGCAGGCTATCGGAGGTCGATGCGTATCTTCGGATTACTTGGCGGCGACGCGCGAGTTGCAGTTCATCGCAGAACATCTCCATAAGAGCGTCATGCCTACTGCCATCTGCGCTTATGGATGCCAGTCCCGCTGTCATTGACTGGGCCGACAAGGCGGTTGCCAGCATCGCCGACAAGCTGCCATCCAGGTTGGACCGTAGTTCTGGTTCGAGTTGCTTCGCCCCAATCGGCGCAACCTCAAGGACTAAAAGCTCGGTTTCCAGCGTGCCCGTCCAGAATTTGGGCACTAGCGCTCCTGGCAAAATGTCGAAGTACGCGTCGGGATCTTCGCCGGTACTATACTTCCAGCCGGCAACAATCGAGGTAAGTTCTTCTAAGGACTCCAGCTCAAGTCCGGGACCTACGCGCAGCTTTGACCATTCCTCACACCGCAGCAGGCGCTTCATTCACTTCCCCCTCGACGTCACCAGAGTTCGGAGGAACTGGCGATCCTGATTGACAAAGCTTCAGTAGACAGCTAACTGCATAAGCTTCGTCATCAGGCCCGGGAATAAGCCTTGTCGGATTCCAAAATCGGGAGTCCAGCTCAAGGCTCTTGGGAGTCTTGTGAGGGCGGTAGCCGTAGGCGGACGCCGTATCCTGATCTATTCCAAATAGCGTCTCGAACTGCTTCTCAGGGGGATTGAGCTTGAAGAAGTTCGCAGTCTGCGAGGCAGAGTCCCCAAGGACCATCAACATCAAGCCCTCGTTGCCATAGAAATACTCTCGCAGCAACGGAATGACCTTAGTCGCTAGTCGCTCGATCACTTTTGCGTTGGTATCGCAGCCGATAAAGTAGCCATGACCGATGCAATGATCTGCATCTAGCAGATGCTCGATCCTGGCATTGATCGTTCGCAGAAGCAGCCCGCAATCTATCGATTGCGCATCTGTCGTGCTTCGCAGCAGGGAAGGCTCTGGCGGAATTTGAATGAACTCAAACCTGCGTCGAAGCGCATGATCAACGAGCGCGATATTCCGATCGGACGAGTTCATTGTCCCAATCAAATGTAGGTTTGACGGCATAAAAAGCCGGGATTCCAACTCTTCTGCGCGGGGGTATTGAAGCTCTATTCCAATCGGGAATTCAGCTCCAACTCTCTTGTCAGAATCCAAGGTTGATATCAACGGACCCAGGATTCGGCTGACATCACCTCGATTTATCTCATCTACGACAATCACAAACTCCTTCCCAGGCGTCTGAAGCGCTCGCCGGATCATGCGGAGTAGCAAACCCTCGTGCACTCTGTAACGAAGCTGACCTTTTGGTGAGGCTTCGTCAGGCGTATCGCCTTCATCGCCAGGGGCGTCATTGTCATCGGATATCACCGGCCGAATCGATTCGACAAGGTCCTCGTACTGAAGCGAAGGATGAAAAGTGATGAAAGCGCACTGATCTCGATAGTCGTTGAATTTTTCGAAAGACGTCGTCGGGTTTCCCTTGTCGTCGAAGCCTGGCTCGACAAGTTTCACCGCTTCGCGGACGGCTGCTAGGGTCTTACCGGTGCCGGGTGGGCCATAATAGACGCGAACGATAGATCGGGTTGAGCTCTTCTTCCGTAATAGCAACCGCGTACCGGCTGCGGCCAGGTCCTGCAGCGCAAGGGCCCGGAGAGCCTCAAATTCCTCGAGGCTCCTGAATGGGTAGACCTTTGCGGAGAGGTATTTCGCGGAAACTGCCAATTCCATGAGCTCGCGATGCAGGTCGGCCTGGGCAACCGAGTTGGGCAGAACTTTGACCGCGACAAAGGATGCCAATATCTTCTTGAGCGTTGTTGTTCGAATGTCTTTCAGAAAGACAACGTCTGGGGCAACGGAGATGCCTGCGATGGACGCTAGCGGAGTCGGAAATAAGCCGTTCTGGTCCCAGTCGGCGCTTGAGATCTTGCGGCCGTACATTGGCCCTTGCCCATCGTTCACCAATGCTTCCGAGGCGATGTCGAAGAGAAGATTCGATACTTCGCCGAGCCTGTTGTGATTCTGGGCGTTTTGATAATGGGACGCCAAACCTACCAAGATCGCGCCTGCCCGTGGCAAGGCCATGAGAACTAGGCGCCAGCCCGCGTTACTTCTGTAGCGCTCAAAGAGGCTTTTGCGGTAAATCCCGATGTTCAGGAAATGGACGTCCCCAAGCCAAGTCCCGTAATCCGCTTCACCAAGGCCGGCAGTCTCGAGCTTGTTCTTGATGCCCCGGCGAAGCTCATTGGTCCAAAGGTTGTCAATGTTGGCTTGTGTGTAATAGTTGAAGTCGGCGTCCACCCCCCACTCTGTGTCCGGGAATAGCCCGCCTATCTCAGCGAGGGCGCTTGTGCGCTCAGCTTCGCAGGTCGGCTTGCTGTTTGATCGTAGAAGGTCGAGAAGAGCCATATTTATCCTGGAAGAAGAAAAGGGGCGACTTGCCCCTGTGAATACAATCTTATTCGCTGCTCAGTCGGCAACAATCCCCGAGAAGATCTTTTCCTGCGCTGAAACCTTGGGGCGCTGTCTTGCTGGCAGCGCGGGGGATGCAGCGGCAGATTGCGCATTCAGCAAGTCAAGAAGGTTGCGCAACGCTAGACCAAGACCTTCAGCCATCAGCGGCGGCACTGCATTGCCCACTTGCGAGCACCTTGCTACGTCGTGTTTTCGGCGCGGTCCGTTGATCGTATATCGGCCGTAAAAGTGAAAGTTGTCAGGAAATGATTGAAGTCTTGCCATTTCGCGGACAGTAATATTCCGCGGCTCAGCATAATGAATAAATTCATCCGGGTGAGTCGTGATCGTCGACACTACCGCTGACGCATCGATGAGAACTTTCTTGTCCTTCTTTGTGCCGTTTTCAAGCAAGAACGCTTTCGACAGTCGCCCAGGGGTTGGGTCTGATGAGCCAGGTTGTACAGTGCCTGGATTCGCTCGCCATGTTTCGAGAAACGGTGGGAGTCCGGAATGCTCCCCGTCTTTTGCCCCCTCCTCATCGCGCGTGCATATGCGGAGGTGGCCTTGGTGTATACGGCCGACTCAAACTCTGTTGAATCGGGGCACACCACCCGGGCGCCGCCTGTGAGGTCGGCTATGGCTTCCTTCGCAGTGACGTTCTTGGTTTGATGTAGACCCCAATGTTGGCGTACTGCGACTGCTGATTTACTCAGCATCTCGTTAAAGGTCGCCTTAAGGTCTGCAGGAGACATCGGACAGTCTTGAATGCCCACAATGACCACGCGGCGCCTGGATTGGGGAACTCCGAATAGACTGGCATCGAGCACATCAAAGATGCTCGTATAGCCAAGATCTGAGAGCCGTTCGATTACCGATTCAGCAACAGAGGTGCTCGCCTCGCCTGGGCGTGCAACGAACCGGCGTGCAATCCCCTCAACATTCTCAATCAGCACGACTCGCGGGCGAACCAGCTCAACCATGTCAAGCATTTGGTAAACGAGGCTGTTCCTTTCGTCTGCACCATCGCGGCGCCCTCCGACGCTGAATCCTTGACATGGCGGCCCTCCCGCTATCATCGTCACCGCACCACGCAAAGATCGAAGGTGCTTCCGCACTGATTCGTTCTTCAGGAGGGCCACGATGTCATGGTTTGTCTTTGGCAGCCATGCAGGCCAGTCTGCAAAACTCGCGTATGGCGCCCCCGGAACCAGGAAGTTCTGAGACAGGGTTTCGAACGCCATTGGGTCGCGCTCGATTGCGAAGAGCCCGCTCCAGCCCGCTTCCTTAAGCCCGAGACTCAGGCCACCACATCCCGCGAAGAGGTCGATGCAGGAAAGTCTTGGCTTATTTGGTGTTGTCACTTCTTGGTTCCCGTTCTATCGGCTCTTCTTTGCACTTACGGAATCCCGTTCCTTGCTGGAGGCTGGGGTGAGCAATGACCCCTGGAACGGGTACTGCTCTCTATCCAAGTGCTCCTTGATCAGTCGAACAATCAGCGTCGATTTCTTGTACCCACGTTCGTTGCAGAAGGCTTCAAAGCGACGAGCTTCGTCATCGGGGACAAGTACTGAGATCTTCGTTGGCACAGCCACGGTGGCTCCTTGTACAGGGTATACCTCATATTAGACCACCAAAATCCTCACAAAGCAAGACAAATGCGTACTTGTGCGCAATCAAGCGCCTACGAAGTCACGCAGCTCCACTTTTCAGTGGATCGACGTCAAGGTGCGCAACCTCTGCCTCTCGCCTCAAAGCCAAACCTGGCAAGATCCGGCCTCCGCCGTATACCCAGCGGCGTAGCTCTTGCGTTGCACCGCGCCAGTCCCGCTGATTGACCCGCCGCCGCAGCGTCGAGGTCTGCAGCCGCCCGGCGCCGAGGTTAAAGGTGAAGTCCACGATGGCTGCGAGCCGGTTCTCGGGCTCCGTAGCCAGCACCGGGCAATAGCGCAGTGTGGCGGCGAGCGCCACCTTCAGATCCTGGGCGAGGTAGGCCTCGGCCTCGCCTTCCGTGATCGGCGGGTGCTTCGGATCGCACAGATGCCCGTAGCCGATCGTCGGATAGCCGGCCGGACAGATGTACGGATAGGCGCGGTTGGGATCGTGCTTTGGAACGCGGTGGAAGCCCTCGAAGCGTTTGGCCAGCTCGATGGCCGCTTGGGGTACCGCAATCACGGCCGCACCCGGTCGAACACGCGGCCGAGGAACCAGAAGTTCAGCACCCCGGCCCACAGGGCCTGGTCGGCCTCGGTCCAGGCCGCCTGGATCGCCGGGATCCAGTCCGCCCCGGCCTCGACGGCGCCCACGAAGGCGGCGGTCTTGGCGGCGCAGTACAGGGCCATGAGCCAGTAGGTGATGACGGGCCGCACGCTCGCCGACAGCGCATCGGCCCAGCGGGCGCCCGATCGCTGCCCCTGGGCGGCGACCGCTTCGCGCAAGGTCTCGAGGGCGCCCACGTTCCAGGCGGCATCGGCCCCGGCGCCGATCTCGGCCATGCGCTGGGCGCCGCGCAGCTTCTCGAACTCCAAGGCCTTGTCCTGCATGGCGAGTTCATGGCTGCGCTCGCCCTTGCGGTCCAGCCACTTGAGAACCTCGGGCGCCAAGCGGAAGGCTCCGCCCAGGAGGCCACCGAGCAGTGTCTCGATCATTGGCCACCTCCAATCTTGAGCTTGACGATGGCACCAGCGACGATCATCAAAATGAACCCAGTCGTAATGATGCGAATCAGGGTGTGCCAGGCGGTGTGCTTGGCGGCGTTGAATGCATCGAGCAGGTTGCGCAGCTCGCGGATGTCGTGGGCGGCATCCTCGCCGTCGAGGCCGACGTCGGCCAAAGCGCGCCTCGCGCCGCGCTCGGCGGCGCACTCGAGCATCTTTTCGAACTCATCACGCGGCATGACGACCATGCCGTCTTGCATGGTGGGTGGGCTCATTTTGGGTCTCCAAAAACAAAGACCCCGCCAGGTGGCGGGGTCGTGGGTTGCAAATGAAGTGGACGAACAGTCAGACGGGCAGCACCCTCTTGGCCGTGGGCGCCTTGATGGCGATGCCGTTGTCGATTCGCACGCGATCGCCGACGGCGAGGGCGTCGAGCGCCTTGGCGGTGACTGCGCCGCGCTCGGTGGCGATGCGCACCACGGAGCCCTTGATCGCGACCACGATGCCCATGGTTGCCCTGTCTTGCGTGAGCAGGCGTGATAGCTCTTTGAGCGCGAAGGTCATCGCGGCTGCTCCAGGGTGAGGCGGGTCTCGATCGAGGCCTCGGTCACGGTGATCTGGATGCCCGTGACCTTGGCGCGGTAGGGTTGTGCGGTGGACGGGTCGATGGCCTCGATGAGCTGGCCGAGACGGATGCCGGGCCGAAACACCACATCCATGTCGATGCGGTTGAAGGCGTGGGCGTTGGCGTCCATCTCGGCCCGACCGCGATGGATCAGGGCGTCGTCGGAAAGCAGCGGCTCGACGATGGGCGAGCCCGGGCGCACACCGTCACCCCGATAGACCTCGATGATCACGACGCCACCCCCTTGATGAGCGCCAGGATCGAGAAGTCCGTCTCGCCGTTGAGGGTGGCAGGGGAGGAGAGCGCATAGACCAGGGCCTGGGCGTCGTAGGTGACCTTGGCCACCGCCACCCCCTTGACCTGGGCCTTGACCGTGATCTTGTCGGACTGCAGGGTCAGGCCACCGAGGCTGCGCCCATACCAGACCGTCTGCGAGAGGCCGGAGCGCGCCGGTTTCGGTAGCGTGGCCGTGTCGGAATCCTCGAACATCAGCTCTTCCGTGACCGTCACCACGGCGCTGCCCTGCGCAGAAAGTGATCCTGCCGAGCAGATGGCGTCCGTGATGGTGACGTTGTCGGTCTTGTAGACGAGGATGTAGGCGGTTTCGCCCGGGTTGAACGCGCTGCGGCCACCGTTCAGGCCATCGGGCCGGGTGTCGACCTCTGCTGATAGGTGACCATCCGAACCCGTCCCGTCCGGGTTGCCGAATTGAACGCGAATGGTGGCATTGGCCATGATGTGTCCTCAGGCATCGACCAGCACGAACTGCACTTCCTCATCGATGGGAAGCGCGACGCGCCAGTCGAGTGACGTTGTGGTGTAGGTGATGCGTAGCAGGCTGTAACCGCCGGTGGCCGCCGTGAGGTCCTGGCCCGAGGCAGACACGTCTCCCAGGTTCGCGTGCTGCCAGGCGAGGTTCACGATGGCCGCCACCGGATAGCGCGTACTCGCCCGCCCTGCGACGAACTCGACCGTCTCGGTCTCGGTGCGGGTGACCGCGCCGAGGCTTTCGATGACCGTTGCGGGATGGCCGGTGTGGGCCAGTGTCACCGCCCGCTCGCGGGCGAGATAGGCGCGCACGGTGCCACGATGGGCATCATCGGGGTCCGGGACGTACTCGATGGTGTCATTGGTCGTGTCCGCGCCGCCCTCTTCATTGGCGATGGTGACCCGGTCGTAACCGCGCAGGGGGGCGATCTGCGCCTGCGCCGCCATCACGTCGGCATCGAACAGGCTGTGCGCGACCGGCGCGGTACCGTACTGCGGGATGCTGACCGGGTGTCGTAGGCGACAGACCACCGTTCCATCGGGTCGACTCTCGATGAGTCCGCCGATGGCCGTGACGAGGTGGCGGGCGGCGGCCAGCGGCGTTGCCCCTTCGAGCATCAGGCGGCCTGCCGGGATGATCCAGTCCGGCAATTGCCAGTCCACCGGGCCGATGAGGTTCTCTACCGCCGCGCGGGCTGAGACCGCGCCATGCTCGTAGAGGCGGATGGCACCGGCGAAAGGGGCATCCAATCGCGCCACGGGCGAGACCGCCGTGATCTCCATGCTCCGCTCTGCAAGCGATGGTCGGGAGAGGGTCTTGCCGTCGACCATCAGCGCAAAGACCTCCTGCCCGAGCGTCAGGGTGACGGTGTCGCCGATTTCGATGGCGGCGAAGTCGGCGAGGTTCGCCAATGCGATGCGCGCCATCCAGACCGGGCTGTCCTCGTCGCAGGAGAGGGTGGCCTCGATGATACGGATGCGCTGGCCGTTCCAGACGAGCTCGGGCGTGTTCGCCATCGCCTGAATGTACTGATCGGCAAGCAGCGACCATGGCGTCGTCATCCGCCGTTTGACCGGATCGACCTCGGTCACGGCATAGCTGGCGTCGTGCCTGGCGGATACGTGCTGTGTAAGCCAGTACGCGGCCCGCAGCGATTTTCGGCAGGCGCCGAGGTCGATGTAAGGCGATTGCATGCGCACCGCATGCTTGCGCATGTCGCCGTAGGGGTACTGTGCGGCACTCTCCAGGCGCAGGCCATAGACGGCATCGAATCGCGTGGCGAAGTGTATCGACCAATTCGTTGCACGCCGCCACGCGCGATGCCTGGCGATATCCCATCCCGTGGCATTGGCCACGAAGACCTCGGTTTTGCCCCAGGATGCCGTAAAACTCCGCTTGATGAGGGTCGGCCCTGCGTCCACATAGAGCCCAGCCCCCAGGGTCAGGCCAAGGGAAAGACCTATGGTCATAGCACATCGAACGAATCAGGCGCCGGCACGGCGTAGGGCTGCTGCCACTCGTCACCGATCATAGCAATCCAGCCTGGTGCCACGACCTCCTCTTGTGCGTAACCATCTGTGAGAATCAGAATCTCATTGAACTCACCGAGGATGCAGGCGCTGATGCCGCCGTCCCGATTCGGGAACTGCGGCACGGCCATCTTGGGCATCGGCGATCCGGCGTGGCGTTTGCCGTTGAAACTCCATCCTTCGCCGAAAGGCGACCAGGTGCCCGCCCATGGTTGTATGTTGATCTCCCCGTTCTCGTCCTTCGCGTAGGCCGGATTCCAATCTCCTAAGGCCGTCCGCACGCCGTATCGCGCGCACACACCCTTGTGCATGTCGGACGGATAGCGCCGCGAGGTCGTACCGGCGGCAGTGAAGAGCATCGATACCCCGGTGGCGCTGTTGGTGTCCACTTTATTGACATGCATCCACCACCACCCAGCTACGCCGTCGGCGGCGAACCAGACAGTGATCTCCGGTGTTGGATTGCCCGCCCACGAGGAATGCACGATGGTATAGCTATTGACGTAGGCATTGGCATCGATGTAGTCGTTGCCATAGACCGAGTGCGCTCGGATCACTCCATATGGGTCCTGGTCACTGAAACTTAATGCCCAGTGCTGAATGTCATCGTCGGCGGTCCCTGCAGGTGCACCCATGCGGATGAAGTCGATGTTGTATGGGTCGTCGATCAGCACATTGAACCCTGCATTCTTGACGTAAGTATTCATGTGTATAAACAAGGTTCGCACTGCGTTATTGTCGAAAGTGCCTTCTGGCCAGGTCTTTTTAAATCCTACTCGTGCCATCACGCACTCTCCCCATGGATGGCGAGTGAGCAGTAGTCGTTCGCCAGACTGAAGGTACCAGCGGGCACTTGACGGCGATACCAGATCGGGATCGCCGCCGGGTGCGTCGTAAAGGTCACAGTGTCTCCCGCGGCAAAGCTCCCGCCCCAGGCGAGGGTCTGAATGCTGAAATACGGCGTGCCGGTCGCCGGGTTCAGCGGCGCGTAGTCCGCAGCGATGGAGCCGGGACTGGACAGTATGCCGACCGTCATTCCAGATACCGTGTAATCGGTGGCGCTGGTAAAGGTCAGCGTCCAGCTTTCCTCGATGGCCCCCATGTTGTGAACGCTGAGGTTGCCGACGGTGGCGGAATCGAAGGTGCCGCCCGCGCTCGTGACCGTGACATCGTTGTAACTGCTCACCACGCTCGGCAACTCAAACACGCTGGACACCAGCGTGTCGGCGGTGTCGTAGGCATTTACCAGTGCAGACGAGATATCCAGGGTGGCGTACTCGGCGCCGTAGGTTGCATTGGTCACTGTCACCCATTCCTCGTTGCCCGCACCGCCGGTGCTCGACCGGTTGGAAACGCGCACCAAATCGCCCGCCCTAAACGGCTGCAGGGTGGCGTATTCGGCGTTGTGCTCACATGCGACGAGGATTTGTGTGGCACCGGCGGCAAGGTTCGCATGGAGCGTGCCGATGCCGTAAGGGCGGCTGGTGACCTGGTCTTCGGTGTCGGTCTGCGTGCCCGGGTGGAATACAACGAAATCCCCAGCCGGCGTCATGGCATCGAGAAACAGGCGCACGTTCAGTAGCGCCGTGTCTTGCGCACTCGCCACATGGATGAACGCCTTGCGCCACTTGGTCGATCCACTGGTGCGCTCGGACTGGGAGACGTCGGGAAAGAGGTTGTTTTTCACTCCCGACACCAGCTGCGAGAAGGCCATGCGGCCGCCGTTTTGGGCGGGGGTGGTGTCGGATACCATGGCGGCGGGACGCCAGACGATCTCGTTATCGAGTATGGGCATGATCGGTCTCCTTTAGACGGTCATGAGCTTGATGGTGGCGAGGTAGTAATCGGTCGGGCGCGGGTTGGCTACTGGCACCAACGGGCGGGCCTCGAAGGCAGGCGCGTCCTGGTGGCGGAACATCACCTGCATGGTCTGATCGCGCAGTTGCAAGGTATAGATGCCGCCCGGGCTGGCCGCGCGGATCGCCACGGCCTCGACCTGGGCACGGGTGAGCCAACCGGCATCGATCTCGGATTCCAGGGTGATGGGTAGCCCGGCCTGAAACTGGCCGTAGAACACCACCAGCGATCCGTCGAGGGTGCGGCGCGCGGTCTGGGCCACACGGCCCGCCGCAAACTCGTCCACCCAGACCAGGCCCGGCGGGAGTTGGATGCCATCCAAGAGGATCACGTGGGTCTCCTACCGGAACTCGGGATTGATGTAGTAGAGGAATCGCGTGCTGACCGTGGCGAGATCATCCAGACCGCCCACCTCGATCAGGCTGCCGGTTGGGCCAAGCAGGTATTCCCCCACCTCGAAGCCGCCGTTGTCGAGGAAACTGCCGAAACGCACCGCCGGATGGATGACGATGTTGCGGTAGTCTGGCCAACTGTCGGCGTTGGCATCGATCACCGCCTGGAAGGCGGAGCGCATGGCCGCCTCATCCACCAGCGCACCGTTCTGTGTGTAGAAGCGGTCAATCCACAAGACGTTTGTGAATGTCTCTGGATACTCCGGTGGGTTGTAGGCAACCGGTACGAACCAGCGTATGTCGTCGCCATCCATCACCACGTACTCGACGACATCGAGCATGGCCGCCACCTGTTGCAACATCGGGCGGGTGAGTGAAATCGGCTCCGCCGTCACCGACTCCCAGACATACTCCGAGCCATTCCATGTGCGCTTCTCGCCATTGATCATGATCGGCACGGTGCGGCTCGGCCATCCAGAGTAAGTTGGCCATGGCCGCTTGTGCCACGGGCTAACATAGTCGAGCGGCGATGTCTTGTATCCCGTCACGAAGAATGTCTCCGGATTGATTAACGGCTGGTAGCTTGGCTTGGTGATCGATCGGTTGATGCCAATGATTGCATCCTCACCAACATATCGCAGCTGGAGTTCATGCTCATAGCCATAGCGCCCATCAGACATGTATCGCTTGATCGCGATCCACTCCGGCTCGCTTTGCGCTGTCCAATCGGTAATACTCCATATCCAACGCAGCCCAGTTTTCAATGCGGGCACGTTGGCCGGCGTCGTTTCCGGATTGTTCGGCGCTGTCAGAAACAGCTTGAAATCGACATACAACTGGCCGTTGTACGTCCAAAGGTAGTTACCGCCTGTGTTGAACAACCATCCACTGTTATCCCATTCCGGATGCAGAAAATAGGCAGGCGCGTTCGTCATCCCGGAAATCGAGATGGCGCCCGCCAGGTATTTCGTCTCGCCTGGCTCTAGTCGCACCCACGCATGCAAACCAGCGGCTGTTACCACCAGTCCGATGGCGAAATCGAAGGTGTTGCCCACCTTGACCACGAATCGGAAAGTGGTGAGGTTCTTCAGGTCGAATGCGGCGTCGAACTCGATGCCATCGGCAAGCACCGGGCTGCGCGTGTAGGTCATCACGAACGGCGGAATGATGCCCTCGGACAGACCTGGCGTGTAACTGATCAGCGACGGCATGTGCGAGAACTGGATCGGTGCCAACGACATTCGCGCGCCGCCAGATGTTCCCGTCGCGTCGCTCGTCACCCAACGGTTGAAGGTCTGATAACCATAGGCCAGCAGGATGTAGCGCATCCGGTAGGTGCCGATCGCCGGCAGTCCGACGCTGGCCGGGTCGATTTGGTAGACAAAGTAAGTAAAATCCACGTTGTGATGCCGGATGATGCCGTCGGCATCCATCGACATCTGTTCCCATCCACTCGGCCACCGAGTGTATGGCGTCATCTGGGTTGGCGGGTAGTTTGTACCGTGTATGCTCCGATGCCAAATCTGCCCGGATTCCAGGTGGGTGACCTCGATCACGGCGGCGATGCCGAAATAGCCGCCCCCGGTGCTGACCTGATAGGAGAGGGGCTGCTCTGGATCGACTCGATCAGTAACGGAAGACGGGATCGGTCGAGACTCGAAGATCACCCACAGATCGACAACCTTGTCGAGGAGGAGGCGTAATGTGCCGATGGTCTGCGTGCTGCCGCTGCTGTAGAACCCCAATGTTCTCCCGTAAAGATCGAAATACGGGTCAGCAGGCGCCGCTTGCCCATCCCATTCCCAGCGGAAGTTGCCGTTCGCAGGCCCGTGCAGCACGTAGCCGAAATCAACCGACCTGACGAAGAGCTCGCGCTGTAGCAGCGGACAGGGTGTTGGCGGAGGCGGAGGAAGGGCCGCCCCTCCCGCGAATGGCACGGACACCCGCGCCTCGATCCCTCTGCGTTCGGTGCTGCCACGTGTCACACCACCTCGGTTGAGGCGGCTGGAAACCGCGATACGTAGACCTGGTTCTGGCTCTTGCTGCGAGGCGTAATGGCGTTCATTGCATTGGATGTATGATTGACTTGCAGCGAGGCTGAGTGCGGTGACGATTTGATTGTAGTATCCGCGCGACAGCGGACTGTAGTTTGCGCCGAACAGCAGTTCGGGATCGACTTGCGGCCAATTCAAAACCCAGGTATCGCATGGCCGCTGCAGGAGCGTCTCCTCATATATCTTTTCCCATTCACAGGCGAAGAATTGAATGGGCACCGCCTGCTGGAGATGGTCTTTGCCAGGCATCACGCTCCCCTCGAAAGTTCCCGCAGTGCCTTGGCCAGCTGCATGGCCGTATCGCGCGAGGACTGCGCCGTGTACTGCCTGTCGCCGATATGGAAGCGCAGATCGACCACGTCGCGGCTCGGCGATGTACTGGCTGGCGTCCCTACCAGGCCGCCCATGGCGAAGCGCGGGATGGGCGGCAGGAGGCCGGCGTTGAGCGCGTCGAAAAAGGCCTGGCCGAACCGCCGCACGCTGGCGGCACGGATGACGTATTCGCCATGCGAGAGCAAGGCCGGGATGCTGTCGGAGGTCTCGGTGCCCGGGCCACGCACGCGCCCGAGCACGCGCCGGAATCCATCCGCGATGGCTTGCCCACCCTGCGCGAAGCGCTCGACGATGCCGCCCAGGGCGCGGGTCTCGACACGGCGCACATAGATCGTGTGGACGCTGGAGGTGTTGCGCAGCAATTCAGCGAGGGCAGAGCGATACTGGCTCATGTCGGTGCGCACGGTATGGGTGGCCGAGGTCGGGGCCGACAGCACCGTCTTGGCGTCCATGGCGAAGGCCGCCAACTGCTGGCGGGGCTGGTCGAAGGACAGCAACGCTGGGATTTCCACGTTGGCGGCGGCCAGCACACCCTTGAGCCGGTCGATGTCGGCCATGACCTGTGTCGTGTCGGCCTCGACCTTGGCGATGATCGGCAGGCTGTCCGCGTCGGCCTTGAGCTTCTCCAGGGAGGCTTGTGCCTCCTTGGTGTCGGCCTGAATCTTGGCGACCATTTGCTGCGCCTCGGTCAGCGCCTTGATTTTCTCGATGCCGGCCTGGGCGGCATCGATGTCCAGCTCCAGCTTGATCTTGTCGCCCTTGAGCATCTCTTCGCGCAGCTTGCTCAGCTCGGAAGAAACCGACTGCAACGCGCGCACGGCTTCCTGCGCGCCATTGCCGGCCTCCTGCGCAGCCTTGCGATGCGCGTCGCCCAATTTCTTTAGGGCCGCATCGGCGATGCTGGCAGCTTCTTTGATCTCGCCGATGGCGGTCGCCGCCGCTTGGCTTTCGGACACCACGGTCTGGGTGACCGTCTTGCCGTTCTGTTCCACCTGGCGGGTTATCGCCGTGGCGGTACGCTCGGCCAGGGCCATGGCCTCCTCGGCGAGCTTGCGGGCCTGCTCGAAATTACCGGTGGCGAGTGCCGCGCGGGCCTGGGCCTGTTTCTCGTCGATCTGCCGCAGCCGATCCTGGTAGGCCGCATACTCGTCCATGCCCTTGCGAGCCAACTCGCGGATGCGATCCTCGACCGACAGGCGCAGGTTGAGACGGGCCTCGTCGGCCGCCTTGGCGGCTTGCAGGTGCCGCTGCTCCTCGGCGATCAGCCGATCGACGGTGGCGCGGTAGGCCGACTCCAGCTGCGAATAGATGGCGATTCTGGCATCGACCGCCTGCCGCTCGATGGCCTGCACATCCTGACCGGCAGCCCGGGCGAGTGCCACCGCCTGACCGTAGGTCGCCTTCCAGGCCGACTCCATCTGTCGCGCACCGGCTTCCACTGCCGCGAGCTTTTCGTGCTCGGCGTCGAGCAAAGCCTGGACCGACCCACGGATGGACGACTCCTCGGAACGCGCAGCATTCTGCGCCGCCGCCACCTGCCGCCGATAAGCCGATTCGATCTCGGCCACGCGGGCATCCCAGATCGCCTTAATGTCCGCGGCGACAGACTTGTAGCTGGCGGAGAGCTGCTTGATGGTCTCGGCGGCCTTCTTGGATTCGGCATCGAGAGATTGCCGGATGGCCTGACCGACCTGGGTGGCGGCGCCCTGGATGGTGCGCAGCGCCTCCGCCGTGCCTGGCATGGCCGCCTTGAGTCGCTCGGCGGCCTGTGCTGCCATCATCATCTGGGTCTTGACGGAGAGCGTGCCGGTGTTGGCCAGTTCCTCCATCGCTGCCGACAACTGCTCCAATCGCTGGCGCTGTCGGCTCAACTCATCGATGGCGCGGTTGGTCTCGCGGATGTTCTGCACCATCTCGACGATGCCGCGCCCCATTTCCCAGGCCCCGACGGCGGCGAGCACTGGCAGGAAACGCATGAATGCAGCCCTCAGTGCCGCCAAGGCACTACCCAACGCAGCCACCGCCGCGACGCCCTTGATGGCCAGCACAGCGACGATGATCTCGCCGAGTACCCGCAGCACGGCAACGATCTCCTCGCCGTGGGAGGCGAGCGCCACCAATGCATCGGCCAGTTTTTGCAGGGCCGGCAGCGCGGCCTCGGCCACTTTCATGGCGATGCCGGACAGTGCCTGCTTCACCGTGTCCATGGTGTCGTTGAAGGCCTCGGCGGACCTCGCCGTGTCGCCGGAAATCTCCAGGCCCAGTTCCTTGAACTTCTGCTTCAGCTGCTCGATGCCAGATCGCCCTTGATTGAGGAAGGGGATCAGTTCGACGCCGCTCTTGCCGAAGATCTTCATCGCCAGGGCCGATTTCTCGGCCCCATCCGGCATCGCGGCGAAGGCATCGGCCAGGTCGAGCAATACATCCTCGGTCGGGCGCAGTTGCCCGGTGCTGTCGCGTAAGGCGATGCCGAGGCGCTCGAAGGCTTCCTTGGGCTCCTTCATCCCGCCGGCCGCGTCGTACATCGAGGTGGCGAGCTTGCGCAGACCACTGGCCAGGCCCTCCAGCGAGGTGCCTGACTGCTCGGCGATGGGCTTCAGCAGTGACAGCGTCTCGACGGAGACGCCGGTCTCCTGTGCGAGCTTGGCCAGCTCATCGGCGGTGTCGATGGCCGCCTTGCCGGCGGCAACCAGCGCGCCGAGCGACAAGGCGGCACCCAGACTCGCCAGCACGCCATTGACCTTGCTGGCGGCAGACGACAACTGCTCCAGGTTGCCTTTGACCGAGGCGAGCGCCGACCTGGTCTGGTCGACGGCGGTGATGAGGATTTGGGCGCGGTCGGTCACGGCGCCTCCCGCCGTCCGGGACCGTGACCCCAGCCCCGGTTGCAGCGATGCATGCAGAACGGTAAGATGAATGCACTCATTTCATTGTTCTGGAGTGTTGTCATGGCCATCCTGACGGTTCGCAATCTGCCCGACGAGGTACATCGCGCCTTGCGCCTGAGCGCGGCCAAGCATGGGCGCAGCACCGAGGCAGAGGTGCGCGCCATCCTGGAAGAGGCAGTGAAGCCGCAAGGGCGGCTGAAGCTGGGCTCGATGCTGGCCGACATCGGCCGGCGCCTCCGGCTCAGCGACGAGGAGCTCGCATTGATCAATCAGCGCGACAAGTCGGCCCCACGGGCGGTGGATCTGGAATGATCCTCCTGGACACCAACCTCATCTCCGAGCCGCTACGCGCCGCGCCTGAACCGCGCGTCGTCGCCTGGCTCGACGCCCAGCCGCTGGAGACGCTGTTCCTGTCCGTCGTCACCGTGGCCGAGTTGCGCTACGGGGTGGCCCGCCTGCCCAACGGTCGCCGGCGCAAGATCCTCGCCGAACACCTGGAGACCCAGGTGCTGCCCGCCTTCGCCACCCGCATACTGGCCTTCGACCTGCCGGCGACCCAGGTTTACGCCGACCTGATGGCCAAGGCGCAGGCCGCCGGACAGCCCATCGGCATGGCCGATGGATTGATCGCGGCGATTGCCCGGACCCATGGCATGAGGGTCGCCACACGCGACACGGCGCCGTTCGCCGCGGCGGGTGTTCCCGTCATCAATCCGTGGTCGGAGGGATCGCCGTAGCTGCGGCGCGTGCTGGATTTGTTCCGCAACCGCACAGGATTCCGTAGTCCATCAGTTCTATCCCAACTCCCGCTCGATCGCCCGCGCCAGCCCCGGCAAGGCACCTTGCACGGACCCGGCCAGGTCGAAGCGTCGCTTGAGCGCCACGGACTTGACCAGCACGGCGATGGGGATCTCCTGGCCGCGCTTGATTTGCTTGGCGCCGGTGCGTTTGCGTTCGGCGCTTTTGAACCGTCGAAGTTGCGCGGCGTTCTCGCGGATGTTCTCGGCCATCAGGATCACCTTGCCATCCTTCTGGATGAAGAATGCATTGCCGGAACGCATCAACCCGTCGATCACGTGGCGGAAGGCCTTACGGCCGATGCGCTGGTGCTCGGGCAGTAGCGGGATCAACATCCGGCCTCGGATGGTGCCACCTCGGACATGGATGCCAAGCCATGGGATGCGCGAACCAATGAGGAGACCAGGAAATTTGTCCGGGCTGCCCGCATAGACCTTGTGTCGCATCGAGCGCACGAAGCTCGCGCGACGGACGGCAAATGCGGATCGCATCCTGGCCTGGGCGGAGCGGGCCATCTCCTTGCCCGCCGCCCTCATGCCCGCCTCGACCGCCTTGCGGATCGCGCGGCGCTTCTCCGGAATCCAACTGTCGAGCCGATTCGGATCGAGCAGACCCGAGGCGGTGATCGAGAGCTTCAACGGTCGAGCTCCTTCAGCACGTGTTCGACATCCTTCGCGCTGCCGTGCTGCGCGACCCACAGCAGTGTGAGTCGCGCCGCCATCTCGGCGCGTTCCGCACGATCGATGGCCTCCAGGAAGGCGCGCACCTGCACCAGCGTGTAGCTCAGGATGTCGGTGTAGCGATGGCCGAATCGGACGAGTCGCTGGATGACGTCAGACCAAGCCTCGCCGCGCCGATGGTCTGACTGGCGCGCACGATCTCCGGTGCCACACGGTGGACGAAAAAATCAGCGTTGACCATGAATACCGCCTCGGCCAGCCGGATGGCCTCATCCAGATCGAGGTCAGACACCCACTCCGACGGCCGGCGGCAGGCGATGGCCAGCGCCGCGATCACCGAATCGCCGTCCTCGGACAGTAGGCGCAACCAGTCCGGATCGGTGCCGAGCTTGCTGGCGATGGGCAGGACGGCGCGCGCGAAGGCTGGCAACTCGCCCACCTTGAGAGGCGAGATGTCGATCGATTCGCCACCGATGACCAAGGTCTCCGGGACGGGCGGCAACGAGGCAAGGGCATCGGTCATGGCCATCACCCGATCTGCACGATGCGGCCGAACTGGCCGAGCAGCGCATCATAGGGCTTGGACGCATCTGCCAGCAGCGAACCTTCCAGCTCGAACTTGTTGAGGTCGTTCGAGATGATGTCCAGCTTCTTCAGCGGGTCGAAGGCCACGCGATACAGCTCGATCAGCACCTTGGCGTTGCCGGCGGCGGTGTTCAGGCCCTCGAAGCGCAGATAGCGCTCGGGCAGAGGTTGGGTGAAGAGGCCGATCTCACTCACCGCGCCGAAGGTGTAGCTCGCCTTGAAGGGCGGGGTGAGGCCGGTGATGTCCAAAAACTGGACGGCACCGAAATCCTCATCCGCGGTGTAGTGCGTGCCTGCCGTCAGGGTGACGGGCGTGGCGGCGGAGTCCACGATGGTCAGGGCCGATACCTTCGGGTGGGCCAGGAAGTAGCGATCGCCAACCACGGGCGAGGTCCCGCCCACGGTCTCGGCAGTGACGCTGCCGCCCGTGGTGTCGAGATAATTGCCATAGAGCGCAAGGGCCAGATTCTCCTTGGTGAACTCCTCGATGGTCAGGGCGATCGTCGCGGATTTTTGCTTGACCAGGCGCAGGTCGACGGCGCGCTGGCCGGATTGGCTCTCGTAATGCTCGATGACGTCGGTCTTGAGCGAGAGCGAGAGATCGGCCACGTTGCCCGGCGAGCGGACATCGATGGGGTGGCCGTTGGCGTCACGGTTGCCGAGATAGACCCGGCCTTGGAAACTGGCGTAATAGGACATGATGGGTTACTCCTCGATGGGCTTGGTCGTCTTCGCCGTGGCAGTGGGCGCATCTTGTGTTTGCGCATGGCGCTGGATGACCATCTCGCCGATCTGGTGGTCGATCATCCAGCGGGCGGTGTGTTCGTCCACGTCGATGACGTGGCCGGCGGGGTAGGCCACCCCGGCATGGGTGTGGGTGACCTTGAGTTTCAGCTTGGGCATGTCAGCCTCCTTGGGTGATGTCGGAAACGAGGGTGCGATACGTGATGCGGTAGACGGCGGGGATGGCGATGGCGTCCATGTCCGCGTCCTCCGCCTGGTAGTCGGCCTCTGCCTCCGTGATGGCGAGCGCCAGCCCGCCGAGCGTTGGATCGGCGAGCAGCGCGGCGTGCGCCTTGCAAACGAGATCGTCGGCCACGACGTAGCCGTCATCGAAATCACGGGCATGACCGATGAGGCGCAACACCAGCTCGCGCTCCAGGCGGTCGTTGCTGCGTTTTACCGGCGCATCGGACTCGACGAGCAGGACGAGGGCTGGCGTCTGTTCACGCGGGATGGCCGTGGTCGGCTGGCGCAGCACGCGCACCGGCGCGACCGCCGTCTGACATCGTGCCATCGCCTCGCGTATCAGGCGCTCACGCACCGAGATCACGACACCCTCGCCAGCTTGGCGCGGCACTCCGAGCCATCACGCAGGGCAAACACCTCGCGCACGCGAAAGCTTGCGCCGCCGATCTCGACGCGATCCCCGGCGGCGAGCGAAAGGCGTGCCGTCGGGTACTCGATCTCGTAGTCGCGGGACAGCGCCAGGCCATCGAGCACCGTCTCGTCGGGTGCGCGGAAGACGCACTCGACGACCAGGGCGCCGGCCTTGACGGGGGTGAGCAGGCCGGCGCGGGCGGCGGCGTCATAGAGGTCGGCTACCGTGACCATCAGGCCATCACGAGCTTGACCAACACACCGGGCCGGTGGCACATGGGCAGCGGATTGCTCTGGGTGTGCAGGTCGGTACCGCGGTCGAACTTGCGCGGCTCCTGCTTGGCGTAGAGCGGCTGGCCCAGGGTGTTCACCGTCTCGTTGAAGTCCGCCGGGGCGAAGTAGGTGGCGAAGGTGTCCACCGTGCCGAGCGGGAAGGCGTGGGCCTCGCCGGGGGCGATGAAGCGCCGCGTGGTGCCGTCCGGGGCGGTGGCCTGGCCGCGATATTCCTCGAAGGTGATGCCGGCGAAGGTGAAGCCCGAACGCACGTCGTTGATCAGCATCGCCCCTTGCTGCCAGTTGGCATAGGCTTCCTTGACCGCCTTGTGGGTGGTGAGTGCTCGGAAAAACTCCGGCGAGCAGAGCACGTGGACATCGGTCATGAACTCGCCCGCGAGATTGTCCTCGATTTCGGCCAGCACGTCGTAGCAGTGGGCTTTGATGTCGCTGTTGGCATTGGCGAGATCGAAGTTGATCGACGTCTGGGTCAGGCCGAACTCGTTGTAGAGGTCATAGATGACGCTGCCGTCGGCATCCAGGATCTGACCCTTGAGCGCGCCCATGCGCAGGTGCTCCAGGGTGATGGCGTGCTTGTTGCGCATGGTCTCCAGATGCCGTGCGATCACGCCCGAGACAGCCTCCATCTCGGTCTCGGAGCCGAAGGCGCGGATGCCCTGCACCTCCTCGGGCAGCACTACGTCGTCGTGCGGGATATGGGGAATGACGAAGGAGCGCAGCTTGCGCGTGCCACGCTCGCCCACGGTGCCCGGCGAGCCGGGCGGTTTGGTCGGCAGGAGGTTCAGTCGACCGGCGTACTCCTCGATGATGATCTGCCGGGTGCGCACCGGCTTGGCCGGAAAGAGGCCCAGCTGCTCGATGCGACCATAACGGTTGGGGATGATATTGATGGCCGTGGTGAGGCTGGCCATCGAGAAGGCAGGATTTTCAAACGGGTTTTGCATGTGGATTCTCCAGAAACGAAAAACCCGCCGGGCGGCGGGTTTTCAGTGGATGATGTGGCTTGCTTATGCTACGTCACGCACCAGGAGGCCAAGCGCTTCGAGCTGCGCTTCGGCAGCGGCTTTCTGCGCTGCGGTGATGCCCGCCGGCCAGATCAAGGCACTGCGCGCGACGATGGCGTGACGGGCGATCAGGATCGCATCTTCGCGGTCGATCAGCGTGGCATCGGTATCGGTGGCCAACACGCCCACGGCGATTTCCGTGCCGTCGGTGGCGTTCGGTGCCAGCACATACAACTTGCCGTCGGCAGTCTTTCTGCCGAGTACGGTGCCGAGTTGCAGGTTCTGGCCGGCGGCGACCGTCGTGGCCTCGCGGGAATAGAGATTCGGCGCCTCGTATTTCAGCAGGTCGCCGAGGTTCTTGTTCATGGTCATGACAGGCATGGTTTACTCCTTGTGGACGAGTTTCTTGACGGCCGCGATCACCGGGGACTCGTGCCGCTCATGGGGTGGAACGATGGTGGAATGGATGGCCGTGGCCTCGGACTGCGCGGCCTTGGCCTCGATGAGCAGGCGACGCACTTCGGCCTCGGTCCTGCCTTCCGCGAGGTAGATGGCGGCCTGGTCGGGGCAGCCGGCGAGCGTGCAAAGCTCGACGATGGCCTGCGCGGCTTGCAGGCCTTCACGACGCGCTTGTTCGAGCATGGCGGCGGCCTGGTCGCCAGTCATTGCAATGGGTTCATCGGACATGGATACCTCCTTCAATACCGCCCCGGATCGCGCAGCCCGAGCCTGGGGCGCCTTGCGGCCTCGGGAGCTGATGTAGGTCGAGAATTCATCGAGGGTCGACTCCAGTGTGCCGACGGCATCGGCCAGACCGACCGCCGTGGCGTTCGGCCCGAAGTAGAGCGCGGCCTCGGTGGCCCGCACCGCCGATTCCGGCATCTCGCGCATGGCGGCAACGAAACCGACGAAGAGGTCGTAGAGGCGATCCACCTCGTCTTGCAGCGTGTCCCGCGCGGCGTCGGTGAGCGGCTCGTGGGGTGAGTAGTCGTTCTTGTGCGCGCCCGCCGTGATCGCGGTGTAGCGGTAGCCGTCGTTGGCATCCTTGACGGACTGGTCGATGTGCAGGGCGATGACGCCGATGGAGCCCACGCCGCCCGTCTCCGTCACGACGATCCGCTCTGCGGCGGAGGCGATGGCATAGGCGGCGGAAAAAGCGGCGTCGTTGGCCACCGCCCACACGGGCTTGATCTTCGTGGCATCCCGAATGCGGCGGGCGAGCTCGAAGCTGCCGGAGGCCTCGCCGCCCGGGGAGTCGATGTCCAGCAGGATGCCGTTGACGCTCGGATCGGCCAGCGCCGCCTCGAGCATCGCGCCGATGTCCTGATAGCTCGTCAGACCCGAGGCCGCCTCCAGCCCCAGGGTACGCTTGACCAGCGTGCCATGGATCGGGATGAGCGCGATGCCTGGTGGTGCCGGCTTGGCGACGGCGCGGGCGGGCACCGCGAGATCGACCTCGGGCGCTTGGATACCGAGGCGATCCCCGATGACGGAGAGGATCACGTCGAGCTTGGCGCGCTGGATGAGCAAGGGCGTCCCGAAGATACGGGAGGCAAGATGGGGCAGCATGATCACTCCTCTGGTTCTGGCGGCATGGGATGGGTTGGCGCCTTGTCATGGCGCGGGTCGGAGTCGAACACCAGACCCAGCGCATCGGCGCGGGCGTTATCGGTCGCAATCTCCTTGTCGACATCCTCGGCGTCGTAGCCGTAGGCCGAGATCGCCTCCGAACGGCTCATGAGTCCGGCACGAATGGCGAGCTTCATGGCGTTGAACTCCTTTTGCGGATCGACCCATTGCCAGCCCTGCGGTATCCACTTGCAGGCCAGATAGGTGCGACGCCGCTCGGGGTTGGCGAAGCCCGGCAGGTCGAGTCGTCCGTCCATCACCGCCTGGTGCATCCAGGCACGCCAGATCGGGCGGCAGAGTTGGTGGACGATGACACTGTGCTGGATCACCTCGCAGCGGCGACGGAACTCCAACAGCCCCGCGCGGATGGAGGAATAGTTCACCTGGGTGAGATCGCCGGTGAGCATCTCGTAGGTGATGCCCATGGCGGCGGCCACGGCGCGGAATTGCTGGCGCATGAACTCGGCATAGGAGCCGCCCACGTCGGCGGGGTCCGAGAACTTGATGTCCTCGCCCGGCTCCAGGATTTGCAGTGTGCCCGGCTCCATCCCGGCCAGCGCCGCGCCGTTGGCATCCGCCAAGCCTTCACCCATGAGGTTGTCCTCTGGGCTCGTGCGCGTAATGAACCCGGCGAACATCGCCGCGGTCTTCTTGCGCACCAGCTCGGCGTCGTCGTACTGGTCGAGCTCGTGGAGTTTCACCAACGCCCGGGCAAGCCACGGCTCGCCGCGTATCTGTCCAGGGCGCAGCGGGCGGAACAGATGCACGATCTCCTCGGCGGCGACACGCACGGTGTCCATGCCGCCCACGCCGGACATCGGCGACAGCAGACCATCCTCCGGATGCGCGCGGTAAAGGTGATAGGCCACCCGACGGCCCAGGCGGTCGAACTCGATGCCGGCGCGGATGACGTTGCCGTTCGGCAGGTCGCGATTCATGGTCAGCGGCAGGTGCTCGGGTTCGAGCACCTGGAGCTGGATTGGCACTGGCAGGTCATCCTCGGGACGCCGCCAGCGGATACGCACGATGGCCTCGCCCCCTTCGATCATGGCGCGGCAGGCGAGCGCCTGGAGGCCGTAAAAGTCGGTGAGCCCGGCGGCGTCGGCATACTCCACCCAGTCCCACCACAGGCGCTGGATGGCCTCGCGCCGGGCGGCGTCCTGCACCATGCTCTGCGGCTTGATGCCGGTGCCGATGGCATTGGCGACGAAGGCCTCGATGCCGGCGGCAGCCCAGGCGTTGCGCCGCGCCATGTCGCGGCTTTTGGCCCGCAGCGCGGGTTGCGTCGTGGCCAGGGCGGAAACCGCGCCCGGGTTGCCCGGCATCCACGCCAGCGTGCGCCTGCCCATGCCTGCGGCATCGTAGGTCGGCGTATTGCCGAACAGGCGGCGCCGGAGGTGCGAGAACCAGCCCATCAGAACCCCTTGTTGGTGAGAATGCGGATTTGCCGCGGCGGGCGCGGATACAGTCCGGTGGCCACGGTATCCTTGAGCATCGCGGCCTCGACCTCGGCGATGGCCGCCTTCAGTTCCTCGACGCTGCGATACTCGACCGTCTTGTCGCCGAAGGTGACGCGCCGCTCGCCACGGGCCAGCGCGTCCCGCAAGGCCTGCAGTTGCGCCTCGGTGTAGGTGGGATTACTCATCGATAGACCACCAGGTTGATCTCGGTCGTGTCGGCGAGCGACGCCGCGGCACTGGTGCAGACCAGTACGAGGGCGTCGGCGGTCTTGCCGTCGGTCGTACTGCGCGCTGCCGCGAAGCGGATGGTCCCCGTCGCGATATTGCTCCTGCCGGTGGCGACCCAGCAGTAATCGGCGTCTGGAAACGGCGTCTCGAACACGATGCGGTAGCGTCCCTTCGCCAACCGGCGAACCGAGGCGACGTTGTAGGCGGCGCGAACCACAATCGCGCCGTTGACGTAGCCGAAGTTCACCCAGGCGCGGGCGATGCCTGGGTGTTCGGGGCGGACGAGCCCCTTGATCTCCTGGCCGATGCGAGTGGCGAGCGCCGATAGTTGCGCACTGAGACTCATCGCTTAGATCAGCGCAGCGTTGAAGATCGCCACGAAATCGGTGTTGACGTCACCGATGTCATCCACGCCGACGGCGCCGATGTTATCGCGCGCCTGCTGCCGTTCCACAGCGGTGAGCGTCTGCGGGGCGTCGAAGCGCACGCGCGTTTCGATGGCGGCGGTGAGCGCGGCGATGCCGCTTTGGTCGTTCTGCAAGGCCTGCTGGAGTTCCAGCAGGGTGTCATAGGCCGGATCGGCCCCGCCCAGGATGTCGGCCTTCAAGGCGTCGAGCAAGGTGACGATCTTGTTCGACGAGTAGGTGGTCGTCGTCGATGCCTGGGTGTCGTCGATCGAGGTTGCCGCGAGGACTGCCGCCTTCACTTCGTTGATCGCCGCGACCAGGCTCGACTTGTCGGTCGTGGTCAGGTCAGTCAGGACGCCGGTGCGGCCCTTGACGGTGTTGAACTCCTCGGCGACGCGCAGGACGAGACTGTGGATTTGGGTTTGCAGACTCATGGGGAAGATCTCCTTCAGGTTTCAGGAAAGCCAGCGGCTCTTGATCACGCGCCGGCCTGTTTTCTGGGTTCCAGAAACGCTGAGGCCACCGCGTTGGGTGGCCTCGTTGTTCGATTCACTAGGTGTCTCGATGGCTGGCGGCGCCAGACCAAGTTGTCGTTCCAGTTCGCGCCAGTGCCGCTCCTCGAAACGGTCGAGACCGGCGGTACTGGCCGCGGCACGGGCATAGACGTAACAGTCCAGGGCTTCGTTTCGCTCGCGCAGTTTCTGCCACTCGCGCACCGGGAAGCCGTTACGGTTGCGGCGGGTGACGAGCTGTTCGGCGCAGAGCTGTTGCACGTATTCGGCATCGACCTTGGGCAGATGGACGAAGCCGGCCGGGTAGCGTACCGTCACGCCGTCCTCGGCAACTTCCGGGGACTTGCGCAGGTTGTTGTAAAACTCCAGCTTGGCGATGCCCACCGCGACCGAAAACACCTTGATGCCACGGCGCAGCTTGCGCCCGGACTGCGAGACATCGACGACAGTGGGTGTGCCGACGAGAGCCGCGCCCCTGGGCACACCCTTGACCGCCATCACCCGGCTGTCGCGCGCGCCGCGCACGAAGGCATAGGCCTCCTGTGTGGCAAAGCCGGTGTCCACGGCAAGCCTGATCAGCGGCAGGTTCGCGCCGGATGCATGCGTCCACGTCTCTTCGAGCAGCGCGCCGAGCGAACGCCACACCTCATCCCGCGCGGTGTCGCCCATCAGCACGCGGTGCTCGACGAGCCAGGATTCCTTGCCACGCCCGAAGGCCCACACGGATACCTCGATGCGATCCTTCTGCACGTCGGCCCCGGCGGTGAGCAGCAGGCCGCCCATGGGCACCGTGCCCAGCGGATAGTCCTCGCGCCGCTCGATGAGGCGCTGCCACTCGGGTGCTTCGCCTTCTTCCACCCAGGTCTCGCCGAGCTCGACGTTCTTGAATGTCTTGATGGCCGCGACAGAGCCGGCCTCTTTGCCGATCGCCGCCTCCCACGAAGCCGCGATGTCGCGCCACGAACGCCAGCCCACCGGACTGTAGAGCGACGAGAGGTGAAACCCGGCCGTGCGCCCCGCATTCTCCGGCGCCGTGGCGCGCCACTCACCGTGTTCGAGCATCCATGTCTTGTGGTGCTCATCGATGGGGCGGTCGCAGGACTCGCACACATAGACCGCCGTCTCCGGTCGGGTCTTTTCCCACCGTAGCTGCTCGAAGCGCAGCCATTGACGGTGCGAGCAGTGCGGGCACGGGACGAAATAGCGGCGCTGATCACTCCTCTCGTACTCGCGCTCGATGGCGCTCGCGCCGGCAATGGTCGGGGTCGAGACGATGAATAGCTTGCGCCGCGCAAAGGTGCGGGTGCGCGCCTCGGCCAGCGAAATCGCGTCGCCCTCGCCATCGACATCGAGCGGGTAGCCGTCCACCTCATCGAGGAAGAGGTAGCGCACGGGCATCGAGCGCAGGCCCACGGCGCTGTTCGCGCCGGTCATCACCAGCACGCCGCCCCTGAACTCTTTGGCAAGCACGGTGTTGCCGGAATCGCGCGCGCGCGCCGGGGCGATCAGCTCGGCAAGCGCTGGCGTCTCTTCGATCAGCGGGTCGATGCGCTGCTTGGAGTTGCGCTTGGCCATCTCCACGGTGGGCCACACCGCCATCATCGGCCCTGGGGCGTGGTGGATGACATAGCCGATCCAGTTCAGGCCAAGCTCCGTGCCGCCGACCTGTGCGCCCTTCATGAACACCACGCGCTCGATGGGCGAGGTGGGTGACAGACAATCCATGATCTCGCGCAAGTAGGGCGTGCGGCTGGTACGCCAGCGCCCAGGTTCGGCGGAGGCGCGACTGGACAGCATCCTGTGCCGGTCGGCCCACTCGGACACGGTCAGCATTGGGTCGGGCATCATGCCCTCGCGCCAGGCGCGCTCGATGTCGAGGGCCCCGTCGTACTCCATCAATCCACCTGTGGGCGGACCTCGCCCAGTTCCTGCAAGTGCTCACGCACCGCCGTCTCCAGCGCAACGTGCAAGGCGTGCGCATCCACGCCAAGCCTGGCCGCCATCTGCGCCGAAACGCGCGCCGGCCAATTGAGCCAGGCATCACGCTCGGCGCGCGCGAGCTTGAACACATGGGCGATGGCCTGGTGGCGGTCGATCAACTCGCCCTTGAGGCGAGCCAGGCGCACCTTGTTGGTCTGCGCCTTGATTACCTCGTTGACCGTGCGCGCCTGCAGCAGGGATGTGCCACCCGTGGGCAATCCCGTCGGCATGTCGCCTACGGGCACACTGCCGGCGGCCTCCGGTGGCACGGCGCCCAGGACGGGCCTGGTGCGAGCGCCGGCGCGTGGCGCCTCGGTGTTCCTTGTCCACTGCGCATCGGCCTGATCTGGGTCGATGGTGCCGTCTGGTAGCGTCGTGATACGGCCGCTATCGATCGCCTTCTTGACAGCCACGTGAGAGACGCCGCGATGCCTGGCATAAGCACGTATCGATAGACCCATGATTACCATCAAGCCGATCGCAGATGTTTTCCCGCGTTGCGATTCAGCGCTTGGCTTTTCTCCGCAGAAGCGCGTTCATGTCATCACCATCAACCACACCCAAGGAGAAGAGCATGAACACCAACAAAATAGACGCCCTTGGCCAGAAACTGGCCGAAACCGCCATGACCCTGCTGGTACGCCTTTATCCGGAAGTGCGCCAGGCCAGCAACGCGCAGGTGGATGCTGCCGTGGCGGCGATGCGCGCCAAGTCAAGGTCGGTGATCGACGAGTTGATCGATGACGCCAAGGAGGCACCCTGGGTGGCGCACATCGCGTTTCAGACCGCAGCCCTGACGCTCGCCCACGAGGGCATCAAGACACTCAAGGCGGGATGCAAATAAATCTCCGAAGCCTTGCAAAAAGAGCTTGGCTTCCTGATCGAACAGCGCCTTAATGCAATCACCATCAACAACCACAAAGGAGCACAGCATGAAACCAACCAGCGCCATCCTCACCCACAGCAACTACGACGCCGACGACTACGCCTACCTCACCGCCAAGGGCTGGAGCGATGACGAAATCCTGGCCCGCTGGAGCGAAGAGGCTGCGCGTGGCAACGGACCATGCCGCTGGGAAAGCGCGTCGGCCCGCGCCAAGCTGGCCGCCGTAACCGGTCGCAAACAGAAGAAGCATGGCTGAAAAAGAAGCAGGAAGCCAAGCGTTTTCTAAACGCTTGGCTTCCTGATCGAACAGCGCCTTAATGCAATCACCATCAACAACCACAAAGGAGCACAGATGAGCACCATCCAACTCACCCCCGCCCAACACGCCATCCTCGCCTACGCCATCGAACACACCGGCGGCAAGATCGAGTGGTTCCCCGACAAGCTCAATGGCGGCGCCCGCCAGAAGGTGCTCGACGGTTTGGCCAGTAAAGAGCTGATCGCCAACCATGGCGCCGGCTGGTGCGCCACCGCCAAGGCCTATCGTGCCTGGGCAGAATCCATTGGTCACCCGTCCATGGCCGCAGCGCACGAAACGCCCGAGCAGCACGAACACCTCGACGCCTACGACCGGGCAATCATGGCCGCCAAGGAGGGCGCAATGATTCGCAAGGCCCGCGAGGAGGCGATCACGAAACTTAAGCAACGCGACAGCAAGCAGGCCAAGATTCTCGAACTGCTCGAACGCCCCAACGGCGCGACGATCGCGCAGATTTGCGCGGTCACCGGTTGGCAACCGCACACGGTGCGCGCCACATTCACCAACGTCATCAAAAAGAAGCTGGGCCTGAACCTGGTTTCAGAGAGGCCTGCCGGAGGCGAACGGATTTACAGGATCGCGTAATTCGCGCGGGATGGGAAGCCAAGCAAAAAACGCTTGGCTTCTCAAGCAAACAGCGCCTTCATATGGGTGTCGCAACGATAAACAGAAAGGAGAACACGCCATGAAATTCACGACCGAACGCGATTACATGATCGACGCCGCCAAACAACATGCCCGCGATGCCATTGCCCAGGCACGCAGCACCCTGGAGCGCAGCTTGCGCGAGCTTGATCGTTACGCCGAGCGATTTGAAGCAGCCGAAACGGTTTACGACCAAGCAAAAACGATGAACTGGCTCCTGAACGAGCTTGCCAGCAACATCCTGCCCAACCTGCGCCTGGACTTGATCGCGGATGCGCAAGCAGAACTGGCCCGCGCGCACGAAGTCGCCCGCGCCGCCAACCAGGAGTAAGCGATGAAGACGCCCCAAACCTATCCATGCACACGCTGCGAGGGGAAGGGGCGCCTTCCCCATTACGCCAACGTGCTGGGCGGCGTGTGCTTCAAGTGCGGCGGGACAGGCCGACAAAAGACCAGGCCAGCCGCCCCATCGCGCCGTTGGTCAGTGAATGCGATCCGCACCACCGATCATCACGACTGCGTCGTGTTCCACGTCCGGGCAAAGACGGAGAGAGAAGCTCTCAATAAGGCCTCCGCCGCCCTATCCAGTGCGCGCGAGCAGATTTACGACCCTACGACCATCCGGGTCACGCCATGGCCCGATTAGATTGAAAAAACGCTTGGCTTATCAATCGAACAGCGCCTTCATACGGGTGTCGCAACGATAAACCGAAAGGAGAGCACACCATGTCAGCTGTCGTAACCACCCAGCAAATCGAAGCCAACTACGCCAAGTTCATCGCCGAACTGACGGCGCTCACCCGCAAATACGGCGTCGCCATCCAGTCGGTCGGCGGTGTCCACCTCGCCGACGATCCACGCGATTTCCGCAACGTCCGCTACGTGGCCGATATCACCAGCGGCGACCTCTATCCGGAATTTCCCGCCGATTGACAACGCGTCGCACGCCAGGCCACCCGCCACGCGGGTGGCCTGCTTCCAGCTCAACGCCCACGCAGCGCCTCGAAACCACGGCGCAGCACGTAACTGCGGACCATCGACACCACCGTGAAGATCAGGCCGATTTGGAGGTTCTCCTGGACCGTGGCGTGCAGACCGAAGCGCGGGAACACCATCCACTGGGTCGCCACCGCCACCCCATAGCCGACCAGCACATTGGCCACGGCCTCCACCAGCGACATCCATCGCGACTGCTTCACAGCGACGCCTCTGCCTCTACCTCGGCGGCAGCCTCCGCCGTGCTGGCCAGGTCATCGAATTTCACCCCATCGGCTTCCCGCACCGCCTGCGCCCCGGCATAGTCCTGCCAGCGGCGCACGATCACGTCCGCGTACTTCGGGTCGAGTTCGATGAGCCGCGTCCGGCGCCCCGACTTTTCGGCGGCGATCAGGGTCGTGCCGCTGCCACCGAATGGATCGAGCACCACGTCGCCTGGGCGGCTGGAGTTGCGGATGGCCCGCTCGACCAGCTCCACTGGCTTCATCGTCGGGTGCAGGTCGTTCTTCTGCGGCTTGTTGAATTGCCACACGTCGCCCTGGTCGCGGTCGCCGCACCAGTGGCGATCCGCGCCCTCGGGCCAGCCGTAGAGGATCGGCTCGTACTGGCGCTGGTAGTCCGAGCGGCCCAGGGTGAAGGTGTTCTTGGCCCAGATGATGAACGTGGACCAGTGGCCGCCCGCCGCGCGGAAGGCCGCCTGCAGGGTGTCGAGCTCGCTCGACGACATGGCGACGTAGATCGCGCCGCGGGTGTGGGCAACGAGCAGCGACAGCGCGTCGTAGAGAAAGTCGTGAAAGCCTGCGCCGAGCGCGTCGTTGAGAATGGGACGGTGCTTGCCCCGCAGCTTGTCCTTGGCGCTGTTGGCGTAGTTCACGTTGTACGGCGGATCGGTGAAGGCCATGTCCGCCCGCTCGCCGTCCTGGAACAGCTGCGCGTAGGCCTCTGCCGCGGTCGCATCGCCGCAGACCAGACGGTGCTCACCCATGATCCAGACATCGCCAGGCCCGGACACCGGCGACACCGGCGCCTCGGGGACGGCATCGTCCTCGGTCAACCCCTCGCGCGTGGTCTCCTCGCCCGCCAGCAGGTCGGCCAGGGCGTCGGCGTCGAAGCCGGTCAGGTCGAGGTCGAAGCCTTCGGCCTGCAAGTCCGAAAGCTCGATGCGCAGCAGCGCCTCGTCCCAGGTCGAAAGCTCCGCGAGCCGATTGTCGGCGAGCACCAGCGCCCGCCGTTGGGTGGGCGTCAGGTGATCGAGCACCACCACGGGCACCTGGGTAAGGCCGAGTTTGCGCGCTGCGGCCAGCCGGCCGTGGCCGGCGACGATCACGCCATCCGATCCGGCCAGGATCGGGTTGGTGAACCCGAACTCGGCGATGGAGGCGGCGATCTGGGCGATCTGCGCGTCCGAGTGCTGACGGGCGTTGCGGACGTAAGGGATGAGCTTGTCCGTTGGCCAGTGCTCGATCTTGTCGGCAAGCCAGTTCATTTGCGATTGCGCCCCCATGGATTACGAATCGGGTTCTCCATCTTGGCCATGCGGTCGTTGAAAACGTCCGACAGGCGTTTTTTCACATCGCCATAGGTCGCCGTGACGCCTTCCGGCTCGCGCTCGGCCTTGACCGCCGCCCAGCTCTGGCCGGTCGTCTCCAGCACCGGCGCACGATCGGGGTGGGTCTTCATCCAGCGGATCACGGCCACATCGACATACTCGGGGGCAAGCTCGGCGGCACGCACGCACCGCCCGCAGGCCTCGCCCGCGAGGATCGTCGTGCCCGATCCCGAGAAGGGCTCGAACACGATCTCGCCTTCGTCGGTGTAGGCCTCCATGACGAACTTCGGCAGGCCGATGGGGAACACCGCCGGATGGTCGATCTCGCGGTCGCGGTCGATGGGTCCGCGCTGGCGAGTGACGGTGATGACGGAATCCGGGATGCGGAACTCTTGCGTCGGGAGTCCCGTGTGGCACCAGCCGGTGCGTGCTCCTTCCTTGCTCCTCAATCCGCCTGTGCTCGTGCCATCGGCGCGCAGGTGCACATCCTGCCCGGCGTATTTGCACGGCACGATCTTGTTGGGCTTGCGGATTGCGCGGTTGAAGTGGAACAGGAACTCGTGGCGCGGGGCCAGGCGCCCGACCCAGTCGCCGGGGACGGTGACGCCCTGGTCCCACACGTACCAGCCGAAGCGCCGCCAGCCTTGGCCCCGCATCCATTCGATCCAACCGTCCCAGTACGGCTGCCACTCGCCGTCGCGATGGACCAGGCCGAGGTTGACCAGCATCTGGCCGTCCTCGCGCATGACACTCATCGCCGCGCCGAACACGCCCTGCATCAGCGCGTCCCAGTCCGCGATGCCGCCGGTGGTGTAGTTGCGCTGGTTGGCATAGGGCGGGCTGGTGAACAGCAGCGCCGCCTGCTCGCCAGCCATCAGGCGCTGCATGGCCGCGCGGTCGGAGGAGTCGGCGCAGATCAGGCGATGCTCGCCCAACAGCCAGACATCGCCCGGGCGGCTGATGACGATCTTCGGCGGCGCGGGGATGTCCTCATCGTCGCGCGCCTGATCGTCCTCATCGGCCGTCGATGCGTCGGCGGGTTGAATATCCGCTTCGATCTCATCGAGCAGCCGCTCGATCTCATCGTCACCCATGCCGGTGAGCGCCAGATCGAAGCCCGCCTCCGACAACTCGGCCAGCTCCAACGCCAGCATCTCTTCGTCCCACCCGGCGTCGAGAGCCAGGCGGTTGTCGGCGATCACGTAGGCGCGCTTCTGTGCCGGAGTGAGGTGGCTAAGCTCGATCACCGGCACCTCGGTGAGCCCGAGCTTGCGGGCCGCCGCCAGCCGCCCATGGCCGGCGATGATGCCGTTCGCTCCATCCACCAGGATCGGGTTGGTCCAGCCGAACTCGACGAGGCTGGCGGCGATACGCGCGATCTGCTCGTCGCTATGCGTGCGCGGATTGCGGGCGTAGGGGACCAGCGTCTCGACCTTGCGATATTCGACGCGCAGGGGTTCGGTCATCGGGAAACGAAGTTTCGGTGAAGGTTCGTGCGGCGTGGCCGCGTGTCGTCGGAGCCAAAACAAAAACCCGCCACGAGGGCGGGTCAGCAAAGGGTGGTAACCCTGGTGGTAACCGGTAACCCGGTAACCTCGATTTCACGGCAGACGCTAGCGAAATGCCGCGCTCGCGCCCCCCGCATGGCTTTTCGGCCAGGAAGGACCCATCGCGCTCGGCGGGTCGGATCGCGAAGGCAGAAACGACGAAGGCCACGGATCGCTCCGTGGCCTTCGCACATGCTTCTCTCGCGAGGTTAGCGAAATCCTAGCGCAAAAACGGGTGAAGTGTTGCACGTCCAAAATGGCTCGAAACCGGCATCGTTCCGCATCCGCCCGCATGGCTTGGATCGCTTTGGAAACGACCCGCAACTTCACTCATGAAAGGCTGGCCACGGTCCGGCGGGTCTGCTCGTTCAGACGGCAGGCGACGATGTCGAGCGCCTTCTGCCACCGCCGCCAGGCCGTAGTGCGGTCGCAGCCGAAGCGCCGGCAGATCTCCCGCCACCCGCGTTCCTCGGCGCGCATCCAGACGAGATGGCGCTGCTCCTCGGTGAGCCACAGCACCCAGCGCATCGTCTCCTCCATGCGGTCGATGGCGGCCGGGTCGGGCGGAAAGCGGTACAGCACGTCGTCGCCCGAGTAGGTCTCCCACGGCTGGCGCAGGATGGCCGGCCAGGTGTTGAAGTAGCCCTGGACGCGTACCGGCGGCAGACGCCGCGCGGTCTGGGCGGCCTCCCGGAAGCGCTCGGCGACGTCGTCAACGCTCCACATGGCCGTCTCCCTGGCGACCGTAGAGCCGCTCGCCGATGCGCTTCACCAGCTCCCGCTCGATCCAGTCGAGCCGCTCGTCGTCGAGCGAGACCACCAGGATGCCTTGGTCCCGCCAACCGTCGCGTTTTATGGCATCGACGTCCGGGGGAGTCGGTTGCAGGCGCCCGAGGGGGCAACGATAGTGGGGGCTGGGTGCATTCATGCCGGCATCTCCTGCGTCGTGATCGCCCACATCAGCAGCGCCAGTGCGTCGGCCTCGTTGTCGTCCTCGGGCCGGAAACCCAGGGCCTGCATGGCGGCCACCATCGCTTGCTTGCCGGCGTTGCCCTTGCCGGTGGCGTGCTTCTTGATCGTGCCCACCGGAACGCCCTGGTACGGGATGCCGTGGTGCTCGCACCAGGCGGTCAGCTGGGCCATGAAGCCGCCGTAGGCGTGGGCGGCATCCACTCCGGCGTGGCGGCGCACCTCCTCGAAGTACACCGCATCCAGCCCGTCCGCCGATTGTTTGACCTCGGTGAGCCAGCGCTTGAAGCGCAGGTAACGCATGCCGCCGCCCTCGAAGCGCTGGGGCTTGAAGCACTCCGAGCCGCTGGTGATGGAGCCGTCACGGCCGAGCAGCGCCCAGCCGGTCCGCGTGCCGAGGTCGAGGCTCAGGATGGCCGTGCCCGGTTCACGATCCCGACCGTCGATGCCGGGCAGACCCCTTCGGGTCGGGGGAGAGGACACGACGTGGTCCTCTCCCCCCGAAGGGGGGAGGGAGTTTTCGCCAACTGGGAAATCCCCGAAAGGTAAGTAAAAACATGGTGTTAGCTCAGTTGGCAAATTGGCAGGCGTTGCCAACTGCCAACTTGCCGACTGATCTGTAATGCATTGATTTTTTTGATTTTCCAGTTGGCAGACGTTTGCCAACTGAATCCAGTTGGCAAAATTCGGGTTCCAGTTGGCAGAATTTTTGCCAACTTGCCTGCGCGTGTTCATGCGTCCTCCTGCGGGTCGATGAAGTCGTCTTGGTAAACCCACACCTCGGGGTTCTCGACCGGCAATGCGGCCCCCGATTGCGGGCATTTGAAGTGGGTAGGTAATACCGGTAGCTCGCGCAGCGGCACTTCGCCGGTGTCGGGATCGGGCTCGCCCGCCGGTATGCGCAGCACCATGCCCTCGACGCACAGGTAGCCGTACTTGGTGCGGCCGATGCGTGGCAGGCCATAGTCCTGTGCGTTGCGGAAGTACTTGATGTAACCCTGGGTCGAAAGCGCAGAGAGGCGCTCGCGGATGGTGCGCTCGCCGCCCAGACCGGCCTTGCCTTCGAAGGATTCGGCGAACTGGTTGGCGGTGTAGCAGCGCCCCTGGGCCGCCTCGTCGAACAGGATCTGCAGGATGGCGTCGCGCTTGCGCCGGCGCTCGGCATCGAGGCGCTCGCCATAGTCCCTCATCACCAGCCGCGCGTTGGCATCCACCTCCCGCCACTCGCCCTGGATCTTGTCCACGTGCATCGACGGGATGGCGGCACCGTTGCGCAGCTCGAAGAAGAGCTGGCGCGTGGTGCGCGTCTCGTCGGGTCGAAACAGCAGCATGCCGGTGGTGTAGTAGCCGCGCAGACTCCCGGCCCCGGCCAGCGCCTGGAACGGGTCCTCCTCGAACTGCTTCTTGCCGAGCTTCTTGGTGTGGTGGGCCAGCACGACGCCGGCGTCCGGGTTCACCGCGTCGCGCAGGCGCTCGACCCGCTGTGACAGGAAGTAGAGCATCGCCGCGTTGTCGTTCTCGCCGCCGGCCTCCCCGCCGTCGAAGACGTTGCGGATGGGGTCGATGGCGATGATGTCCGGCAGCTCGTCGCCGAAGGCCTGCTTGATCGCGGGGATGACCTGGGCGAGGCCGGCGTCGTCCAGGATCAGCCGCAGCTGCGGCGTGGCGACGAAGTTGACGCGCGCTTCACCGATGCGACTGGGCGGTAGGCGGATCTCCTTCACACGCTCGCGCAGGTAGTGGTACTGCACCTCGGCTTGCAGATAGAACACCCGCAGCGGGCGCGGCGGCGTCATGGCGAGGAAGGTGGCGCCCGCCGCCATGTGCGTGAGCCATGCGAGCAGAAAGTCACTCTTGCCGACCTTGGGCGCACCGCCGAATACCAGCAGGCCGCCGGGTGTGAGCACGCGCGGTGCGATGAGATCGGGCGGCAACGGCGAGTCGTCGTCGAGCAGCGCACCCAGGGTGAAGGTCGGCAGTGTCGGCGCCGCCCCCTTGACGACCCTGCGCTCGCCCTCACGAATGAAGGTGGCGCAGTCGAAGCCCTCGGCCACGGCATCGGCCGCGTCCCACTTGTCCGGTTTATCCATGGGCGGCACGAGGATGGCGACCGACGCCGCGCCCGCCGTCACGCAGGCACGGGCGGCGTTCTCCGCGTAGTCCCAGCCCGGGACGTCGCGATCCGGCCAGACCAGCACGTGCTTGCCCGCGAGCGGCGTCCAGTCGGTCTTGTCGATCGGCGCCCGCGCGCCGTTCATGGCCGTGGTCGCCGTGATGCCCGTCCCGATCAGGGCGCAAGCCGCCTTCTCGCCCTCGACCAGCACCACGTCACGCGCATTGGCCACGGCCGGCAGGTTGTAGAGCGGACGCGGATCGGGGGCGCGCCACATGCGGGCGCGCACGTCCCAGGGGCGGTACTCCTTGCCGGTGGGCGGGTCGTAGCGGTAGACGCAGGCGATCAGTCTGCCATCCGCCGTGAGGTAGTCCCACTTGGCGGTATAAGGGCCGAGTTCGTCGACGGGGGCGCTGCGGGCATTCGATCGCTCCGGGGTGTGACCGATGGATGGTGCAAGCCCGAGCCATTGACGGATTTCCTCCGCGATCCGGGGGAAGTCGTGCCGGGCGGAGAGTCCACGGGAACGGGCCCACAGATCGATGACGTCGCCGCCTTCGTCGGTCGCGAAATCCTTCCACAGCCCACGCCGTTCACCATCGAGCTCGACCACCAGGCTCTTGCCGCGATTGCCGTCGATATCGCCGACATAGAATTTACCGCCGCGGATGCGGCCCTGCGGGAACAGGTAGAGCAGCACCGCCTCCAGGCGCTCGAGCAGGCCTCGGCGCAGCGAATCGGTATCGGGGAGTGCCATTCCCTGCTGTTCGGGTGCGTCGTTGTAGTCGAGCCAAATGACGTCTGCCATCAAGCCGACCCCCAACACCGGTCCTGCCAAGGGCACGACTTGCATGTGACATGGGTCGGCGTAGTGGCGTGTCGGGGCAGCAGCTCGCCCGCCTCGGTGGCGGTGATGACGCGCACGGCCCGGTCCGACATGCGCTGCGCGAGGCCACCGTCGAACGGCACGAGTTCGAACCACAGCTCCTGCGTGTCCTTGTTGATGGCGGTGAACAGCGCCGGATGGCGGGAGATGCCGGGAACGTGCGCCTCCATGTAGGCCTGGTAGACGGCGATCTGGGCGGCGTAGATGGGTTTCGCCCGCGCCACCCCGTGCTTGACGGTCTCGCGCCAGGACTTGTCGTTCATCGTCTTGCACTCCCACAGCGCGGGATAAGCCAGCTCAAGGCTGGCGGGCCCGTTGGCGAGGATGCCGTCGACATGTCCCTGGATGCGGCCGCCGGCGGCGGCAAAGCCGAACTGCTCGTCGTTGGCCTTGCGCGTGTAGAGATCGAACCCCGCCAGGCGCAGCCAGCGGATCGCCAGCTCCTCCAGGGCATGGCCGACCTCGAACACCCGCAACACCCGCCCGGGCAGCTCGCGCCCCGGATCGACCGCGGCCTGGGCGTACTCGTACTGCAGGGCGCGCTCGCAGGCGGCCCCGAGGCGCGACGCGCCGAGGTAGAGGCGCGGCGCTTGAGCGGTCCGCTCGCGGGCCAGTGCCTCATCGATGACGGCCGTGACCTGTTCGTGGAATTTGGGGCGGTGGTTGTAATCGAGCACGGGCACCTCCTCAGAACGGCACGTCATCGGGGGTGAGCTCCCGCAGGTTGTCGAAGTAGGCGGTGAGCACCACGTCGACCATGTGCAGGATCTCCTCGCGGGAGTACGCCGCGAGCGACCGGTCCATGCCGATGGACGCCACGTACTCGCCAAGGCTGGGCAGCACGGCCTCCATCGCGGCCTTCTCGTTATGGGTGGGATCGATCACGACACCGCCTCCCGCCTTCAGTCGTTGCAGATGAATGTCCTGGCAGCGCATGGAGCAGAAGCGCTTGAACAGGCGCTTGCCGTCCGGCGCACGCGAGCCGTTCCTCGGCGACAGCCAGCAGAAGCCGCGTCCCTCTCGTCCGCAGATCGCGCATATCACGCCGCCCTCCGGTGTTCGTCGTTGGCTGCCAGCACAAGGCGATGGATCGACGACTTGTTGAACTGGAACGCGAGCAGCGCCGAGGCCTGGTAGCGGGTGAGCCCGAAGTCGGCGCGCATGGCCTGCGGCAGGTAGCGCAGCTGCTTCTCGGTGGGCGGTTCGTTGAGCCAGCGGCGGGTCTTGTGGGCGGTGTCGAGGGACTCGTTGTCGTTGAGCCAGTCGTCCGCCTTGGCCATGCAGACGCTGCGGTCGCCGACCGCCAGCAGACGGGGCGGAAGACTCCGGCCGCCACCGACCGCGTGCCAGCGCCCGTTGAGGAAGAAGATGCCGCCCCAGGCTTGGAGGCCGGTGGCCATCAAGGCATCGTCGCAGCCGAAGAGATCGCACCAGCGGAAGTTGGAGCGCTTGAGCAGGTCGATCTCCGTCATGACGAAGTCGTCCATGGCTTCCGCCTGCTCGGCCGGATCAATGGTCCACTCGAAGCCGCACAGTGGGCATTCGCGGCAGCCGAGCGGCACCGTCGCCTCGCAGGAGGGGCACTCCTTGGTGGGCGCCTGCCCCTGGTGCTGGTGGCCGTCCAGGTTGGCCTCCTGCTCCAGCGAGCCGTGCATGAGGGTCGCGGTGCCGAAGTCGAGGACGATGCAATCGGTCTTGACCACGCCGGGATGCTCGGCCGGATCGACGGTGCGCAGCCCCCGCCCGATCATCTGGGTCAGCGTCGACTTGTGCGAGCTCGGGCGCAGCAGCACCACGCAGGAGGTAGGTGTGTAATCGTAGCCTTCAGTCAGCACCGCCACGTTGACGACTACTTGTGCCTCGCCGCTTTCATATTCGGCGAGCCGGACCTTGCGCTCGGCGTCCGACAACTCGCCGTGGATGAGCACGGCGCGGATGCTGGCGGCGACAAACGCGTCGGCCACGCACTGCGCGTGGGCCACGGTCGAACAGAACACGATGGTCTTGCGCTCGCCCGCCTTCTCGCGCCAGTGACGGATCACCGCGTCGGTGATCGGCGTCCTGTTGAGGATCGCCTCCACCTCGGTCATGTCGAAGTCGGTGGCGGTGCGGCGCACCTGGGCGAGGGCCGATTGCGCGCCGACATCGATGACGAAGGTGCGCGGCGGCACCAGATGGCCGGAGGCGATGAGCTCGCCCAGGGTGATCTGGTCGGCCACGTTGCTGAAGACCTCCCGCAGCCCCTTGCCGTCGCTGCGTGCGGGCGTGGCCGTGGCGCCGAAGATCAGCGCCCTGGGGTTGCGCGACAGCACGCGATCGATCACGCGCCGATAGGACGGCGAGGCGGCATGGTGCGCCTCGTCGACCACCAGCAGATCGAGCGTGGGCATCGCGTCGAGATGCGCGTCGCGTGAGAGCGTCTGCACCATCGCGAAGGTGGCGCGCCCGGCCCAGGACTTCTCCTTGGCATCGAACACCGAGGTCGCGACGCCCGGATTGACCCGGCCGAACTTCTCCCGGTTCTGGGCGGTGAGCTCATCGCGGTGCGCGAGGATGCAGGCCTTCGCGTCGGGCTCCTCCAACACGCCGCCGGCGACCGCCGACAGCATGATGGTCTTGCCGGAGCCGGTCGGGCCGATGGCCAGGGTGTTGCCGTGCAGGTAGAGCGCGGCGAGCGAGCGCTCCACCAGCAGGGCCTGACGGGGACGAAGCATCATGCCGGCAGTCCCCCTTACTGCGCCCAGCTCGGACGGCCCGTGACCGGAGCGCGACCCGTGGCTTGGGCATATGCGTTGGGCGTGGTGGCCGAAGGCGCCGGCGCACGCGGTGCCCCCATCAGCGCGGCGTAGTCCTTGTGATCCGGCTGGATCGCCTGCTTGATGACGGCCTTGTCCTGGCCGTTCTGATCCTTCTCCCAATCGACCTTACCGAGGAACTCGATGCCGTCGAGGTCGGCGAACCCGGCGATGCGCCGCGCGTTCTGGGCCTGGGGGCTGGCGTCGCCCGGATGGACGCCGCGCGCGGAGTTCAGGATCGCCTTGACGAAGGCGCGGCCCATGTTGGCCCACTCGGGACCCTTGGGGCTGTAGAGACCGATCAGCGACCACAGCTTGCGACGGGCGTACTCACCCTCCATCACCACGAACTCGCAGTTGAGGTACACCGAGCCGGTGTTGTCGTTGCGGGTGGCGTAGCCGCCGGTCCAGCCCTGGCTCGCATCGTCGAAGCCGCCCGGGCGAATGGTCATGCGCACGCGCACCAGCGTGCCCTTGGGGATCAGGTCGAACGAAGACTGCTCGTTGGCATCGTTGAAATCGAAATAACTCATGGTCGTGGCTCCTTATTGCTGTACGGGTTCGGAAGGCGCGGGGCGCGCGAAGTCGAGGCGTTCGAGGGCGGGGCGCGCGGGGCTGGCGATCTTGGCCATCAGCCGGCCGAGGTGCGGTTCCTCGATCTGGTCGAGGCGGCCGGAGCGGTCCTTGGCGGGGTAGCCCCAGGGGTTGAGCGTGTGGCAGACGAAGGCGCGGTAGGCGCTGCCGTCGTCGGCCTTGAGCTCGGCCAGCGTCACCACCTCGTCGACGATGCCGGGCAGCTCGAGCCCGGTCTTGGAGCCGTCGATCTGCAGCTGGAAGACGCGGCGATTGAAGTCGTCGAGACGCTCGTCGAGGATGCCGACGAACCACACGTTCTTGCCGCGGGTGTGCTGTAGGTGGGTGAGCCAGGCGATCATCTCCTGGCCCATCAGGCCGTAAGCGCCGCGTGTGTCCGGCTTGCCGGTCTTCTCCGAGTAGGCCTGCGGCTGGCCCTTGCACCATTGCAGGCACAGGCGCCCGGCGACGGTGATCGAGTCGACGAACACCGTGTCGTAGCGGTCGAGCACGGACGGGTCGCCGAAGCGCGCGCAGACGGCATCGAAGTGGGCCTGGCTGAAGGGCTGGTCCTCGCGCAGCGCCGGGTTCGGACCGCCGATGAACACCGCGAAGTCGCGGCACTCCTGCCAGGTGCGCGGGCGGATGGTGTCGCCGGCCCACCCCTCGACGGCGAGGTCGCCCGCCTCGAGGTCGAAGAACAAGGTGGCCTCGGGCGCCAGGGTCCAGAGCTGCGAGGTCTTGCCGATGCCGCTCTTGCCGACCAGCACGCCTTTCACGCCGCGCTTCTCGGCCAGACGCTGGTCGGCGGAGATGATGGGGAGGCTCATGAGCGGCCTCCTTTGTCGGCGAACGCGTGTCCGATCCGGTGTGCGCCGAGTGCGCCGTGTTTGCGGGCGAGGTCGTAGAGCTCCCGCAGAGCGTTCATGCGGCGGCTGATGGGCCGGACCTCGTTTTCGAGGGCGATGACGGCGAAGGCGATCTGATCCAGGGTGGCATCTTCGATTGCCACGTCGGCGCCATTCGTCCCGATCCGTTCCGGCAGGGACTCCAGCAGATAGGGGTGCTGCTTTTTCAGCTTGTCGAGCAAAGTGCGGTTCTTGAACATGACGGTCACTCCTCCAGCAGGGCGAGACGGAATCCGGGCTTGCCGGTCTTGAGCGTGCGGGCGGGGGCGAAGGCGCTCTTCAGCGATTCGGGCCAGGCGTTGAACTTGGTCTCGGAGACGCGGTAGGCGGTCTCGACGTACTCGGCCGGGTCCTCGCCGCCCTCAGCGATACGGCGCACGATCTCGGCGAGCCGCTTCTGATCCCACTCGACCCGCTTGGGAAGGTCGGCGGTGACGCGCACGCGGCCGTCGTCGAAATGCACGACGCCGGTGTCCTTACCGGCGGCCATGCGCAGGGCATGGGCGCGGTCGGCGTACTTCATATCCAGCGCGCGTTCGAGGTGCTCGACGATGGCCTTGGCGGCCGAGAGCAGATCGGCGGCATCGTTCTTGAGCTGGAACAGCGCCTCGCTTTGCAGCGCGGCGAGCTCGCCGGCCGGCGTGGCGAGAACCTGGTCGGGGGTGAGGCGGCTCATGCCACACCTCCCGCGCCGACGCGCTCGGAGGTGCTCTTGCGCAGGCACTCCGCCTCGTAGGACTCGACGTCCTCGACACGGTAGAGCACGCGCCCCTGGATCTTGAGAAAGACCGGCCCGATTCCTTCGGAGCGCCAGCGTTCCAAGGTGGCTTCGCTGACGCCCCAACGGTCGGCCAGTTGGCGTTGGTTGAGGTGTTTGATACTCACGATTCGCTCCTTACGGGTTGTTGCGGAAACGTGAGGTCATTCTGGGTTTCAGGGGGTGGGCAAACCGGCGGGCAAAGCGGGCAGGATGGGCGGGCAAATCGTGCAAATCGGCCATGCGCAGAGACGGAAAAGAAAAAGGCCCGGAGTGGTTGGCTCCGGGCCCTTATCGGGGGTGGAAATGCGGGGTGGTCAGCCGGGAGGCGGGAACGGATCTTTGCCGTAGCTGTTGCGCTCGCGGATCTTCCCGTCCTCGCCCTGGATGAGCACCTCGCTGCCCTGGTTGCGCGCGATGTCGCGTGCGCGCTCGAAGGCTTCCTGTTGCGTATCGTGTACGGAGGTCAGGCGGTCGTTGCCTTCCCCCCGGACACCCCACTTGTCGCCGTTGCGGACGACCCACTGGTTCTTACCACTCATGTCATTCACCTCATCGAGATCGAAGTTGAACTGCCGGATGAAAGGATTGCGCTTCGTTGGGTGCATCACCTCCTTTGGTCGTTGACGAATTCGGGTTTCAGCCAATAGTGACCGTCGTTGTCGTGGGCGACGAAGGTGCGGTAGACGGCCTTGTGCCGCTTGCAGATGTCCGCGCCCTTGCACTTGTCGACATCGATTTCCAAAGCGTCGGCGATGGTGCGTTTATGGACGGGATCGCCGCCGCCCTGCGCGAGTACCGAAAGAAAGCCGTAGACCTGGGGCGACAGTGCGTGCCGCTCTCCGTCGATCAGTGCGATGCGGCCGGAGTGCATGAGCCGCAGGGAGGTTTCCGAATCCCGTTCGCCGATCCCGGCGGAACCGTCGAGGTATGCGTCGAGATTCTCGATGACGAAGCCGGCCTTGCGGAGATGCGCCACGGCACGCAGCGGAACGACGAGATGGCCGGCGGCCTGGATCGCTTGGGCGACGTCGGGTGTAGTGGTGATGAGGACGCCGCAGCCGGGTGCGCAGGCGGTGCGCAAACGAGCTTCGATGATGGGCGTCAAGGCCGGGTCGCTCAGCCTCCGACCGAAGAAGATAGTGCGCCGCTTTCGTCGATGTTCGATCTCGCCCAGGCGCCACAGCGCTGTCGGAACCATCTCTTCATGTTGATACCGTCCCGCAAGGCCCAGGGCCGAGGCGAGCCACCGGACGATGCGCGTGATGTCCACCCTGAGCCGTGTCACTTGATCACTGGCCAGATCCACCCAGCCGCAGTCCGTGCAGTACCCCTGGCGGCCTCCTTGCTCGAAGCGAATCCCCTCCAGATCGCCCATTCCGCACCAGGGACAGAGGATGCTCGATCCGACACCATCACCCGCCCCGATGGCGCCGAGGTCGAGGAGATGCCGATAAGCATCCATTTGTCCGGAATACCGGGCGGCATCCGGATGGAGGCTTCCCTCGGATTCCTCGACGAGCCCGCAGAGCAGGCCGAAGGCGATGTCGTTGCGCGCCTGCACGGCGGCTTCTACGCGACCAGGGCCAGTTCGACCTCGGTCGGTTCGGAGACGCGCCAGGCACGCAGGAGGCGCTCAGCGAGCTTGGCGTCCTCCTCTGCCATGTCCTGGAGGTTGGAGATCCCCGATTGCTTGAGGTCGATGTTCAGTACGCGACCGCGCTTGCCCATTTCGGCAGGGGCGAAATAGATGCTGATGAGGGCCTCGACGATATTGAACGGACCGCGGAACAGGTCGTGGTCCTTCAGGTGGGCGCTCGATGCAGCGAGCACGCAGTGTTCGGCCTGATCCGCCGGTACGCCTACCCAGAAGTCGCAGATCGGCGCCCTCGTGCTCCTGAGCCGGGCGCGGCGGAGGCGAATGCGATCAATGCCGTGGGCGGCGAGGTCGATGTCGCTGTCCTCCGGAAGGTCCAAGCCGTGCCGCAGCCGGTTGAGATAGAACATCGGCTGCTTCACTGCCTCGGGCTTGACCTCCTGTTTCAGCAGATGGCGTGCGAAGAGCGTCACCAGCGGCTGGTGGACCTTGGCTCCGCCCCGGCCGACGGTGTCGACGATGCCGGATGCGGGGAAGTAGACCAGCGCGAGATTGGTCGCCGGGCGGGTCGTCCGGCGGCGCATGCCCTCTTCGACGAACTCCACCAGATCGTTGGGATCGTCCTCCACGTAGACGCTGATCTGCACACCGCCGTCCAGGTGACGGTCGCAGACGTCTACGTGGCAGGCGCGCCGCGGTCCCTTGCGTTTCGAGAGCACCTCGGACAAGGCGGCCTGCAATCCCTCGATGTCGGCAGCCTCTCGGGACACCGGCTCGGTCACCTTGATGGCTTGCCGTTTCCACGACCGCTTGCCGACGCCGAGATCGAATTGGAGCAGCGCCTCGGCCGTCATGAAGGTTTGCGGCCAGTTCACCAACACCCACATGGCCCGCTCGGCGTGGTTGCGGAGCTGTCCGAAGTCCTCCCGAATAGCCACGTCGTTGTCGCTGGCGTTGAGGATCGCATCGATGCCTTTCTGGGTCGCGAGGGCGTGGACATGGCGCAGCTCGGCGTGCAGCAGGGCCTGTTGATCCGGTTCGAGTTCCTCCAGGAGGGCGATCAGGGCATCGGAAAATGCCTTTTCCTCGGCGCTCCAGTCGAAAGATTCGGGGATGGCGATGGAACGGGAGGACAGATACGCCTGCCAAGTGGTGGCCGGAACCTGACGGGCGAGGTGACGAGGGTTGAACGCGGTCATGCCTTTCTTCTCCTTCTTCGAGACGGACGGTGCCCGGCATGCCGCAACATCCCAGAAGTACTCCTAGACAGGGATATTATGCGTTCGGTGTGCCGAACGATTCGGATTATTGATGGCTTGTGCTGGGTTTGTCAAGCAGATACCAAATCGTTCGGTACAGAGGTATACTTTCAGGCCATTCAGAGAACGAGGTGCCACATGCCATCCCCGCTGGGAGAAAAGATACGGGGCCTCCGCAAACAGCGCGGACTCAGCCTCGAGCAGCTGGCGGAACAGACCGAATCCAGCAAGAGCTACATCTGGGAGCTGGAGAACAAGGACAATCCGAAGCCATCCGCCGAGAAGATCGCGAGAATCGCTGGCGTGCTCAAGGTGACGCCCGAATATTTCATGGACGACCGGATTACCGAGCTTGAACCGTCGGAAGAGGACAAGGCCTTCTTTCGCAAGTATCGGGGCCTGTCGTCGGGAACCAAGAAGAAGCTGGACGACATCCTCAAGATCATAGAAGGCGATGACAAGTAATCCGACCACGCCCGGTGCTTGGGCCAACTTTCTCTCCAAGGCGTGGGGACGCGATCGTTTCCCGATCGACGTCAAGCTCATCGCTCAGGACATCAGTTCCCGCCAACCCGATCCGATCGCCCACATCCGGGGCGGTGACATCGGTGAGCTGGAGGGAATGCTGCTCAAACGGGAAAAGGGCTGGTACCTGCTCTACAACGACCAGGTGCAATCGAGCGGACGCATCAACTTCACCATCGCCCACGAACTGGGCCATTACCTGCTGCATCGCAAAGAGGAAGACGCCTTCCGATGCAGCACGGAGGATCTGTTGGACTGGGGCTCGACAGCCCGGCAGCGGGAAGCCGATGCCGACAAGTTCGCGGCGACGCTGTTGATGCCGCTGGACGATTATCGCAAGCAGGTCGAGTCGGCCAAGGTGGACATCGATCTGCTCGGCGCTTGCGCGGATCGGTATGGGGTATCGCTCGTGGCGGCCATCCGGCAATGGATCGAGTTCACGCCGCTGCGGGCGGTCTTGGTCGTTTCCAACGACGGCTTCATCAATTGGTCCTGGTCGAGTCGCAATGCTCTACGCACCAGGGCCAGGTTTCGGTTCTCAAAGGAGACGATACCCGTCCCCGAGGCGTCCTTGGCGGCGCAGACGATACGTCACCCTGATGAAAGAACGGGAATCGAGTTGCCTGCTCGCGTATGGTTCAAGGAAGAGCCCGCCGACATGTCCCTGCGCGAGATGCGTGTCGTCTCCGATCAGTACGAACTCGTCATCACGCTGCTCATCCTCCCCGACCGCGAGCCCTGGGAGAAAAATGACGACGAAGAGGACGAACTCCTGGTCGACACCTACACAAATTTCATCCGCAACGGGCAGCATCCGTATTAGCGGGGTCGCGACCTTCCGCATCCTTTCGTACCGGCCCGAAACTCCCTGATGGCCGAGGTCACGGCCTGACCGGACAATCTCGTCATCAAGCGAGTTGGACGTTCAGGACCGATACCGATGTGCACGATCAACCACCTACCACCCGAACGGATGACGCCGGAGCAGCGCCGGCGCGAAGCCGCATCCTTGCTGGCCCACGGCCTCGTCCGACTGCGCGAGGCCGTGTTCGCCCAGTCCGCAGGCGGCCCCGCGGAGAGCGAGTTTGAGCTTGGCTTCTCCGGCCACCAGCGCCTTCATAGCCACCCCGTCAACAACACTTTGGAGGAGGCTCCATGAAGGCAAGCACCGTCCCACCCACCCCGCCGAGCGTCGTCGCCCGGATCGCCGGGCTCCCGGATCTCTCGATAGAGGAAATGAGGGCGCTTTGGCGAGAACTCTTCGGCAGCGACAACCCGACGCCCAATCGCCAGTTCATGGAGCGGCGGATCGCGTACAAGCTGCAAGAGATCGAGTTCCGCAAGGTCGATCCCAGCCTCTTGGAGCGCAACAAGCGGCGCATCAAGGCCCTGGTGGAGACCGGCAAGGCGCGCAAGCTCGATCGCGACATCCGGCTGATGCCCGGCACCGTGCTCACCCGGGAGTACCAGGGGATCGAGCACCGGGTGACGGTCGCCCAGGACGGACAGTATGAGTTCGAGGGCAGGCGCTACCCGAGCCTGTCCATGATCGCCCGCGAGATCACCGGCACCCGCTGGTCCGGGCCGCTCTTCTTCGGCGTGAAGGCACCGGCCAAGGCGAAGAATCCGAAGAAGCAGGGAGGTCGGCGATGAACGAAGCCCTGAAGCGCCGCCTGCGCTGCGCCGTCTACACTCGGAAGTCCACCGACGAGGGGCTCGACCAGGAGTACAACTCCATCGACGCCCAGCGTGACGCCGGCCACGCCTACATCGCCAGCCAGCGCGCGGAGGGCTGGATTCCGGTGGCCGACGACTACGACGATCCCGCCTTCTCCGGTGGCAACATGGACCGGCCGGCGCTCAAGCGGCTGCTGGCCGACATCGAGGCCGGCAGGATCGACATCGTGGTGGTCTACAAGATCGATCGCCTGACGCGATCGCTGACTGACTTCTCGCGAATGATCGACGTCTTCGAGCGCCACGGGGTCTCCTTCGTCTCGGTCACCCAGCAGTTCAACACCACCACCTCGATGGGGCGGTTGATGCTCAACATCCTGCTCTCCTTCGCCCAGTTCGAGCGCGAGGTTACCGGCGAGCGCATCCGCGACAAGATCGCCGCCAGCAAGCGCAAGGGCATGTGGATGGGTGGCGTGCCGCCGCTCGGCTACGACGTCGAGAACCGGCGGTTGGTGCCCAACGAGCGCGAGGCCAAGATCGTCCGCCACATCTTCCAGCGCTTCGTCGAGCTCGGGTCCTCGACCCTGCTCGTGAAGGAGCTGCGCCTCGACGGCGTGACCTCCAAGGCCTGGACTACCCAAGACGGGCGGGTGCGCGATGGCAAGCCCATCGACAAGAGCCTCGTCTACAAGATCCTCAACAACCGCGTCTACCTGGGCGAGATCCGCCATCGCGATCAGTGGTATCCGGGCGAACACCCGCCCGTCGTCGAGCGCAGGCTGTGGGATGCCGCCCAGGCGATCCTCGCGCAGAACTCGCGTGTGCGAGGCAACAACACCCGCGCCCGGGTGCCGTTCCTGCTCAAGGGGATCGTCGTGGGGATCGATGGCCGGGCGCTCACGCCCTGGTCCACGCGCAAGAAGAACGGACGTATCTACCGCTACTACCTGCCGACGCGGGAGAACAAGGAGCACGCCGGCGCCTCCGGGCTGCCGCGCCTGCCGGCCGGTGAACTGGAGGCCGCCGTGCTGGAGCAGATGCGCCGGGTGCTGCGCGCCCCGGCCATGGTCGCCGGGGTGGCCGAGCGCGCCGCCCGGCTCGACCCCTCCCTGGACGAGGCCCAGGTCACGGTGGCCATGACCCGGCTGGATGCGATTTGGGATCAGCTCTTCCCGGCCGAGCAGCAGCGCATCGTGCGGCTCCTCATCGACAAGGTGATCGTCTCGCCGGACGACATCGAGGTGCGGTTCCGGCCCAACGGCATCGAGGTGCTCGCCCTGGAGCTGCGCCCCGAGCCCGCCCCGGAAACCCTTGAGGAGGCCGTGGCATGAATGAAATCTTGATCGACAAGACCGGTCAGCCAGAGGTGATCACCGCGAGCGACGGCAGCCTTACCATCGCTGTGCCGATCCGGATCAAGCGCCGCGGCAGCCGCAAGGCCGTGGCCCTTCCGGACGGCAGCGCTGTCCAGCCCCGTCCCTGGGATGACACGCCGACGCCGATCCAGCTCGCGCTCGCCCGCGGCCACCGCTGGCTGGCGATGGTGGAGTCCGGCGAGGCGCGCACGCTATCCGAGGTGGCCGAGCGCGAGGGGATGGATCGGGCCTATGTGAGCCGGATGGTGAACCTCACTACCCTTGCGCCGGACATCGTGGCTGCGATCCTCGACGAAACGTTGCCGCCGGAGGTGACCCTGTTCGATCTGGCGTCGGGGACGCCACTGCTATGGGACGAGCAGCGGGCCATCATCAATCCCTGATTACCGTCGCACGTGCATCCTTCGGGTTGGATTACTTGTCGAGAGACCAGCCTGACGCCTTGATCAGCTGCAGAACCCGTCCAACTTCCGATGAGGCCGGAGTCGTGTCGATGGACGGAAAGAGTTCTTTCAGCATGTCGCCGAAGGTCAGTATCTCGATGGGGTTGCCGCCGAGATTCTCGCGGAACGTCGCGTTGTCCTGCCACGCCGCTCGGCTGCCCACGACTTTCGTGACGGCCGTGATGTAGGTGAACGAGGACGAACCCGTCAGTTCGGCGACCATCGTCCTGAACGCTGCGGCCCACTTCTCCCTGGTCAGTTCGCGAAACCCGCGCCAGGCCTCACGCCCCGAGACCACCTTGTTCTTGGCGATCGCATCGACCCAGTATTCGGGACGAAAGCCACCCTGCCAGCTCTTGCAGCTCACGACCATCACCCGACGCGCGCCGTCGAGTCGCGGATGGATGCCGATCACGTCGATGTCGCTATGCACGGCATCCTGGCGGGTGTCGTACTCCACATGATCGCCGGCAGGTCGAAACTTGATGTTGTGCCGGGTGAAGTACCCTTTGTGCTGCAGGTACTCGTCCACCATTTGTTCGAGGATGTCCTCTTTCATGCCTGTCCGCCCTCGCGATCGATCCGTTGGCTGGCAAATCCCTCGAACTCAGGCCGGAGGCGGCACTGCAGAAATGCCTCGAGGAGGTTGAGGACGTGGACACCGAGCGACGCATCGAGGATGAAGTTCACCCGATCGGTGTGCTCCCTGATCCAGCCGGGGACGTTCGTTTCGTTCAGGCCGGCGACGCCGATGCGCTCGCCGTGTTTGATCAAGGAGGCTGCCAGAGTGCTCTTCGCGCTGCCGGCGTTGTAGTGTTGAGCCGTGTAGCGAGCAGCGCTGTTGGGGCCGACCTTCCCGACCTTCAGCACATGAGGCCCAAACGAGAAGACGTACACCGCCATGGTGCCGGGCGGTAATGTCTTGGGCGGCACGTGCGGCGCAGGGCACCGCTCGATCGCGATGGCATCAAGCGCCAACGAGACGCCAGCCATGCCGGCGACACGGTGAAAATCCTCCAAGAGCAGATCGGGATTCCAGGTCATCGGCCCGATTCCTCGCCGCTCGACATCCACCCGTTTCCGGCAAGCCATGTTTGCGGAAATGCAGCACCTTGCTGGAGCGCGTCCAGCGGGAATGACAGGAAGGCACGCAGACCGGCAACGACCTCGGAAAGCTGAAGCTCGTCCAAGGCATTCTTCCTCAAGAATGCTTGCCACTGAGTCTGCTTCTGCCGATCCTGCGCGAATTCGTCGCTCAATCCGAAAGGGACGCCATCCGGCAGCGGTGTCCTGCGGCGCTCGAAGGTGGCGTGGATCGCCTTGCACAGGAGCGCGCCGTCGAAGTCGGTGTAGCGCGACAAGATCCAGAGATCGAAGTAATCCTTCATGCGGCTGTTGGCGATGCCGAGCGACACCAGTGCCTCCAGCTTCTCGGCGACAACCGTGTAGCGGGGGTAGGCGCGCAGCTTCGGGGCTGGCATGTCCGGCAGCATTACCGGGTAGTCGACGGCCTCGGGGCCGGGCGTCACGGCGTCGCCGAAACCCACGTCGACCTGCACGTGGCATCGGGCACCGTCCAACAGGCCGATCAGCGTGACCCGGACACCGGAGTAGTTGGCTTCCTTGCGGATCTCCTCCGCGTGTACCGAGTCAGGCTGGAAGCGTATGCCGTCGTCCAGTTCCACCGTACAGATGTCCCGAAACGCCGCCTCGACATGCGGGATCTCGGCCGAGCCGAAGCCCAGCAGATCGGCGTCGCGTGTCGGACGATGCGGGATGTCGAACCACAAGTCGAACAGCAGCGCACCTTTCAGCAGGAACTGGTCGGCGTGGGGGGAGATGCTGAGCCGGTAAAGCAGGCGCTCAAGCGCATAGCGGGTCAAGATCAGATTGAAGTCTTGTCGGGTCTCGCGGGCGCGGTTGAGCAGGCGGGCGCGCACCGAGGCGGCCATGTTGCGCTGGTTCATGACAGGCTTTCCATGTAGGGGCGCATCACATTGGCCACACGGCACAGCGCAGCAAAACGCCAAAGTTCATCCATGCTGACGCGCTTGGCACGCCAGGACTCCTGTAGCGCCTCCAGCGCGACATCGAGGCCGATCTTGTTGCGGAACTTGAAGCAGTCAGCCACGGTCCGGGCGACGTTGGTCACGCGCACCGGCACACCATCGATGAGGTGCTCCTCGACCCCCTCCGTCAGCGCGGCGCCAGAGAAGCGCACGATGTGCAGCGGGGGATAGTCCATCTTTGGCGCGCGTGCCTTGTTGGGAATTGCCAGCCAGACCTCGAACGGCGACTGTGTGGTGAGTTCATGTAGGCGCAGTGCCGACAGCAGGCAGACGATGGCTTGCGGGTGCTTGCGTGCCACCTCGGAGAGTGCGCCGTGTTCCGAGACGGCCCGGTCCGGAATTGCGTACAGGCCCCGTCCCACGCGCTGGAGCAGCCCTTGCCGCACCAGCCGCGTGAGGGCGATCGTGGGCAGCCCACGCTCATTGAGATCGCGTGGGCGAATAAGGCCGCGCTGGGCGGCAAGATCCAGAATGCTCTGGTGCGAACTGTCCATGTCGTCATAATGTTGCGAAACGTCGGTAGCTGTCAAGAACTACCGACAAAACACAACGGCCATGGTTTCCTTTGCCTGCCGATGCCGCAATCCAACCGTTTGATTCGTCAGCACGTAACCCATTGATCTGTATAGGTCCACGTTGCGGCCTCTGCGGACTTCGGCCCTTAGCCGGCGAGCGAGGCTGGAGAGAAGAATGGCCAGGAGAGAGCGAAATGGGGCCGAGATGGGCGAGACGACCGGAGGAAGGAAGTCCGCAGAAATCCGCAGGAGTCCCCGCGAACACGCGGGAGCGCGCAAAGAAAAAGGCCAACCGAGAACGGTTGACCTTTGTGTATTGGTGGCCAGGGACGGAATCGAACCGCCGACACGGGGATTTTCAATCCGACACGGCCTGACAGACCTTAGATTCCAACGAAACACCCTCTCTCAACCAGGAGGAGGGTGTCATGATCGTTGTAACTGTTTGTTCCACAAAGGGTGGGGTCGGGAAAACGACCCTGACCGCCAACCTGGGCGGGATACTAGCAGACGCCGGCAACCACGTGCTGCTGGTGGATGCGGATATCCAACCCACCCTGAGTTCGTATTACCCCATTGAGGCCCGGGCCACCGAAGGTCTGCACCGCCTCGTCACCGGCGGGTCGGTCGAGGGCACTATCAGCCGGACTGCCATCACCAACCTGGATATCGTCATCTCCGACGACCCCGACGGGAGCCTGGAAAATTGGGTGCTCCATACCCCCGACGGCCGTGTCCGGATGAAGCATGCCCTCAAGGGGCTGACCGGCTACGACATCGTGCTGATCGATACCCAGGGCGCCGTCGGCCCCCTTCAGGACGTGGGTGTCCTGGCGGCCGATATGCTGCTCTCCCCCATTCCCCCGGAAATCCTGTCGGCCCGGGAGTTCGCCCGCGGCACGCTCGGCATGCTGGACCGGTTGCGCCCCATGCAATTCCTTGGCGCGCCGCTCGGGCATTTGTATGGGCTCATCTACCGGATGGACCACACCGTAGACGCGCGCCGGGTGGCTGACGGTCTGCGCAAAGCAACATTCGCCGATTCCCGCGGAACAATCTCGATCCTCGACACGATGGTGCCCGGCACGGTCGCCTACCGAGAGGCTGCCACCGCCCGCGTTCCGGTTCACCGCTGGGAACGGCAGCGCCGGGGCTCGACGGCCTGCGCGCTGGAGACCATGACCAGCCTCGTGCGCGAGCTGCTCCCGCACGTCGAACTCCCTGCCGATCTCGTCCGGGAGGTGTGACATGCAGCGCACCGACTTCATCCCTGGCCCGCTTCATCCGGACCTGTTCGGGGGCGAGACCCCGATCATGATCCCGTGTGATCAGCCCCCTGCATTTTTCAAAGTGGAAGTGTGCTGGCCGGAAGATGGCGAAATCGCTTGCCGCGAGTTCACTGTCATTGCCCGCGCCTACGAAGAGGCGGCGCAGATCGCGCTGGATGCGGAATCCTGCACAAAGCGGCGGGGTGCCGAAGTGGTCGACGTGCGGCGCCAGCGGCGCCGTCCTGCGGCTATCGAAATCGAGGCCTGGGCAAAGCGTATGGGGGTGCGGAAATGAACGAGCACCCCATCGCGCGCCTGACTGCCTGGCGCCGTTCCGGTCACGCAGCAGTCACCGTCTACCGCGACGGACACATCCGCCGTTACCGCGTCTCCCTGCGCCGGTATGCTGCCCTTCGGGAATGGACCAACATCGCTCCCCTGCCGTGGAAACGCAGCGGCGCATGGTTGCGCCACGGCATCGATGTCTACTTCTGGAACAAGGCGGAGGTGCGGTCATGAGCAAGCGACGCCCCACCGACGCCCAGCTGGCGGAAATGCTCACGCAGCCGCATTTCGGCCAGCGGCGCGAGATCGCGCCCCAGGACCCGATCACGACGACGCCGATGATCGTCGAGATTGACCGCATCGACTACTACGATCGCAATCCGCGCCGGTCGCCTAACGACAAATACCAGGAGATCAAGGCATCGATCGCGGCCGGCGAGATGGACCAGCCGCTGACCATCACCCGGCGCCCGGGTGCGCCGCGGTACATGGTCTTCAAGGGCGGCAACACCCGCCTGCGGGCACTGAAAGAGCTCTGCGTCGAAACCGGCGAAGAGCGCTTCCAGCGTATTCACTGCCTGTTCCAGCCCTGGACCCGCGAATCCGATGCCCTCCTCGGGCACCTCAAGGAGAACGACCTGCGGGGCGACCTGGTGTTTATCGATCGGGCGCTGGCGATCCGGGAATTGAGGGGCCTTATCGAAGATGAGATGGGGGAAAGACTCTCGTCCAGGACACTTTCTGCCGCTTTGAAAGAGCGCGGATACACTATCGGGCATGCAATCATCGACTGGTTTAACTATGCCGTTGATGTCTTGCACCAAGCCATTCCCACCGCTCTGAAAGCCGGCATGGGCCGCCCCCAGATCGAGCGCATCAAGGCCCTTGATCGGTCCTTCGGACAATGCTGGAAATCGCTTGATCTCGGAGCCGACGACATAGGTCAGTCGGTGTTCGTCGAAGTTCTGTCCCGCCATGACGCCGACCAGTTGGACCTGGACTCGGTACGCCGCGACCTGGAAACCGAACTCTCGGTCACCGCAGACATCGACGTGCAGCGCGCCAGCCTGCTGATGGGGGCAGCGCTGGACGGCCGCGCGCTATCCGAAGAACCGGCGGCCGCCCACAGGAGCGGCGACGACGGGCGACCGCATGAGCAAGAGCTGGAGCCCGCCACGTCAGAGCTCCCTCGTGCAGCGGGCACCGGAGCGGGGCAGCCCGCAGCGCCCACTCAACCGTCTGGCAAACCTGCGACCAAAGCCGGAACGGAGCTTCCCCAGGAAATCTCCGCTCGAAAGGGGCGAAGCGGTGAACCTGGCGAAGAAGAGGCTCCAGCGGCCCTAACGTTGGGGCGCGCAGCCCAGGCTGCCACCGAGGCCGAAGACCTGCCAGCGTTGCGTGAGCGAGCTGTCAAACTGGCCAGGGACATCGCCGTGCTCGCACGGATGGGCGACCAAATCATCCATCCCATCCCTGACGGCGTCGGATACCTGATTGGTCCGACCTCCCTCATACCGTCCGACAACCTCATCTCTGTCTCCGACGAGCATGTCCGGCACCTGGTCTACCTGTGGTGGACGCTGGCGCAGATATCCGAGCAGTTCGCAGACGGCTCGCGCGCCGGAGACCACCTGCCCGCGGAGTGGCGCGATACCCCTATCGACGAGGCCATCCAGCACGCCGGTAACTGGGAGTTCTTCCAGTGGCACGCCTTCATCGAAGAGGAGCGCGCCCCCGTCGTTTGGGACCTGATCCCCATGGCCACCCTCCCCGGCTTCGGGCCTCTGCTGTGGCCGAAGATGCACGACTGGGCATGGGAGATGTTCGTGGAGCTGGTGGGCGTCTATCGGTCCATCCACAAGGCCGCCAACGGCAAGGTCTGGGGGTGAGCCATGGCGAGAAAGGAATTCGAGCTGACGCATGCCGTACTGCGGTATGCGGCCTCCTGCCTGAGCGAAGGCGACTGGTCGGCGCTGCGCGACATGGGGATCGGACCGAAGGAAGCGGAAGCCCTGAAGGACATCACCATATCCGAGCTGACCAATCTGGAGCGCAAACTCGCCGGCCACGTCCTGCGAGTGGAGCTGGATCGTGACGCCTTCTGGACCGTAGTCGGACAAATCCGGCGTGAGGCGGAACTCCAGCAGCTGCGCATGGAGTTCGTCCAACTAGATGCGCCCTCCGACATGATGCAGGTGCTGTTTGGAATGGGTGTGAAGGAATACACCTTCGCGCGGCGGGTGCTGGGCGCGCCGCCCGGTGTCGGCCGCCCCCCGGAACCGACCGAAGATGAGGCCCGGGCGGTGTGGCTTGCCTGGGAGAAGTTGGGGCTCGAGCCCAACCTTGCGACTCCGGTGGTTTGGCGTGAACTCGCCCAAGAAACCGGCCTGCCGCTTCGGTTGATCTGGCGCGTCACCCAGCGATGGTGTGGCGCAGACGACGATGAGGCGGCGACCGCGCCATGGTCTGATGGCGCTGACGCCGGCGCCCAGGTCGTCGGCCTGCGGAACTGATCATGCCGGTCCAGACGCCTGACACCAACTCAATCGGCTCGCTGGTGGACATGGCCGCTCAACGGTTGTTGAGCGGCGCGGCCGGCGAGCCCCAGGACAGCGTTCTGTTTACCGGCGTATGGCACGACGCCTACCCCGCCATTCTGGTCAGGGATCCAATCCTGCCCGACAGCACCAAGGTGCACATGCTGTACCTGCTCCAGGAGGCACGCGTTCAACCCTACGGCGTCACCCCGCTCCCGAGCATCGAGACGACCGCGCGGGAGCTGGGCAAGTCCACGACCACGATCGTGCGCGACCGCGCCATCCTGCGCATGACGCGCTGGATCAGCCAGTGCAGGCAGGTGCGTGACGCCCAGGGTCGGTTCCGAGGCGCGGTGCACGCACTGCACTCGGAGCCAGCCTCTCTGGCGCAGGTGACCCAGCTGGATGCGGGATACATGGCGTTGCTGGAGCAGGCGGCTGCCGGTCACTTTGACCGGATTGCCAGGCGTGTCGCCCACGCCGTGCTGGCCGCCATCGACGATGACATCCACCGCGGCCACGACCCGCTGGAACCCGTGGACCTCATAGCCCAGCGCATGGAGGCTATCCAGTCCGCCAAAGCGGGCGCCGGACGCTTTTTTGCCGGCGTGATAACGGAGCGCAAGAGCCGGCTTCAAGATTTGAAGTCGGGGGAACCGGTTTCAAATCTTGAAACGAGGGGTCCGGAGCCGGTTTCAAATTTTGAAACCGGTGGGCCGGAACCGACTTCAAATCTTGAAAGCGGGCCGGAAACCGATGTTGCCTACAGTGTAGGCACCTCGCGGTCCGAATCGGATCGGGACCCTACCGGGAGTGTTCACACTGTGGACACCACCGAAATTGAGCTGGATCGAGGCTCGACCGAGGGTGGTCACACTGTGACCAATAGCGAAACCCAGGATTCAGGCGCGGAATTTGGGAGAACCAAGCCAGTTTTTCGCCCCAAACACCTCCAGAAACCTGAAAACCCCTCGAAACTTGAAGCCGGTGCCCCCTGTAGTAGTAGTGGTAGTAGTGATCTTTGTGTTCAGGAAAAAGATCAAGAAAAAACCACTACTACCGCAAACCCGAGGGCTGATGATGCTGGCCCCCCGCTCCGATGGCCACCGGATTTCAGCGACAACCTCAAGCGGCTGGTCCTGCGAACGCTTAAAGACCACCTCCCGGATCGGCCTGCCGACCACCAGGACGTGGTGAATGCGCTCGCCCAGCGCCTGCGCAACAAGTCCGATCCGGTCCGCAACATCGTCGGCTACACCGCGAAGCTCTGCGGAAAGGTGAAATCCGGCGAGTTCTGCCCGGTGCTGCCGCCCCCGGTGCTGCCGCCGTTGCCCCCGGCTGGTCATTCGTCGGCAGACATGCGCATCAACAACCTGCGTAGTGAAATCCGCGCGCTTGAGCAGCTGGTGCAGGCGGCATCCCGGACTGGCCCCGTCCGCGGCGCCCTGGAGGCGCAACTTGCGCAGCGGCGATCTCAGCTACGGGAACTGGAAGAGCCTACGAGGCATTGATGTGCCACGTGGCACAAACACCTCGCCGATACGATTCGGCCAGCCGGGACAAGCGCAGATACGTCCGCGGTCCTTGGCACCACAACTTGACCTACAGGAGAGCATGCCATGACAACACCGGCAGTCAGTGAAGCACAGGCATCACGGCCCCGTTCCGATGCGCCCGGGGCCCTGCGCAGCCAGGCAACCATGGAGATACAGACGCGCCAGGCGCAGCGCCTGGTGTTCGGGCGCATGGCGGCCGAGGGCCAGCACGAGATCGTCGGCCTGCTGCGTTTTGCGGCGATGCTGCGCCCCATCTGGGGTGGCAGCATCGCGGACGACCCCTACGCCGACTGGTGGCTGGTGAAGATCGAGCGGGAGCTGATGCGGGCACGGAACCAATTGAAGGAGATGGAGAACACGGTGGAGCAACTGCTCGCCGGCGCGCCGGCGGTGAACGTAGTTGTGGCGCAATCTCTCGCGCCGGCGCGGCTCGACCTCAACTTCTCAAACCCCTACGCCTTCCACGGCGCCTATCTGCTGGCGGACTTCGACAAGCTGGTGCGGGCGGTGCTGACCGCACGACACGTCGGTTTGATGGATCTCCAGACCAGCGAACGATTATTGGCTCAGGGCGGCAAGCAACTGCGCTCGGCCTACGAGGCAGCGAAAGGCTACCGCTACATGGGTGCAACACGTGAAGACCTGATGCAAGGGACGGCGAAAGCCGTGAAGGCCCGTGAGGTGATGGGAGACCTGCCGCAGCCGGTACTCGCCGGTGAACTGCGTGCCGCTTACGCGCCGAAAGTGCGCGGCCCCCAGGATGCGGACACTCATACCGATGGAGCGGATACCGACGATGAGACCGGTGCGCCAGTCGAAGGGACGGCATAGCGCTGACGTACTGTTCATGTCGGATTGCTGACGTAGAGGTGGTGGCCCTAAAGGGCCCTTTAAGGGTAAGGGGAGGGGCGGGTGAGTGAGAAGTGGATCGGTCTTCTGGAGCTGCCGTTCCGGAATCTCCGGGAGGCGAAAGCCCAACTCGAAGAGCTGGAGCGACGGCGTAGGAAGCTCCAGCAACTGGGGCGCGACATGGTGCAGGAATTCCGGGAGCGGTTCCCGACGGCACCTGCCTACCCTGCACGCTACTCGGACAGAACGTTGACCGGGTACCGGTGGCGGCGTGCCGGCCACAACGCGGTGAGCTTCGACATCACCTCGGACGCCGGGCGAGCAGTCCTGGAGCAGGTACCGGCAGATGTGAGGCGGGTATGGCTGGCGTTCGAGAGGCGACGGATCTACCTGAACATGGCACTCGCTGTCACCGACTACGAGCGCATTCGGCTGCGCGACTTTCTCGAGCGTCTGGATCGCCTGCGCGCAGTAGAAACATGACGATGTCGAGAAGCGGCCGCGTTGTGTATGCGGTTCGCGTACTGCATACACGCAGCCCACGTAATCACTTCCCGAATCCGTCGCCATTGTCGATTGTCGCCTACTGGGTATGCCGATAAATCTGCCAGTGCATCAAATCACTCAAGGAGAGCACGCATGGCAAATGACTTCAAAGGCAGAGGCAATCTGGGCACGGCGCCGACGCTCAAGCACGTGGACGTGGACGGCGAGCGGCGCGCCGTGGCGCAATTGCGCGTCTACTTCGACCGCAGCGTGCCCGATGGCAACGGCGGCTTTGCCGACCGCGGCGGGTTCTGGCTGGATGTGAACCTGTGGGGTCCGAAGGCGGAGGCCGCGGCCAAAGTGCTGGCCAAGGGTGCCCGTGTCGCGGTGACCGGAACCCTGGTCAATCACGAGTGGGCGGACAAGGACAGCGGCGAGCCGCGCGCCCGGCTCGAAGTGCAGGCCGACCATGTCGATCTGGACCTGTCGCGCGTGGAGAGTATCCGGTTACGCAAGAAGGAGTCAGCTGATGAAGCAGAAGCTGACTAAGACCGATCTCGCCGCGGCGGTGGCGCTGGCGTGCGACTTGCCGAAGGAGCTTGCAAGTCGGGCCGTCGATACCGCGATTAATTCCATCGCCCACGCCCTCTCCCAGGGTGAAGATGTCCGTCTCACGGGCTTCGGGACATTCAGCACGCGGACCCGGCCGCAACGATCGGCCCGTAACCCGCAAACAGGGCAACCCATCGTCGTGCCGGAATCCCGCCTTGTGCGCTTCGTGCCCGGCAGCGTGTTACGCGAGGCGGTGAAGCAGTGATGAACGGGCAGAGCTCCTCGCTGCGCGTCGAGCTGGTAACCGCTTTGTCGGTGGCTCGGGCATCTGTTCCCATATCGACCCTCAAGCGCCGCGTTACCGTGACCCGCCACGAGTCGCGTATAGGGTCAGAACTCAGGCGCATGGAACGCGACGGCGTCGCACGTTTCACCCGCGACGGCGGGTGGGAGCTCGTGCCGCATGAGGCAGAGGGAATGGGGTCCTGATATGGCGGCCCCGTGTCGAAACAGGTTGAGCATCGGTGACGTGGTTCAAACCAACTATGGCACGGGGCCGTATCGCGTAATCGACATCGAGCGCGATTGCACGTGCCCAAGCTATCTCGATGCGCTCGATGTCGGTGGCGATGAGGCGCCCCGGTCTGCTCCGCACATGCACATCACCTGTGTCGAATCATCGACGCCAGTGCGTAAGCGCTACGGGGAGCGTGAGCTTCGCTGGTTGAGCAGATTCGTCGAGACCGGTGACGGGCGCATTGTCAACGTTTGGAACGATGACGAGCTGTTCTTTGTAACGTCTCATGACGCAGCGACGATGCTCACCGTCTCGGGCAAGTTCTACGACGTGGTCGCTTGCCGGGGGCGACTGGACCGGGAGGTCTGCCCATGAGCAGCTATCCCTTTACCCAGGGCGAGTCCGGAATGTCGTGCGCTGTCGCCACCTGCATCGGCTGTGGCTGCGATGATATGCATGCTTGCTGGGATGAGATCACCGAAACGCCATGCAGTTGGATTCGGCTCGATCGCAATTCAGCGCGCGGCGTATGCAGTGCCTGCCCCGAGCACGTGGAGCGCTGGGACAACGGCGACAGGGAGGCTCAGGTGCCATGAGCCGCCTCTTCCTTTGCGAGAAGCCTTCCCAGGCGCGGGACATTGCCCGCGTACTGGGCGCCCAGGGCAAGGCGGACGGCTGCCTCAGCGGCAGCGGGGTGACCGTTACCTGGTGCTTCGGGCATCTGCTTGAGATGGTGCCCCCTGAGGGCTACGGCGAGCAGTACAAGCGGTGGGCACTCGATACCTTGCCGATTCTGCCGGATAGCTGGCAACTGGAGGTCAAGAGCGACGCGCGCAAGCAGTTCAAAATCATCAAGGGGCTGCTGGCGAGCGCGCGGGAGGTCGTGATCGCGACTGACGCGGATCGGGAAGGCGAGACCATCGCGCGCGAGGTGTTACAGCTTTGCCAGTGGCGAGGGCCGGTGGCCCGGTTGTGGCTCTCGGCACTGGATGACGCGAGCATCCATAAAGCGCTTGGCGCGTTGCGGCCCGGCGAGCAGACCCAGCCGCTCTATTGGGCGGGGTTGGGCCGCGCCCGGGCAGACTGGCTTGTCGGAATGAACCTGACCCGCGCCTATACCGTTCTTGGCCGGGAGCGGGGTCTTGACGGCGTATTGTCGGTGGGGCGCGTCCAGACGCCGACTTTGCGCTTGGTGGTGGATCGCGATCGAGCCATCGAGTCGTTCCGGCCGGTCCCGTACTGGGATGTGCTGGTCACGTTTGCTGCCGACAGCGGGCGCTTCCGCGCGAAGTGGGTACCGCCGGAGACGGTGACGGATTCCGAGGGCCGCTGTATCAACGAACAGGCGGCCCGCACGCTGGCGCAGCGGCTGGTAGGCAAGCAGGGAGTGGTGGCTGCTGCGGAGACCAAGCGGGCGCGCGAAGCACCGCCGCTGCCCTATGACCTGGGAACCCTGCAGCAGGAAGCTGACAGGCTGTACGGGATGGGGGCGCAACAGGTCCTGGATACGGTGCAGGCGCTCTACGAAACCCACAAGGCCGTCACCTACCCGCGCACCGATTGCCCCTATCTGCCGCAAAGCATGCTGGCGGAGTCCTCCGCGGTGTTGGATGCCCTGGTCCGATCGGACCAGGGACTTGCGGCAGCCGTCGCCGGCGCGGACAGGGGGCTGCGCTCCAAGGCCTGGGACGACAGCAAGATCACCGCCCACCACGCGATCATCCCCACCAAAGCAGCGTGCGATGTTCCGCGTATGAACGATGGCGAGCGACAGGTCTATGACCTGATCCGTCGCCGTTACCTTGCACAGTTCTACCCGCACCACGAATTCGACAAGACGCTGGTCTCTTTGTCGACCGACGGAGAGCTGTTTCAGGCGACTGGCCGGCGCGTTGTCGCCGATGGATGGAAAGCGCTGTACCAGCTCTCCCGCGAGGAGCACGACAGCGATGACACTGATGACCAGGAACTGCCACAACTCACCAGGGGCGCGGCCTGTCCCGTGGCCGGAGCGGAGGCGGTGGCGAAGCAGACGAAGCCGCCGGCGCGGTTCACGGAAGGTACATTGATCGCCGCCATGAAAAACGTGGCGAAGCTGGTTACCGACGCGCGCCTGAAGCAGATCCTCAAGGAAACGTCAGGGCTGGGGACCGAGGCGACGCGGGCCGGCATCATCAAGACCCTGCTCGAACGGGGTCTCCTGCAAAAGCGGAAGAAGAACCTGATTTCCACCGAGACTGGCCGGGCGCTCATCGATGCGCTGCCTGAGCCGGTCAAGGAGCCAGGGACAACCGCGCTGTGGGAACAGGCACTGGACGATATCGCCCAAGGGCGCGGCAGCCTGGAGGAGTTTGTGCGGCGCCAGGCCGAATGGGTTGCCACCATGGTGGAACGGGCTAAGCAGGGGGGCGAGCTTGGCGGTGTACCGGTACAGCAGCATGCGTGTCCCGAATGCGGGAAACCGCTGCGCAGGCGCAAGGGCAAGAGTGGATTTTTCTGGGGATGCTCGGGGTATCCCGGATGTCAGGTCACCCTACCGGATGAGGGTGGCAAACCGGGGCGCCCGCGCGGGCAGGCCGCGGGCAAATGCCAGTGCGGCGGCGCCGTCGGCGAATCCCCAAAGGCGTGGCAGTGCGAGGCCTGCCGCGCAATCGTGTGGAAGGAGTCGTTTGGCAAGAAACTGTCGGAGTCTCAGGCGCTGGAGTTGCTGGCAGGCAAGACCGTACTGCTTCGCGGTTTGAAATCGCAACAGGGCAAGAAGTACGACTCGCACGCGCACATCGAAAACGGGAAGCTCGCACTCGTGTTCAGAAACGGTGACCGCGGCTCGGCGCAACCTGATGCGCCGGCGAAGAAGAGCACTGCAAAGGAGGCAGCGATCGGCGGCTCGTGTCCTGAGTGCCGCAAAGGCACACTGGTTTTGCGCGCCATGAAGGGCGGAAAGAATGACGGGCGAGCCTTTGTCGGCTGCACCAGGTTTCCGTCATGCCGGTATTTCGCCTGGAACGGATGATGGGGGCTGCCATCGACGTGCGTCGCGCCACACCAGGCCAACCGGGCGTATCAGGGCCAGGCCGTGACGGCTCCCTGGTGCAGGTCGGAATCGAGCAGCTCCGGCGTGGACGCTTCCAGCCGCGGCACGAGTTTCCCGCCGAAACCCTCCAGGAGCTCGCTGCATCCATCCGCGCCCAGGGCGTCGTTCAGCCGATTGTCGTCCGCCCGGTACCGGATGGAGGCTATGAGATTGTCGCGGGCGAGCGCCGCTGGCGCGCGGCCCAGATTGCGGGCCTGTGGGAGGTACCTGTCGTCATTCGCATAATCGACGATACGACGGCCGCCCTGTTCGCGCTGGCCGAGAACGTTCAGCGCGAAAACCTCAATCCCATTGACGAAGCTGAAGGCATTGCCCGCCTGGTCGACGACCTTGGTCTGACGCACCAGGATGTGGCCGACGCCCTTGGCTACAAACGTGAGCACGTCTCGCACCTGTTGCGCATCACGCGCCTGGAACCACAGGTCAAGGCGCTGGTCGCCTCGGGATTCCTCACCTTTGGCCACGCCAAGGTTCTTGTCGGGCTTGCGAGAAACGCGCAGATCGCTATGGCGCAGACGGCGGCGGAACGAGGTTGGACCGTAAGGCGACTCGAACAACAGGTAAGAGCGCCGAGCAATGCCCATTCGCAAAAAAACCGGCGCGATCCGGACATCGCCCGCCTGGAACGTCGCGTTGGGGAGACGGTTGGCTCGCCGACCTCGCTCGATTTTGATGAGGCATCGAAGAACGGTACGATAACGTTCAGGTTCCACAGCCACGAGGAACTTGAAGGGATACTCGCGCGTCTTGGAGTGCGCGTCGACCAGTAACACGGAGGAAGAACAACGATGGGCCAATTTGGCGTACAAACAACCATGGAGCCTGGCGAAGCCGCGGCGGTAGTTCAGATATTCGAACAGGGCGCGGGTTTCACGCTCAGTTCGACGCAGCGCACGCGTGCGCAGCAAATCGTGCTCACGCTTACCCCGCGCGCGACCGTGGAGGATTTCATTGCAGCTGCCGAACAGCAGCCGGACCTGAACGACTTCGCGGCGGCTGTTCGTGGTTATTTCTCTGAAGGATGTGGGTCGGAAAGCTCTTGACGCGCGCGCAAACGCTCGTCTATAAATTGCAACATTCAACCGTGGTCACTGCGGCACCAGTGGCACCAGCCGATGTTTCATCGGCCCCTTGAAGCCTCTCCGGATCGGGAAGAGAGGCGGACCTCCGGGTCCCGATCCTTGTTCAATACCTTCATCAACCCCATCGGGGAAACACCTTCCCCATGCGGGCGCTTATACCAAGCGTGGTGTTTTCCCCTGTTTGTTCACCTACCAGCAGAGGAGACACACCATGAGCAACATCACTTCCAAGTATTTCGATCTCCACATCGACGGCTTCGGTTACCTGAACCGTGCCCGGGTTGTCGAACCCAAGAAGGGCGCGCCGTTTCTGGCCGTCGACATCACGGCCATTCACGGTGATTCGGAAAACCCGCAGAAGACCCGCTTCGATTGCCGCGTGAGCGGCGCCGAGGCGAAGAAGGTCATCGAGCAGTTCATGTCCCAGATCAACGATCAGGGCCGCATGGCTGCCGACGGCACCACGGTTCGCCACAAGGTGCTGGCCGGTTTCCGACTGGGCGATCTGTACACCGACGTTTTCACCTACGACAAGGGCGAGAAGAAGGGGACTACGGGCGTCAGCCTGAAAGCCCGCCTTCTGCGCCTGGACTGGGTGAAGGTCGACGGCAACACCGTCTACCAGGCGAAAGCCGAGACCGCCCCGGTGAACCAGGTGACCGATGCACCCGCTGCTGCGGAATCGGATACCTGCATCGCGGACGAGGACGTCGATGCGCTTCTGCCGGATGAGGTCAGTCTGTCGAAGGACGATCCCAACTTCGAGGCCCGCAAAGCGGAGCTGAAGAACAAGGGCTACCGCTTCGATGGCAAGGCCAAGGTCTGGCGGCTGCCGAAGGCCGCCTGATACGTCAAACCACCGCCGGGGAGGAAACTCCCCGGCTCTTTCCAAAATGTTCGCGTGAGCATTTCGGAAAGACGATTTTTCGGTGGTGGCCACAGCCCAGAATGTGGCGCCCTTGCCGGCGATTCGCCGGTCCCTTGAAGCCTCTCCGGATCGGGAAGAGAGGCGGACCTCCGGGTCCCGATCCTTGTTCGACATCTACTTCAACCACCCTGCCGGGGACAAGCTCACCCCGACAGGGGCGTGGCTTTCTCCGGCGTTTTTAACCAGGAGAAAACGCCATGTCCGCTTCTATCTTCGCTCCGAAAATGTTTGTTCTGTACTTCATGGTCGCCCAAGTGATCGCTATGGCGATCGCGGGGTAACCGACTCCCCGGCCTCTGGCCGGGGTCTCCCCCGAACGTCGTGCGCCGGCGTTCGGGGGAGACCCCGGTCTTACACACGAGCCCTGAGGAGGAGACGACCATGAGCACTGAAGGCATTGAGGTTATCGAGTTGGAGGTCGAGGAGATCATCCTCGCCAGCGACGATTCGAGCGAAGAGTAAACGGGACGCCGCCATGCGCGGCGTCTCTCCAGAGGACCGGGCGCCGGCCCTGCGGAGAGATCAGTTTCCACCGTAGCCACTGCGGTTCAGTGGCACCCTGCCGGCTTGCGCCGGCGCCAGGCAAGCGCCTTCGGATCGGGAAGAGGCGCAGACCTTCGGGTCTCGGTCCTTGTTCAATATCGGCTTCAACATGGATATGCAGAAGCGCGGATTCATTTCTGTGTTTTTGTTTGTCCTGCCTTCCAACCCCGCCGGGGCGTTCTCGCCTCGGGCGAGGACTCCCTTGGTGCAATTTAGCCAAGAGGAGCAATAGACATGATCAAGCTATCAGGTTCTGTGCAGATCAGATCCATCACCGGTCGTAACGGCCCTTTCAATGTCGGGCGTCTCAATACCGAGATCGGCGAATTCGCCGTGAAGCGCGGCATTGAGGAGTTCGATGCCGGCGTGTATTCGGGAGAATTCACTATCTCCCGCATCTACCCGGCCTCCTTCGTCATCGGCGGGCGTTCCATCGTCGAGGTCAGGGCCGATGTCGAGGCCATCGCGCTTGTCGATGTCGATACCACGTCCGACGACGAGCCTGTAGCCGCTCCCGTCGAACCCGAGCCGGAGCCGGAAACCGCCGCGGCATTGCCTGATGAGGATGCTGAGTTGTTTGGCGAGATCTGGCCGCTCGGTGACAAGGTAAAACTCGACCCGACGGTTGACCGCTCTCTTCTTCGCAAACAGGCCACTCGCCTGAAGGAATTGGGATACCAGTTCCAGCCGGTTGGCAGGCTGTTCCAGAAGGGGGCGTAAGGACATGGCTGTGAAACGTGATGCACTGGCAATCGCACGCGAGATATTCGGCCGGTCCTTCCCTGATGGCGCAACGTCATTTGCAACGGAAGGACGGATCGCGACATTCGTGGTCGGGCCCGGCCGGCTGATCGATGTGCCGTTCAACGACGATCAGGCGGATGCGCTGCGCGCTCACAACATGATCGGTCCCTGGGGCACTTTCTTCTAACCAAACGTCCGCCCCTCCGGGGGCGGGCCTTTCCCGAGGGCCTGCGGTGCGGGCCTTGCGAAAAAGCGGTTTTACACCGTGGCCACTGCGGTTCAGTGGCACCCTGCCGGCTCGCGCCGGCGCCAGGCAAGCGCCTTCGGATCGGGAAGAGGCGCAGACCTTCGGGTCTCGGTCCTTGTTCAACAACGTCGTCAACCCTGCCGGGGATACACCTTTCCCCGCAGGGGCGTGGTGTGCCTCCGGCGCAACTATGGAGGGCCACCATGCCAATCGAGGACTTCAGACGTATTCCCTTATCTGCCTTACGTCGCGTTGGAATGACGTTGTACGTCGCCAGATTCGCGGGACACAGATATCGACTCAATATCGCACGGGACGGCTCAGTACGGCTGCTCTCGATCAAATCACTTCACTGAGGAAGCTGATCATGGCGGACACTGAACCAGTCGTCATCACGGTGGAGCTGACCGATCAGGAGGCCTGGGATTTCGCGCAATTTCTCAAGCGCGTTGGTCACAGCGACTACCTGGTGAATGCGGAAAACAGCGAGCAGGCGTACCGCATGCTGTTTGCCGGCGAGAAGGTGCGTGCTGCTTTAGCGGACGTCGGTTACGCACCAAGGTAAGCATCTACGTTGAACCAATAACCCGCCGGGTGCACACCTGCCCCGTCGGGGCGTGGTGCGCCCCGGCTTCTAGCGGAGGCAGCACCATGCTTGAACTACCAGAGGTACCCGGCATCTTTTGCGATGCCCACCTTGTCGACGAAACCGGGCTTCGGTTCCTTTCCGTCTGGGGGAGGGACACGGCGATTCAGGAGTTCCTGGCCCGCCTGTCTCTCCCGGAGCGCGACGGCGGCATTCGGTCATTCTGGATCGGAACGTCCGGCCTGGAAGGCGCGCGCTTTGTTCCGTCGGTGGACTCGGAACGGTTGATACGTCTGACCGCACGCCGCACCGGATCGGTATTCGGCGAATTGATCCACCTGTGGCTCTACGACCGCCTCGCGGTTGACCCCGACCGTTCCAACGGACGCGCGCTGCTGTTGCATCACAGCGAAGCGAACGATCTGACTGGCGCGTTGTGGGAGCTGCTCAAGCAAACCCTATGGGTGCCCGTGCTCGATCATTGGCGCGATCTGCTGCTGGACCATCTGGATGAGCTCGGCTGTCTGACCCGTCTGGATGGATTCCGTGTCGGTGCGTTTGCGATCGACCTGTCCAACCGTGAGCGCATCGAACAGGAGGTTTCGTTCCTGGTTAGGAGAGGGCAGCTTCAGATCGACAGTAAATGCGACGTCACGGCCCTGCAAGCGGCTTGAACTCGCATACCCCGCCCCTCTCCGGGGGCGGGCCTTTCCCGAAGGCCTGCTGTGCGGGCCTTGTGGAAAGGCGGTTTTACACCGTGGCCACTGCGGTTCAGTGGCACCAGCCGATGTTTCATCGGCCCCTTGAAGCCTCTCCGGATCGGGAAGAGAGGCGGACCTCCGGGTCCCGATCCCTGTTCGACGTCAACCTCAACATCCCATCCGGGGAAGCACCTTTCCCCGGCGGGGCATGGTGTTCCCGGTTCAACCAGGAGAACACCATGGATAAAGAAACCATCAAGGCATTTATCGCCTGGCTCGAAGCCGCTACCGAGGAAGAGATTCTTCAGCGGCGCGAACAGGCCTTGAATGCACGCGTTTCCACGCGCGAGGGGAAATCCGACGTCAAGCTGGCTCTTCGTCTGATTGACGAGGAGTTGATTGCGCGCCTCGATTTGAAGCGTGTGAAGACTGGCAAAGGCTGAGACTGGCTTTGCCTGAGAGGCGCTTGTTGATGCGGTCGAATGTTTCAGTCTCACCTGTGAACAAGGCTCTGACGAGCTCTTGTTCCAGAAGACCCCGTTCACCGCGGATCACTTTCAGCTTTTCCATGTCGCGAGCGTAGTGCGTCAGCGGCATCGAATCAACCCTGCCGGGTACGGTGTACCCCGGCAGGGGGCACTTCCGGCTTCATTCTGTGGAGGTGTCCTATGACTCAGCAAATTTCGATCATCGAGCTGTCCGACGATGATGTGATCAAATATGCCTGTACTGTTCTGGAGCAACGCCTGGCGTATCGCACCGATCCGGAGAACGTAATTCTTACCTCTCCCGACGCCTCCAGGCGCTATCTGATGCTGAAGCTCGGCGATCGGGAGCAGGAGGTGTTCGCGGTGATGTTCCTCGACAACCGCCACCGGTTGATCAAATACGAGGAACTGTTCTACGGAACGATAGACGGCGCTTCGGTACACCCGCGGGAGGTGGTAAAAGCTGCGCTACGTCACAATGCAGCCGCGCTGATCATCGCGCACAACCATCCTTCGGGCGTGCCGGAACCGTCGCGGGCGGACGAATCGATAACCCGTCGCCTGAAAGAGGCCTTGGCCTTTGTCGATATCCGCGTCCTCGACCACATTGTGGTCGGCGGCACGGAGGTCACGAGCTTCGCAGAACGCGGGCTCATTTAACCAACGGCCGTTCATACCGGCCAGTCCCGCAGGGGAGACAAGCGCTCCCCGCGGGCGCTTCGTCTTCCTTGGTTCATTTCTCAACATCAACCAAGGAGGCAAAGATGGCTCTCATGTTCCAGCGCCTTGCGCGCAATTTCATAAAGAACGGGTATTTCCCGACTGACGAGGACACCACGGCGCGCATTCTGGCCGCAGTGGCTCCCTCGGACCGGCCGATGCGGATTCTCGACCCGTGCTGCGGCGAGGGCGTGGCGCTTGCGGAAGCGGCCCATCACCTCGAGGCGTTCGGGAAGGGGAACCTGGAAGCCTTTGGCGTGGAGTACAACGAGGAACGGGCCTACCACGCCAAGACGCTTCTTGCCCGGTGTATCCACGCCGATCTGATGGACGCGGTCATCCAGCCGCGATCCTTCGGCCTGCTCTGGCTCAATCCTCCCTATGGCGATCTGGTCGCCGATCAGGCCGCGGCTTCCGCCGCGAAGTGGAAGGGGAGGAAGCGGCTGGAAAAGCTGTTCTACGAGCGGACTATCGGAACGCTTCAATTCGGCGGGGTACTGGTGTTGATCGTTCCGCACTACGCCCTCGATCGGGAGTTTGCCACATGGATTGCCAGGCATTGTTCATCGGTGCAGGTCTTCCGCGCATCTACCGATCAGTTCAAGCAGGTGGTGGTGTTCGGCGTGCGCAAACCTGTGTCCGATGGCATGGACCTGGAGGCGCGCGAACTGCTGGCGGCCGTCGGCGCCGGCGATCGGGAGGCTCCCGCATTACCTGATGCCTGGGACGGCCCGCTCTACGTCGTTCCGCCGGCGCCGCAAGGTGAACCGAAGTTCTTCACCATGCGGATCGACCCTCGTCAGCTGGGCGAGGAAACGCGAATCGCCGGGCCGACGCTGTGGGACCGCTTCGTCACAACATTTCAGTCGCGTGCGCGGGAACACCGCCGGCCGCTGAGGTCGTTGTCACGGTGGCACTTGGCGTTGGCCTTGTCGGCCGGGCAGATCTCCGGTGCGGTCCGTTCCAACGACGGGAGGACTCTGCTGGTGCGTGGCGACACCCACAAGGAGAAGGACGTCAGGATAGAGCACGAGGTCAACGAGCGGACCGGGGATGTGCGGGAAACCCGCATCCACCTTGATCGGTTCGTCCCGGTGATCCGCGCCATCGACTTCACGCCTGGCAGTGCGACGTTCGGCGATGTGCTGACGATACGGTAAGGAGGGCATGACGATGAAGTACGTTATTCAATACGAGCTGCCCTACGTGCACCGGGTACAGGTCGGCATTGAGGCCGGAAGCGCGGAGGATGCCATCGCCAAGGCCCAGCGGTTGTTCGACGACGGAAGTATTTGGGATGACTCGCCTGACGTTCCTTTGCTCTTCGACGACTACGAAGAAGAAGGCGATGCGGGTGTACCTCCCGGATTTTCGGTCGAACAGACCTTGAGCGACGCCGAATCCTGGCCGGAAGCCGAGGCAAGCGTGAAGGCAATCCGCCGGCGGGATGCCGCTTCTCGTGCGGCCGCGTTGCTTGTTGAGGCCTACAGGCGCGGTGAGGAGCACGGCGGTTCAGTGGCCTGGGAGGATATCGATCAGGCGCTGGAAGCCGCGCTCGAAGCCTTGCCCGAGCGTTGAACTTACCCGCCCCTCCGGGGGCGGGCCTTTCCCGAAGGCCTGCGGTGCGGGCCTTGCGGAAAGGCGGCTTTACACCGTGGCCACTGCGGTTCAGTGGCACCCTGCCGGCTCGCGCCGGCGCCAGGCAAGCGCCTTCGGATCGGGGAGAGGCGCAGACCTTCGGGTCTCGGTCCTTGTTCAACAACGTCGTCAACCCTGCCGGGGATACACCTTTCCCCGCAGGGGCGTGGTGTGCCTCCGGCGCAACTCTTGTCGGAGGTTACATGGAAAACGTCATTTCACTGTCGCAGTTCGTCGAAGACTTTGGCGATGGGTTGCTGGAGGCGGTCGCCCGCCAGAATCCGCCTGTCCACGACGGCACGCCGGACCCGTTCCGGGAGTTGGTCATGGACGGGCTGACGCGCAAGCCGTTCGATGCGCAGCGTGACGCGGTGCAAGCCGCGGTCAAGCTGCTCAACGACGCGGGCGAGCCGGCCGCGATCATCAATGCGGAGATGGGCACCGGCAAAACCATGATGGCCATCAGTGCCGCGGCCGTCATGCACGCAGAGGGAGCGCGGCGTTTCCTGGTGGTCTCGCCACCACACCTGGTTTACAAGTGGCGGCGCGAGATCCGGGAAACCATCGCAGGCGCGCGCGTCTGGGTGCTCAACGGCCCGGATACGCTTCGCAAGCTCATCGCCATGCGCGGGATGATCGGATTGCCCTCGCCGGACGAGCCGGAATTCTTCGTCCTCGGCCGTGTGCGCATGCGGATGGGATTCCACTGGAAGCCGGTCGTCGCCGTAAGGAAGCGGCATGTCCGGCAGTTCACCGAGGACGGAAACGAGCGGTCGCGATCCTTGGTCAAAACGACGGAGGTTGCGGCATGCCCGGATTGCGGCCATGTGCTTGTGGACGTTGAGGGTATCCCGTTGCCGCCCGCGGCCTTCCCCGACGATATGCGTCGTAGCTGTCCCGAGTGCGGGGTGGCGTTGTGGACGCTTATCCGGCCGGGGAAACCGAAGAGTCGGCGCGATCTGGTACGCCAGGCGCTGCTTCAAATCCCGACGATCGGGCCGAAGTCCGCGGATCGGTTGTTGTCCGTGTTTGGCGAGGAGGCGCTTGAGGAGATGCTTTCCGACAACGTCTATGAGTTCGTCAACCTCATGGATGACAAAGGCGAACTGATGTTTGCGGATCGTCAGGCGGCGCGCATCGAGCGCAGACTGGCGGCCCTCGAGTTCAACTTCGGGCAGGGCGGATATCAACCCACGGAGTTCATCAAGCGGTATCTGCCGCGTGGCTTCTTCGATCTGCTCATTGTGGACGAAGGCCACGAGTTCAAAAACGAGGGGTCGGCCCAGGGGCAGGCCATGGGCGTCCTGGCCAACCATGTGCGCAAGGTCTTGCTGTTGACCGGCACGCTCATGGGAGGCTATGCCGACGATCTCTTCTTTCTGCTGTGGCGGATCATGCCCCAACGGATGGTAGAGGACGGCTTCCGTCCCAACGGTCGTGGCAGCCTCGGATCGGCGGCCATGGAGTTCATGCGGCAGCACGGTATCCTGAAGGACATCTACAAAGAGACTGAAGGCGAATCGCACCGCACGTCCCGCGGCAAGCAGGTCACGGTACGCACGGTGAAGGCCCCGGGCTTCGGCCCCAAGGGAATCGCCCGCTACGTGCTTCCGTTTACGGTGTTCCTCAAGCTCAAGGACATCGGCGCCGATGTGCTGCCGCCCTACGAGGAGCGTTACGTGGACGTAGCGATGGAGCCGGAACAGGCCGAGCGCTACAACCACTTGGCGTCGACGCTCACGGCGGAGCTGAAGGAGGCCCTGCGCAAGGGGGACAACAGCCTCCTGGGGGTGGTGCTCAACACGCTGCTTGCGTGGCCCGACACCTGTTTCCGGGAGGAGGTTGTGAAACATCCGCGCACGCGGGCGCTTCTGGCCTTCGCCGGTTCGGTGTACGGCGAGGACGAGCCGACACCCAAGGAACGGGCCCTGATCGACCTGTGCAGGAAGGAGAAGGCCCGCGGCCGCCGTGTGCTGGCTTATACGGTGTACACCGGTACGCGGGATACCTCGGGCAGGTTGAAAGCTCTGCTGGAGCAGGCTGGCTTGAAGGTTGGTGTGCTGAAGGCCTCCGTGGACACCTCCCATCGGGAGGATTGGATCATGGAGCAGGTGGAACGGGGGATTGACGTGCTTGTCACGAATCCGGAGCTGGTGAAGACAGGACTCGATCTCCTGGACTTCCCGACCATCGCCTTCATGCAGACAGGGTACAACGTGTACACCCTGCAGCAGGCGGCCAGGCGCTCATGGCGGATTGGCCAGAAGCTGCCGGTCGATGTGGTCTTTCTCGGCTATGCGGATACGGCGCAAACCACGTGTCTCAGTCTCATGGCCAAGAAGATCGCCGTCGCCCAATCCACCTCGGGCGACATGCCGGAAACCGGTCTCGACGTGCTGAACCAGGATGGGGACAGCATCGAGGTCGAGCTTGCCAGACGACTTGCCGCGTAAACCTCGGGCCGCCTTCGGGCGGCCCTTCTTTTTTCCGGGTCTGTTAGACTCTGCCGGATATACGGTCTCACCCGTGGCCACTGCGGCACCAGTGGCACCCTGCCGGCTCGCGCCGGCGCCATAGCCCCTTCGGACCGGGAAGAGGGGCAGGGCATTTCGCCCCGGTCCCGCGGCCCACACAACAACAAGCCTCTGGACCTGGAGGCCGCTCAACCTCGCGCTGGCCGTGAACCGGCGCTTCTTCCTTCTCCTTGGCCTGTTTGACCGCTTTGCGGCGACAAGCCGCGGGGGTACTCCATGGATGGGATGCAGCTCGCCGGCGTGCTGCCGGTGGCCTTCCCCGAGACGCCAGAGGTCTCCGGGAAGGCCACCGGCCTTCGTTCAAACACGCCGGTCGCCCGCCACCGGAACCTTGGCGGAGCCCCTTTGTGCGGGAAACCGCGCCAGGTACATCCGAACCTGCCGCCCCCGGAACCAGGTTGGCAATGAGCACAGGGCCGAAACGGGAGGGCCTTGAGGCCGTTGCAAGGGGGCCAATTCGCACATGCGCGTCCGCTATTCCACAGCCGTCGGACGTCGCTTTTCCTCTACGCCGACTCCAATGCGAAGCGCCCGGCCACGCGCCGGGCGGTTCCGCTTAATTAATCCCGCCCACAACTCGGCTTAATTTCGCCTTCTAACACCTCCCCACCTGCCGCACATTGTCAGCGCCGCGGTTCGCTGGACCACGGCGACACCCTCCACCCGCGCCCCTCGGGGCGCGGATTTAATCCGAGGCGACAGCTTGAAAGCGGTTCTCGTGGCAACAGCACTGGTGGTTTTCGTACCCGCGGCAAATGCGGCATACGACCAGTGCTTTGCCGAGGCAGCACAGCGCTACGGCGTCGCCCAGGAACTGCTCCGCGCGATCGCGGCGCAGGAGAGCGGATTAGATACCGCAGCGGAAGGTCGCAATGCCGACGGAAGCCGCGATATCGGGGTGATGCAGATCAACACCTGGTGGCTTCCGCTGCTGGAGAGATACGGCATCCACGAGGAACACCTCTGGGAGCCGTGCCTCAATGTGCATGTGGGCGCCTGGATACTCGCCGGCAATATCGCCCGGTACGGATACACCTGGGACGCCGTCGGCGCGTACAACGCAGGCACGGCGAAATCGAAAGAAGCCAAAAGGCGACGGGAGAACTATGCGCATAAGGTCGCTGGTCAGCTTGTTCTGCATCGCGCTCGTGACGGGCTGCGCGGTACAGCACAGCAAAGTCGCTGACCCGGAAGATTGGCGGCGCGGCATTGCCCAGACCGCCCAGGGGAAATACGTGGTGTGCGAGCTGTGCCCGACGAAAACGCCCAAGACCCCTTACCGCCCCGAACGGAGCGAAGCCGCTGTTGATTCATTGCCGGCGGCGGGTGGCGAGCCAACAGCAGACAGCCCGTCAGTACCACCGGCCATCAACACCTCGAAGCATACGGAGACCGTAGATCGGATGACTCAGCGCCCCGGCGAAGCAAACGGTGCGACAAGCAGCGCGGACGACGCCGGAAAACGCCTGCCGGCAACCTCGCAACCGCTGCTGACTCTGCGGTTCCCTTTCGACGTCGCCCGTCTCCAGGCCGAGCACAGGCAGGAACTCGCAGAATTCGCGGCCAACGTATGGCCGACGCTACAGGTCAAGTCACTGGTCGTTGTGGGTCACACCGACGATATCGGTCCCCAGGCCTACAACGATTCGCTCGCACTAAAGCGCGCTGAAAACGTTGCCTCCGTGTTGCGCGAGCTGGGTGTCCGGCCCGTGCATACCGAGGCCGAGGGCAAGTGCTGCTACGTCGCGGATAACGAGACCCCGCAAGGCCGCGCCCTCAATCGTCGCGCCGAAATCAGACTTTTCGTTAACCCAAAGGAGTCAACGCAATGACCGTTCGCAAGCCTGTACGTTCTTCCGTCGCCGGCATGGTGCTCGCCGCGATTGTTCTCGCCGTCGCAGCTGCGCCCGCACTGGCCGGCACGGGCGGCGCCGAACTTCAACCGATACTCGACTGGTTCACGGGGCTTGTCCAGGGCACCGGCGGCAAGCTGATCGCTGTCATCTCTCTGCTGGGTGCGATTGCGGTGACCGCGTTCACGTTTAAGGTGGCCGGCATCGGCGGTCTGCTGTTCATCGTGCTGGGCGCCGCATTCGGCGTCGCATTCATCAACTCGATCATCACGGCCGTCGTGTAAACGCCATGGGCGAAGAAGAGAGCCACGTCATCCCGAAGCATCTGGACGATCCGCCCATGTATCTGATGTGGGACGCCGATGAGGCCTGGGCCTTTCTTGGCCCTCTGTTCGTGGTGCTGGCGTTTACGCCAAGCCTCGTCAATCTCATCCTCGGCGGCGTGCTCGGCTTCTTCTCGATGCGGACGCTTGCCCGCATCAAGGCCACAGGCGGCAAACAGCTGATCAAGCACGCGCTCTACTGGTACACGCCGACGGAGGCGTGGTTCAAGTTCCGGCGCACGCCACCGTCGGACGTGCGGGAGTTTGTGGGATGAAACGCGACCACTACGAGAGCGAGAAGACCGCTGCCAAGGCGCGAGAGGCCCGGTGGCGGATGATGGCATTCGGGCTGCTCGCCGTGAACATCGTGCTGTCGGTGACCGTTGCGGGAACGGATACGACAGAAAAAACCATCGTCGTGCCACCGACGTTGGAAAAGCCGTTCTGGGTGAAGGGTTCTGAGATGTCGCCGGAGTACCTCGAGGAAATGTCCCGGTATCTCACCGGACTGGTCCTCAACGTCACGCCCAAAAGCGTGGACGGCAATGTCGACGTGTTTCTGCGCTACGTGGCGCCGGAAGCCTTCGGCGATATCCGCACCACGATGGCGGTGCAAGGCGAGCGGCTCAAGCGCGACAACGTCTCGACGGCGTTTTATCCCGTGGACTATCAGACCAAGGTCAAACAGCGCCAGACCGTGATCACGGGTGACTTCACCACCATGGTGGGCAAGCAGGTGGTGTCGACCGTCCGGCGTTCGTGGCGGTTCAGCTACTCGCTTGCGGGCGGCCGGCTTTGGGTTTCGGAATTCCTGGAGGTGGAGAGTGAGCATCCGTTTGAAGCGGCTGATGAGACCGTTACTGCTCCTTCTGGCCAGTAACGCTCAGGCAGCACAGCTTGTCGAAGTGCGCGACGGCACAGTCGTGTCGGTCCGCGTTTCCGGCGGCGAGCCCAACCGGATCGTGATCCGCGACGGCCGCATCCACAAGGTGTGGGGCGCCGAGGGAAAAGCCGTACTCAAGCCCGATGCGGACACCGGGCAGGTCTATCTGCAGCCGGCGGAAGGCTGGCGTAACCGGCCGTTTTCGCTGTTCGTCAAAGACGACCAGGGTGGCGTCTACACCCTGGTGCTCACGCCAGCGGAAATGCCGTCGGAGACCGTAACTCTGGTACGCCCGGAGCGCGCCCGGAGCGCCGATCGGCAGAAGGCCGTCGCGTGGGAAACCGAGAAGCCCTACGAGCGCACTGTGCTCGAACTCGTCAAGCACATGGCCCTCGACACGCTGCCCGAGGGCTATTCGCTCACGGAGGTCAAGCGCGAAATCAGGTTGTGGCAAGAGGCTAGGCTGGTGCTTCAAAGCCGCTATGTCGGCGGGCGACTGGAGGGCGAAGTCTACGAGCTCACCAACGTCGACGCCAAAACGATGCGCCTCGACGAGCGCGAGTTCTACCGGGATGGGGTGTTGGCCGTGTCCGTCGACCGCCACGAACTCGGCCCGGGCGAACGTACCCGGATATTCCTGGTCGTGGGGGGCAGCACACAATGACGCCGCCGAACGACACCCCCGTCGTCCCCGATCGCAAGCGCGTAAAAGTGCGGCAATACGCCGCGCTGGCCGGGATCGTCCTGGCGACCGTCGGCTTTGCAGGTTGGGCGCTTTGGACATCGTTCCAGCCTAAGGGCGAGGTGCGCCGGCCTGAGGAGAAACCGGTTACCCGCAAGATTCAGACGCCTGGGCCGGCCGATCCGCGGGACGTGTGGATAGCCAAGTCCGAAGAGGATCTGCTCAAGCTGAAGCAGGAGCGCAAGGAACTGGAAGATAACATGCGCAAGCTCCGCGAGGAGCTGGATTCGGTGAAGACGCAGCAAAAGACCGAAGCCGAGGCACAGAAGAAAGCCTCGCAGCTTCCTCCGCTTCCGCCGGCGCCGGCGTCAAGCGCAAACGCCAGCGTAAACACCGGTCCCGCGGCATTGCCGCCTCCGCCAGGGAGTGTCGGCACGAGGAACGTCCCGCCTGGCGCAGGCGGCGCGCAGAAGAAAGAAGCCGCCATTACTGAACTCGTGATCCCATTGCCGGAAACGCCCAAGGCCGCGGCTTCGCGCAATATCGACAACTACATTCCAGCAGGGTCGTTCGGGCGGGCGATTCTGCTCACGGGCCTCGACGCGCCCACCGGGGGCGCATCGCAGAATAACCCGGTGCCGTTCGTGGTGAAGCTCAAGGACCACGGACGCCTCCCTAATGGTTTCCGCTCCCGCGTGAAGGCCTGCCATGTCGTGCTCGCCGGATACGGCGACATATCGAGCGAGCGCGTGTATGCGCGTACCGAGACGCTCAGCTGCGTGCTCAAGGATGGACGTGTCCTCGAAACACCGCTCAAGGGATACGTCTCCGGGGAAGACGGAAAAACAGGCATGCGCGGGCGTCTTGTCTCCAAGCAGGGCGCGCTCATCGCCCGCTCGCTGCTGGCCGGTATCTTCGGTGGGATCGGGGAAGGTATCTCGACCAGCTATCAGACGGTCACCACGAGTGCCCTGGGGACTGTATCCACCGTCGATCCGAACAAGGTCCTGCAGCAGGGCGTTGCCGAGGGCTTCGGGACCGCCCTCGATCGCATCTCCAAGTGGTACCTGGAGCGCGCCGATGAGACCTATCCGGTGATCGAGGTCGACGCCGCCCGGGTCGGCGACATCGTGCTCACCCAGGGGGCGAGCATCGGCGAGGACGCCAACGCCGGCGGCGAGGGTCCGCGCCGCCCGCTGGTCACCGACGAGGAACTCAAGAAGGCAGCAACCCTGGAGAAGTACCCATGGCACCAAAAATGAACCTCCGGGCCAGCGCACTTGCGGGCCTGCTCCTGGTGTCCGCCCACGCGGCGGCAGGCGATCAGGCAAACGACAGCGATGGCGAAGTGTGGCGCAAGGCTCTGCCCGGCACAAAGCTGGATGAGATCCGTCCGGAGCCCCGGTTTCCTGGCGTGTACGAGATCGTCATGGGCGACAAGGTTGTCTATGGCGACGCGACCGGCCGATACCTCCTGTTCGGCCATATCTATGACGTCAAGACAAACGAGGATGTCACTCAGCAGCGCCTCGATGCGGTAAACGCCTCGGCGCGCATTCCCTGGGACACGCTACCTTTGCAGCTCGCCGTGCGCGAGACCCTTGCCCCGGCCGGCGCGCCGAAACTCGCAATTTTGTTCAGCACCAGCTGCGCGTGGTGCAAGAAGCTCTATGGCGACGTCAAGAGCGCCAGAGACAAGGACCGCAACATCACAAGGCAAGGGCTCGAATTCCAGGCCGACGTGCGCTTCATGATTCTGGCGCCGGAGGAGCCGGCGCCCAACCCGGGTTACCTGGCGTCCGCCGACTACGTTCAGCACCAGTTGGCAGATCACATCCTCTGCGGGGGCTCGCCCGAACTGAATCTCCAGACCGCGATGATGGAGGACGGGTTCCTGGAGAAGTTCCGCACTGATCTTGTCAGCCTGAAGCACGTCCCCGGCGGTCTAATCCGCAAAGTCCGCCCCGGGACGTCACAACGCACGTCCATTCCCAAGGAAAGCGAGTGCGACAGCGCGCAGGCGCTGGCGGCCGTGCGGAACTTCGCCAAGGCGCACGGCCTGGCCAGCACCCCGACCCTGATCAGCGGCGACGGCCGCGTCCACCGCGGCTACCTTCCGCCCGAGAAGCTGCTGGCGTGGCTTAGCGCGGGAACGGGCGGACCCGCGACGAAGACGGCCGGGAGAGAGAAACAGCCATGAGAAACATGCCGCTCCAGTTCCGGTTGTCCCTTCTCGTGCTGGCCGTCATCACGACCGGTTGTTCGTTGACACCCGAATACGGGTGCCGCGCGCCCGATGGCGTCACCTGCATGAGCGCCTCAGAGATCTACGATCGCGACGGCCGCGGCGAGGTGATTCGGCCGAAGGTCGAACGCGAGGACAAGAAAGATGGCGAGGAAATCCCATTGCCGCCCGCTCCGCGACGGTTTTCCGGGCCCACCTCTGTCCAGCCGGGCGATCCGATCTTCCGTGAGCCCCACCGGCTGAGGGTTTGGCTGGTGGATTGGGAGGATATGAGCGGCGTGTATCACCCCAACCACTATCTCTACCTGCGGGTCGATGACGGCGAATGGCTGTTGCCGGCGATGCGCGAACGCCTGCTGGAGAACCCCGATGGCGATGCCGAGTAATCCGCTCGCCAGGCTGCGGGACCTGGTGCACGCCGCCCTGAACGACGGCGCCCATCCGATCCAGGACGTCCAGGACGAGAAACTTCCGCCATCGCAGCACCGTATCCGCGAGTTCTTTGACACGCACCGCCTCGCGGACCTGCTGCCATTCGAGTCTTACGACCCTGACTCAGGGCTGTTCTATAACGACGACTCGTTTGGCTTCGTGTACGAGCTGAATGCTGTTACCGGCGCCGACGAAAGCGCCGCCCGCATTCTTGCAGGCATATTCACGCAGGGCCTGCCAGACAAGATCAGCTTCCAGTTCACGCTATGGGCATCGCCGACTGTGATGCCGCGGCTCACCCACTGGGCGCGGGCCCGGCGCCCTGACGGCGATCTGGACGGAGTGGCCGCGGACGGAACAGGGCGCGACGACCAACGCAGCCACAGCATATTCCGCTCACTGGCGCGGCGCCGCGTCGGATATCTCGCCGGCGGCGCCCACACCTCCCTTCTGTCCACCCAGCCGATGCTGGTGCGCGACTACCGGCTGATCGTATCCGTCATCCTGCCCAAGCCGCTCCCGTCACGGCAGGTCTACGTCGAGCGCCAAGCGCAGCAGCTGCGCAAAGCGCTCCTGGGCAGCTTCAGCAGCGCCGGCCTTCACGGCGATTTTCTTGACGCCGACGGATTCGTCGATCTTATCGACGACATCCTCAACCCGAGAGGCGGTACCGGAGAAGAGAAGCGCGAGCGTCACCGCTGGGATGAACTGTCGCTCATCCGCAACCAAGTGGTCCGTCAGGACACGTCCCTGCTCATCGGCCGCGACGGCATGATGCTCAACCATACCGACGTGCGCTGTTTCAGCGTGCGGACATACCCGTCGGCATGGGCGCTGTGGGGCATGAGCGAGCTGGTGGGCGATTTCTTTCAGGACGCCCTGCGCATCCCGTGCCCATTCCTGTTCACGGTTAACATCCATATCCCCGACCAGGTGGCGGCGAAGAACGTCACCAAGATCAAAGCAGCCCGCGCAACCCAGGCGTCTGAATCGCCCATGGGACGTTTCGTGCCGGTATGGCGCGACAAGAAGAGCGAGTGGGATTTCGTCAACAAGAAGGTTGAGGAAGGGCATACCCTCTGCCGTGTGAATCACCAGTTGGTGCTGTTTGCCGCACCGGGCGAAGGCGATACCGCCGCCAACGCGGTGAAGAGCCTGTTCAAATCCAAGGGCTGGGACCTCATTCTGGATCGTTTTATCCAGGTCCACACCCTGCTCTCATCGCTGCCCTTCACTTTGTCGCCGACTCTGGTGAAGGAAATGGAGAAGCTCGGCCGCCTGCGCACCATGCTGACCTGGAGTGCAGCCAACCTGCTGCCGGTCATCGGTGAATGGAAGGGCGGCGGCTCGCCGGTGCTGATGCTGGTCGGGCGCCGCGGCCAGCTGTTCTACACCGACCCCTACGACAACGACAAAGGCAATTACAACGTCGCTGTGGCGGCGGCATCAGGTGCCGGCAAGAGCTTCTTCGTGCAGGAGATGGCCTTGGCGATCCGCGGCATGGGCGGTCGCGCCTGGATCATTGATGTCGGCCGCTCCTATATGCGTCTGGCCAACATCATCGGCGGCATGTACCTGGAGTTTGGCCCCGACTCCAATTTGAACCTCAATCCGTTCACCCATATTGAGGACTGGGCAGACGAAGGCCTGCCGATGCTCAAACCGCTGCTGTCACAGATGGCCTCGCCTTCTGCGCCGGTCGGCGACATCCAGGCCTCGTTCATCGAACAGGCACTGAATCACGCATGGGCGCAGTACAAAAACAGCGCCACGATCACGCCCGTTGCGCAGTTCCTGCTGAATCATCCGGACCCCCGCGCCCAGGACCTGGGGGTCCAACTCTATCCCTACACGAAGGACGGCATGTACGCCAGGTTCTTCGAGGGCCCGTCAACCATCCGGTTCGACAATCCATTCGTGGTGCTCGAGCTGGGCGAGCTGAACAACAAGCCGGACCTGCAATCCGTGGTGGTGCTGATCCTGATGATGCAAATCGCCCAGGCTATGTACCTGGGAGATCGGGGCATACGCAAGATGTGCATCATCGACGAGGCATGGCGACTGATGTCCGGCGGCCACGCCGGCAAGTTTATCGAAGAAGGTTATCGCGTCGCCAGAAAACATGGTGGCAACTTCGTGACGATCACGCAGGGCATCGACGACTACTACAAGTCCGAAACCGCCAAAGCGGCTCTGCAGAACGCCGACTGGGTGTATCTGCTGCGTCAGAAACCGGAATCAATCCAGCAACTCGCGAAGAGCGATCGCCTGGTGATGAACGACTTTATGAACCGCGCGCTCAAGTCGGTGGACACCAAGCAGGGGCAGTATTCGGAGCTGATGGTGTATGGCCCGAGCGGGTGGACCATCGGCCGCCTGGTCGTCGATCCATTCTCGGAAAAGCTCTACTCGACCAAGGCCGAGGAATACGAAGCCATTGAACGCATGCTGGCTCAGGGCCTCACGCTTGAGCAGGCCATCGAAGAACTGGTGAAAAGGAGCCGCAGGTAAATGGCTGAGGCAATCGGGGCGGAGAGGACGATGATCAGGAATGCGCTGTTTGCCATGGGCTTCGGTGCCCTCGGCGCCGTGGCCATCCAGGGTGTGGTGTGGTGGGCCATTCCGCAGCCCCCGCGATTCGCCCAGGTGGACCTCGTGGCCATCATGGAGACTGAGATTAAGGGAATGGCCCGCGGCAAGATTGGCGGTCAGCAAATCGACCCGCAGGCCCGCGCCATTCGCATTCAGGACGCGGTGGCGGCTGTCGCCGCTGAATCCGGCCGCACCATCCTCGCACGCCAGGCGCTTATCGCAGGACCGATGGATGACGTGCCCGACCTTACTGAAGAAGTTAAGGGAAAGCTGCGCTGATGCCCGCCGCCGGCCACACACTGCCCATCTGGCGCCGCCCGTGGCGGGAGCAGCTCCGGCTCTCCGCGCCATGGCTGGTTCCCGCTACCGTGGCAATGGCGCTGGCATTCCTGGTTGCCGATAATTACGTCGCCATAGGTCCCAACCGGACCGGCAGCTTGTCGATCAAGGATGCTCCGATCATTGTTGTCATTAAGGACCGCGCAATTCCCGGGCGCGGTGAACTGGTGGCATTCACCCCCGATCATGCGCGCTATTACCAGGGTTACCGCTACTGGGTAAAACGCGTGGTTGGTCTTCCGGGTGATGTCGTGACGTATGCGGGCGATACCTTCTACGTCAATGGCAAACCTGTAGCCACCACCAAGCCGCACGCGAAAGACGGCCGCCCCCTCACGCCTGGCCCAACCGGTGCCCTGCCGGAATGCCGGTTCTTCGTCGCAACAGATCATCCCGATGGCTACGACAGCCGCTACAGCGACATCGGCTGGGTGAGCTGTGAGCAGATAGTGGGGAGAGCCTATGCGCTCCCGTAATCTCTGCGCGCTGTTCGTCATCCTGCTTGTAAGCGGCGCCCATGCCGCGCCCGAAGTGATCGGTACTGTCCATCCTGTCACCGAGCCGGACATGGTGGCATGGTTTAAAGAACGCGCCGCGGCGGAGTTCACGCCAGAAAGGATCGCCAGGTTGCAGGCGGAACAGCGCGAGGCGACCCGCAAGTACGCAGAACACCCGCCCGGGGCCAGCGTGCCGCGCACAACCGTGCCGGCGACCCACTGGTTCGATCCCTCGATCGCCATCCCTTACGACCTGCGCGACCACGAGGGGCGCCTCATCCATCCCGCCGGCACTGTCATCAACCCGCTGGAGTGGCGGCCGTTGACGCGCCGACTCCTCTTCTTCGACGCGGACGACAAGGATCAGGTCCGGTGGGCGGAGGCGATCGCCACCAAAGACGAATGGCGCGTGAAACCGATCATCGTTGCGGGCGCGCCGTTGGACATCGGGCGGAAGTGGCAGCGCGAGGTGTCGTTCGATCAGCGCGGCCTGCTCGTGGAAAAGCTCGGCATCAAACAGGTCCCGGCGATTGTCCGCCAGGATGGAAACCGGCTGCGCATCGACGAGGTGCTGCCGTGATGCGCAGGATGATTCAAATATGGCTGGCGGGAGCTGCGCTCATGCTGACGTTTGCCGCGCCGGCGCGGGCAGAGCCATGCGAGGGACGTTTCCTCAACCCCATCACCGATATCTGCTGGGAGTGTGTTCTGCCGGTGATGATCGATGCGCCGGGCGTATGCATCTGCCCTGCGCCGTTTCCACAGTTCGTGCGGTTCGGCATCGTGTTCAGCTTCTGGGAGCCGGTGTGGCTGGTCGACATCACTCGCGAGCCCTTCTGCTTCACTAACCTCGATATGGAGATTGATCCCGGGTTCGACGCGCCCACGGGACGCCCGCGGAACAGCGTGGGCAATCGTGACAAGAGTGCGTTCTACCAGGCGCACATCTACGAAAACTTCTTCTGGTCGGCATCCTTCGGTTCGATGATCGACACCGCCTGCAAGCTGCTCTACTCGGGCGGGCCTAACTACTCCGTGGAATGGATCACCGAGTTCGATCCGCTGTGGGCTGACGACGAGCTGGCCTTCATCATGGGTGCCGAGGCGGCGCTTTTCGCCAATCCCATCGCCCAGGCAGCCTGCGCGGCCGATTGCGTTGCCGCGACCGCAAGCTCGCCCCTGGATGCGCTGTTCTGGTGCGCGGGCTGTCAAGGTTCCGTGTACCCGATGGGCGGCAATACCGCCGAGCAGACCGGTGGCGTGATGGCATCAAACCTACTTGCCGAGCGCCTGGTCGCCAAAATGCACCGTCAGCTGCTGGCCTGGGATACCACTGGCTGGGAATGCGGGAGCGCCCCGATGCCCATCATCAAGAAAAGCCAGTATCGGACCCAGATCACCTATCCGATTCCACGCACGTCGAGCTGCCCGGCCTATGGCGCCACGGAAGTGCCCACGGCAATCGGGCAGGAGTTCCCCTATGCCGGAGAGGACTTCGGCTATCTGATTTGGAGGAAGCGCCGATGCTGCGTCAGCAACTGATCCTTGCGGTCGCACTCTACGCCGCATCCGCCGCCTTCGCGGCCGGGGAAGGTTCGCACGCCAGCGACCTGGAGAAGGCGCAGGCGGACGTCGCCGGCAGCCGGGGCGCAGCCGCTCAGGCTGTCGGCGACGCCACGGCCTTGATGAACGATGGCGAATCGGTCAGGAAGGAAATGCGTCAGGTCATAAACGTGCGGCCGGAATCCCTCGGCTCCATCGACGGGGTCAGACCGGCGGCGCCTGATATCGACCTTGATGCGCTCATGGCGCGGTACAGCAACATGGGCGCCGCACCTCCACTTTCTCGCACCGACGAGCAGCTGCTGGTGTTCATTTCGGCGTCGGTGCCCAAGGAGTCCCTGCGCCGATTGGCACGGCAGGCGGCCGACGCCGGCGCGCCGCTCGTGTTGCGTGGCGTCGTAGGTGGGGATTTTCCTGCGACCGCGGAATTCATGCGCGACATCCTCGGCGAACAGGAGCCGCGGGCCCGCGCAATGATCGATCCGACCCTGTTTGCCCGATTCGATGTGCAGCAGGTGCCCGCTGTGGTGCTGGTTCCGGCAGGCGCGTGCGTGGCGGGTGTCCGGGCCTGTCCGGAGGCCACGCCTGCCCACGTTCATGTCGCCGGCGACGTAACGCTCGATTACGCCCTCGACTACATCGCTCGCACTCACCCCGATTCAAGGCCTGTGGCCCATGCGCTGCTCGCCCGTGTGGGAGGCACTCCATGACGACCCGTCAAAGACAACTGGCGCGACCCTGGGGGTCGGTTTGCTGCTTGCTGGCTGCGCTGTGCCTTTCTCCGATCGCGGCATTGGCTGAGACCTTCGGAGGCGCCATCGAGGATGGCAAGGCCTACGGCGCGGCCGTCAATTCAGACATGCCCAACGCCTCCACGCTGCCGCCAGAGTCGGTTCCCGGCTACCAGACCTCGGCGCCCCCGGAGGCGGACTATTACGGCAACCCTTCCGCCATCGGTGACGCGGCAAACCAGGCTGCCGCAGAAAACCCGGCAGCCCAGGCGGTGACGGAGGGCTTTGTCTCGCGGCCGATGTTCACCATCGACCAGTCCACCGATCCGATGTTCCAGCGCATGGGGCAGGTGGAAGCAAACGCCGCATCTATCGCCGGGGCTATGCAGGGGGAGTACTCCTCATGCCAGCCAGTCGTCCTCGAGACGCCGTACCCGCCGACGAGGGAGGCGTGCTACGAAAACCGTCTGACCGAAAACCAGACGTGTTCGCGCAAGCTGGTGGTGGCGTGCGACCCGGAAACCGATGGCTGTGACGCCGGCGGCATCGTTCCGGGAAGCTGGGCCGGCGACATGAAGGTAGCCCTCATGCCCGGAAGCAACGGCGACTTCATCCTCCAGTTCGGCACCATCGCCGACAACTACTGGGGCGGCTACGGCGCGGTTTATGACCGCACACTCAACTTCGAGATCACGGACGCCAATCTCATCAACAAGTTTATCCTCACGCGTGCCGCGTTCGACGATTGGCTGCTCATCAAAATCAACGACACCACCGTATACGTCGGCCCGTATGGCGGCGACCGGCTTGAGGTCGTGACCTCTGAGGGAGGCTGGTTCCAAATCAAGCAGGTCCGGTACTGTGCGACCTGCTACGGCTCGCCCGAGCTCGGTACAAGCTGGAATTTCGCCCTTAATGTCGATCTCAAGCCTTTCCTGAGGGAGGGTCCTAACACCATTTTCATGCGCACGGTCGTCGCCGGCGGCGGCGAGGGCGCCATTCAGATCACGACGCGACAGAAGTGTCCTCGCAACTGCCATGACACATGGGACGACAGCCAGTGCTCGACACTGCAAGCGAGGTCCCAATAATGAGAACGACACTCTATATCCTGCTTTTGATCGCGAACACGGGTGCGTGGGCGGCAGTCGATTGCCGCAAGACCGGCGAGGAGTGCGTGGCGCCCAACGAAACACGCATGATCGACGGCATGTCTGTCTTCCGCGAGTGCTGGGAGTACAAGGACACATACGAATGCTTATCACCCGAGGTGACGGAGGATGGCTACTGCGACGAACTGCGGGCGAGGGGTTGCTCGCAAGTCGGGTCGAAGTGCATCACGTCAACTGACTTCGGCTGTATGACCTACGAGCAGACATACGAGTGCCCGTCGGACCAGCCGCCGGCCGAACAGGCGGTCCTCGATTGCGGAGGACAGTTGTTCTGCCTGGAAGGCAACTGCTTTGATACCAGCTACCCGGCCAACAGCAACATGGGACGCGTCGGCGCCCTGCTGTCCGTACTCGAGGCAGTATCCGACGAACTCGCGATCGACACGATGGAAGTGTTCAGGGGCGAAGACCGCCGGTGCGGCATATCCCTGACCGACGCGATCGGGGCGCAGAACTGTTGCCGGCTCTCCGGGTGGGCGGAAGGAGTGTTCGAGTGCAGCTTCAACGAGAAGCTCCTGGCCGACATGCGTCAGGCCGGCCGGTGTCATCACGTGGGCACCTACTGCTCCAACGAGACCTTCTTTGGCGTCTGCACGGTCAACACGCAAACGCACTGCTGCTTTGGCTCCAAGCTCGGCCGGATCATCGCCGAACAGGGGCGACCTCAGCTGGGCAAGGGTTGGGGAAGCGCCCAGGCACCGGATTGCAGCGGCTTCACCATGGATGAAGTCGCATCGCTGGACTTCGAGGCGATGGATCTGTCCGAATTCTATGCCGACGTGCTTGCGTCGATGCCGACCATCAACCAGGGCGATCTGCAACAGCGCATGACGGATCGCATGAACCAGTTGCTCCCATGAATAGGTCCGCCATCCTGGTGATCGTCGCGACCATGGCCGGCCATACGCCGGCTGTTGTCGCATCCGCGGAAGGCTACTGGCGGCAGAACGCCCAGGGCTGGTTCTGGTATGAAAGCCCGCCTGCGGAAGAGCCAGAACAGGAGCCCGCGAAGAGCGACGCCTCAGCCGCGGCGACGCAGACGATGGCGGCCGATCCGCTGGAGGAACTCAAGCGTGTCCAGGACATCATCGCCCGCGCCGAGGCGAAAGCCGTTCTGTACCCGACCGTGGAGAACGTCCGGGAGTACCTCCGGCTGAATCAGTGGCAGCTCGAGCAATCCTCCCTGTTTTCCGACGTGTGGCGCCGCACGGTCTGGCAGGACCCGAGCCTGGATTACAGCCTGCGCAGGCCCACCACGAACCTGGCGGTCCATCAATATCAGGATCAGCGTAGGGAGGCGAAGGCCGAGGCCGTCGCCGGGATTGCTGATACCCATGGGCTGTTTTTCTTCTTCAAGGGCTCGTGCCCCTACTGCCACACCTTCGCACCGATTCTGAGGCAGTTCAGCGACATGTATGGCATCGAGGTGCTTCCGGTCAGCCTCGATGGCGGCGGGCTCCCCGAATTTCCCAGCCCGCGCGTCGATGCGCGGGTGGCCGCCGAGTTGGGAGTGGAAACCGTACCCAGCGTGTTTCTCGTGGACCCCGCCGGCCGCAACGTCATTCCAGTTGGCAGTGGCGTAATGAGCGTCGACGAACTGGCCGAACGCATTTACGTGCTGACTCAGACCGACCCAGGCAAGGACTACTAGGAGTTGAAGGAGGACACCATGCGCAAACTCAAGCGTTATCTGCTCGCCGTCGCGCTGGCGGCAGCCTGCGCGCCGGCCGTCGCCGGCGTTCAGTCGGACCTGAACTCATTCTTTGACTCCATGGGCCTCAATTCCAATGTCACGCCGCCCGGTGCCTACCAGGGCCAGACGGCTGGCTATTACACCGGTGGCAATCTCTTCGCCCGGGCCCCTGTGCGCAACTACACCCTCATGACGGTGCAGATGCCCAGCGCGCGTGCCGGGTGCGGCGGTATCGACATGTTCGCCGGCGGCTTTTCCTTCATCAATTCCGACCAGTTGGTCGCCATGATGAAGAACATCGGCTCAAACGCTGTGGGGCTTGCCTTCCAGGTCGCTTTGTCGACGATCAGCCCGAAGCTGTCGGGCCTTTTGCAGGACATGCAGGACATGGCCAACAAGATCAATGCCGCCAACGTGAATTCGTGCGAGGCAGCGGCCAATCTGCTTGGCAACGTGCTGCCGCGTTCAGACGCTTCCAACAAAGCCCTGTGCCAGAGCATTGGTACCGACACGGGTCTGTTTGGAGACTATGCTTATGCACGCCAGGAATGCGGTACCGGCGGGCAGCGTGGGTCGGTACTGGCATCGGCTCGCAGCAAGCCCGATTTCAAAGACGTGCTGGTCGACGGCAACATCACCTGGCGCGCCCTGAAGAAGCTTTCGCTCACGTCCAGCGACACGCAGCTGGCGGAGATGACCATGTCCATGGTCGGCGCCATCATCTATCCATTGGCCACCAGCGATGGTGTCCCTGGCAACCCCCGCTATGAACCTCCTGCGTTACAGCTCACCGACTCGGATCTCGCCGCATTTCTCCATGGTGGCGACGTCGAAATGCTTCGGTGTCAGGACGGCACAGGAGAATTCGAGTGTCTGACACTGACCCAACAGCACGTCACTATTCCCGCCAGCAGTGCGTATGCCGCGCGTGTAAAGGTGTTTCTGCGGGGGATGGTGGAAGCGATGCAGAACGACACCGCGCTCAGCCAGGCACAAATCAACCTGCTCAATGAAACCTCGCTGCCGGTTTACAAAATGTTGAACGTGGCAACAGCCTATAACGCCTCCTATGCGGAGAGCTGGTTGACCACGTATGCCGAAGGCATCGCTATCGACCTGCTTTACCAGTACTTCAATACGATGCTGAAGGCGACCCAGAATGGCGCGACCTTGATGTTACTGCCGAAGGAGATGAGCGACGAGTTCCAGCAGCAGGTGCGCGATGCCAGGCACAATCTCGAGAAGGCCCACTCAACCAAGCTCGCCCAGGTCAATCAGACCATCCAGATGATGCAGGAGTCCATGACCATCGAGCGGATGTTGATCTCGGCGATGTCGCCTGGTCTCTCCAGTTCGGTTCAATGGTCCAAGGCAATCCGGTAGAGCATTGAGCATGTCGCGACTTTTGAGGCTTCTTGATGCCACCCCACCCCACTGGGGCGAAAACGTCATCGCGCGGTGGGACAACGACCTCTTCAAACGCCTGGAGCCATTCGCCACAAGCTACCTATGGACTAACTCTGGCTCACTGAACGTCTTTCGCGTGATCGGTACCGACCACCCCGACTACCAGGGGCAGACGTGGGGCTGGCTGCTCCGCAATGGCAAGCGGATGATGCTCAATCTGCCACTGCACGAATCGAATCGTGGCTATTACCTGTCGGACGATAAGAAGGAGCCGACCATGTCCTTCATCACGACCGACGGTCACGACTGGTACGTGCATTGTGATGGTAACCACCGAACCTGTATCGCCAAGTTCGACTTTCATTACAACGGTCTGTCCGAGATGCGCGGCCTGTCGCTCCACGACTGGCGTTTCGACCACGACCTGTTCGGCGCCATGTCGCGGCTGCACGAGCTGGTAACCGATCGCCGGCTACCCGTCCGCCTCGAAGTGACACGGGCTACCGTGTCGCGGGAAGACAATCCAGGCTGGATGCGGGAGGTTTACCGGCCCGCGATCGATATCCACCGCGAGGGGGGCGTTTACCGCGTTGACGCGGCTGCGGCGCGCCGCGTAATTGGCTGGTTGGAAGGGCCCTGGTTTGCGCGGTTGTTCCGCGCATGGCCGGTCGGGCATATGCAGGAGAAGTAACGAAATGCCGGTCTGGGAGATATACACCTACGGAAACGGCGAGTTTCTGTCCTTTATCTTCAACGGAATTGTCGCCTTGATGGGCGATGGCAATTTCACCACGTTGATGCGCCTCGCCAGCATCTTTGGTCTGTTCTGGGTCTCGATTAAGGCCGCATTGTACCGCGGCCCGGTGGAGTGGACCTACCTGATCTGGTTTGTACTCATCTACAGCGTTTTGTTCGTGCCCAAGGTCGATGTGGTCATCGTGGATCGGTTGGACCCCAGCCAGACCCGCGTCGTCGCCAATGTGCCGTGGGGGTTGGGCACCTTCGCCGGCGCGACGGCGAGAATCGGCGATTGGTTCACCCGGGGCACTGAGGCAGTCATGAGCCAGCCTGACGATCTTAAATACCACCGGAACGGCGTGGTGTTCGGGTCAAGCCTCGTTGAAGCGGCATCGCAGTACGCGATCACTGACGGGCGTTTCGCCGGCAACATGAGCGAATTCATGCGGCAGTGCGTGTTTTACGACATTCTTCTCCGGCGCTACACGTGGACGGATATTCTCGAGGCGGAGGACACCTGGGAGTTCGTCAAAAAAAACACGGCGTCCGCCTCGCGCGCATTTGCCTACACGGCCGCCGACGGATCACAGTCTATTCTGCCGTGTCAGACGGGCGCGGTTTCACCCAGCGCGTTGCAGGGCGACTGGGATGCGGAGGTCGCGCGCGCGGCGAAGCTCTACGGCAAGCGGTTCAACCCCGGCCTGAATATGACGGATGCCGCGGCCAAACTCATGGCCGATCTTCCAATGAGCTACGACTACCTGGCCGGAATCTCCAAGTCCGGTGGTGACATAATCCGCCAGAACATGATGGCCAACGTGTTCCGCCGCTCGTTTACAAATGCGGCCGCGGCCGCCGATGCCGGCGCTGCCGCGCAGGACTTCGCCCTTGCCCAGGCGGAGCAACAGCAACTGGCGACATACCAGACGCTGGGAAAGCTCGCCGGCAAGCTGCTGCCCATGCTCAAGAACATTTACGAGGGGCTGCTCTACGGGATGTTCCCGTTCCTGTTCCTGGTATTCATGTTGCCGATCGGTACCAAGGTGTTCCTCACGTATCTCAAGAACATCGTCTGGTTGCAGCTCTGGGCGCCCTTGTACGCGATCCTCAATCTCCTCATGACCCTCGGTGCCAAGCACTTTTCCATGGCGGCCGCTGCGCAGCTCGGCGGGCAGGCCCTGTCCCTGGCCACGCACTCGGGACTGGCGGCCGTCAACGTCGAGACATCGGTTATTGCCGGGTACATCGGCATCTCCATCCCGCTCATCGCCTACGGGCTGGTGTCGGGCGGCCAGATGGCGCTGACGCAGCTTGCCTCGCAGGTGGCGTCCGTGGCCCAGAGCGCCGCGAGCCAGGCGGGCAGCACCGCTGCCACGGGCAACATCAACCTAGCCAATCTCGGCGCGTACAACACCGGGATGTTCAAAAGCGACACCAACGCACTGACGAACTACGGTCAGGGCAAATACAACGATTCCTATGGAGCGAGTCATGACTGGAGCCGGGGCGGTGTCCATGGTCAGACCAACCTCAAGACCGACGTAGGCGTCTCAGCCGAGCTCGCTGAGACGCTTCAGGCCGCAAAGAAACAGTCGCTGTCCGAACTGGACCAGGCAGCGCAAACTGCCGGTCATAGGTATGCGGAGGGCTTGGCCGCCAATCTGGGCAAGGCTCTTGATCTGACCCGCACAACCGGCTGGGGCACAACAAAGACCGACGGCTGGAGTCAGCAGGACGCGACGGCGTACAAGGAAATGTCCGAGCACGTGCAGCAGTTGATTCATAAACTCGCAGATGGCGAGACTTTCTCGCAGAAACAGGCGGAAGAAATTGTACTCAAGGCGTACACGGAGGCGTATGCCAGCGCCTCGGCGAGCGGTAAATTTGATGTCGGTGTGTTTAAGGCCGAACTCAAAACTGGACTCGAAGCTGGACTACGCGCCGAGGGCAGCCACAAAGAAGCAGACGAAATTGCACGAACGGCCAGCGCCGTCGCCGAGAGCGCCGACGCTGATGTCATCCGGCGCGGCGTAGAGGCGCTCCGGAACTACGCATCCAGCACGACTGTCCAGAACACCGAGCGGGGCAGCAACGATCTCGGCGCCGCACTCCGCTCCGACCTGCAGGATACGGCGATGCACGAAAAGAACTGGCAGGATGCACGCACCAGGCTCACCGCCGCGCAGGAGGAATGGTCCAAGGTGACGGCCGACAGCCAGTCGATCAGCGCCAATGTGATCCCAGAACTCATCGATGACTTGCGACGCTCAGGTCACTCGCAGGTGGCGAGCCTGACATCGGATCCCACCCGCAGCCGCGAGCTCGCTCAGGTACTAGGCCTAGCAGCAAAGCTGAAGTTTGGCGATCGCGTCGATGGCATCGAAGCGGCACGCACGGCGATCGAATCGGTTACCAACCCGACCTATGGCCAGATAGGTTTTGCGATGGGCCAGCGGGCTGAAACGACGGCGAAGGTAGACAACCGTGATGAGGCTGTGGACCAGGCGGACCGCGAAAACCGCCACACTGTCGCCGGCGAGGGCGCCGTGCGCCGCGCCGCGGCTGGCAATGAGCATACTGTGTTGCACAAACCACTGAGTGCCCACAGCCCCTATGCCGGCGCGGCGGCACTGGGCCTCGACCCGGACAAACTCGGACAGGTGCCCCTGACCGATCGGAAGGACCTGACAGCGTTCAAGGATCGTGTCGTGGAAGAAACCGATCACGAGACAGGCAAGGGGACAACCACCGTTTCGGCTGACGAGAAAAAGCTACAGGAGCAAACCGCGGCGGCGACGGGCGACGTGGAGGGCAGGATTGCCGACGGGAAGAGGAACACGGAGGGCTTCACACCTGCTGCCTTGAAGCCGCCCGCGTTAGCTCCAGACTCGGAGACGGAGCCGCCTGAGAACTCTGGCGGGAAAGGTTGGTAATCCTTGCAGCCCCTCGAGGATGGGGTAACGCCCATGGCGTCGTTCAGACTTCTAATTGGGACGTTGTCTTCCCTCAGATAGCACCAACATATCTATGCGCGTACCCATATCCGTGGACAAGACGTAAAAAAGTGAAACTAACCCATCGTATGAGAGGACCTGGCCTACTGTCTGTCCGTCGGTGAAGGCTTTGACTACAGGCTCACACCAGTCATGACGCTTCAGCATGTCGCGAACGGCGTGCAGGACATCTTTCGGTGGTCTCGATCGAGAGACGTCCTGGAAAACAATATACTGAGCAGCTAAACACGCCTGAGTGTCTCCCGACTGATTCGCCAAGCGTGAAGGTGTCAAGCCAAAGAATGAAGATACTCGTGAATCCAAATACGGATCTTGCGCCATTTCGCGCAGCAAGGCCCGTTGCTGGATTGTCAAGGGCGGCGCGGCTAGAAACTGAACTACTTCCTCGCTTGCGTGGGTTTCGCCGTTCGCAGGCGCCGCGAAGACACCTATAACAAGACCGAGAAAAAAACCAATCGCCGGGGTGCTGTACGTCTTAATCGTCATAGCCACCATAGCCGGAATGCTGCTCCCACCGGAAACCATGATGTTCCCGGATGCAGCGATCGCCGCAAGCCCAATCACCGTTCAGTTTCACCACGCCGGGCCACGCCATCGCTGCGATCGGGAGCAGCGCGATGATGGACAACACGGCCAGTACGAAGTGCGCGATCAGCCAACCGTCCGGGGTGGACAGCAACGAAATGACGCCAAACACTAGGTTGAGCAGCCCGAAGGCCAGCGTCAGAAAAAAGACAATCCGTGCGTTCATGAGAAAATCCTCCTTTTCTTGTGTATTTAGCCCCCCGGCTACCCCCTGTCAAGGACTTCTCCACTACGCAAGTAAATCTTGCGAACTATAATTCGCAAGACTAGAATACCGTCCCTTAGTGGGGGTACTGCCATGTCTGAACGCCTGTCGCAAAAACTGATCGGCTACCGCGTCAAAGCCGCTCGTGAGGCGCTCGCCTGGACCCAGGATCGCCTGGCCGAGACCCTGGGGCTGAACGACCGCCAGAGCATCTCGGACATCGAGAACGGCAAACGCGCTCTGAAACCCGACGAGCTGGTCCTGTTGACCGACGTCCTGGGTCGGGAAATCGAGTTCTTCCTCGATCCGTTCTCCGTCGCCGGCGAGGCCCAGTTTTCCTGGCGCGCCTCGCCGGGCCTGGACGAGGGCAATCTGGACGGCTTCGAACACCGGGCTGGGCAATGGATCGGCCTGCTTCGCTGGCTCCGCGAAAGCGAGCAAGGTCGGGCGAACCCCCTCAAGCACAGTCTGCGCCTGACTTCCCAGTCCTCGTTCGAGGACGCGATCGCACGGGCCGAGGATCTGGTCGACGCCCTGGACCTCGGCGCAATTCCGGCCGAACGCCTGATCGAGCGGGTGGAGCAGGCCCTGGATATTCCTGTGCTCTTCGTCGATACGATCGAAACCCCGGAAGGAAACTCGATTTCGGGGGCGACCTGTCACCTGCAGGACCTCGGGGTGATTCTGGTAAATCGCAACGAGTCGGAGGCCCGGCGGTTCTATGACCTGGCGCACGAGCTGTTTCACGCGCTGACCTGGGATGCCATGAAGCCGGACCACCGCGAGTCCAATTCAGTCGAAGACCGGGCCAAGGGCAAGCGCATCGAGCAGCTCGCAAACAATTTTGCGGCCGCCCTGCTGATGCCAGGCAAGGCCCTGGAGCAACTGATCGATCGGCGGCGTATCGGTGACGTTGCGCACCTGGCGGAGGTCGCCGCGCAACTGCGCGTCGCCCCGGTATCCCTGGCATGGCGGCTGTTCAACATGAAGTGGATCGACGAGGCCGCCCGGGAAGCGCTCAAGCACGAGCACCAGCGTCCGTCCGTTGCCGGCACACCCAAGCGTTTCTCGCCAGCCTTCGTTGGTATGCTCCACAACGCGATCGACCGGGGCCGGCTCTCCGCCCGCAAGGCGGCCAAGGCCATGGGCATGAACCTGTCGCAGCTGGTCGACCTGTTCGCCGAGCACTCGCTCGCCGCGCCATTCGAGTTGTGAGAGCGCGGACGGCATGGCGAAGCCCCGGGTCTTCATAGACACGAACATCATCATTGAAGCGTTCCGCAGGGGCTGCTGGACGGCAATCTGCAACAGCTTCGTTATCGAGACGGTCGACAAGTGCGTCGAAGAGGCATTGACCGGGAATCCGGACGATCCTGGGCGCGTTCATATAGACCGGGATCTGCTGGTCGGCGGTTTGGCTGCGCGCCACGCCGTCGGGAAGCGTGAGCTTGCGACCCTCGCCCTCTCTCATCCCGAATGCCAGGGCCTCGATGACGGCGAACTGCACCTGCTCGCCTGGCTGCACGCGAACGGTCTGCTACCCGGCGCCTTGATCCTTGTTTCGACGGCCGACAAGGCGGCTATCGTGGCCACCGGCCGGCTCGGATGGCTCGACTCGCTCACGTCTCTCGAGCATCTGGCCCAGCAATCAGGGGTGACCCGTGGACAGGTTGACAGTCTGGCCCGCCATTACCGGGCGGGCTGGCTGGATGAGATCAGAGTGAAGGTCCGCCTGGGCATCATCCCTTAGGTAAGCTTCCAGGAGAAGCTAGCGATGAGCATCCTGCAAGAGATTCATAGCTGGTCGCGGCAAGCCTGCACGAAGGCCTCACGCAAGCCTCTCTCCACCCGAATACGCATCCCAGAGTCTTTGAGTGACATAATTACAAAATACCACGTGGATACACAGATGTGTATCCATTCCACATCGGCAAGCCCGAGATACCCACACGAATCTAAAGAGCCCAAATGGCTCCATTCCAAGGGAAGGGGTAGTAACGGGAAGGGGCTTATCCGAAAGGGCTGGCGCAACGCCACAGGGGCGCTGCTTCAAAGGGGGGGCGGGAGAAAAAGGACTCTCGCCTCTAAGCACGCCGGCCGAACAGCGCCGGGTTGTTGGTTTTCGGATAGTCCAGTCCGTCGCTAAAAAACATCAATTCGCCGCCATTCCGTTTCGTTTGCGCGCTGTAGCTGAGGGTGTACCGTATCTTTCGCCGCTCCTTGTACAGTTTTGCGATTTCTGGCGCATCGTCGTAAGACACGATCCAATGCGTCCGCAGTTTCTGCTGCACCAGCTGAGCAATTCTGGCGTGGTCGGCCTCTGCATAATGATTGCGGTACAGCCGTTGAGCTTTGTTGAAATACGGCGGGTCGAGGTACACCAACGACCGTTTTGGGAATTTGGCGGCTTTAATAAAATCCTCAGCATCGAGGTTCGTTAATTGGATGTGATGCTTGTGATCTTCAATTCGCTGCAACCGTTCAGCGATGCCGTCGCGATTGAACCTGGCGTCGATTAACCATTTGCCGGTCTGATCCAGACCACCAATAACGCCGCCCCCAAGTATTCCAGAACGGTTGGTCCGGTTCAGAAACAGCGTCGCAAACGCCAGAGCAAGTCGTTTCTTCCGGCCTGGCCCAAGGTAGATTTCACGCTGCTTTTGCCACTCCTCAATGGTGAGCGGCACGTTGTGAACCATTTCGATCAGCGCTTGCGTCTCATTCAGGGCACAGTGCCAAAACGCGTGAATCGCCGGATCAATGTCATTCAGCCACACTTCCTTGGCGTAGCCGGTCATCACCAGCTCTAGCGCGATGCCAGCACCCCCTGCGTAGGGCTCTACGTAAACTCCGTCACACAGGTCGTTATCGACAAACACCTGACGAACAAATGGGGCAAGTTTTCCTTTCCCGCCCGGGTACCGCAATGGGGTGTAATAGCGCATCGGTGGCCTCCGTGCCTGCGAGGATAAGACAAATCTGATTTGACGGCCACCACTTCATTTCAGATGGGCATAGAGGATATCCAGGAACGACTGGACGTTGTCCCAGGCCGTCGCCAAATCGGGACCGGTTGGGTGGAAATGGCGGTTGTGCACGTAGGCATTGAAGGTATTGAACGAGAGCGGATTGTGCGGGCTGGCGATCGCCGCCTTGATCCCTTTCAACTCGTGTTTGCTGGCCCATTTCTGCTGGTCCATGTGCGCAGCTGCTTTTTCGGCCTTCTTGGACAGGTTGTCTCCGTCGTTATATGCAACCGAATTGTGGTCCAGATAGAGCTCGATACTCAGCTCGACGAATACGCGGAAAAGTACGGACACCGCATTGCGGTAATCATTAAGTTCGAGATCCCGCAATTCGTGAAAGATTGCCCGTAGCCGCGTGTCCTTGATCGAATACTGAACGCCAGCCGGCACCAAGTACTTGCGTTGGTGCGAAGGACGGGGACCGCGCAGTTTCGATTGCACCTGGGAGGGCTGCGCAGGGGGTACCATCGGCCGGGAGTCCTTCACCTCCCGTTGTTGATTTGGCGTATGCTCCGGCGGGAAGCCATTGATGTATTCCCTTTGTTTTGCGGCATCGTAAACCTTTCCGACCGCCATCCCGTCCGCAATGTCCCGCAATACCTTGGTCAACCCCTTAAGCACTTCGGATTCGTGAAGAAATCGCCGGGGGACACCGTCGGCACTGGCAATTCCAAGGAAATCGCGGACCTCGGGATTCTTGAGAAGGCGATCAAGCGTCGATATCTTGAACCCCTTCCCAGTGACCTTGGCCTTCAGATCATCATCCAGCTTGTCCAGGATGGAATCGACGACTGCGTGGCTGAAAGCGTAACGCCCTTTCTTTCCGAGACGCTGCAGATGTCTGCTTTTCTGCATGGCGTCCCAGGGAAGGGTTCCGACGCCATCTTGAGGCCCCTGATGGCGCAGTTCGATCCACTGGTCTGCTTCTTCGACAGAATCCGCGACGACGAACTCTATCTTGCGAGGGATATTCACTTTAGCCTGACCGCGAATCGCCGCAAACTTGCGACGCAACTTGGGATCGGAGCAGCGATCCGGGTTGTCGAGCAACTTGAGGGCGGTGATCCGCCGATTCCCCTCCCACACGATGTAATCGCCTTTGGTGTTGGGATCAGGCAACGCAAGCATGCCATCCAAGGGGCTCAGACCGCGCTCGGCGATATCCGTGGCGAGATTCCGAATCTCATCGCCGAGATGCTCAAGCATCCACGCAATGCAGTCGGGCTCGGAAGGCAAGGGACCGTGCCGGTCGTTTTCCTTGTTCAACCGGAGACGGGCTAGCGGGATGTCGAGTCGCTCGTAAGGCATCAGAGTTCCTTTTCGTGTGCTTGAACGGACGCAATAATTCCACCCACAATTCGTCCGAATTATCCCTAGACCGGCCCCGGTTGCCAAGGAACCATGCGGCCCCATGCTTGGCCGCCTATTCCGTCGCGACAGTCCCCGTGTCGATGCTCCGTCCCCGGACGGGCGCTTTTCGATCGACCCACCGGAGGTCCTGCTGGCCCCCCACGCCCGCGTAATCGCCTCGATTCGTGGAATGACGGGCGTGCCGGATACGCATTGGGCCGCGTTGTACAGCCCCCTTTTCGGAGCGCTTGCCCGGTTCGTGCAGCAACTGCCGGCATCCGAGGCGCATCATCACGCCGCGCCGGGGGGCCTCCTGCGCCACGCACTGGAGGTCGCGCTCGAGGCCATGAAGCTCCGCCGCGGTGCCCTGCTGCCACCCGGCGCGTCCGCCGAAGAGCTCGCCCGCCTCCAGGACGTCTGGTCGTATGCCTGCGTCACGGCGGCTCTCCTGCACGACATCGGCAAACCGCTCGCCGACCAGCGCGTAACGCTGTTCAGTCCTGACCACGCGTCGATCGGGTTTTGGAGCCCGGTTGACGGCCCGATGCCGCCCCCGGCGCGGTACTACCGCGTCGAGTTCGTGACCAAGCGCCGTTACCGGCGGCACGAGCGGCTCGCGCCCCTGCTGGCCGGCCACATCGTCCCGGCCCAGGGCCTCCGCTGGCTCGCCGACGAACCCGAGGTGATGGACGCCTGGCTCGCGGCCCTGCAGGGCGAATACGAGGCAGCAGGCCCGCTCGGCGCCATCGTGGCCAAGGCGGATGGCCTCTCGGTCGCGCGGGACCTGTCCGGCGGCGGAAAGGTGCAGCTGCCCACCGCGCGGACAAGGCCACTGTCCGAACGTCTGATTACCGCGCTGCGGTATTTACTTGCCCGCGACGAGCTTCCCCTCAACCGCCGCGGCGCCGCCGGCTTCCTCGCCGGCGACGATTTGTGGCTGGTCTCCAAGAGGGTGCTCGACGCCCTGCGCGAGCAACTCGCGCGCGAAGGCCAGACGGGTGTTCCCTCGCGCAATGACCGCCTGATGGACGAGCTGCAACAGCACGGCCTGCTCATTCCCAACGAAGACCACGCGATATGGACCTGCGAGGTGCGCATCGGCGACTGGACGCAACGCCTCACGCTGCTGCGCATGGAGGCCTCGGCGATATGGTCAAACCCGGAACGCCGGCCGGTTCCTCTCGACGGTACCGTGATACCGGTGGCCGGAGCCCCTGAGGACGGGGCGGATGCTGACGCCGCCGGCGAAACCGCCGCGGAGCCCTGCACGGCCGCGCCGGAGACGAATCGGGCCACGCGGAATGCGCCGCAGGAGAGCGCCGGGCATCCGGCGGAACCTGGTAGCGCCCAAGGCTACGACGATCTCCCACTGCCCTACGACATCGAGGCGCCCGGAGGAGGGACGGCAATTCCATCGACTGAGCCCTCCGCGGGCAACCGACATCACGCCGGTGAGGCCTCGGTCGGAAGCACGCCGCAAGACGACGAGGACGAGGATGCAGGCAGGCGCTTCGTTGCCTGGCTCAAAGACAACATCGCCAGCGGCCGGGTGGAGATCAACACGGTCAATGCCCGCCTGCATGTCCTGCCCCAGGGCCTGGCCCTGATCTCGCCGGGCATCTTCCGCGACTTCGACTCGGTGCGCTGGGACAAGGCGCAGAAGCGCTTCCAGAAGATGAAGCTGCACCTCAAACGCCCGGACGGCACCAACATCTGGACCTGCCGCGTGGCCAAGGACCGCAAGCAGTCGCGCATCAAGGTCATGCTGATCCCCGAACCCGAAAGTGCGCTCGGTGTGAAGCTGCCCCCGCCCAACCCCGCGGTAACCCTGCTGACAGAGAACGGCGGCGAGACCGCAAAAGACTCCGAGAAAAAGGTGGGTGATGGCCAGGTTGTTTGACAACCGGCTGCGGCCGGCCGTTGAGTTTCTGCCGGCGACGGTGCTGACGGGCTTGGCCGGCACCCTGGTCACCCAACCGGACAACATCGCTCCATTGATGCCTGGCGTAGCCACGGCGACGGCCGGGCTGTTCGCGGCTGCCGCGGCGTGGCGCACCGTACAAGGAGCGCGCGTGCTCGCCTACCGATCGCGCCTGCGGCGCCTGCCACGTTATGTACTTCGCGGTGACCAGATACCTTGGTCCTCGACCAGGCTGTTCCTGGGTCGCGGTTTCCGGTGGGACCAGCGCCACAGCCAGCGCTTGGTTGAGGCCCGTAATCCGGAAGCACGCAAGTATCTGGAACCGAGCTCCGCTTACCGGTTGGTGCGAGCCCTCGAGCTGAAGTGGGAACGACAGCGGCTCCTGCGCCGCTTGTCCCGGTACACGCAGGCCGACGCATGGTGGAACCCGGTGCGGCCACTGCCGCCCGTGGGGGGTGACTCTGCACTGCATGGCGTGGGTCTTGAAGACGAAGAGGATAGCTGGCTGCCCCTCGATGAACGCCAGGGCCACTTGCTGGTAATGGGCACCACGGGTGTCGGCAAGACCCGCCTTGCAGAGCTGCTGGTGGCCCAGGACATCCGCCGCGGCGACGTGGTCATCGTTGTCGATCCGAAAGGCGATCTGGATTTGCTGCGGCGGATGTTCGCCGAGGCAAAGCGAGCCGGCAAACTCGACAAGTTCCATATCTTCCACCTGGGGTTCGCGGAAATCAGCGAGCGCTACAACCCGGTGGGCGAGTTCGCACGCATCACTGAGGTGGCAACCCGGACAACCGCACCGCTGCCGAACGAAGGTAACTCAGCCGCTTTCAAGGAATTCGCCTGGCGGTTCTCCAACGCCGTGGCCCAGGCCCTGGTCGGGCTGGGCCGCAAACCCGATCTCAAGTCTCTCGGTCGCTACGTCACTCATATCGAGCCATTGCTGGTCGACTACTTCAAGCTGTGGCTGGACGCACACGGACCTGAGGACTGGCGCCAGACGGTGGATCGCATGGTGGCGGACGAGGACTTTCCGAAGCGGCTGCCGACAGCGCTGAAGAGCCGCGATCGCTACGCTGCGGCACTGGTGACTTTCTACAAAGAGCGCAACCTCTACGACCCGGTCTGCGACGGTCTGAAGAGCACCTTCGAATACGACAAGACCTACTTCGACAAGCTGACCGCGAGCCTGCTGCCGCTCATCGAGAAACTGACGTCGGGGCGCGTTGGCGAGCTGATCGCCCCCGACTACGAAGACGCCAACGACCACCGCCCCATCCTCGAATGGAGCAAGGTGATCCGGGAGGGGGGCATCGTTTATGTCGGGCTCGATGCGCTCTCCGACCCAGAGGTGGCGCATGCCGTCGGCAATGCAATGTTGGCCGACCTGACCTCCATTGCCGGCCGCCTGTACAAGCACGGTCATGCCCACGGCCTGCCGGGCGATCCGGGCCGCCCCCCGGTCATCAACCTCCACCTCGACGAGTTCAATGAAATCGTCGGCGACGAGTTTATCCCGCTGGTCAACAAAGCCCGCGGCGCCGGCTTCCGGGTTACCGCGTATACGCAGACCGGTACAGACGTTGAGGCTGGAATCGGCGACCGGGCAAAAGCAGGCCAGATCTTCGGCAACTTCAATAACCGGATCATGCTGCGCGTTGTTCATCCGGACACCGCCTGCCTGCTCACCGACCAGCTCCCCAAGGTGCGCGTCTACACCAAGGTCGCGGAAAGCCGCACTACCGACAATAACGACCCCAACAGTCCGGTCGATTTCACCTCACAAAACGCCGATCGCCTTACCGAAACGGAAGTGGAGATGCTCACCCCGGCCGACCTGGTGAGTCTGCCCAAGGGGCAGGCCTTTGCTCTCATCGAGGGCGGTCGGCTCTACAAGCTCCGCCTGCCGCTCGCGGGCGACGATCCGCTGTTGCCCAGGGACATGATCCAGATCGCGGCCTGGGCCGATGAACGCTATCGGATGGCTGCATGAGAGAACGTCGCACGGGGTTGGTGGCGCTGGTTCTGTGGACGGGACTGCTCATCCTGCTCACGCTGTTTCTGCACTTCGTCTATGCCGTCTGGCCGTGGCCTGACGCACCGCGCGGTGCAGCGCCGCTACGCGAGGCGGTTGTGACGGAGCGTGCACGTGTCGAGAAACTGGCGTCGGCATCTTCCGTCGGCATGATCAGCACGGCAATTGAATGGACCTACCGCATCGGTTTCGAGTGGACCGGCATGGATTACCTTATGCGCTCGGCAATGGAGCAGGCGCCGCGCGGGGGAACCGACGAAATCGGCCGGCGCACGGCCGCAGCCACCTGGACGCTCCTTGAACCCCTCTACTGGAGCGTGCAACTCACAGGGCTTCGCCTCGGCGTCCTCTTTGCGTCGCTCCCGCTTTTCCTGGTAGCCGCGATTGGCGGTGCCGCAGACGGCGCCGCGGCCTGGTATCTGCGGCGTGTTGGCGTGGGCCGCGAATCAGGTTTCATCTACCACCGGGCAAAACTCGCCTTTTGGACAGCGCTGTTCGCGCTCTGGGCGGTTTACCTGCTGCCTCCTGTTGCTCTCGACCCGATGACGGTTATCCCGCCGTTCGTTGCACTGTTCGGGCTCACCGTGCGCATCGCAGTGAGCTGGTTCAAGAAGTACCTCTAAGGATGTCGCCCTCCTCGCCGCCCCTAAGATCGCCCTCGTCTTATACGGAGACGGAAACAAAAGCAAAAAAGGAGAACGACATGCAAGCTGCGGAGAAACTGCAATTTACGGCTATGGAGCATTTGCTCCAATCCTACCTGCTCGAGAACCTGGTACGCCCTGCGACAGCCAGGACTTACGAGCAGGCGGTCCGACGTTGGACTGAGGAAACGGGGATGTCGTGCATCGAGGCCATTACCCGCGATGATGTCTTGAAGTGGCGCAATGACATCCTCTCCCGTGCCCGCCCTGAGACCTGGAACAAATACCGGCGCCATCTTCGGGCGCTGTTCAATTACGCGGTATCCCGCGGCTGGTTAGGCACAAACATCTTTTCCGCCGTTCCGCCCGCGCGCGCGGGAACGCGCCTGAAGAAAACGGTCGATGTCGATGTTGTGCGCAAGGCTCTCGTCTTTCTCGACGACGAGGACGAAAGTCTGCGGCCGGGATGGTTCTGGGCCATGGTCGTGCGCGCGATCTACTTCACCGGCGTCCGCCGACGGCAGATAGTCGAGCTGCGCTGGGGCGACGTGAACCTGGACGCTGGCACCTGGCGGATACGCGCAGAAACGTGCAAGACGCACCGGGAATGGTTTCTGCCATTGGTGCCCCAAGTGGTTGAAGACCTCACCGAACTCTACCGGCGCACCTGTGAACGCCTTAAGGGGAAACCAGGAAAGCACTACCAGGTGTACAACGTGTCGCTCTTCTACCCGCGCTACAAAGGGCCGGAGTTGAAGGAGGATCAGATCGGCGGATTCTTCCACCGGCTGTCAGAGGCGCTGGAGGAACCGATCACCTCGCATCGCCTGCGTCACACCATGGCCACGATGCTTGCGGTGCACGGCGATATCCGCACGCTGCAGGAGATCCTGGGGCACACGAATCTGAGTACGACGATGGTGTACGTGCATCCGGACGTGGAGCGGATGCGATCGTTGATGGCACGGTTACCCAACTTGTAACCGACTAATAATTGTGGTAAATGTCGCTGACGTATTACCGGGAGTGGTGTTTCGCGGGAACGCGAAGGTCTGTCCCCGTCGATGCGGCAAGACATCCGAAAAGAAACCGGGAGGTTGGTATGCGCCCAACCTCCCGGAATTTCACGTATTACCGAGGGTGTCTTGCCTCTGATCCCTGGTTCGGGTGGGACGTTGTCCCAAAAATGGTGGAGGCGGCGGGAATCGAACCCGCGTCCGCAAGCCCTCTGCCATCGGCTCTACATGCTTATCCACGCCTATTGGTTTAACCGGCTGCTACCCGACGGGCAGGGAAGACAGACGGCGAGTCCGGTAAGGTATTAGCGACGCGGCCCCGAACGAACCTTGTCGCGATCCTGTGAGAGTCGACCCCCGATTACGGACGCACAGGCACGGCTCCGGTCGGAGGGCACCCTACTGGGTTTTAAGCAGCGAGTGCGTAGTTGTCGTCGTTGGCAACTATTTGGTTTGCAGCGTGTTTTACGAGGTCACCGCACCTCGGCATGCACCTCCGGTTTCGCAACCCACGTCGAAGCCAGGTCGCCCCCCTTGGTATCGGAACATTGGAGATGATAGCGGCCGGGAAGTTCCCTGTCACGGTGAACTTCAGCGGGCGTTCTTCATCAGGCGCTGCTTCTCGCGCTGCCAGTCGCGGTCGCGCTCGGCATCGCGCTTGTCGTGGGCCTGCTTGCCCTTGGCGAGGCCCAGCTCCACCTTGCACAGGCCGCGTTTCCAGTACAGCGACAGGGCGAGCAGGGTGTAGCCCTTGCGCTCCACCGCGCCGATGAGCTTGTCCAGTTCCTGGCGGTGCAGGAGCAGCTTGCGGGTGCGCCTGGGATCGGGCACGTAGTGGGTGGAGACGGTGGCCAGCGGGGTGATCAGGGCGCCGAGCAGCCAGGCCTCGTTGTTCTTGACGATGACGTAGCTGTCCACCAGCTGGACACGGCCGGCGCGCAGGCTTTTCACTTCCCAGCCTTCCAGGGCAATGCCGGCCTCGATACGGTCTTCGATGAAGAAGTCGTGACGGGCCTTCTTGTTGACGGCGATGGTGCTGGTGCCTTCGCCCTTGGTGGTCGCACTCTGTTTTGCCATGGGGTGGCATTATACGGGGCTGTCGGAGCGGAAGCGATCGGCATGTGTTGAGGCGCGTGGCGAATTCGCCGACAATTGCCGGCATTTGGTGAATTCGGGGAGAGTCATGAAGCCGTCGTCGCGGGAACCCATCCATGGCCAGTGGTCTTCACGCTGGGCCTTCGTGCTGGCCGCCACCGGTTCGGCGGTCGGTCTGGGCAATATCTGGAAGTTTCCCTACATCACCGGCGAGAACGGCGGTGGCGCCTTCGTGCTGGTTTACCTGGTGTGCATCAGCCTGATCGGTATCCCCATCATGATGGCCGAGATCCTGCTCGGCCGTCGTGGCCGGCGCAGCCCCATCAACACCATGCGCCACCTGGCCCAGGAAGAGGGGCGGCACGGCGCCTGGCGTTATCTCGGTTGGCTGGGCATCCTCGCCGGCGTGCTGATTCTGTCCTATTACAGTGTCATCGCCGGCTGGGCCCTGGCCTATCTGGTGCGCACCGGCAGCGGGGTGTTCACGGGCCTGACCGCTGACGGGGTCAACAACATCTTCTACAGCCTGGTGGCGGACCCGGAACGGCTGCTGGCCTGGCACACCCTGTTTCTGACCATGACGATGGTGGTGGTGGCGCGTGGGGTGCGCAGCGGGCTGGAGCAGGCGGTGCGCTACCTGATGCCGCTGTTGCTGGTGTTGTTGCTGGTGCTGGTGGGCTACGCCATGAATACCGGCGCCTTCCAGCAGGCCCTGGGCTTCCTGTTCTATCCCGACTTCAGCAAGCTGAGCCCCAACAGCGTGCTCATCGCCATGGGCCATGCCTTCTTCACCCTAAGTCTGGGCATGGGCGCCATCATGGTGTACGGCTCCTATCTGCCGCGCCATGTCTCCATCACCCATGCCACCTTAATTATTGCCACTGCCGACACCCTGGTGGCCCTGCTGGCCGGCATGGCCATCTTTCCCATCGTGTTTGCCAACGGTCTGGCGCCCGGGGCGGGGCCGGGCCTGATCTTCCAGACCCTGCCCATCGCCTTCGGACGCATGCCGGGCGGCGAGTTTTTCGGTGCGGTGTTTTTTGTGCTGCTGATCTTCGCGGCCTGGACTTCGGCGATCTCACTCATCGAGCCGCTGGTGGCCTACATGGTGGAAAACCTGCGCATGACCCGAGTGCGGGCCACGGCCCTGGCCGGTGGTGTTGCCTGGTTCCTGGGACTGGGCACTATCTTCTCGTTCAACATCTGGTCGGGGGATCGCTACAAGCTGTGGGGACTGACCTTCTTCGACCTGCTCGATTATCTGACGGTGAATATCATGTTGCCGCTGGGGGGACTGCTGATTGTGATCTTTACGGTGTGGGTGATGCGGCGCGAGTCGGTCATGAGCGAATTGGGAGTGAAGGACGGACCGCTGTTTCGCATCTGGTACCTTGTCAGCCGTTATGTCACTCCGGTAGCCGTGCTGCTCATCTTCCTGCATGCCATCGGCGTGCTCCAACCCTTGCTGAATCCTTAACGTGACGACGATCCACAAAAGCGCCTTGGTGCCGTACAGCAGCGGCCAGATGTTTGCCCTGGTCAACGATATCGATTCCTATGCCAGTTTTTTGCCCTGGTGCCGTTCCAGTCAGGTGTTGTCGCGTACGCCGGATGAAGTGCGCGCGACCATCGAAATCGCCCACGGCGGGCTGCACAAGTCCTTCACTACCCTGAACCGCTTGCAGCAGGACAAGATGATGGAGATGCGTCTGGTGGAGGGGCCGTTCCGCCACCTCGAGGGGTTCTGGCGTTTCGATATCCTGGGCGACAAGGCCTGCAAGGTGTCGCTGGATCTCGATTTCGAATTTTCCAATCGGCTGGTGGGGATGGCGCTGGGACCGATCTTCACCCAAATCGCCAATGCCCTGGTGGATTCCTTTTGCAAGCGCGCGCGGGAAGTGTATGGAAAAGAGTGAACATTTTCAGGTGGAAGTGGCTTATGCCCGGCCGGATGTGCAAGTGGTACTGCCGGTAGAGGTGGAGGAGGGCACGACGCTGCGCCAGGCCATCGAGCGTTCCGGGGTGCTGAACCGCTTTCCGGAGATCGATCTGACGGTCAACAAGGTGGGTGTGTTCGGCCGCTTGGCCAAACTGGAGGAGCCGCTGCGCGCGCGTGACCGGGTGGAGATCTACCGTCCGCTCATCGCCGATCCCAAGGAGGTGCGCAAGCAGCGCGCCGCCGAGGGCAAGCGCATGAAGAAGGGCGGCGGTGACGTGGAAGAGGCGGGCTGAACGAAGCCCGGCCTTTCAGCCAGTAGCCACTGAGACGCGGAGGCCTTACTGCGCCGTTTTTTCCGGGTATTCCGCCGGGGGGATATCGCCACGGGTCTCGATGCGGCTGAGGCGGTCGTTCTCGAAGTACAGCGTGGCACCGTAACGCACGGTGGCGTCACGGCCCGGGGTCAGGCTGTAGTAGTAGTCCCAGCGGTTTTGGTGGAACGGGTCGGTGAGCATGGGCGAGCCCATGATGAACAGCACCTGACGTTTGTCCATGCCGGTCTTGAGCTGCGCCAGCTTGTCCTGCGTCACCATATTGCCTTGCTGGATATCGGGCTTATAGGCGCAGGCGGCGAGTGTGACGCACAACATCAAACAAATGGTAATCTTTTGCATTGTCTTTCAGGGCTGCGTTATCGTGGCGCCATGATACCCCAACTGAGTCTGCCCAAGTGAGTGCCAAGGACAGTCAATATCTGAAAAAGGTCGGCCTCAAGGCCACGTTGCCGCGCCTGAAAATCCTGGAGATTCTGGAGTCGGCCGGCACCGCGCGTCATATGAGCGCCGAGGATGTATACAAGGCCCTGCTGGAGCATGGCGAGGATGTGGGACTTGCCACGGTGTACCGTGTGCTGACCCAGTTCGAGCAGGCCGGCATCCTGACCCGCCATCACTTCGAGGGCGGCCAGTCGGTGTTCGAGATGGACGAGGGCAAGCACCACGACCATATCCTGTGCACCCGCTGCGGCCGCGTCGACGAGTTCGTCGATCCCACCATCGAGGAGCGGCAGAAGGCCATCGCCGACAGGTTCGGCTACACCATGACCGATCACAGCCTCTACATCTACGGCATTTGCAAGGAGTGCCGGGAAAAGGAAAAGAAGAGGGGCTAGGGGCGAGATACGAGGCACGAGGGGAGGACCGGCCCCGGACGCGGCTGTCAGGAGGTTTTGGGTCATCACCTAATCGAGTGGGTTGAATCACCGATTTCTCATCTGAGCGGGGTATAGGTCAAGGCCGCCGAGATGGAAGTAGATGGCAGTACGGAAACGCTCCCGATTGCGGAACCCCCGCGCCCGGTTCTTCATGTGCTGGATGCGGCTGTTGATGCTTTCGGCATGGCCATTGTGTACCTTCAACACCACGGCATTGATGATGCCCCACAGGTGCTTCTTGATCGTTGCGGCGGTTTTCTTCACCGGCTCCAGTCGGCTGCGTACAGCCCAAGACAGCCAGCGCGTCCAGCCCTTGGCCGCCCAGGTGCGGCTGTCGTAGTGCCACAGGCCCATGGCGAATTCCTTGATGGCCCAGGCCCGCGCCGTTTTCAGGCTGCCATCGCGCAGTGCACGAAAGCGGTTCTGCTGCGCACGCGTCATGTTGGCCGGGTTGGTGAGCCAGTCATATTTGCTGCCCTTGAGGCAGTCCTCGCCCACGGCCAACAGGGAGCGATGCTCCTGTCGCCGTACCTTGTCCACCGCATCATTCAGGTACTTGGCGACATGAAACTTGTCGAAGGCGATTTTCTCCCGCGCCTGTGGGATGTGCGCCTCCGTGGCGCTGATATAGGCCGGCCACATGTCCATCGCCACCGCCTTGATGTTGGCCTTCTGCTCATCACTCAGCCCGGCATAGTAGGCCGACAGGCTCTCCGTCTTGCGGTCGTCCGCCACGTGCAGCACGACGCCACGTTCCTGGTCAGTCACCACGGTCACGTACTCGTGGCGCCGGGCGAAGGCGGTCTCGTCCACGCTCAAGTATTCCGGCGCTTGGCTCTCACGGCGGGACAGCCCGCGCTTCACCGCGCGCTGCATCACTCTGTCGATGGCGCCCCAACTCAGCTTCAATTGTCGCGCCACCGCCTGCGTGCTCGCCTCCTTCAGCCAGTCAATGAGCAGCGCCTCGAACAGCGCCGTGAAACCCGAACCCGGTTCTGCCCACGGGACCGCCACCGTGACCACCCCGTGCTCTGCACATTGCACCCGCGGCACGTCCGCTTCCAGCACCGTCTTGTACTGGCAGGTGTCCAGATGGCGCCATTGCCGACGCCTGCTGTCGTAGCCGGGGCTGGGGCGTCCACAGTGCGGACAGCTCCACGTCACTCCCGGCTCCGGGACCACGTGAATCCGAACCTCCTCGGCATCACGCAGCAACTGCACATCGGCCACCTTCCACGGCGACCGTAAGCCAAGAATCTGGGCGTATAGGTCTATGTCTCTCATGACTCAACAGGGTAAGCTACCCACTCGATACGGGGAAGAGCCGAGGTTTTTTTCTTGCGTCCCCCGTTCCTCGCCCCGCGTCCCTGTGTTCTTGCCAAAGCCAGCATCTCGCGGGCGTGGGACAGGGTTTGCTCGGTGATGGTCATGCCGCCCAGCATGCGGGCGATCTCTTCCACCCGTGCCTCTCCGTCCAATATCTTCACCGCGCTGCGCGTGGTCTCGCCCTGGGTCTGTTTGCTCACTTGCAAATGCTGATGGCCCTGGGCCGCCACCTGCGGCTGGTGGGTGACGCACAGCACCTGGCGTTCGTTGCCCAGGGTGTGCAACTGGCGCCCCACCATCTCGGCCACGCCGCCGCCGACGCCCACATCCACCTCATCGAAGATCAGTGTGGGGATGCTGCCCTTGCCGGCGCTGATTACCTGGATGGCCAGACTGATGCGTGACAGTTCGCCGCCGGAGGCGACCTTGGCCAGGGGCTTGAGCGGTTGACCGGGATTGGCGCTCACCAGCAGTTCCACCCGCTCCAGGCCGTGCGGTGCCGGTTCGCCGCCTTCCACCGTTTCCAGCGCCACCTCGAACCGGCCGCCCTTCATGCCCAGTTCGGCCATGTTGGCGCTGACCTGGGTTGCCAGGGCCTGCGCCGCCTTGCGGCGGCCGGCGGAGAGTTGTTCGGCCAGCTTCAGATAGTCATCGCGGCAGCGCCGGATCTCCGCCTCCAGGCCGTCGAGGCGCTGGCCGGCCTGTTCCAACTCGGCCAGTTCCTGTTGCAGCCGTTCCAGCAGGGCGGGCAGGTCTGCGCCACTGCAGCGGTGCTTGCGCGCCAGTTCCTGCACGGCGGCCAAGCGTTGTTCCACCCAATTGAGCCGCCCGGGGTCGAGGTCGGCGCGGTCCAGATAGTGGCGCAGTTCGCTGGCCGCTTCACGTGCCTGGATGGCGGCGCTGTCCAGTAGTTCGCAGGCGCTGCCCAGTTGGTTGTCGATGACCTGCAGTTCACGCAGTTCGTTCAGAGTGCGGCCGAGCAGGCTGACCACCGCCATCTCGTCGCCCTCGTAGAGCAGGTCGAGGGCGCGCTGGGCACCTTCCTGCAAACGGCTGGCATTGGCGAGCCGCCCGTGTTCCTCTTCCAGCGCGGCCAGTTCATCGGCAGTGAGGCCGAGGGCCTCCAGCTCGCCCACCTGGTAGCGCAGCAGTTCCAGGCGCGAGTCGCGCTCGCCGGCGGCGCGGGTCAGCCGTTCCAGCTCCTGCTGCAGTTCGCGCCAGCGGCGCCAGACGGCGCCCACCTGTTCCACCAGGGCGTCGTGGCCGGCATAGCCGTCCAGCAGCTGGCGTTGCAGGTCGCGCTTGAGCAGGGACTGGTGGGCGTGCTGGCCGTGGATGTCCACCAGTTGTTCGCCCAGCTCGCGCAGGCTCTGCACCGGTGCCGGCTGGCCGTTGATGTAACCGCGCGAACCGCCGTCGGCGCTCACCGTGCGGCGCAGGATGCATTCATCGTCCAGATTGAGCTCGCGTTCCTCCAGCCAGGCACGCACCGCGGCGTGGTCACGGATGTCGAAGGTGGCGCTGATCTCGGCGCGGTCGCAGCCGGTGCGCACCGTGCCACTGTCGGCACGATCGCCCAGCACCAGGCCGAGGGCATCGAGCAGGATGGATTTGCCGGCACCGGTCTCACCGGTGAGCACGGTCATGCCCGGGGCGAATTCCAGTTCCAGGTGTTCGACCAGGGCGAAATTGCGGATGGCGAGGTGCCGGAGCATGGCGTATGAGCCTGGGGCTAGCCCCAGTTGAGCTTGTTGCGCAGGATGTGGAAGTGGTCGTGATCCACCGGATGGATCAGGCGCACCTTGTGCTCGGCCTTGCGTACCCGCACGCGGTCGCCGGCCATCAGGCCGAAGTTGATCTGGCCGTCGCAGGTGACCTGGGCATGGGCATGGCCGGAGCCGCGAACTACGATCTCGATCAGGTTGCCGCCATCCACCACGATGGGGCGGTTGCTCATGGTGTGCGGGCAGATGGGCACCAGCACCACGGCATTGAGGCAGGGCTGCAGGATCGGGCCGCCACCGGACAGGGCATAGGCGGTGGAGCCGGTGGGGGTGGAGACGATCAGGCCGTCGGAGTGCAGATGGTTGAGGAAGTGGCCGTTGACGTAGGTTTCCGTCTCCAGCATGCGCGCCACGTCCCACTTGTGTACCACCACGTCGTTGAGGGCGACGCTTTCGTTGATGTGCTCGCCGTCGCGCAGCACGGTACAGTGCAGCAGAAAGCGCTCATCCTCGCTGTATTGGCCGGCGAAAATCTCGTCCAGTTTCTGCTCCATCTCGCCGGGCGAGATATCGGTGAGGAAACCGAGACGGCCCTGGTTGATGCCGATGAGGGCGATGTCGAAGGGGGCGAGGGAGCGGGCCGCGTTGAGCAGGGTACCGTCGCCGCCCACCACGATCACGGCGTCGCACTGGCGGCCGATATCCTCGCGGCTGGCGACGGTGAGGCCATGGCCGCTCCAGACCTCGGCGGTGGCCTCGTCGAGCAGGGTCTCAATCTGGCTGGAAGCGAGGTAATCGGCCAGCACCTGGAGCGAGGCCCCCACGTTGGGGTCGCCGTACTTGCCGATAATCCCTACCCGCCCGAAAGTATCTGCCATCGTCTTCTCCGCAAAAATGGCGCTAACGTTAACATGGCCGCTGTCCTGCGCCAACCGACCTTGACACCCCTTTTCACCCCTTGCTAACTTGCCCTGTTAGCACTCATCTGGTTGGAGTGCTAAGCGTATACCTTTAGGTGCAATGAGCAAGGTTTCCTCCATCGCCATGTCCGACCGCGCCCAGCAGCTGCTCAAGTTGCTGGTGGAGCGCTATATCCGCGAGGGGCAGCCGGTGGGCTCGCGTACGCTGGCGCGCGGTCAGGGCGTGGACCTGAGCCCAGCCACTATCCGCAACGTGATGGCCGACCTGGAGGATCTGGGCCTGGTCAAGGCGCCGCACACTTCCGCCGGCCGTATACCCACGGTGCAGGGCTACCGCCTGTTCGTGGACAGCCTGCTGACGGTGAAGCCGCTGCAACCCGCCGAGGTGCGCGCCCTGCAGGCCAAGTTCGAGCAGGCCGCCGATCCGCAACAGGTGCTGGTGACGGCATCGGCGTTGTTGTCGGAGATCAGCTCCATGGCCGGTGTCATCATGGTGCCGCGGCGCGAGCAGCCTACGGTGCGTCAGGTCGAATTCATCGCCCTGTCCGGTAACCGCGTGCTGGTGGTGCTGGTGCTGGACGGCAACCAGGTGCAGAACCGCATGATCACCACTTCACGCCGCTATTCCCCGGCGGAGCTGACTCAGGCGGCCAATTATCTGAACCACGCCCTGGCCGGCAAGGATTTCACCAAGGTCCGGGATACCCTGCTGCGGGAGATGCGCGAAACCCAGGAGAGCATCAATCAGCTCATGCTGATGGCCATCGAAATAGCCAACCGCACTTTCAAGGCGGGCGAGGAGGGCGGCGACTATGTCCTGGCGGGGCACACCAACCTAATGGGCTATGCCGAGATGGCGGATATCGACCGCCTGCGCCAGCTGTTCGAGGCCTTCAACCGCAAGCGCGACATTCTGCATCTGCTGGATCAGGCGGCCCATGCCCAGGGGGTGCAGATATTCATCGGCGAGGAATCGGGCTACGAGGTGCTGGATGCCTGCAGTGTGGTCACTTCGCCTTACGAGGTGGATGGCGAGGTGGTCGGCGTGCTGGGTGTCATCGGGCCGACGCGCATGGCCTACGACCGTCTCATCCCGCTGGTCGACGTGACCGCCAAGCTGCTCGGCGCGGCCTTGAATCAGCAGCAATAACCCCATATATCCCAGTGCAATCACACACCGCGCCGGCGCGGTGGACGTATTTAGCGCATTGATAACCCAAGATTTTGTCTGGAGCCGACATGAGCGAAGAGAACACCAAGACCGATAGCGCGGCAAGCGCCGAGGCAGCGGTGCAGGAGCAGGCTGCACCCGATGCGCAGGAACTGCAGTTGCAGCTGGAGGATGCCCGCAGCAAGGCCGACGAGCACTGGAACCAGGTGCTGCGCCTGCAGGCGGAGCTGGAAAACAACCGTCGCCGCGCCGAACGCGATGTGGAGAACGCCCACAAATACGCCCTGGACCGCTTCACCCAGGACTTGCTGCCGGTACGCGACAGTCTGGAGCTGGCGCTGGCCGCCATCGGTCCCGACAGTGCACTGGACCGGCTGCGCGAGGGCACCGAGCTGACCCTGAAAATGTTGACCCAGGCCATGGAAAAGTACGGCATCAGGGAAGTGAACCCGGTGGGCCAGCCGTTCAATCCGGAACAGCATCAGGCCATGTCCATGCAGGAGAGCACCGAGGTGGCGCCGAACTGCGTGCTGGCGGTGATGCAGAAGGGTTACACCTTGAACGACCGTCTGGTCCGCCCTGCGCTGGTGGTGGTGGCCAAGGCGCCGGCCACGGGCTGATGGCCTTGAATCCCACGGTAAAGACCCTATTTAGCACCTAGATATTGAGTCGGCCCGCAGACGCCGGGCCAGTAACGCATCGGAGACGACAGACTATGGGCAAGATTATCGGTATCGACCTGGGCACCACCAACTCCTGTGTGGCGGTGATGGAGGGCGGCAAACCGCGTGTCATCGAGAATAGCGAGGGCGATCGCACCACGCCGTCGGTGGTGGCTTTCGCCGATGACGGCGAGATCCTCGTCGGCCAGGCCGCCAAGCGCCAGGCGGTGACCAATCCGCAGAACACCCTGTTCGCGGTGAAGCGCCTCATCGGCCGCCGCTTCGACGAGAAAGAAGTGCAGAAGGACATCAAGCTGGTGCCCTACAAGATCATCAAGGCGGACAACAACGACGCCTGGGTGGAGGTGCGCGGCAAGAAGATGGCGCCGCCGGAGATATCCGCCCGTGTGCTGATGAAGATGAAGAAGACCGCCGAGGACTACCTGGGCGAGCCGGTGACCGAGGCAGTGATCACCGTTCCGGCCTACTTCAACGACTCCCAGCGTCAGGCCACCAAGGACGCCGGCAAGATAGCCGGTCTCGACGTGAAGCGCATCATCAACGAGCCGACCGCGGCGGCGCTCGCCTTCGGCATGGACAAGCAGGAAGGTGACCGCAAGATCGCGGTATACGACCTTGGCGGCGGCACCTTCGATATCTCCATCATCGAGATCGCCGAGATCGACGGCGAGCACCAGTTCGAGGTGCTGTCCACCAACGGCGACACCTTCCTCGGCGGCGAGGACTTCGACAAGCGCGTCATCGACTATCTGGCGGACGAGTTCAAGAAGACCAGCGGTATCGACCTGCGCGGCGACCCGCTGGCCATGCAGCGCCTGAAGGAAGCGGCGGAGAAGGCCAAGATCGAGCTGTCCTCGGCCCAGCAGAGCGATGTCAATCTGCCCTACATCACCGCCGACGCCAGCGGTCCGAAGCACCTCAACATCAAGCTGACCCGCGCCAAGCTGGAGTCGCTGGTGGAGGACCTCATCGCCCGCACCATCGAGCCGTGCAAGATCGCCATCAAGGACGCCGGTGTGTCCCTGAGCGAGATCAGCGACGTGATCCTGGTCGGCGGCCAGACCCGCATGCCCAAGGTGCAGGAGGCGGTGAAGAACTACTTCGGCAAGGAGCCGCGCAAGGACGTCAATCCGGACGAGGCCGTCGCCATCGGCGCGGCGATTCAGGGCGGCGTGCTGGGCGGTGAGGTGAAGGACGTGCTGCTGCTCGACGTCACCCCGCTGTCGCTGGGTATCGAGACCCTGGGCGGCGTGATGACCAAGCTGATCGAGAAGAATACCACCATCCCGACCAAGGCCAGCCAGGTGTTCTCCACCGCCGACGACAACCAGACGGCGGTGACCGTGCACGTGCTGCAGGGCGAGCGCGAGATGGCCAGCGCCAACAAGTCGCTGGGCCGCTTCGATCTCACCGACATTCCGCCGGCCCCGCGTGGTGTGCCGCAGATCGAGGTCACCTTCGACATCGACGCCAACGGCATCCTGCACGTGTCCGCCAAGGACAAGGGTACCGGCAAGGAACAGAAGATTGTCATCAAGGCCTCGTCCGGTCTGTCGGAAGAGGAAGTCCAGCGCATGGTGAAGGATGCCGAGGCCCACGCCGCCGAGGACAAGAAGTTCCATGAACTGGTATCCGCGCGCAACCAGGCCGACAACCTGATCCATGCCACCAAGAAGTCCATGGCTGAACTGGGCGACAAGCTGGACGCTGGCGAGAAGGACAGCATCGAGGCGGCCATCAAGGCGCTGGAAGAGGTCATGAAGGGCGACGACAAGGATGCCATCGAGGCCAAGACCCAGGCCCTGGCCGCCGCGTCCGGCAAGATGGCCGAACGCCTTTACGCCCAGCAGGGGGCCGCGGGGGCCGAGGCCGCAGGCACCGAGCAGGCCGCCAGCGGCGGCAAGGATGACGTGGTCGATGCCGAGTTCGAGGAAGTGGACGACAACAACAAGAAGTGACAAGTGACGAGTGACAAGTAACAAGCACAAGGGTCGAAGCGTGCGCTTCGACCCTTGTGTCTTTCTTGAAACTTGTGTCTTGCGACTTGTAACTTGGAACCGGGTTTATGTCTAAACGCGACTATTACGAAGTGCTGGGGGTGGCGAAGAACGCCACCGAGGCCGAGATCAAGAAGGCCTTCAAGCGGCTGGCGATGAAATACCATCCCGACCGCAACCCGGACGACAAGGCGGCGGAGGAGAAATTCAAGGAGGCCAAGGAGGCCTATGAAATCCTCACCGATGCGCAGAAACGTGCCGCCTATGATCAGTTTGGCCATGCCGGTGTCGATCCCACTGCCGGCGGCGGTGGCGGTTACGGCCCAGGCGGCGCCAGCTTCTCCGATATCTTCGGTGACGTGTTCGGCGACATCTTCGGCGGCGGTGCCGGCGCCCGCGGTGGCAGCCGTGCCTACCGCGGCAGCGATCTGCGCTACAACCTGGAGCTGTCGCTGGAAGAGGCGGTGCTGGGCACCACGGTGAAGATCCGTGTGCCGACCCTGGTGGAGTGCGACGAGTGCAACGGCTCCGGCGCCAAGAAGGGGACCAGTGCGCAGACCTGTCCCACCTGCCACGGCCACGGCCAGGTGCGCATGCAGCAGGGCTTCTTCTCCCTGCAACAGACCTGCCCGCGCTGCCATGGCAGCGGCAAGATCATCACCGACCCCTGCGGCAAGTGCCACGGCCAGGGGCGTATCCAGGAACAGAAGACCCTGTCGGTGAAGGTGCCGGCCGGTGTCGACGACGGCGATCGCATCCGTCTCAGCGGCGAGGGCGAGGCCGGCCTGCACGGCGGACCGGCGGGCGATCTGTATGTGCAGATCCATGTGCGCGAGCACCCCATCTTCACCCGTGACGAAAACAACCTCGCCTGTGAGGTGCCGATCAGTTTCGCCACTGCGGCATTGGGCGGCGAGCTGGATGTCCCTACCCTGGGTGGGCGGGTGAAGCTGAAGATTCCGCCCGAGACCCAGAGCGGCAAGCTGTTCCGTCTGCGCGGCAAGGGCGTGCGCTCGGTGCGTGGCGGCGAGGTCGGCGACCTCATCTGCCGCGTGGTGGTGGAAACACCGGTGAACCTCACCAGCAAGCAAAAGGAGTTGCTGCAGCAGTTCGAGGCCAGCCTCAACGGCGACAAGCACAGCCCCAAGGCCAGTTCCTGGCTGGACGGCGTGAAGAAATTCTTCGAGGATATGAGGCCATAGACAGGAGATGCAAGATACAAGTAACAAGATACAAGGGGATGAGTTCGCTGCGCTCGTATCTTGTTCCTCGTACCTATCGGTCTCCACCCGTCGAGAGTCATTTGACAGTATGTGGAGGAGGGAGCGGGCATGAATGAGGTAACGAACACCAACCGGCGCCGTGTGCTCGCGGCTGCCCTGGCCGGTGCCGGCGTGACGCTGATGGGCGGCGCCAGGGCCGAGGAGGAACTGCGCTTTCCCGGCGAGGATCCCACCCACAAGATCGTCTATCAGTTCAACAAGGCCGACCTCGGCTACCAGGACCACGTCATCTTTTCCATCGGCGCCGTGCTGCGCAAATACGGTGACGACGTGAAGATCGTGGTGGTGGCCTTCGCCGAAGGCATCCACATTCTGGGCAAGAAGCCGGGCCGCGAGGTGAAGGAGGAGATCCGCCAGCGCGTCTCCTCCCTGGCGCAGTATGGCGTCGAGTTCCACGCCTGCGGCAACACCATGAAGTCCCTGGGTTGGACCGAAGCCGACCTGCTGCCCTTTGCCAAGTACGTCGAGGTGGGCGCCGCCGACCTGATGGAACTGCAGGAACAGGGCTACGCCTACATCAGCTGGTAATGCATTGAAAGGAAAGGACAGCATGATTCGAGTTGCAGTCACCGGCGCCGCCGGGCGCATGGGCCGGGTGCTCATCGAGGCCTGCCAGCAGGCGGAAGGCGTGACCCTGGGCGCCGCCATCGAGCGGCCGGGCAGTTCCGTCATCGGCGTCGATGCCGGCGAACTGGCCGGTATCGGCCGCAACGGCGTCGCCGTGACGGACAACCTGGCGGCGCTGGCCGGCGAGTTCGACGTGCTCATCGACTTCACCCGCCCCGAGGTGACCCTGGCCAATGTGGCGGTGTGCCGGGCGGCGGGCAAGCGCATGGTGATCGGTACCACCGGCCTGGATGCGGCACAGAAGGCCGCCCTGGCCGAGGCCGGCCAGGAGATAGGGATCGTCTTCGCGCCCAACATGAGTGTGGGCGTCAACCTGTGCCTCAAGCTGCTCGACATGGCGGCGCGGGTGCTGGGCGACGAGGTGGATATCGAGATCATCGAGGCCCACCACCGCCACAAGGTAGATGCCCCCTCCGGCACGGCTCTGGCCATGGGCGAGACGGTGGCCCGGGCCCTGGGCCGCGACCTCAAGGAATGCGCGCTGTATGGCCGTCAGGGTCATACCGGGGAACGCGATCGCAAGACCATCGGTTTCGAGACCATCCGCGCCGGCGACATCGTCGGTGACCATACCGTGTTGTTCGCCACCCTGGGCGAGCGGGTGGAGATCACCCACAAGGCGTCCAGCCGTATGACCTTCGCCAAGGGCGCGGTGCGCGCCGCCGCCTGGCTGATGCAGAAGGAACGGGGGCTGTACGACATGCAGGATGTGCTCGGTCTGCGCTGACAGGGACGGGTATAACCCGCGTCATAAGTAAATCAATGGGCGCATAAATTGCACGTTAACGCGCCTTCCGTTACAATTCGCGTCCACCTGAACGCCCGGCCTTAGCTGCCTGTCATACTCGGAAAGGTCCACGGCCTTTCCAACATGACCGGGCGCGCCGCCCGCGGCCATTCTTCTGAATCCGAGCGGGAAGGGTCCACCCAGGGCCCTTCCCGCTTTGCACATATAGACTTGACCTTACTGGAGGTTACCTTGCGGCAACCGGCCCTGCTGGCTCTGGAGGATGGGTCCCTGTTCTGGGGCGAATCGATCGGTAGCGAGGGACAGACCGTCGGCGAGGTGGTATTCAATACCGCCATGACCGGCTATCAGGAGATCCTTACCGACCCCTCCTATGCCCGCCAGATCGTCACCCTGACCTATCCCCACATCGGCAATGTCGGTACCAACGACGAGGACGAGGAGTCCTCCCATGTCTATGCCGCCGGCCTGGTGATCCGCGAACTGGCCGCCATCGCCAGTAACTGGCGCTGCCAGATGCCGCTGGACGAGTACCTGCGCAAGCACAAGGTCGTCGCCATCCACGGCATCGACACCCGCCGCCTGACCCGCATCCTGCGCGAGAAGGGCGCCCAGAACGGTTGCATCGTCGCCGGTACCGACATCGATGCCGAGACAGCGCTGGCCGCCGCTCGCGGCTTCCCCGGCCTCAAGGGCATGGATCTGGCCAAGGAGGTCAGCACCCACATGCCGTATGAATGGGCTCAGGGCTGTTGGACCCTGGCCGGTGGCCTGCCGACCCATCCCGAGCCGCTGGAGGAGAAGCTGCCCTACCATGTGGTGGCCTTCGACTATGGCGTGAAGCGCAACATCCTGCGCATGCTGGTGGACCGCGGCTGCCGCATCACCGTGCTGCCGGCGCAGACCCCGGCGGAAGAGGTGATGAAGCTGAAGCCGGACGGTGTATTTCTGTCCAATGGCCCCGGCGACCCGGAGCCGTGCGACTACGCCATCCAGGCCATCAGGACCATCGTCGATGCTGGCATCCCCACCTACGGCATCTGCCTGGGCCATCAGCTGCTCGCCCTGGCCAGCGGCGCCAAGACGGTGAAGATGAAGTTTGGCCACCACGGCGCCAATCACCCGGTGCAGGACCTGGACAGCCGGCAGGTGATGATCACCAGCCAGAACCACGGCTTTGCCGTGGACGAGGCCACTTTGCCGGCCAACCTGCGCGCCACCCACCGTTCGCTGTTCGACGGCTCACTGCAGGGTATCCACCGCACCGACAAGCCGGCCTTCGGCTTCCAGGGCCACCCCGAGGCGAGCCCCGGTCCGCACGACGTGGCACCGCTGTTCGACCACTTTGTGGAACTGATGAAAAGTAACAAGTGACAAGTGGCAAGCGACAAGAGCTGACCTCTTGGAACTTGAAACTTGTAACTTGCAACTTGTGACTTAATCATGCCGAAACGTACAGATATCCAAAGCATCCTGATCATCGGCGCCGGCCCCATCGTCATCGGCCAGGCCTGCGAGTTCGACTACTCCGGCGCGCAGGCGTGCAAGGCGCTGAAGGAAGAGGGCTACCGGGTCATCCTGGTCAACTCCAATCCGGCCACCATCATGACCGATCCGGAGATGGCCGACGCCACCTACATCGAGCCCATCGTCTGGCCGACGGTGGCCAAGATCATCGAGAAGGAGCGGCCGGACGCGCTGCTGCCCACCATGGGCGGCCAGACCGCGCTCAACTGCGCGCTGGACCTCGCCAAGCATGGCGTGCTGGAACAGTTCGGCGTGGAGATGATCGGCGCCACCCGCGACGCCATCGACAAGGCCGAGGACCGCGACCGCTTCCGCAAGGCGATGAAGAAGATCGGCCTCGACATGCCGCGCTCGGCCATCGCCCACAGCATGGAAGAGGCCTTGCAGGTGCAGGCGCAGATCGGTTTCCCCACCATTATCCGTCCGTCCTTCACCATGGGCGGCTCCGGCGGCGGCATCGCCTACAATCGCCAGGAATTCATGGAGATCTGCGAGCGCGGCCTCGACCTGTCGCCTACCAATGAACTGCTCATCGAGGAGTCGGTGCTGGGCTGGAAGGAATACGAGATGGAAGTGGTGCGCGACCGCAAGGACAACTGCATCATCGTCTGCTCCATCGAGAATCTGGACCCGATGGGTGTGCACACCGGCGACTCCATCACCGTGGCCCCGGCACAGACCTTGACCGACAAGGAATATCAGATCATGCGCGACGCCTCGCTGGCGGTGCTGCGCGAGATCGGCGTCGATACCGGCGGCTCCAACGTGCAGTTCGCCATCAATCCGGAAGACGGCCGCATGATCATCATCGAGATGAATCCGCGCGTGTCCCGTTCCTCCGCCCTGGCCTCCAAGGCCACCGGCTTCCCCATTGCCAAGGTGGCGGCCAAGCTGGCCGTCGGTTACACCCTGGACGAACTGCACAACGACATCACCGGCGGCGCCACCCCGGCCTCGTTCGAGCCGTCCATCGACTACGTGGTCACCAAGGTGCCGCGTTTCACCTTCGAGAAATTCCCCAAGGCCGACGCACGCCTGACCACCCAGATGAAGTCGGTGGGCGAGGTGATGGCCATCGGCCGTACTTTCCAGGAATCGCTGCAAAAGGCGCTGCGCGGCCTGGAAACCGGCAAGGACGGTTTCGACGAAGTGCTCGACACCACCGCCGAGAACGCCATGGATCGCCTGCGCCAGGAGCTGCGCGTACCGAGCGCCGAGCGCTTGTGGTACGTCGGTGATGCTTTCCGCATGGGCATGAGCGTGGCCGAGGTGCATAACCTGTCCAAGATCGATCCCTGGTTCCTGGTGCAGATCGAGGAACTGATCACGCTGGAGAAGGAGGTGCGCGCCAAAGGCATCGATGGCCTGGACAAGGCCACCATGTACCAGCTCAAGCGCAAGGGCTTCTCCGATCGCCGCCTGGCCCATCTGGTCGGCGTGCGCGAGGGTGTCCTGCGCAATCACCGCCACCAGCTGGGGGTACGCCCGGTATACAAGCGCGTCGATACCTGCGCTGCGGAATTCGCCACCTCCACCGCCTACATGTACTCCACCTACGAGGAGGAATGCGAGGCCCGGCCGACCCAGCGCGACAAGATCATGGTGCTGGGCGGTGGTCCGAACCGCATCGGCCAGGGTATCGAGTTCGACTATTGCTGCGTGCATGCCGCGCTCGCCATGCGCGAGGACGGCTACGAGACCATCATGGTCAACTGCAACCCGGAGACCGTATCCACGGACTACGATACCTCCGATCGCCTGTACTTCGAGCCGTTGACCCTGGAAGACGTGCTGGAAGTGATCCATCTGGAACAACCCAAGGGTGTCATCGTGCAGTACGGCGGTCAGACCCCGCTCAAGCTGGCGCGCGACCTGGAGGCCGCCGGGGCGCCGATCATCGGCACCACGCCGGACTCCATCGACCTGGCCGAGGACCGCGAGCGCTTCCAGAAGATGATCGACAAGCTCGGCCTGCGCCAGCCGCCCAATCGCACCGCGCGCAATCCGGAAGATGCCGTGCGCCTGGCCGAGGAGATCGGCTATCCGTTGGTGGTGCGCCCGTCCTATGTGCTGGGCGGCCGTGCCATGGAGATCGTCTACAACGAGGCTGAACTGCGCACCTACATGCGCGATGCGGTGAAGGTGTCCAACGAATCGCCGGTGCTGCTGGACCGCTTCCTCGATGACGCCGTCGAAGTCGACGTGGATGCCATCTGCGATGGGCAGGATGTGCTCATCGGCGGTATCATGGAACATATCGAGCAGGCCGGCGTGCATTCCGGTGACTCCGCCTGTTCGTTGCCGCCCTACAACCTGACGGTCAAGGTGCAGGACGAACTGCGTGAGCAGGTGCGTGCCATGGCCAAGGAATTGAAGGTCATCGGCCTGATGAACACCCAGTTCGCCATCCAGGGCGACAAAGTCTATGTCCTGGAAGTCAACCCACGTGCCTCGCGCACCGTGCCCTTCGTCTCCAAGGCTACCGGCATGCAACTGGCCAAGATTGCCGCGCGCTGCATGGTGGGACAGACTCTGGTCAGCCAGAAGGCCACCAAGGAAGTGGTACCGAACTACTATTCGGTGAAGGAAGCGGTATTCCCCTTCATCAAGTTCCCCGGTGTCGATCCGATCCTCGGCCCCGAGATGAAATCCACCGGCGAGGTGATGGGCGTCGGTCGCAGCTTCGCCGAGGCCTACTACAAGTCGCAGATCGGCGCCGGTGTGCTGTTGCCCAAGGGCGGCAAGGCCTTCGTCAGCGTGCGTGACGCCGACCACCAGGGGGCGGTGCAGGTGAGCCGTTATCTGCTGGAACTGGGTTTCGAGATCCTCGCCACCCGCGGCACCGGCCGTGTGCTGGAAGAGGCGGGCATCCCCTACACCCGCGTCAACAAGGTGACTGAGGATCGGCCGCACATCGTCGATATGATCAAGAACGATGAAATCAGCTTCATCGTCAACACCACGGCAGACAAGCAGGCGGTGGCCGACTCCTACCTGATCCGCCGCGAGGCGTTGCAGCACAAGGTAACCTACACCACCACCCTGGCTGGTGCGCTGGCGACCGCTAAAGCGCTGATGCAGCGTGACACCAACGGCGTCAACCGTATTCAGGATCTGCATCTGGAGTTGCAGTCATGAGCAAGACCCCGATGACCCAGCGCGGCGCCGAGCGCTTGCGCGAGGAATTGAACGAACTGAAGAGCGTGGCGCGGCCGCGCGTGATTGCCGCCATTGCCGAGGCCCGCGCCCATGGCGACCTGAAGGAAAATGCCGAGTATCACGCCGCGCGTGAGCAGCAGGGTTTCATCGAAGGCCGCATCCAGGAGATCGAGAGCAAGCTGTCCAATGCCCAGATCATCGATCCCGCCACACTCAACGCCGGCGGCAAGGTGGTATTCGGCGCCACCGTGGTGCTGGTGGAGATGGATACCGAGGACGAGGTGACTTACCAGATCGTCGGTGAGGACGAGGCCGACATCAAACAGGGCCGCATCTCCGTCACCTCGCCGGTGGCGCGCGCCCTGATCGGCAAGGAAGAGGGAGACATCGCCCAGGTGCAAGCCCCGGGCGGTCTGCGCGAATACGAAATCGTCGAAGTCCGTTACGAATAGGCGTAGACCGGGATAGCGCAGCGTAACCCGGCACGGTGCTCGCAATAGTGTTTCTGATCGGCGAACGCCTTCTCCTCACTCTCTGGGTCGGTGCCCTGTGGGCCATCGGTTATCTGGCGGTGCCCACGCTGTTTGCCCAACTGGACGACCGCATGCTGGCCGGTCTGCTGGCCGGACGCATGTTCACGTTGGTCAGTTTCCTGGGCCTGTTCTGCGGCGGTGTGCTGCTGCTGGGCGTTGTGTTCCGTGCCGGCCGGCAGGCGCTGCGCAGCACACGTTTCTGGCTGTTGCTGGTCATGCTGCTGCTGGTGGCGGCAGGGGAGTTCGGCCTGCAGCCGCTGATGGCGCAGCTGAAGGCACAGGGACTGGCGGAGGGCAGTGCGCAGGCCGTGCAGTTCGCCCGCCTGCACGGTGTGGCTTCGGTGCTCTACCTCGTCAACAGCCTGTGCGGCCTGCTGCTGATCGGCATGGGAAACAATTCACGAGGGTAGCTGCAGGCGCGGCTTTTCGGCACGGCGGTAGAGCACCGCGATGTGGCCGATGGTCTGCACCAGCTCGCCGCGGCACTTTTCGCACAATTCTTCGGTCAGGGCCTGGCGCGCGTCGCGGTCCTCGCCGTTCACTCGCACCTTGATCAGCTCATGATGCTCCAGGGTGGAGTCCAATTCCTTCAACAGGGCTTCGCTCAGCCCGGCATTGCCGACGATGATAACCGGCTTGAGGGCGTGGGCCAGTTTGCGCAGATGGCGCTTTTGCGCTTGGTTCAGAGCCATGATGGACGGATACTCGGAGAAACGGGCGCCTAGTGTAGCGCGGAATCCTCCGCCGCAAAAATTGTTATTGGTGGTTCTTTCGTATGAAGCGCAGCAAAAGCAGCACCCGCTGGCTCAAGGAGCACTTCGACGACATCTACGTAAAGCGGGCCCAGCAGGAGGGCTACCGTTCGCGTGCCGTCTACAAACTGCTCGAACTGAATGAAAAGGAGCGCCTGCTCAAGCCCGGCATGACGGTGGTCGACCTTGGCGCCGCGCCGGGCAGCTGGTCGCAGCTGGCCGCCGATATCGTCGGCAAACATGGCCGGGTAGTGGCGCTGGACATCCTGCCCATGGACCCGCTGCCCGGGGTGGAGATCATCGAGGGCGATTTCCGCGAGGAGAGCGTCCTGCACCGACTGCTTGCGGTCATCGGCGGGCGCCCGGTGGATATTGTATTGTCGGACATGGCCCCCAATATCAGTGGCATGACCTCGGTGGACCTGCCGCGGGCCATGTATCTGGTGGAGCTGGCGCTGGAGCTGTGTCGTACCGTACTGAAACCGGGTGGCGATTTCGTGGTCAAGGTGTTCCAGGGCCCCGGTTCCGAAGATTTCGTCAAGGCCTTGCGCCAGCACTTCGCCAAGGTGGTGATCCGCAAGCCGGCGGCCTCGCGGCCGCGCTCGCGCGAGGTCTACATGGTGGCGAGGAACTATTCCGTGTAGTAACGTACTCTAACCGCTGACGGACGCTTCTGTCGCAGCAAGCCGGAGACGCACTTTGAACGACATCGCAAAAAACATCATTCTTTGGGTGGTTATCGCCGTCATCCTCATGACGGTATTCAATAATTTCGGCCAGCAGCGCCAGGCCAGCCAGCCTCTGGAATACTCCCAGTTCATCACCGACGTGCGCGCCGGCCGTGTCAAGAGCGTGGAGATTGAAGGCCGTACCATTATCGGCACACGCGAGGACGGTGACCGTTTCATGACCTATGCACCGGATGACCCGGGCCTGATTGCGGACCTACTCAACAGCAATGTGCGCGTGGTGGCCAAGCCGCCAGAGAGCCAGGGCCTGCTGACGCAGATATTCATCTCCTGGTTCCCCATGCTGCTGCTCATCGGTGTGTGGATCTTCTTCATGCGCCAGATGCAGGGTGGCGGCGGCGGCCGCGGCGCCATGTCCTTCGGCAAGAGCCGCGCCCGCCTGCTGGGCGAAGATCAGGTGAAGGTGACCTTCGCCGACGTCGCCGGCGTGGAAGAAGCCAAGGAGGACGTGGGCGAACTGGTCGAATTCCTGCGCGACCCCTCTAAGTTCACCAAGCTGGGCGGCAAGATCCCACGCGGCGTGCTGATGGTCGGTCCGCCGGGCACCGGCAAGACCCTGCTCGCCAAGGCCATCGCCGGCGAGGCGCGCGTGCCGTTCTTCACCATCTCCGGTTCCGACTTCGTGGAGATGTTCGTCGGCGTCGGCGCCTCCCGCGTGCGCGACATGTTCGAGCAGGCCAAGAAGCATGCTCCCTGCATCATCTTCATCGATGAGATCGACGCCGTCGGCCGTCATCGTGGTGCCGGCCTCGGCGGCGGTCACGACGAGCGCGAGCAGACCCTCAATCAGTTGCTGGTGGAGATGGACGGTTTCGAGGGCAACGAGGGCGTCATCGTCATCGCCGCCACCAACCGCCCTGACGTATTGGACCCGGCCTTGCTGCGTCCCGGCCGTTTCGATCGCCAGGTGGTGGTGCCGCTGCCCGACGTGCGCGGCCGCGAGCAGATTCTGAAGGTCCACATGCGCAAGGTGCCCACCGCCGCCGACGTCGAGCCGTCCATCATCGCCCGCGGCACGCCCGGTTTCTCCGGTGCCGATCTGGCCAATCTGGTCAACGAGGCGGCGCTGTTCGCCGCCCGTGCCGGCAAGACCCTGGTGGGCATGAGCGAGTTCGAACGCGCCAAGGACAAGATCATGATGGGCTCGGAGCGTAAGTCCATGGTGATGAGCGAGGACGAGAAAAAGCTGACCGCCTATCATGAGGCGGGCCATGCCATCGTTGGGCGTCTGGTGCCGGATCATGATCCGGTGCACAAGGTCTCGATCATCCCGCGCGGCCGTGCCCTCGGCGTCACCCTGTTCCTGCCGGAGCAGGATCGCTACAGCTACAGCAAGCAGCGCCTGGAGAGCCAGATCTCCAGTCTGTTCGGCGGCCGCATCGCCGAGGAGCTGATCTTCGGGCCCGAGAAGGTGACCACCGGCGCCTCCAACGACATTCAGCGCGCCACCGAACTGGCCCGCAACATGGTGACCAAGTGGGGCTTGTCGGAGAAACTCGGCCCGCTGACCTATAGCGAAGAGGAGGGCGAGGTGTTCCTCGGGCGTTCGGTGACCCAGCACAAGAATGTCTCCGACGAAACGGCACATATCATCGACGAGGAAGTGCGTCTGTTCATCGACCGTAACTACGAGCGTTCCAAGCGCATTCTCACCGAGAACCTGGACAAGCTGCACACCATGGCCGAGGCGCTGATGAAGTACGAAACCATCGATGCCGAGCAGATCGACGACATCATGGCCGGCAAGCAGCCGCGGCCGCCGGTGGACTGGAATGATCGCGAGCCCAAGTCCGGTGCCGGCACGCCTGCCGGCAAGGATGAAGCCGCGGGCGGCACCCTGGGTGATCCGGCCGGACAGCACTGACGGCAGTCTGTTCCGCAAAATGCCCCGCACTGCGGGGCATTTTGTTTTGGGCTTGCCGTACTGCCCAAGGATGGGCGTGAGCGATGCGACCCACTATAATCGGTTCCCCATGATCCTCGACTGCGCCGGCAAACCCCTCGACCTGTCCGTTCCCCGCGTGATGGGGATACTGAATGTCACGCCTGACTCCTTCTCCGATGGCGGCCGTTTCATCGCTCCGGCCATGGCGGTGGCGCGGGCGCGGCAGATGGTGGCGGAGGGGGCGGCGATCATCGACATCGGCGGCGAGTCCACCCGGCCGGGTGCGGCAGCGGTAACGGTGGAGGAAGAGATTGCACGGGTGGTGCCGGTGATCGAGGCGCTGGCCGCCGAGCTGCCGGTGCCGATCTCGGTGGATACCAGCAAGCCCGAGGTGATGCGTGCCGCGGTGGCGGCCGGTGCCGGTCTGATCAACGATGTGTATGCCCTGCGCCTGCCGGGGGCGTTGGCGGCAGCGGCGGAGCTGGGGGTGCCGGTGTGTCTGATGCACATGCAAGGCGAACCGCGCACCATGCAGCAGGCGCCGCAGTATGTGGATGTGGTGGCCGAGGTGCGCGACTTTCTGGCGCAGCGGGTGGCTGACTGCATTGCCGCCGGCATTGCACGGGAGCGCATCCTGCTCGATCCGGGTTTCGGCTTCGGCAAGACCTTGGCGCACAACCTGAGTCTGCTCAAGCATCTGCCGCTGTTGCAGGAGTTGGGTTTGCCGCTGCTGGTGGGCATGTCGCGCAAGAGCATGATCGGCGCGGTGCTGGATGCACCGGTGGGGGAGCGGGTATATGGCAGTGTGGCCGCACATGCGCTGGCGCTGTGGCTGGGCGCGGCGGTGGTGCGGGTCCACGACGTAAAGGCTACGGTGGATGCGCTGAAGCTGGTGCAGGCCGTGCGGCAGGCCGGGTGAGAATTGCAGGGACAACGACAGATGGCACGTAAATATTTCGGCACCGACGGCATCCGCGGCAAGGTGGGCGAGTTCCCCATCACGCCGGAGTTCATGCTCAAGCTGGGCTGGGCCGCGGGCCGCGTGTTGTCGCAGGGCAACCACGGCGGCAAGGTGATCATCGGCAAGGACACGCGCATCTCCGGCTACATGTTCGAATCGGCCCTGGAGGCCGGGTTGTCGGCGGCAGGGCTGGACATCCGCCTGCTCGGGCCGATGCCGACCCCGGCCATCGCCTATCTGACGCGCACCCTGCGCGCCACCGCCGGCATCGTCATCAGCGCCTCGCACAACCCCTACGAGGACAACGGCATCAAGTTTTTCTCCGCCGCCGGCACCAAGCTGCCCGACGAGGTGGAGCTGGCCATCGAGGCGGCGCTGGACGAACCCATGACCATGGCGCCGTCGGCGCACCTGGGCAAGGCCGAGCGCGTGGTGGACGCCGGCGGCCGCTACATCGAATTCTGCAAGAGTACCTTCCCCAATACCCTGAGCCTGAGCGGCCTGAAGATCGTGGTGGACTGCGCCAACGGCGCCACCTACTTCGTCGCACCGCGGGTGTTCCGCGAGCTGGGCGCCGAGGTGATCAAGATCGGTGCCGAGCCGGACGGGCTCAACATCAATGTCGACTGCGGCTCCACCCATCCGGCGCTGTTGCAGCGTGCGGTGCTGGAACACCAGGCCGACCTCGGCATTGCCTTCGACGGCGACGGCGACCGCGTGATCATGGTCGACCACACCGGCGCCATCGTCGACGGCGACGAGCTGCTGTTCATCATCGCCATGGAACGCCATCGTCAGGGCGGTTTGGTCGGCGTGGTGGGAACGCTGATGAGCAATCTGGGCATGGAGCACGCGCTGGCCGCCGCCGGCATCGGCTTCCAGCGCGCCAAGGTGGGCGACCGCTATGTGCTGGAGCAGATGCAGAACCTGGGCTGGCCCCTGGGCGGCGAATCCTCCGGCCACATCATCTGCCGCGACTGCACCACCACCGGCGACGGCATCGTCTCCGCCCTCCAGGTCCTCACCGCCGTGGCGCGCAGCGGCAACAGCCTGCACGCCCTCAAGAGCGGCATGAGCAAGTATCCGCAGAAGATGGTCAACGTGCGCCTGGACCGGCCCTGCGACGTCATGGCCTCCAGTCTGGTACAAGAGGCCGTGCGCGTGGCGGAGGCCGCCTTCGCCCGCAGCGGCCGCGTCCTCTTGCGCCCGTCCGGCACCGAGCCGGTGGTGCGTGTGATGGCGGAAGGCGAGGATGCGGTGCTGGTGGAGCGCGTCGTGGCGGACCTTGCCGAGGCGGTGCGGCGCGCCATTGCCAATTGATTTATCCGCCGTCAGCGGGTAAGCTTCCGCGCTGTTTTTGCACCGATTTGGGGAGGTAGGGCTGATGCGACGACCGCTCGTGGCCGGTAACTGGAAGATGAACGGCTCCAGGGCCAGTATCAAGGCGCTGCTGGACGGCATCAAACAGGGGATCGGCGCGGTGACCAGGGCGGAAGTCGTGGTGTGTGCCCCCTATATCTACCTGCCCGACGTCGAGGCGCAGCTTTCCGGCAGCCCCGTTGCCTGGGGCGCGCAGAATCTCAGCACCGAGGCCTCCGGCGCCTACACCGGCGAGATATCCGCTTCGATGCTGCTGGATTTCCACTGTCGCTACGTCATCGTCGGCCACTCCGAGCGCCGCTCGCTGTATGGCGAGACCGATGCGGTGGTGGCGAAGAAGTTTGCGGTGGCCCGTGCCGCCGGTCTGGTGCCCATCCTGTGCGTGGGTGAAACCCTGGCCGAGCGTGAACAGGGCATCACCGAGCAGGTGGTGGCCCGGCAGCTGCAGGCAGTCATCGATCTGGAAGGCGTAGCGGCCCTGGCTGCCGGCGTCATTGCCTACGAGCCGGTGTGGGCCATCGGTACCGGCAAGACGGCGAGCCCCGAACAGGCGCAGGAGGTACACGCCTTCATACGCCGCCGTATCGCTGCCAGTGATGCCGCCGTGGCGGAGAAGGTACAGATTCTGTATGGCGGCAGCATGAATGCAGCCAATGCCGCGGCACTGCTGGCCCAGGCCGATATCGACGGCGGTCTCATCGGTGGTGCCTCGCTCAAGGCGGAAGACTTTTTGACCATTTGCCGCGCCGCCAATTAAGGCGCCGGATAGAGAAAATGCAGACACTGATCGTAATCGTTCATGTATTGGCGTCGCTGGGCGTGATTGGCCTGGTGCTGCTGCAGCAGGGCAAGGGCGCCGATGCCGGCGCCGCCTTCGGCAGCGGTGCTTCGGCCACCGTATTCGGCGCGCGCGGTTCGGGCTCTTTCCTGACCCGCGCCACGGCCATTCTGGCCACGGTGTTTTTCCTCACCAGCCTGTCGCTGGCCTACTTCTCCGGCCGTAGTGCAGCGCCGGCCAGCGTCACCGAGATCGTGGCGCCGGCGGCGCCGACAGCCGAGGCTCCTGCTCCTGCGCAGGACAAGCCGGATCTCCCGGCGCCCAAGCAGTAACATCATTCAGGTTTCGCGGACGTGGTGGAATTGGTAGACACGCCATCTTGAGGGGGTGGTGGCGCAAGCCGTGTGGGTTCGAGTCCCACCGTCCGCACCAAATGGAAACCGGCGCAGTGATGCGCCGGTTTTTTTATCTCACGAAAGAGTTGGCACGAAATCTGCGAACGCATTGCAGCGGTTGCTGTTATGGTCATGCATCTCCTTGCGTTGTGCCTTGATGGCACAAGCACTGGCGCGTCAGTGTCGCACTGCCTGTGCATGCGCGGCACGCTGCAGTGTTACCAAACAGCGACATTTCAACGGTGTGGCCGTTACCGCACGGTGCTAGCAATGGTGATGTGCCATAAAAAAATTAATGCCTCTATAACTACATGAAACGAAAAGAAAATTGTCAATACTCAAACTTGACACTCGATCCGCCACTGGCCTAGACTCCGTGGACTTTAAAAAGAGCAAAACAACATAATTATTCTGTCGGAATTTGCTGGATGTATAGCAGAATTCCGCTTCTGGGAGCGTAGGCGAGCATGCTGGAAAACTACCTGCCGATCCTCGTTTTTGTGATCGTCGGCATACTGTTCGGTGCCTTCTTCGTCGTCCTCGGTTTCATCCTTGGTCCGCGCAAGCCGGACGCCGAAAAACTCTCCGCCTATGAATGCGGCTTCGAGGCCTTTGAAGACGCGCGCATGAAGTTCGATGTGCGCTACTACCTCGTTGCTATCCTGTTCATCATCTTCGATCTGGAAATCGCCTTCCTGTTCCCCTGGGCCGTGGCCCTGCGCGAGATCGGCATGTTCGGTTTCATGGCCATGATGCTGTTCCTCGGCCTGCTCGTCATCGGTTTCATCTACGAGTGGAAGAAAGGGGCCCTGCAGTGGGAGTAACCGCGGGCGCAGCCGCCCCGGCCATGAGCAAATTGCATAACGAGGTATCCCGTGGGTATTGAAGGCATCCTGGAGAAGGGTTTCGTCACCACCTCCGCCGACAAACTGATCAACTGGGCGCGCACCGGCTCGATGTGGCCGATGACCTTCGGTTTGGCCTGTTGCGCGGTGGAGATGATGCATGCCGGCGCCTCGCGTTACGACCTGGACCGCTTCGGCATCATCTTCCGCCCCAGTCCGCGGCAGTCCGACGTGATGATCGTCGCCGGAACCCTGTGCAACAAGATGGCCGCGCCGCTGCGCAAGGTCTACGACCAGATGCCGGAGCCGCGCTGGGTGATCTCCATGGGTTCCTGCGCCAATGGCGGCGGCTATTACCACTATTCCTATTCCGTGGTGCGCGGTTGCGACCGCATCGTGCCGGTCGACATCTACGTGCCCGGTTGCCCGCCGACGGCGGAGGCGCTGCTGTACGGCATTCTGCAACTGCAGAACAAGATCCGGCGTACCAGCACCATAGCCCGTTAACAGCGAGAGTCCTGCGGCATGTCTGATTACTATCAGAATCTTTCAACGCGCGTGCAGCAACGCCTCCAGGGCCGTATCGGCACCTGTACGGTGGCGCTGGGTGAACTGACCGTCGAAGTGCCCAAGGCAAATCTGCTCGAGGTGTGCCGTGCGCTGCGTGACGAGGCGGAGTTCGCTTGCGAAGAGCTCATCGATTTGTGCGGGGTGGACTATTCGGAATATGGCAACGGCAACTGGAACGGCCCGCGTTATGCAGTGGTCTACCATCTGTTGTCGGTAAGCAACAACCACCGCATCCGTCTCAAGGTGTTCACCGACGGCGAAGTGCCGCTGGTGGACTCGGTGGTATCCATCTGGAGTTCGGCCAACTGGTACGAGCGCGAGGCCTTCGATCTGTTCGGTATCGTGTTCGAAGGCCATCCCGATCTGCGCCGCATCCTCACCGACTACGGTTTCGTCGGCCACCCCTTCCGCAAGGATTTCCCCATCAGCGGCAACGTGGAGATGCGCTATGACCCGGAGAAGGGGCGTGTGGTGTACCAGCCGGTCAGCATCGAGCCGCGTAATCTGGTGCCGCGCGTCATCCGTCACGACCATCGCTATGTGACGCCGGAAGTACCGGCAGCGCAGGGAGACAAGTAACGTGGCCGAGATTCGCAACTTCACCCTCAATTTTGGTCCGCAGCATCCGGCGGCGCACGGCGTATTGCGCCTGATCCTGGAAATGGATGGCGAGGTGATTCAGCGCGCCGATCCGCACATCGGCCTGCTGCACCGCGCCACCGAAAAGCTGGCCGAACAGCGTCACTATGTACAGAACCTGCCTTATATGGATCGTCTCGACTATGTGTCGATGATGTCCAACGAACATGCCTACTGCCTGGCCGTCGAGAAGATGCTCGGCATCGAGGTGCCGGAGCGGGCGCAGTACATCCGCGTGATGTTCGACGAGATCACCCGCATCCTCAATCATCTGTTGTGGATCGGCTCGCACGCCCTCGATGTGGGGGCCATGGCCATGTTCCTCTACGCCTTCCGCGAGCGTGAGGACCTGATGGACTGCTACGAGGCGGTGTCCGGCGCGCGTCTGCACGCGGCCTATTACCGTCCGGGCGGCGTCTACCGCGACCTGCCGGCGCGCATGCCGCAGTACGACACCAAGGCCACCAAGTGGCACTCCGAGGCGTCGCTCAAGGCAGCCAACGAAAATCGCCAGGGCTCGCTGCTCGACTTCATCGAGGACTTCACCAACCGCTTTCCCGGTTATGTCGACGAGTACGAAACCCTGCTCACCGACAACCGTATCTGGAAGCAGCGCACCGTCGGCATCGGCGTGGTGTCGCCGGAGCGCGCCTTGCAGATGGGCTTCACCGGTCCGATGCTGCGTGGTTCCGGCGTGGCCTGGGATTTGCGCAAGAAGCAGCCCTACGAGGTGTACGACAAGCTGGCCTTCGATATCCCGGTGGGCAGCAACGGTGACTGCTACGATCGCTATCTGGTGCGTATCGAGGAGTTCCGCCAGTCGAACCGCATCATCAAGCAGTGCGTCGACTGGTTGCGCAAGAATCCCGGCCCGGTGATGGTGGACGACCACAAGGTCGCCCCGCCGCCGCGTGCCGAAATGAAGCAGGACATGGAAGCGCTGATCCACCACTTCAAGCTGGTCTCCGAGGGCATCACCTTGCCGGCCGGGGAGGCCTATGCCGCCGTGGAGCATCCCAAGGGCGAGTTCGGTATCTATCTGGTGTCCGACGGCGCCAACAAACCCTACCGCATGAAGATCCGTGCCCCCGGTTTCGCCCATCTGTCCGGCCTCGACGAGATGGTGCGCGGCCACATGCTGGCCGACGTGGTTACCGTGATCGGCACACAGGACATCGTATTCGGAGAGATTGACCGCTGATGGCACAGGCAAACATCGAATTGCTGACGCCGGCCTCGCGTGCCGAGATCGACACCTGGGTCGCCAAGTATCCACCCGAGCGCAAGCAGTCGGCGGTGATGGCGGCGTTGCGCATCGCCCAGGATCAGAACGGCGGTTGGCTCACTACCGAGTTGATGGACGCCGTGGCGGCCTATCTGGAGATGGCGCCCATTGCCGTGTACGAGGTGGCGACCTTCTATTCCATGTATCAGCTGGAGCCGGTGGGGCGTCACAAGATCAACGTCTGCACCAACATTTCTTGCCTGCTGCGCGGCTCCGACGAGGTGGTGGCGCATCTGCAGAAGCGTCTCGGCATCAAATTGGGCGAGACCACGGCGGATGGCCGTTTCACGTTGAAAGAGGTCGAATGCCTCGGCGCCTGCGTCAATGCGCCGGTGGCGCAGATCGCGCGGCAGTATTACGAGCAGCTCACCCCTGAGCTCATCGACCGCATCATCGACGGCCTGGAATAAGGGGGCGCACTGCACATGGCCAACGACGTCTGTTTCCGCACCCTGCACCTGGACAAGCCGTGGACGCTGGAGAGTTACCGCAGCGTCGGCGGCTATTCGGTATGGGAAAAGATCCTCAAGGAGAAGACATCTCCCGACAGCATCATCGCCGAGCTGAAGACCTCGGCGCTGCGTGGCCGTGGCGGTGCCGGTTTCCCCACCGGCCTGAAGTGGAGCTTCATGCCGCGCAATGTCGCCGGACAGAAATACGTGGTGTGCAACTCCGACGAGGGCGAGCCGGGCACCTGCAAGGACCGCGATATCCTGCGCTACAACCCGCACCAGCTGGTCGAGGGCATGGCCATCGCCGGCTACACCATCGGTGCCACCAAGGGTTACAACTACATCCGCGGCGAATTCTGGGAGCCCTACGAGCGCTTCCAGGCCGCCATCGAGGAGGCGCGTGCCGCGGGCCTGCTCGGCAAGAACATCATGGGGTCGGGTATCGATTTCGACATCGATGTACACCTGGGCGCCGGTGCCTATGTGTGCGGCGAGGAAACCGCGCTGCTGGAATCCATCGAAGGCAAGAAGGGGCAGCCGCGCTTCAAGCCGCCGTTCCCCGCCAGTTTCGGTCTGTACGGCTGTCCGACCACCATCAACAATACCGAATCGCTGGCCTCGGTGCCGGTGATCCTGCAGCACGGCGGCCAGTGGTTCCTCGAACTGGGCAAGCCCAACAACGGTGGCACCAAGTTGTTCTCGGTCTCCGGCCATGTCAACAAGCCGGGTAATTACGAGGTGCCGATGGGCACGCCCTTCGCCGAACTGCTGGAGATGGCCGGTGGCGTGTGGAAGGGACGCAAGCTGAAGGCGGTGATCCCGGGCGGCAGCTCCACCCCGGTGCTGCCGGCGCATATCGCCATGGACATGACCATGGATTACGACTCCATCTCCAAGGCCGGTTCGATGCTCGGAGCCGGTTCGGTCATCGTGATGGACGAAACCACCTGTATGGTGAAGGTGCTGGCGCGCCTGTCGCACTTTTACTACGAGGAGTCCTGCGGCCAGTGCACGCCGTGCCGCGAAGGCACCGGCTGGCTGGCGCGCATGGTGCACCGTATCGAGCATGGCGAGGGCCGGCCGGAGGATCTGGATCAACTGATGCGTTCCGCAAGCCAGATCGAAGGTCACACCATTTGTGCCCTGGGCGATGCGGCGGCAATGCCGGTGAAGAGCTTCCTCAAGCATTACCGCGACGAATTCCAGTACCACATCGATCACAAGAAGTGCATGGTGTGACACCAGCATGAGCGGAAGCCCTATGGTAACGATTGAGATCAACGGCAAGCCGGTACAGGCCCGCCCCGGCGCGATGCTCATCGAGGCCGCCGACGAGGCCGGCATCGTCATTCCGCGTTTCTGCTACCACAAGAAGCTGTCGGTGGCGGCCAGTTGCCGCATGTGTCTGGTGGAGGTGGAGAAGGTGGCCAAGCCGCTGCCCGCCTGCGCCACGCCGGTCACCGAAGGCATGAAGGTATGGACCCGCTCGCCCAAGGCCATCGCCGCACAGCGCAACGTGATGGAGTTCCTGCTCATCAACCATCCCCTCGATTGTCCCATCTGCGATCAGGGCGGCGAGTGCGATTTGCAGGAAATGGCCATGGGCTACGGCCAGGACGTGTCGCACTACAGCGAAGGCAAGCGCGTGGTGGCCTCGCCCGACATCGGCCCGCTGGTCGCCACCGACATGACGCGCTGCATCCACTGCACCCGTTGCGTGCGTTTCGGCGAGGAGATCGCCGGCGTCATGGAGCTGGGCGCGCCGGGCCGCGGTGAGCACATGCACATCGGCACCTATGTGGAGAAGTCGCTGTCCTCCGAAGTGGCTGGCAACGTCATCGATCTGTGCCCGGTGGGCGCGCTCACCTCCAAGCCGTACCGCTACAGCGCGCGGCCGTGGGAATTGACCAGCCACAACTCGGTGTCGCCGCACGATTGTGTCGGTGCCAACCTGCGTGTCGATGTGCGCGGCCGTCAGGTGATGCGCGTACGCCCGCGCGAGAACGAAGAGGTCAACGAGGTGTGGCTGGCCGATCGCGATCGTTTCAGCTATCTGGCTCTGAATCATGCCGATCGCCTTGCCGCGCCGCAGGTGAAGCAGGAAGGCGCCTGGCGGACGGTGGACTGGAATACCGCCCTCACCGCGGCGGCCCGTGGCCTGCGCAGCGTGGTGGAGCAGCACGGCGCGCAGCAGATCGGCGCGTTGGCCGGTTACGGTGCCACCACCGAAGAGTTCTACCTGTTGCAGAAGCTGCTGCGCGGCCTTGGCAGCGACAACATCGATCACCGTCTGCGTCAGATCGATTTTTCCGGCCAGAACGCCATGCCCGCCTTCCCCTGGCTGGGGCAGGCGCTGGCCGACCTGGACAATCTGGATGCCGCGCTGCTGGTCGGCTCCAACGTGCGCAAGGAACAGCCCCTCGTCGCGCTGCGCCTGCGCAAGGCGGCCCGTGCCGGTGCGCGCCTGCTGGCGGTCAATCCGGTGGATTACGACTGCAACTTCCCGCTGGCCGGGCGCCGTATTGTCGCGCCGGCGCAGATGGCGCAGGAACTCACTGCCATCGCCCAGGCGCTGATCGAGCTCGGCGCCGAGGCGCCGGCCGGTTTTGCCGCGCTGGCGGCCGGTGTCGGCGTGACGGATGAACACCGCGCCATGGCGCGCCAGCTGAAAGAGGCCGCGCAGTCCACGGTGCTGGTGGGCAACGCGGTGGTCCATCACACCCAGCAGGGCGCGCTGCAACAGCTGGCCGCGTTGGTGGCGCGCCTGTCCGGTTCCCGTTTCGGTTTCCTCAGCGAGGGCGGCAACAGCGCCGGCGCCTGGCTTGCCGGTGCCGTGCCGCATCGCCGCGCCGGTGGTGCAGCGGGTGCTTCCGGCCTGGATGTACGCCGCATGCTGGCGGCCAAGCTGAAGGCCTATGTGGTGCTCCATGCCGAGCCGGAGCTGGACTGCATCGACGGCGCCGCCGCACGTGCCGCCCTGCAACAGGCCGATTGCGTGGTGGCGTTGACGCCGTACGTGACCGAGGCCATGCGCGATTATGCCGATGTGCTCCTGCCGGTGACGTTGTTCCCGGAAACCTCCGGTACCCTGGTCAATGCCGAGGGCCGTTGGCAGAGTTTCAACGGTTGCGTGGCCGCGCCGGGCGAGACCCGCCCGGGCTGGAAGGTGCTGCGCGTGCTGGGCAACCTGTGCAACCTGGAGGGCTTCGACTACGAGGCGTCCGACGAAGTGCGGCGCGAACTGGAAGCGGCGTGCAGTGCGGTGCTGCCGAGCAGCAAGCTGGAGTGGCGGGCGCCGACGCCGGCTGCCGCGGGTAACGGCCTCGCGCGCATTGCCGATTTTCCCATCTATGCGGTGGATGGCATGGTGCGGCGCAGTGCCGCCTTGCAGCAGACCCCGGATGCCACCGGCGGTGTGGCACGCCTCAATGCGGCCACCGCGGCCCAGCACGGCGTGGCCGGCGCGGCCAAGGTGCAGGTGGTGCAGGGCGGTGGCAGCTGTGTGTTGCCGCTGGTGCTGGATGATCGGGTGCCCAACGGCTGCGTATACGTGCCTGCGGGACTGGCGGCAACCGCTGCGCTGGGCGCGGTGGATGCGGCAGTGGAACTGAAGACGGCCGAGTGAGCGCCGAGGCGAGCGGAATAAACGCATGATCGAAATGTTGCAGACGTTGATAATGTGGGAGGCGTGGCCGGCCGGTTTGCAGACGCTGGTCGTCATCATGCTGAAGATCGTGGCGATCCTGGCGCCGCTGATGGTGGCGGTGGCCTACTACACCTACTTCGAGCGCAAGGTCATCGGCTACATGCACGTGCGCATCGGTCCCAACCGCGTCGGTCCGCGCGGCTGGCTGCAGCCCATCGCCGACGCAGTGAAGCTGATGTTCAAGGAAATCGTCATCCCCAGCGGCGCGGACAAGAAGGTGTTCCTGCTGGCGCCGATCCTGGCCATGGCACCGGCCCTGGCCATGTGGGCGGTGATCCCGTTCAACGACACAATGGTGCTGGCCGACATCAACGCCAGCCTGCTGTACGTGCTGGCCATCGGTTCCATGGGTGTTTACGGCATCATCCTGGCCGGCTGGGCCTCCAACTCCAAATACGCCTTCCTCGGCGCGATGCGCTCGGCGGCGCAGATGGTGTCCTACGAAATCGCCATGGGCTTTGCACTGGTGGTGGTGCTGATGGCCGCCGGCAGCCTCAATCTGGGCGACATCGTGCGTGCCCAGCAGGGCGACTACGGCCTGTTCAGCTGGTACTGGCTGCCGCTGCTGCCGATGATGGTGGTGTATTTCATCTCCGGCGTGGCGGAAACCAACCGTGCGCCGTTCGACCTGGCGGAAGGCGAGTCGGAGATCGTGGCCGGCTTCCATGTCGATTATTCCGGCACCACCTTCGCGGTATTTTTCCTGGCCGAATACGCCAACATGATCATCGTCGGCATGCTGTCGGCGCTGCTGTTCATGGGCGGCTGGCTGTCGCCGTTCCAGGGCTGGACCGATTCCTGGCTGGGCCAGCCCAGCCTGTTCTGGCTGCTGGCCAAGGCCTCCATCTTCCTGTTCCTGTTCCTGTGGTTCCGCGCCACCTTCCCGCGCTATCGCTACGACCAGCTGATGCGCCTGGGCTGGAAGGTGTTCATTCCGCTCACCATCGTCTGGCTGGTGCTCGTCGGCGCGGCCATCATGGCCGGGCTGGAGCCCTGGTTCGGTAAGGCGTGAGGAGACGGCCATGAAAGCATTGACACGTTTCTTCAAGAGCCTGTTCCTGCTCGAACTCCTGCAGGGCATGCGCCTCACCGGGCGCTACATGTTCGAGCGCAAGATCACCGTGCAATATCCGGAGGAGAAGGCACCGCTGTCGCCGCGTTTCCGCGGCCTGCATGCCCAGCGCCGCTACCCCAACGGCGAGGAGCGCTGCATCGCCTGCAAGCTGTGCGAGGTGGTCTGTCCGGCATTGGCCATCACCATCGAGTCGGCGCCGCGCGAGGATGGCAGCCGCCGTACCACGCGCTATGACATCGACCTGACCAAGTGCATCTTCTGCGGCTTCTGCGAGGAGGCCTGCCCGGTGGACGCCATCGTCGAGACCAATATCTACGAATATCACGGCGAGCAGCGTGGCGACCTCCTGATGACCAAGGAAAAGCTGCTGGCGGTGGGCGACAGGTACGAGCAGCAGATCGCGGCGGATCGGGCGGCCGACGCCCCGTATCGCTAACGCATGGGAATCGTGGCATGACCTTCGAGCAGATTCTGTTTTACGTTTTTTCCGCCATCCTGGTGTTCTCCGCCGGCATGGTCATTACGGTGCGCAATCCGGTGCATGCGATCCTGTTCCTGGTGCTGTCGTTCTTCACCAGTGCGGCGCTGTGGCTGCTGCTGGAGGCGGAATTCCTCGCCATCACCCTGGTGCTGGTCTACGTCGGCGCGGTGATGGTGCTGTTCCTGTTCGTGGTGATGATGCTGGACCTGAACACCGCCCCCCTGCGCGAGGGCTTTGCGCGCTACCTGCCGGTCGGCCTGCTGGTCGCCGTGCTGGTGGTGGCGGTGATGGCCATGGCCGTGGGGCAGCGCCACTTCGGCCTGGAGCAGGTGGCGGTGCCGGTGCCGCATGGTGCCGACTACTCCAATACCCGCGAACTGGGACTGCTGCTGTATACCACCTACGTCTATCCGTTCGAGATCGCCGCGGTGATCCTGCTGGTGGCCATCGTCGCCGCCATCGCCCTGACCCTGCGCCGGCGTGGCGGCACCAAGACGCAGAATATCGCCGAACAGGTGGCGGTGCGGCGCGACGACCGCGTGCGTCTGGTACAGATGGACGCGGAACAGCGCAAGTAAGCGAGGCCCGAGAAGAATGATCCCACTTTCCAATTATCTGACTCTGGGCGCCATCCTGTTCTGCATCAGCATGGCCGGCGTGTTCATCAACCGCAAGAACCTGATCATCCTGCTTATGTGCGTGGAGCTGATGCTGCTGGCAGTGAACATGAATTTCATCGCCTTTTCCCATTATCTGGGCGATGCCGCCGGGCAGGTGTTCGTGTTCTTCATCCTCACGGTGGCCGCGGCCGAGGCCGCCATCGGCCTGGCCATACTGGTGGTGTTGTTCCGCAACCGGCGCAGCATCAATGTCGCCGATCTGGATAGCCTGAAGGGGTAGGCCCGTGCTCGACAACCTGCACAACGTAAACATCGCCATCGTCGCGGCGCCGCTCATCGGCGCGGTCGTCGCCGGGCTGTTCGGCGGCACCATCGGCCGTGTCGGCGCGCATACCGTCACCATCATCGGCGTGGCCATCGCCTTCCTGCTGTCGCTGGTGATGTTCAACCATGTGGTGATCCAGGATGCCGGTATCGTCAGCCACAGCGTCTACACCTGGCTGGTGTCCGACGGCGTCACCTTCGAGGTGGGCTTCCTGGTGGACAAGCTGTCGGTGATGATGATGGTGGTGGTGACCTTCGTTTCCCTGATGGTGCACGTCTACACCATCGGCTACATGGCCCACGACGAGGAGAACTGGCCGGAGGGCAGCGGTGCCGGCAGGAACTCCTACCAGCGCTTCTTCAGCTACATCTCGCTGTTCACTTTCTCCATGCTGATGCTGGTGATGGCCAACAACTTCATGCAGCTGTTCTTCGGCTGGGAGGCGGTGGGCCTGGTGTCTTACCTGCTGATCGGTTTCTGGCTCAAGCGCCCCAGCGCGGTGTACGCCAACCTCAAGGCCTTCCTGGTCAACCGCGTCGGCGACTTCGGCTTCCTGCTCGGCATCGCCGCCGTGCTGATGTACTTCAACACCCTGGACTATGCTGCGGTGTTCAATGCCGCCGCGCTGCAGAAGGATCTGACGGTTGCGCTGTGGCCGGGTGCCGAGTGGAACGTGATGACGGTGATCTGCATCCTGCTGTTCATCGGTGCCATGGGCAAGTCGGCGCAGGTGCCGTTGCACGTGTGGCTGCCGGACTCCATGGAAGGCCCGACGCCGATCTCCGCCCTGATCCACGCCGCCACCATGGTCACCGCCGGCATCTTCATGGTGGCGCGCATGTCGCCGCTGTTCGAGCTGTCGGAGACGGCGCTGTCCTTCGTCCTGATCATCGGCGCCATCACCGCGCTGTTCATGGGCTTCCTCGGTATCATCCAAAACGACATCAAGCGCGTGGTGGCCTATTCCACCCTGTCGCAGCTCGGCTACATGACCGTGGCGCTGGGCGCCTCGGCCTATGCCGCCGGCGTGTTCCACCTGATGACCCACGCCTTCTTCAAGGCGCTGCTGTTCCTGGCCGCCGGCTCGGTGATCATCGCCATGCACCACGAGCAGGACATGCGCCGCATGGGCGGCCTGCGCAAGTATATGCCGATCACCTGGATCACTTCGCTCATCGGCTCTCTCGCCCTGATCGGCACTCCCGGTTTTGCCGGCTTCTTCTCCAAGGACCTGATCATCGAGGCGGTGCATGCCTCGCAGCTGCCCGGTGCCGGTTTCGCCTACTTCTGCGTGCTGGCCGGCGTGTTTGTCACCGCCTTCTATTCCTTCCGTATGTACTTCCTGGTGTTCCACGGCAAGGAGCGGTTCCGCGACGCGCACCATGGCCACGATGCCCACGGTCACCATGGTGTGCATGAGCCGCATGAAACGCCCTGGGTGGTGACCCTGCCGCTCATCGCCCTAGCGGTGCCCTCGGTGCTGGCGGGCGGGATGTACATCAGCGAGATGGGCTTCGGCAATTTCTTCGGTGCCGCCATCCAGGTGTTGCCGCAGCATGACGTGTTGGCGGAACTGGGCCGGGATTATCACGGTGCGCTGGGCATGGTGCTGCACGGTTTCCTTGCCGCGCCGTTCTGGCTGGCGCTGGCCGGTGTGGTCACCGCCTGGCTGCTGTACATGAAGTTCACTCACGTGCCGGCGCTGATCCAGGCGCGGCTGCAGTTCCTGTATACCTTGCTGGACCAGAAATACTATGCCGATCGCTTCAACGACTGGTTCTTCGCCGGCGGCAGCCGCGGCATCGGCCGTCTGCTGTGGCAGTGGGGCGACGTGCGCCTCATCGACGGCCTGCTGGTCAACGGCAGCGCGCGTACAGTGGGTTGGCTGGCGGCGGTGGTGCGCCACGTGCAGTCCGGCTACCTGTTCCACTATGCCTTCGCCATGATCCTGGGGCTGCTGCTGATGTTCGCCCTGTTCGTCGTCGCCGGATAACAAGAAAGGTACGGCTGCATGTTCGCTGATTTGCCACTGCTCAGTCTGGTCATCTGGACCCCCATCGTCGGCGGCCTGCTGGTGCTCGCCGCGGGGAGCCGCAATGCCCTCGAGGCCAAGGTCTTGGCGCTGCTGGTGGCGCTGGCCACCTTCCTGCTGTCGTTGCCGCTGTATTCCGGCTTCGATACCACCACCGCGGCGATGCAGTTCACCGAGTTCCGCCCGTGGATTGCCACCTGGTCGATCAATTACCACCTCGGCGTCGACGGCATCTCCATGCCGCTGATCCTGCTCACCACCTTCACCACGGTGCTGGTGGTGATTGCCGGCTGGGAGGTGATCCAGAACAAGCCGGCGCAGTACATGGCGTCCTTCCTGATCATGGCCGGCCTGATGAACGGTGTGTTCGCCGCGCTGGATGCGATGCTGTTCTATGTATTCTGGGAGGCGATGCTGATCCCGATGTTCATCGTCATCGGTGTGTGGGGCGGCCCGCGGCGCATCTATGCCACCCTCAAGTTCTTCCTCTACACCTTCCTCGGCTCGGTGTTCATGCTGGTGGCGCTGATCTGGATGTACCTGCAGTCGGGCAGCTTCGCCATTCTTGACCTGCACACCATGCCGCTCGGCCTGCAGGCGCAGGTGCTGATCTTCCTGGCCTTCCTGCTGGCCTTTGCGGTGAAGGTGCCGATGTGGCCGGTGCATACCTGGTTGCCGGACGCCCATGTCGAGGCGCCCACCGGCGGTTCGGTGGTGCTGGCGGCCATCATGCTGAAGCTGGGCGCCTACGGCTTCCTGCGCTTCTCCCTGCCCATCACCCCGGATGCCAGCCAGCAGCTGGACTGGCTGATGATCGCGCTGTCCCTCATCGCCGTGGTGTACATCGGTTTTGTGGCGTTGGTGCAGCGGGACATGAAGAAGCTGATCGCCTATTCGTCCATTTCGCACATGGGCTTCGTCACCCTCGGTATGTTCATCGCCTGGCGCATTGCCGCCAATACCGGCAGCATGCAGGGCGCCGGCATGGGCATCGAAGGCGCCATGGTGCAGATGATCTCCCATGGCTTCATTTCCGGCGCCATGTTCCTCTGCGTCGGCGTGTTGTACGACCGCCTGCACAGCCGCGAGATCGCCGACTACGGAGGCGTGGCACACACCATGCCGCGCTTCGCCGGCTTCATGGTGCTGTTCGCCATGGCCAATGCCGGTCTGCCCGGCACCTCCGGCTTCGTCGGCGAGTTCATGGTGATCCTGGCCAGCTTCAAGGCCAATTTCTGGTTCGCCTTCTTCGCCGCCACCACCCTGATCCTCGGTGCCGCCTACACCCTGTGGATGGTGCGGCGCGTGGTGTACGGCGAGGTCGGCAGCGACAAGGTGGCCGCCCTCCAGGACATCAACGGCCGTGAATTCCTGATCCTCGGCGTGCTGGCGCTGATGGTGCTGCTGTTCGGCCTGTGGCCGGCGCCGTTGCTGGACGTGATGCGTCCGACGGTGGAGCATCTGGTGCAGCACATGGCCGTATCCAAGCTGTAACAAGCCGTAAGCGGAGAGACGCTTGATGAGTTTCGCGATGCCCGATTTCATGCCCGCCCTGCCCGAGATGTTCCTGCTCGGCATGACCTGCTTCATCCTGTTGCTGGACCTGTTCCTCAGCGAGCGCAACCGCGTGGTCACCTACCTGCTGGCGCAGTCCACCCTGCTCGGTGCGCTGCTGCTCACCGTCAGTCTGTACGAAGAGGGCAGGGCACTGACCTTTTCCGACACCTTCGTCAGCGATCCCATGGGCTCGGTGCTGAAGGCCTTCATCTATCTGGCCACCTTCTTCGTGTTCCTCTATGCCAAGGACTACCTGCGTGCGCGCAATATGTTCAAGGGTGAGTTCTATATCCTCGGCCTGCTCGGCGTGCTGGGCATGAACGTGCTGGTATCGGCCCACAGCCTGCTCACCATCTACCTGGGCCTGGAGCTGTTGTCGCTGTCGATGTACGCGATGGTCGCCCTGCAGCGTGATTCCCTGCAGGCCTCCGAGGCGGCGATGAAGTATTTCGTGCTGGGCGCCATGGCCTCGGCCATGCTGCTGTACGGCATGTCCATGCTCTACGGCATCACCGGCAGCCTGGATCTCGGCCAGATCAACGGCGGCACCGCCGCGCTGCAGGACAACGGCATGCTGTTGTCCTTCGCCTTGGTGTTCATCGTCATCGGCGTGGCCTTCAAGCTGGGTGCGGTGCCGTTCCACATGTGGCTGCCCGATGTCTATCATGGCGCGCCCACGGCGGTGACCCTGTATCTGAGCTCGGCCCCCAAGCTGGCGGCCTTCGCCATGCTGATGCGTCTGCTGGTGGATGGGTTGGCCGGTCTGCAGGAGCAGTGGGAAGGCATGCTGATCCTGCTCACCGTGCTGTCGCTGGCCGCCGGCAACCTGATCGCCATCGCGCAGACCAATCTGAAGCGCATGCTGGCCTATTCGGCCATTTCCCACGTCGGCTTCCTGCTGCTCGGTGTGCTGTCCGGCACCCAGGCCGGTTATGCCGCCGCCATGTTCTACGCCATCGTCTACGTGCTCATGGGGCTGGGCGGTTTCGGCATGATCGTGCTGATGAGCCGCGCCGGTTTCGAGGCCGATCGCATCGAGGACTTCAAGGGGCTCAACGAGCGCAGTCCGTGGTTTGCCCTGATGATGCTGATCCTGATGTTCTCCATGGCCGGTGTGCCGCCGTTCCTCGGTTTCTGGTCCAAGCTGGCGGTGATCCAGGCGGCGGTCGGCGCAGACCTGGTATGGCTGGCCGCAGTGGCGGTGGTGTTTTCGGTGATCGGTGCCTTCTACTATCTGCGCGTGGTCAAGGTGATGTACTTCGACCAGGCCGAGGCCGGCACCCCCGGCGTGCATGCCGGTCTGGACCTGCGCGTGGTCCTGAGTGCCAACAGCCTGGCGGTACTCGGTCTGGGGCTGTTCCCCGGCGGCCTGCTGGCCTTGTGCGTGGCGGCGCTCGCGTAGGCGCGCCGCTTGCTTTCGAGTTTCGTACCGCCTCGTGCCTTGACCGGGCTTGGTCGATGACCGAAACTGCCGGTCCGTAACTCGCAACTCGAAACCGTAATTTATGTTTCCCGCCCTGTTCCTGATCGTCATCGCCGTCGTGGCCGCCAACCTGCCCTGGTTGAGCGAGCGCATTTTGCTGGTACGCCGTCCCGGTGCCGCCGGCAAGCGGGCTTGGTGGCGCTGGCTGGAGTGGCTGCTGCTGTATTGCCTCGTCGGTGGTCTGGCCCTGGGTCTGGAAAACAAACTCAATGGCGAGATCTATCCCCAGGGCTGGGAGTTCTATGCCATCACTCTTTGCCTGTTCCTGGTGTTTGCCCTGCCCGGATTTCTTTATCGCTACGAATTCAGGCACTTGCTGGACCGGCGCTGATTTTTTCCCGTTTCCCGGCGGCTTCCCTTGCTATGGTGGGGCATGATATGTAAAATGCGCCTCCATCGAATGCGGGGTGGAGCAGTCCGGTAGCTCGTCGGGCTCATAACCCGAAGGTCGTAGGTTCAAATCCTGCCCCCGCTACCACTCGATTTGATGCAAAGGCCCCGTTATCGGGGCTTTTTGTTATGGCCACTGCGTCGCCATACCGGGGTCGGCGCAGGGGGCATATCCCGGGTATAACCTGGCGTTTTTCATGGAAAAACGCTAGAATGCCGGGCCATAGTTGAAGCACTGGAGTGGGCCTTGGGCCCATTTTTTATTTTCGGGGTTGGTCCAGGTGACACAGGCAGCCAAGCAGTTGCAGCAGTTGCTGGAACCGGGGGTTACGGCCCTCGGTTACGAGTTGCTGGGCATCGAGCACCTGGCGCAGGGGCGCCATTCGGTGCTGCGCCTGTATATCGACAGCCCGGACGGCATCACCGTGGAGGATTGCGAGCGGGTGAGTCATCAGGTCAGCGGCGTGCTGGAGGTGGAAGACCCCATCAAGGGGCAGTACACCCTCGAGGTATCGTCGCCGGGACTGGATCGGCCGCTGTTCAAGCCGGAGCACTATGCGCGCTTCATCGGCGCAGTGGTTTCGCTGCGTCTGGCGCGGCCAATGGGTGTGCGGCGCAAATTCAAGGGACGTCTGCTGGCGCTGCGTGACGAGGCGGTGGTGATCGAACAGGACGGTGTCGAGGTGGTAGTGCCGCTGGAAGACATCGACAAGGCACATCTGGTGCCGCAGTGGTAGGCATCGGCACAGTTTGAAGTTACGAAGATACGGGCTCTACAGAGGCTGGATATGAACAAAGAAATCCTGATGGTTGTCGACGCGGTGTCGAACGAAAAGGGTGTGGCCAAGGAAATCATTTTCGAGGCCCTGGAGGCCGCCCTGGCCACCGCCACCAAAAAGCGCTACGGCAGCGAGGTCGACGTGCGCGTGTGCATCGACCGCCAGACCGGTGACTATGAAACCTTCCGCCGCTGGCTGGTGGTGGATGACAGTGAGGGCCAGCCGCTCGAGCATCCGACCCGGGAGTACACACTGAGCGCGGCACGCGAGGAAGACGCCAACATCCAGCCCGGTGATTACATCGAGGAACAGGTGGAGTCGGTATCTTTCGGCCGCATTGCCGCCCAGACCGCCAAGCAGGTTATCGTGCAGAAGGTACGCGAGGCGGAACGTGCCCAGGTAGTCGACCAGTATCGGGGCCGGGTCGGCGAGCTGCTCAACGGCGTGGTCAAGCGTCTGGAGCGCGGCAGCGTGATCCTCGATATGGGCAACAACATCGAGGCGCTGATCCCACGTGAGCACCTGATCCCGCGTGAAGCCATTCGTCCCGGCGATCGTGTGCGCGGTTATCTCTACGATGTGCACTCCGAGCCGCGCGGTCCGCAGCTGTTCGTCAGCCGCACCATGCCGGAGTTCCTGGTCGAGCTGTTCAAGCTGGAGGTGCCGGAGGTGGGTGAGGGACTCATCGAAATCAAGGCCGCCGCCCGCGATCCGGGTTCCCGCGCCAAGATCGCCGTCAAATCCAACGACCAGCGCATCGATCCGGTCGGCGCCTGCGTCGGCATGCGCGGTTCGCGCGTGCAGACGGTGACCAATGAGCTGAACGGTGAGCGCATCGACATCATTTTGTGGAATGACAACCCGGCACAGTTCGTCATCAATGCCATGTCGCCGGCGGAAGTGGTTTCCATCGTCATGGACGAGGAAAGCCACACCATGGATATTGCGGTGGAGGAATCGCAGCTGGCCCAGGCCATCGGCCGTAACGGCCAGAATGTGCGCCTGGCCACCGAGCTGACCGGCTGGAACCTCAATGTGATGAGCGAGAGTCAGGCCGAGGAAAAGAGCGAGGAAGAGGCGCAGGCCCTGGTCAAGCTGTTCATGGACCAGCTCGACGTGGATGAAGAGGTGGCCGCCATTCTGGTGCAGGAGGGTTTTTCCAGTATCGAGGAAGTGGCCTACGTCCCGGTGCAGGAAATGCTGGAAATCGAGGAGTTCGACGAGGCCATCGTCGAGGAGCTGCGTGCCCGCGCCAAGGACATTCTGGTGACGCGCGAGATCAGCAGCGAGGAACACGGCGGCAAGGAACCCGCCGCGGACCTGCTGGCTATGGACGGCATGGACCAGCAACTGGCCTTTGCATTGGCCGACATCGGTGTACAGACCATGGAAGACCTGGCCGAGCAGGCGGTGGACGACCTCATGCAGATCGAAGGCATGGATGAGGCACGCGCCGCTCAACTGATTATGACCGCACGCAAGCCCTGGTTCGAGGACGACTCCCAGGGTTGAGGCAGGAGTATCGTTGCATGTCAGAAGTGACCGTCAAGCATTTCGCAGAAACCATCGGCATCGCTGTCGATCGCCTGTTGGTCCAGTTGCAGGAGGCCGGTGTGCCCGTGCACGACGCCGCAGGGACTATTACCGATCAGGACAAGGCGAAGCTGCTGGCCTATCTGCGCGACAAGCACGGCGCGGCTGCGCCGGAGGCGGAGCCGGCGGCAGAGGCCGGTCCGACCAAGATCACCCTGAGCCGGCGCACCACCAGTGAATTGAAGGTGCCCAGCACCGGCGGCAAGGCCAAGACGGTTACCGTGCAGGTGCGCAAGAAACGTACCTACGTCAAACGCAGTCTGGTGGATGAGGCGCCGCGGGAAGACGAGGGCAAGCACGTCGACGAGGATGTGGTTGAGCGCCTGGAGCAGCATATTCGTGCCGATGCCGAGCGTGCCGCCGACGATGCACGTCGCAAGGCGGAAGAAGAGGCGCTGCGCCAGGCCGAGGAGGCCGCGCGCCTGCAGGCCGAGGCCGAAGCGCGTCGTCAGGCGGAAGAAGAGGCACGTCGTTCGGCGGCAGCCGTTGCCGAGCGCCCCGCCGCCGAGCCGCCCCCGGCGAAAGTGGCGGAAAAGCCCGCCAAGACGGCCCGTCCTGCTGCCGCACCGGCCAAGGCGGAGCGCGAGGTACCCAGGGGTGGCAAGAAGGGCGGTGGCCGCCGCCGTGATGGTGATGACGACATGGGTGGCCGCGAAGAACTGCATATAGCTCCCGGCAAGGGCGGCCGCCGCGGTAGCAAGAAGCGCCCATCCCGTGTGGCGGTGCCGGCCAGCGGCGGTGGTCAGCACGGCTTTGCCATGCCCACCGCGCCGGTGGTGCGCGAGGTCGCCATTCCGGAAACCATTACCGTGGGCGAACTGGCGCAGAAGATGTCGGTGAAGGCGGCCGAGGTCATCAAGTTCATGATGAAGATGGGCAGCATGGTCACCATCAATCAGGTGCTGGACCAGGATACCGCCGTGTTGGTGGTGGAAGAGTTGGGTCATACCGCCAAGGTGCTGAAGACCGATGCCCTGGAAGACGAGATCGCCGTAGTGGAGCAGGCCGGCGCCGCCGAACCGCGTCCGCCGGTGGTTACCATCATGGGTCATGTCGACCACGGCAAGACCTCGTTGCTCGACTACATCCGCCGCACCCGCGTCGCCGCGGGCGAGGCCGGCGGCATCACCCAGCACATCGGTGCCTATCATGTGGAAACGCCGCGCGGTGTGATCACCTTCCTGGATACCCCGGGCCACGCCGCGTTCACCGCCATGCGTGCCCGTGGCGCCCAGGCCACCGATATCGTGGTGCTGGTGGTGGCCGCCGACGACGGCGTGATGCCGCAGACCAAGGAGGCCATCCAGCATGCCAAGGCGGCGGGTGTGCCGCTGGTGGTGGCGGTGAACAAGATCGACAAGCCCGAGGCCGATCCGGACCGGGTGAAGAACGAGTTGGCGCAGCAGGACGTCATTCCGGAAGACTGGGGCGGCGACACCATGTTCGCCCATGTCTCCGCCAAGACCGGTGAGGGTGTCGACCAACTGCTGGAGAACATCCTGCTGCAGGCCGAGGTGCTGGAGCTGAAGGCGGTGAAGGAAGGCCGCGCCAGCGGCGTCGTCATCGAATCGCGTCTCGACAAGGGGCGCGGTGCCGTGGCGACCATCCTGGTGCAGAGCGGTACCCTGCACAAGGGCGATGTGTTGTTGGCCGGCCACGAGTTCGGGCGCGTGCGCGCCATGCTGGACGAGAACGGCCGTCCCATCGAGGAGGCCGGCCCGTCCATCCCGGTGGAGGTGCTCGGCCTGTCCGGTACGCCGGCCGCCGGCGAATCCGCCGTGGTGGTCGCCGACGAGCGCAAGGCACGCGAAGTGGCGCTGTTCCGCCAGGGCAAGTTCCGCGACGTCAAGTTCGCCAAGCAGCAGCAGGCCAAGCTGGAAGACATGTTCACCCAGATGCAGGAAGGCGAGGTCAACACCCTCAATATCCTGCTCAAGGCCGACGTACAAGGTTCCCTGGAGGCTATCTCCGATTCGCTGCTCAAGCTGTCCACCGACGAGGTGAAGGTGAAGATCGTCGCCAGCGGCGTCGGCGGCATCAGCGAGTCCGACGTCAATCTGGCCGTGGCCTCCAACGCCATCATCATCGGCTTCAACGTCCGTGCCGACGGCAGCGCCAAGCGCATGATCGAGGAGCAAGGCGTCGATCTGCACTACTACAGCATCATTTACGAGCTGCTCGACGAAGTGAAGAACGCCATGACCGGCATGCTGAAGCCGGAGTTCAAGGAAGAGATCATCGGCCTCGCCGAGGTGCGCGACGTGTTCCGCTCGCCCAAGTTCGGCGCCGTGGCCGGCTGCATGGTGGTGGACGGTGTGGTCAAGCGCAACAACCCGATCCGCGTGCTGCGTGACAACGTGGTGATCTACGAGGGCGAACTGGAATCCCTGCGCCGCTTCAAGGACGACGTCGCCGAGGTCAAGCAGGGCTTCGAATGCGGTATCGGCGTGAAGAACTACAACGACGTGCGTCCGGGTGACCAGATCGAGGTCTACGAGCGCGTCCAGGTGCAGCGTACGCTCTGAGTCCATGGCCCAGTCCACACGCAGCCGTCGCGTGGGTGAGCAGATGCAGCGCGAGCTGGCACTGCTCATCCAGCAGGAACTCAAAGATCCGCGCCTGGGGATGATCACCGTCTCCGGCGTGGAGGTGACGCGTGATTTCGCCCACGCCAAGGTGTTCGTCACCGTGCTCGGCGATGACGCCGGGCAGGTGGAAAAGTCGCTCGAAGGCCTGCGTCACGCCGCCGGTTTCCTGCGCCGCGAACTGGGCCGCCGCATGCAGTTGCGCACCATCCCGGAACTCCATTTTGTCCACGATACTTCCGTCGAGCGGGGTACGCGCCTGTCGGCCCTGATCGACCAGGCCGTCGCTTCTGACGGCAAGAAAACGAACGATTGAAACCCAAGCGGTCAAGTCCGCAAATGAACGCGAATGGACGCAAATCGATTTCAATCATTAACGACCATCGTCCGCAATGCGCTTACGCCACCCCAAGGCGATGGCACCACCTTGGGCCCAATGGAATGACATTCGCGTCCATTTGCGTTTATTCGCGGACTCAGTGAGATTTTGGTAATGACTCGTCGCCAGCGCCAGCGGGGCCGTGAGGTCAACGGCATCCTGCTTCTCGATAAACCCATCGGCATCACCTCCAACGACGCTTTGCAGCAGGTCAAGCGCCTGTTCGATGCGCGCAAGGCAGGCCACACCGGCAATCTCGATCCTATGGCCAGCGGCTTGCTGCCGTTGTGCCTGGGTGAGGCGACCAAGGTATCGGCCTTTCTGCTCGATGCCGACAAGCGCTATCGCGGTACCTGCAAGTTGGGCGTACGCACCAACACCGGCGACGCCGACGGCGAGGCCATCGAAACCCGGCCGGTAGGCGCCTACAGCGAGGCCCAGGTGCGCGAGGTGCTGGCGCGCTTTTGCGGCGAGATCGAGCAGATCCCCCCATGCATTCCGCCATCAAGCACCAGGGGCTGCCGCTCTACAAGCTCGCGCACCAGGGGCTGGAGGTGGAGCGCCAGCCACGCCGGGTCACCATCTACGAACTGAATCTGCTCCGCCTCGCCGACGACGAGCTGGAGATCGAGGTGCATTGCTCCAAAGGGACCTATATCCGTACCCTGGCCGAGGACATCGGCGCGGCCTTGGGTTGCGGTGCCCACCTCAGCCAGTTGCGCCGTACCATGGCCGGTCCCTTCACGGAGGCCGGCATGGTGACCCTGGAGCGGCTCAAGCAGACGCTGCTGGAAGGGGGGCAGGAGGCCATCGATGCCCTGCTGCTGCCCGTCGAAGACGCCCTGGGAGGCTGGCCGGCGGTGAATTTGACGGCCAACCTGGCCTATTACGTGCGCCAGGGGCAGGCGGTGCAGGTGCCCCAGGCCCCCACCCGGGGCTGGGTGCGCCTGTTCGGCCCGGAGGGCGATTTCATCGGCGTCGGCCACATCCTGGACGATGGCCGGGTGGCCCCGAAGCGGCTGTTCAATCTCGCATAAGTCCGCATTTTCACTTGTTTACTCATTCCGCGCCCGGTTAAAATACCGCGCTTGAACCTCACCCCAGTTTAGGAGTTGTTTTAGATGTCTCTGAACGCCACCCAGAAAGCCGCAATCGTCAAGGAGCACGGCAAGGCCGCGACCGACACCGGTTCCGCCGAAGTGCAGATCGCCCTGCTGTCCGCCCGCATCGATGACCTGTCCGGTCACTTCAAGGAGCACACTCACGATCACCACTCGCGCCAGGGTTTGCTGCGCATGGTGAGCAAGCGTCGCAAGCTGCTCGATTACCTGAAGGGCAAGGACATCGAACGCTACCGCGCCATCGTTGCCCGCCTCGGCCTGCGCAAGTAATCCACGGCCGCTCCGGCCCCGCCACCAGAAGGGAATACGACGTGACTCCAGTTGTAAAAGAATTCAAATACGGCGATCAAACCGTTCGTCTGGAAACCGGTGAGATTGCACGTCAGGCCTCTGGCGCCGTCATGGTGAGCATGGGCGATACGGTGGTGCTGGTGACCGCGGTGGCCATCGCGGAGGCGGAGGAAGGACGTGATTTCTTCCCGCTCACGGTGAACTACCAGGAGCGTACCTACGCGGCCGGCAAGATCCCCGGCGGTTTCTTCCGCCGCGAGGGGCGTCCCAGCGAAAAGGAAACGCTGATCTCCCGCCTGATCGATCGCCCGCTGCGTCCGCTGTTCCCCGAAGGTTTCACCAACGAAGTCCAGGTCATCGCCACCGTCGTTTCCCTGGACCCGGAGATCGATCCGGACATCCCGTCGATGATCGGCGCTTCCGCCGCCCTGTGTCTGTCCGGCGTGCCGTTCAAGGGCCCCATCGGCGCCGCCCGCGTCGGTTACAAGGATGGCCAGTACCTGCTCAACCCCGGTATGACCGCGCTGCAGAGCTCGGATCTGGACCTGGTGGTGGCCGGTACCGCCAATGCCGTGCTGATGGTGGAGTCGGAAGCCCGCGAACTGCCGGAAGAGGTGATGCTGGGCGCCGTGATCTTCGGCCACGAACAGATGCAGGTGGTGATCAAGGCCATCAACGAACTGGTGGCCGAGGCCAAGGTTGTTCCCTGGGACTGGCAGCCGCCGCCGGCGGACGCCACCCTGAAGTCCCGTGTTGCTGAACTGGGTGAGGCTGCGTTCAGCGAAGCATATACCATCAAGGAAAAGCAGGCCCGCTATGCGCGCCTGAACCAGATCCGCAGCGAGATCATGCAGAAGCTCAGCGGCGAAGGCGCCGAGCCCTGCTTCCCGGCGGAGAAGGTGCGCGTCGCTATCGAAACCCTGGAATACAACACCGTGCGCGGCAGCATTCTGGCCGGCAAGCCGCGTATCGATGGCCGCGATACCCGCACCGTGCGTCCCATCACCATCCGTACCGGCGTGCTGCCGCGTACCCATGGTTCCGCCCTGTTCACCCGCGGCGAGACCCAGGCGCTGGTAGTCACCACCCTCGGCACCGCCCGCGATGCGCAGATCATCGACGCCCTCGAAGGCGAGCGCAAAGAAGGTTTCATGTTCCACTACAACTTCCCGCCCTACTGCGTCGGCGAGACCGGCATGGTGGGCAGTCCGAAGCGTCGCGAAATCGGCCACGGCCGTCTGGCCAAGCGCGGCGTGCAGGCGGTGATGCCGAACATGGACACCTTCCCGTACAGCGTGCGCGTGGTATCCGAGATCACCGAATCCAACGGTTCCAGCTCCATGGCCTCCGTGTGCGGTTCCAGTCTGGCCCTGATGGATGCCGGCGTGCCCATCAAGGCGCCGGTGGCCGGCGTGGCCATGGGCCTGATCAAGGAAGGTGACAAGTTCGCCATCCTCACCGACATCATGGGCGACGAGGATCACCTCGGCGACATGGATTTCAAGGTGGCCGGCACCGAAAACGGCGTGAATGCGCTGCAGATGGACATCAAAATCGACGGCATCACCCGCGAGATCATGGACGTCGCTCTGAAGCAGGCCCGCGAAGCTCGTCTGCACATCCTGGGCGAGATGAACAAGGTGATCTCCAAGCCGCGCGAGCAGATGTCCGAGTTTGCGCCGCGTTACGAGACCTTCAAGATCAACCCGGACAAGATCCGCGACGTCATCGGCAAGGGTGGCGCCACTATCCGCGCCCTCACCGAGGAAACCGGCACCAGCATCGACATCAGCGACGACGGTACCGTCAAGATTGCCTCCGTGGACGGTGCTGCCGCCAAGGAAGCCCGCCGCCGCATCGAGCAACTCACCGCCGACGTGGAAGTGGGCATGGTCTACGAGGGCCGCGTGGCCAAGCTGATGGACTTCGGCGCCTTTGTCACCATCCTACCGGGCAAGGACGGTCTGGTGCACATCTCCCAGATCTCCGACGAGCGCGTCGAGAAGGTGAGTGACAAGCTGGCCGAGGGCGACCTGATCAAGGTGAAGGTGCTGGAAGTGGACAAGCAGGGCCGTATCCGCCTGTCCATGAAGGCGCTGGCGGAATAAGCTGCCGCCGGACAAATGAAGTGCAGAAGGGGCCGCAAGGCCCCTTTTGCTTGGTGCGCCCGGCAGGGCGCAATCGTAAAACTGATGGAACGACTGTACACCTTCAGCGACTTCTTCATGCCTCATCAGCGCCTGGTGCTGGCGCTGCTGTGTGCTGCGCTGACCCTGATGCTGGCGTCGCAGGCCTCGCCATGGACCATCGTACCGTTGTTGTGCGGCCTCCTGTTGCTGTGGGATTACGTACGCAACAGCGGCGTCTGGATCGGTTTTCGTGCCTTTCGCCAGGGACAACTGCCGCGCGTGCGGCGCAGCCTGCGGAGCGTGCGTTGGCCACAATTGCTGTCGCCGCGCAGTCGCGCCTATTACCATTGGCTGCGCGGTGTGCTGGAGGCCGCCGACGGCCGGCTGGAGGCGGCGCGTGTGCATCTGCTGGTGGCGGCCACCGGCGCCCTGCGCACGGAAAATGATCGCAGCCTGGTGCAATGCCTGCTGGCGGAACTGGCCCTGCAACAGGGTAACCGTGCGGCGGCCGCCGAGCATGTGCGCCTCGCCAATGCCCTGGGGCACCATGGCGAGGTGGCACATATCATCACTGCCCTGCGGAGACGGCTGGATGGCACGCTCTGAGCCGTGGAGTCTGTGGCAGTCAGGGACGCTGTTCATTCGTGGTGAACTGGATGGCGCGCACAGCGAAGGTTTCCGCGCGGAGCTGGCGGCCTTGGGCACACTGCCGGACCCTCTGGTGGTGGACCTGAGCGGATTCGATATCGCCGATGGTCTGGCCGCGGTGGCGGCGGTGAATGCCCTGCGTGCGCTGGCACAGGGTCGCCGCACGGTGTTGCGCGCGGCACCGCAGATTCTCGCCCATAATCTCTATCGCGTCGGCGATCTGGCGCAGGGCAGTGTGCGGCTTGAGGCGACCCGCGAGGACGAGCCCTACGGTTGAGACGTTTGCTTGTTTCAGCGGAAATGAATTGACTAAAATCAGTTTTCCGTTGAACAGGGGACTTAGCCGTGAATGCCATCATCCAAGCCGGCGTCGTCGATGCAGCGCTCCTGCAGACGCGTGCGCATGAACTGGTCGAGGCCGGCAAAGTGTTGCACAGCCACGGCTGGGTGCCCGCCACCAGCGGCAATTTTTCCGCCCGCTTGTCTGCCGAGCTTGCCGCCATCACCGCTTCCGGCCGTCACAAGGGCCGGCTTACCGAGCAGGACATCATGGTGGTGGACCTGGCTGGCCAGGCGCTCAACGATACGCGGCGGCCCTCGGCGGAAACCCTGTTGCACACCATGCTCTACCAGCGTTTTCCTGCGGTAAACGCCGTGTTGCATACCCACTCGGTCAATGCCACCCTGTTGTCACGCCAGAGCGGCGATGCGCTGTTGTTGGAGGGTTACGAGCTGCTCAAGGCCTTCTCCGGCGTGCAGACTCACGACACCTCCCTCGCCGTGCCGGTGTTTGCCAATGATCAGGACATCCCGCGCTTGGCGCGGCAGGTCGCGGAATATCTGGATACCCACGCCGATGTGCATGGTTATCTGATCCGCGGCCATGGCCTGTATACCTGGGGCCGCGATGTAACGGAGGCACTACGCCACGTCGAGGCCTTCGAGTTTCTGTTTCAATGCGAGCTGCATCAACTGCGAGGATGATTGCATGAGCCGTCTCGAGATCCGCCGTGCCGCTGATGGCGCCGTCGAGTCTGTATACACCGAACATGATGCCATTGCCGCGCAACTATCGCCCCTGGGCGTGCGCTTCGAGCAGTGGCAGGCCAGTGCTCCGCTGAGTGCGGAGGCGGGGCAGGACGAGGTGCTGGCGGCCTATCGTGAGCCGGTGGAGCGATTGACGCGCGAATATGGCTTCCAGTCGGTGGATGTGGTCAGTTTGCGCCCGGATCACCCGCAGCGGGCGGAGCTGCGTGGCAAGTTTCTCTCCGAACATGTGCATGCCGACTTCGAGGTGCGTTTCTTTGTCGACGGCAGCGGCTTGTTCTACCTGCACATCGGCGAGCGCATCTACTTGGTGCTGTGCGAGCAGGGGGATTTGATCTCGGTGCCGGCCAACACGCCGCACTGGTTCGATATGGGGGAGCATCCCGACTTCAAGTGCATCCGCTTGTTCACCGTTCCGGACGGCTGGGTGGCGCAGTTCACCGGCAGCGGCATCGCTGCGCACTTTCCCAGTTTCGATCAGTTCGTGGCAGCATGATCCGCGCCATCCTCACCGACATCGAGGGTACTACCTCGTCGCTGTCCTTCGTCAAGGATGTGCTGTTCCCCTATGCACACCGGCGGCTGGATGACTTTCTGCGGGCGCACGCCGCCGAACCGGCAGTGGTGCAGCAGCTCGGTGCGGTCAGCGCCATGGTTGGTAGGGAACTCAGCCTGGCCGAGGCGGCTGCGCAGTTGCGGCAATGGATCGACGAGGATCGCAAGATCACACCGTTGAAGGCACTGCAGGGCATGATCTGGGAGGAGGGCTACCACAACGGTGACTTCACCGGCCATGTCTACGCCGATGCGGCACAGCGCCTGCGTGCCTGGCAGGCGGCCCGGATACGCCTGTATGTATTCTCCTCCGGTTCGGTGCAGGCGCAGAAGCTGCTGTTCGGCTACAGTGATCATGGCGATCTGACACCGTTGTTCAGCGGCTACTTCGACACCACCAGCGGCAACAAGCGCGATCCGGCGGCGTATACCACCATCGCCGCCGCCATCGGTTTGCCGGCACAGGAAATATTGTTCCTGTCCGACATCGTCGAAGAACTGGACGCAGCCCAGGCCGCCGGCATGCGCACCTGCCAGTTGGTACGCGACGGCGCACTGGATGACAAGGCGCGTCACCGCCAGGAATTGGATTTCAACGGCATTACGCTCTAGGGAAGCTCTGCACAAGCTCAACGCTCCCTGGTTTTCAAGGATATCCTGCCTATTGTTTTACAGGAGAGATGCATCATGGCTCTAACCCCCTCCACCATGCTGGAACTCGGCACGCCGGCCCCGGATTTCGAGCTGCCGGAACCCGCCACCGGCGCTACCGTCAGCCGCCGTCAGTTCGCCGGCAAGCCACTGTTGGTGGTGTTTACCTGCAATCACTGCCCCTATGTCAAGCATATCGCCGATGCCTTCACCGACTTCGCGCGCGAGTATCAGCAGCATGGTCTGGCCGTGGTGGCGATCAGCGCCAACGACCCGGCCCACCGCGCCGAGGATGGGCCGGAGTTCATGGCGCAGGAGGCAAAGGCGCGAGGTAATCCCTATCCCTATCTGTACGACGCAACGCAGGCGGTGGCCAAGGCCTATCGTGCCGCCTGTACGCCGGATTTCTTCCTGTTTGATGCAGACCACCGTCTGGTTTATCGCGGCCAGTTCGACGACAGCCGACCCGGCAACAAGCTGCCGGTTACCGGCAGCGACCTGCGGGATGCGGTGAAAGCGGTCCTCGCCGGTCTGCCGGTGCCCGACGAACAGCGCCCCAGCCTGGGATGTAACATCAAGTGGAAGCCCGGCAACGAGCCGGAATATTACGGCTGACTTATCCTGGCTGAATCCAGCATAGATCAATAAATCGACCTCCCTACCGTTGCGCGGTGGTGCGGCGGCGCTGTTTCTTTGCAGCACCGCTGTCCGTGGCGTAGACTCAAAGCCGTGGGCGTTACCGCGAAAAGCTGGCGCTCACACGCACTGTCCGACAGACCACACGGTGTCGGCAGCGCGGGCCGCAAAACAACCAATAACGTGGCCGGGCGGGCGCGGCGCACGGCGATGCAGTGCGGGTACGCCCATGCGTTTGCAAACCAAATTGCTGGCGGTGTTTGCTGCGGTATTCCTCAGCCTGTATCTGGTTGTGGAATACCATCAGTATCACGAAAACCGCATGGCCGTCGCAGCGCAATTGCTGGAAGAGGCGGAAGTGATTGCCGGCACCCTGCAGGCCGTGCGCCGGGTCTACCACCACCAGTTCATCACGTCAGGCCTGCCGGTCAACGATCAAACCATCGGCTTCCTGCCGGCCCATGCCATGCCGCGCATCTCCGCGGAATTTCTCCACTTCGTGCGCACCGGTCTGTCGTTCAACAACGTCTCCGATCGGGCACGCAATCCGCAGAATGCCGCCGATGCTGTGGAACTGGAGGCGATCAATTATTTCCGCGCCGATACCACGGCCAGCTATCGCATGGCTCCCTTCACCACCGCGGAGGGGCGGCGCTTCTATCACTATGCCAAGCCGCTGCGCATCGAGCAGTATTGCCTGAAGTGTCACGGTAGCCGGCAGGATGCACCCGAGAGTATCCGTGCGCAATATGACACCGCTTTCGATTACCAACTGGGGGACGTGCGTGGCATTCTGAGCATCAAGCTGCCTGCCGACGAACTGGAGCAGCGCATCATCGCGCGGCAGACCCGTGAGATGGGTATCCGGCTGGCAGTTTTTGCCACCGCCTTTATCCTGTTGTTTCTGTTGTTGCAACGGGTGGTGGTACGACGCCTGGCCTTGCTCAAGGCACCCATGCAGCGTCTGCGTGACGGCGACTATACGGCGCGTGTGGACGTGGACGGTACGGATGAGCTGGGCGAGGTGGCGGATGCCTTCAACGCCATGGCTGATGCCGTGGCCGCAAGCAAGGCGCAGATCGAGCATGAGCGTGTCTTTTTGCAAACCGTGATCGACGGTGCCCTGGACCCAATCATGGTGATTGCGGCCGATTATCAGGTATTGATGCTGAATCGCGCCGCCCGCCGCTATCTGGAGACGGGCGAAGAACTCCCCATGCGCTGCCATCAGGTATCCCACAAACAGGAACAGCCCTGCGGCGGTAATGGTCATCCCTGCCCGCTGGACGAGGTGCGGTGTAGCCTGCGCCCGGTCACCATGGTGCATGAGCACGTATTGGCCGACGGCAGTCACCGCCTGTACGAACTGGAGGCCACGCCGCTGTTGGATGCGAACGGCGGCTTTGGCGGCATCATCGAAACCTCACGCGACATCACCGACCGCGTGCAGGCAGAGGAACGCCTGCGCAAGTTGTCGCAGGCGGTGGAACAGAGCCCAGTCTCGGTGATCATCACCGACATCGACGGTGCCATCGAATACGTCAATCCCAAATTCGAAGAAGTCACCGGTTATTGCCTTGATGAGGTGCGCGGCAGCAATCCGCGCCTACTCAAGAGCGGTTACACCGCGCAGAGCGAATATCGCGTATTGTGGGAAACGATCAAGCGCGGCGAGATATGGCGTGGCGAATTCCTCAACCGGCGCAAAAACGGCGAGCTGTTCTGGGAGTATGCCTCGATCTCGCCTATCCGCAATGCGCAGGGCGAAATCGATCACTTCCTTGCCGTCAAGGAAGATATCACGATGCGCAAGGAGTACGAACAACGTCTGCTGCACCAGGAGAGTTACGATGCGCTGACCGAACTGCCCAACCGGGTTCTTGGTACTGACCGTATCGCGCAGGCGGTGGTCCGGGCGCGGCGTGAAGGGCGCAGTGTGGGAGTGGTGTCACTGGACCTGGATAATTTCAAGAATATCAACGACAGCCTTGGCCATGGCAGCGGTGATGATCTCCTGCTGCAGCTGGCGCGGCGCCTGGTGGCGGCCATGCGCGAGGGTGACACCGTGGCTCGTTTGGGCGGTGATGAGTTCCTCATCGTCCTGGCTGATCTTGCCACGGCGGACGATATCGAGCGTGTGCTGGACAAGGTCCGTAGCGTGTTCGAACGCCCGTTCATCGTCGAGGACAAGAGTATCTACATCACACCCAGTATCGGTGTCACGGTGGCTCCGAACGACAGCGAGGATGTACATATCCTGATGCGCAATGCAGATGCCGCCCTGCATCGGGCCAAGGAGTTGGGGCGTAATACGACCCAGTTCTTCACGCCGGAGATGAATGAGCGGGCGCTGAAGCGGCTGGAATTGGAGTCGCAGTTGCGTCATGCCCTGGAGCGCGGCGAATTGTCACTGCATTACCAGCCACAGGTAATTTGCGGGAGCGGGCGGGTGGCGGGTGCCGAAGCACTGTTGCGCTGGAACAATCCAAGCTTCGGCGTGATCAGTCCGGATCGCTTCATACCCCTGGCCGAAGAGACCGGCCTGATCGTGCCAATCGGTCGCTGGGTGCTGGAGGAGGCCTGCCGCGCAGCGGCTGCCTGGCCGCAACCGCTGCGGGTCAGTGTCAACGTCTCCTCGCGTCAGTTCCGTGATGGTACGCTGGTGGAAACTGTGGCGGCGGCGCTGGCGCAAACCGGCCTGGCAGCGGAACAGCTGGAGCTGGAGGTGACGGAAAGTCTGTTGCTGGAAGATGTCGAGGGAACGGCAGGCATACTCGACCAGCTGCAACTGCTGGGTGTGCGCATCGCCCTGGATGATTTCGGCACCGGATATTCGTCACTCAGTTATCTCAAACGCTTCCCCTTTGGCGCGTTGAAGATCGATCGCAGCTTCGTCAATGACATCATTGATGAACCGGATGATGCGGCACTGTGCGAGGCGATTATCCAGATGGCCCATGTTCTGAATCTCAAGGTCATCGCCGAGGGTGTCGAGACGGCGGAGCAGCTGGCGTATCTCTCGGCCCGCGGCGTCGACCTGGTTCAGGGGTATTTTTACAGCCGACCCTTACCGGCGGCGGAGTTTCTTGCCTATCTGGCGCAGGTGCCGAAATAATCGCCTTTCCGCTGTGATGAACCCAGCAGCTTCTGCCACAGGCGCGGCCCTGGTCATCGCGCCAGCGTGATGGTGTTTCCCGGTTGAAACTTTGCCTGTGCCGGCGTAGTCTGCAATGCAATCAGCCAATTGCATCGTTTGCCATGGGAAAATCACACGACATCCGTAGGCAGGAAATCGTCGAGGCGACCCTGGAACTGGCCGCCGAACAAGGCATCAAGAATCTCACCACCCAGGCCATCGCCACACGGGTGGGCATCGCCCAGCCCACCATCTTCCGCCACTTCAAGAGCCGTGACGCGATCTTCGGTGCCGTTGTCGGCTGGGCGGCAGATCATCTGTTGCAGGTACTGGAGCAGCTGGAACACGAACACACGCCGCCCGACGACCGTCTGCGACGCCTGTTGCAGCAGCAACTGGCCTTCATCGGCAAGTGGCGCGGCATTCCGCGAGTGGTGTTTTCCGACCGCCTGCAGGTGGAATCGCCGGCCCTCAAGGCGGCGGTGCGCGAAATCTATCATCGTCTTCTGGTACGCATTGCCGACCTGCTGGAGGAGGGGCGTGTCTGCGGATGTTTCCGTGCCGACCTCGATGTAGAGCAGGGGGCACGCTATATCGGTGCCCTTTTGCAGGGGACCGTCATGCGCTGGTCGATTCAGGATTTTTCCTATCCACTGGAGACGGAGGCGGATAGCCTGTGGAGCTTCCTGCGCCCGGCACTGGAGCGGCGCTGAGGTGGGAGAGCGATGAAGATCAGCTTTTACGGTGCAGCAGGGGAAGTGACCGGATCCTGCTATCTGGTGGAGACGGAGCAGGTAAAGTTTCTGGTCGATTGCGGCATGTTCCAGGGGGCGCCGGAGACGGAGGCACGCAACCGTCGTTCCTTTCCCTTTGAAGCACGGCATATTGACTTCGTGCTGCTGACTCATGCCCACATCGATCACAGCGGCCTGCTGCCCAGGCTGGTGCTGGCCGGTTTCAAAGGACCGATCTATACCACGACTGCGACCGCCGATCTGTTGGCCGTGATGCTGCCGGACAGCGGCCATCTTCAGGAGATGGAGGCCGAACGTACGCAGCGCTATATCAGGCGTGGCGGCAAGCCGCGCTATCAATCGGCCGAGCCCCTGTACACGGTGCGTGATGCCCTGCGCAGTTTGGAACAGATCGAAGCACTGGCCTATGACCATGACATCGAACCACACCCTGCAGTGCGCTGCCGCTTCCGTGACGCCGGCCATATCCTCGGCTCGGCCATTATCGAAGTCTGGGTGCAGGAAGGCTACCGCCGCACCAAGCTGGTCTTCTCCGGCGATCTGGGCCAGCCGAATCGTCCGATCCTGCGCGATCCGACCATTATCGAGCGGGCAGACATCCTGCTGGTGGAGTCTACCTATGGCAACCGCCTGCACAAGGACATGAAGGCCACCCTGGACGAATTTGTCACCGCAGTGAACGATACCTTGTTGCGCAAACACGGCAACGTGATCATCCCGGCCTTTGCCGTGGGACGCACACAGGAATTGCTCTATCACTTCCACGAGTTGACTCGGCAGGGACGTTTCAAGAACCTGAATATATTTGTCGATTCACCCATGGCCACGGAGGTGACGCGCATCACCATGCAGCACATGCAGCTGTTCGATGCGGAGGCAAAGGAACTGGCGGCTTGGCGTGCCGCCGGCCATGGTTTGCCGGTAGTGAAATTCACCGGCTCAGTGGAGGAGTCCATGGCGCTGAACAATATTCACGGCGGCGTGGTCATCATCTCCGCCAGCGGCATGTGTGACGGCGGCCGCATCAAGCATCACCTGCGGCATAATCTGGGGCGGCGCGAGAACAGCATTCTCATCACCGGTTTTCAGGCCGAGGGCACCCTCGGCCGGCGTCTGGTCGACCAAGCCGAATCGGTGCGCATCTTTGGTCAGGACGTGCCGGTACGGGCGGATATCTATACTTTGGGTGGTTTCTCCGCCCATGCCGATCAGGCGGCCCTGTTGCGCTGGTTGCGTGCCTTTCGTGAACCGCCGCGACGGACTTTTGTGGTGCATGGCGAGTCGGCTACGGCAGAAATCTTTGCCGCTACCGTCGGGCAGGAACTGGGATGGAAGGTACAGGTGCCCAGTCGGGGAGAGCATGTAATGATCTGACGCCGTTCGACCAGCGATGAGGAGAGCAAAATGAAAAAACAGGCACTCGCCATCCGTCATGTCGCCTTCGAGGATGCCGGCAGTTTTGCCGTGACATTGGAGCAACTCGGCTATGAACTGCATTACCTGGAGGCCGGTATGGATGATCTTGCCGCCATCGATGCGGCGGCCCCCGATCTGCTACTGATTCTTGGCGGTCCCATCGGTGCCTACGAGGAGGAACTCTATCCATTCCTGCACGCGGAGCTGCGTCTCATCGGCAAGCGCCTGGTGGCGCAGCGGCCGATCATCGGTATCTGCCTTGGGGCGCAGCTGATGGCACGGGCGCTGGGGGCGCGGGTGTATCCCGGCAAGGAGGGCAAGGAGATCGGCTGGGCGCCCTTGCAACTTACCGTTGCCGGGCAGGCCTCGCCGCTGCGCCATCTGGCGCCGGAGTCGACGCCGGTGCTGCACTGGCATGGCGATACCTTTGATCTACCGGCGGGGGCCGAGCGTCTGGCCGGGACACGGCGTTATCCCAATCAGGCCTTTGCCGTCGGCCGGCATGCCCTGGCCCTGCAGTTCCACCCGGAGGTGACGGCAGCAGGCATGGAGCGCTGGTTCATCGGTCATGCCTGCGAAATCGGTGCCACACCGGACATCAGCGTCCCGCAACTGCGTGCCGCTACCGCACAGTGGGCGGCGGGTCTGGAGCGGCATGGGCAAGCCATGCTCCGCGACTGGCTGCAAGCCGTGCCGTCCTGACCACGACATCACAGCTCGGTCCGGAGTATCACGTGTATCTGTTCCGCATGCGCCACCTGCTGTTCCTGCTGCTGGGACTGATCACGCTGATTTCACTCGCCGCACTGGCGTGGGCTGGTCGGCTCGCACTGCACGATCTGCATGAAGCTCGCCAACTGTTGCGCATCAACGACATCAGCGAGCTGACCTTGCAGCTCAATACCAACTCTGCCATGGAACGCGGCATCACCGCCGCTATGTTGGCCAATCCATCGGCCAGTACAGAAACCATGGCACTGGAGCTGCAGCGGCTGCGGCGTGTGAATGAGGAACGGGGCATCGAATTGCTGGCGGCCGTGGAGGACTTGCTGGAAATCGATTTTAACTCACCCCTGCATGATGCCCTCGATGGCTTGCGACGTGAACGGCAGAACCTGTTGCGGGCCCGTGGTAATGCCGACATTATGTTGCAACACAGAGAGCGGGGTGGTGAGGCCCGCTTCGTTGCGGCGATAACGAATTTTATCGAAGCCACGGCTGCGGTGCGGCATTATGCCCTCGCGCTGGCCGGTCACAGTGATGTCTTGCGGCACGAGCATCTGGCGGCAAAGGATGCCTTGTATACGGCCAGTGAATATTCCGGCCGCGAGCGTGCCCTGCTGGGGATCGCCATCGCGCAGGGACGTGGTCTGACCCGCAGCGAACACGAGACGCTGCTGGGGATGCGCCATACTGCGCAAGTGGCCCTGGCCCAACTGGATATGACGGTGGCCGCTTTCAGCGATCAACCTGAAGTGACCATTGCCCATGCGGCGATGAATGCGGAGTTTCGCCACCGCTACCAGCGGCTACGCGAGCAGGTATATGGTGCGGCCGTGCAGGGCAAAGCCTACCCGGTCGACGTGACTACCTGGTATCAGGAGGCGACACGGGGTATCAGCTCGATCCTCGCGCTAGGCGAGGCGATCAACCGCGTGGTGAGTCAGCGGGCACGGCACACGCTGCGCCGCGCGCAGGAAATCGTTGTCGTGTTCGCCACGGCCGCCATGCTGGTAATGGCAATGCTGCTGACGGCTACCATGATCATCCGTCGCCGTATCATCATGCCGTTGCACCAGCTGGAGCGCGCCGCCAATGCCATCAGTCGGGGTGACTACGCCGAGCCACTGCAAGTGCCGCGCGGTGACGAGTTGGGCGAGCTGGGTGCAACTCTGGACGAGATGCGCGCAAATTTGCTGGAGCAGATGCAGGAGCGTGATCGCATCGAGGGACTGTTGCGCGACAGCGTCCAGCGCTTCCGCAATCTCGTGGAAAGCACCAACGATTTGCTGTGGGAAATCGATGGTGCAGGTCGCTATACCTATGTCAGTCCGCAGATACGCAACATTCTAGGTTATGAACCGGATGAGGTGATCGGACGCACTCCCTTTGATCTGATGCAGCCGGGGGAGGCGGCGCGCCTGGAAACGGTGTTTCACGAACTAGTGACCCAGCGGGCGCCGATACGCGGCCTGGAAAATATCAACCGTCACAAGGATGGCCGTCTGATCGTTCTGGAAACCAACGGCGTGCCGGTATACGACGACAGCGGTACATTCGTCGGTTATCGTGGCATAGACCGCGATGTGACCGAGCGGCGGGAGGTGGAGCAGGCTCAACGCGAATCCGAACGCCGTTTTCGTGACCTGCTGGAAAACATGCAGCTGATGGCCGTCATGCTGGATGACGGTGGCAACATAACCTTCATCAATGATTGTCTGTTGCACAGCACCGGTCGGAACCGGCAGGAAGTAATGGGCGGCAATTGGTTTGAATTGTTCCTGCCGGAGGATTTACGCGGGGCACTGCGCGCGACCTATCTGCGTACCATGGCCGGTGGGCAGCCGGCCTCACCCCATGAATACGAGATCATTACCGCAGGTGGCGAACGGCGGCGCGTAGTCTGGAACAGCATCGTGATCCGCGGGCCCGACGAGCGCCCCGTCGGCAGTGCCAGCGTCGGCGCCGATGTCACCGAACAGCGCAAGAGCGAAGCGGAGACACAAAAACTGTTGCGCGTCGTCGAACAGACTGATGATGTGGTGATGATTACCGATCCGGCTGGCATCATCGAGTACGTCAATGCCGCCTTCGAACGCGAGACCGGCTATCGACGTGCCGAGGTGATCGGTCAATCCTCGCGGATACTGCATTCCGGAGTGCAGGATGCCGGGTTCTACAAGAAAATGTGGGACACCATCTCTTCCGGCCATTCTTTCCGCGCCCTGATGGTGAACCGCCGCAAGAACGGTGAGCTGTTCTACGAGGAGAAGACCATCACGCCGCTGCGCGACAGCAATAATGTCATCACGCATTATCTCTCCACCTCCAAGGATGTTACCGAGCGGCGCCGCTTGGACGAGCAGATGCAACAATCCGAGAAGTTGGCCTCCATTGGCCAGTTGGCCGCCGGTGTGGCACACGAGATCAACAACCCGGTGGGCTACATCAGTTCCAATATTGCCACGCTTACCCGGTATCTGGATGGCATATTTCGTCTGCTCAACGCCTACGAGGAAGCAGAAAACGCCATTGGCGATTCCGCCCTGCGGGAGCGCCTGCACGCGCTCAAACAGGAGGTCGACCTCGCCTTTTTGCGCGACGATATTCGTGCCCTGATCGATGAGTCCAGCGAAGGCGTGGCGCGGGTGAAGAAGATTGTCCAGGATCTGAAGGATTTCTCCCGCCAGGAGGAGGCCGAATGGCAGATGGCCGATGTGCACAAGGGGTTGGAAAGTACGCTGAATATCGTGCACAACGAACTCAAATACAAGGCGGAGGTGGTCCGTGAGTACGCTGACCTGCCGCTGGTGGAGTGCATCCCATCGCAGCTCAATCAGGTGTTCCTGAACCTACTGGTCAATGCGGCCCAGGCCATCGATCATCATGGCGTGATTCATGTGCGCAGCGGTATGGATGGTGCATGGTGCTGGGTAGAAGTAGAGGACAATGGCAAGGGTATCCCGCCGGAACACATCAACCGCCTGTTCGAGCCATTTTTCACCACCAAGCCGGTAGGCAAGGGTACCGGACTCGGCCTGTCCATCTCTTACGGCATTGTGCAGAAGCATGGCGGACGCATCGAGGTGGACAGTGAGGTCGGCCGTGGCAGCCGGTTCCGTGTCTGGCTGCCGTTACGGCAACCGGGTTCGGCAACTGCTGAGGCAGGAGAGGGACAATGACACAGCGCGTGTTGCTGGTCGTGGATGACGAGGAGAATATCCTGCGTGCGGTGGTACGGTTGCTGCGTAACGAAGGCTATGTCGTGCTGACGGCGACGAGTGGGCAGCAGGGACTGGATCTGCTGGAACAACATCCGGTCGGTGTGATTCTGAGCGATCAGCGCATGCCCGGCATGACCGGCAGCGAGTTTCTGGAGCATGCCAAGGTACTGCGTCCACAGACCGTGCGCATCATGCTGTCAGGTTATACCGATCTGCAATCCGTGACCGATGCCATCAACCGCGGCGCCATTTACAAGTTCCTGACCAAGCCCTGGGATGATGAATTGCTGCGCGTGAATATCCGCGAAGCCTTCGAACACTATGAGCTGCGTGCCGAGCGCGATCGTCTGGCTGGCGAGTTACAGGCTCTCAACCGGCAACTGGCAGCCTCCAACCGGGGATTGCAACAGCGTGTAGCCACTCAGGGGCACGAACTGGATCAGCACCATCGCCTGCTGGAGCTGTCCCGGGAGATAGTCGAACATCTGCCGGTCGGTGTGCTGGGCGTCAGTGACGAGGGAGTGGTTGCGGTGGCCAACTCTGTGGCACACGCACTGATTGGCTGCCCCCCCGGGGCCTTGCTCGGCCACAGCGCCAGTGAAGTGTTGCCGCAGGCCTTGCGTAATCTTTGCCAGAGTGCGTTACAACGGCAGACCGTGACACAACCTCACCTCACACTGGCCGGTTCCCGCCCGCTGACCGTGCATGCCACCCGTTTGGGCGCGGTGCCCGGTTGCAACGGTACTGTGCTGGTGTTGGTGCCGGAGCAGGTGGGGACGGGCACGGCATCCTGATAGAGGATAGTCCGTCAGCCGTGCCGCAATGACCTTCATTCGCTCACCTGCGCCTGCAGCGTACGGTACAGGCCGAAGGCCTTGCGTATCTGTTTGCGCAACTCGTCATCATCCCATGGCTTGCTGAAATATTTGTGGATGATGCCTTCGTTGACGGCCTGGCTGACCTGTTGCAGTTCCCCGTGACTGCTCAGCACGATGCGCACGGTCTCCGGATAGATGCCCTTGACGCGCTGGAAGAATTCGATGCCGCTCATGTCAGGCATGCGTTGATCGCTGATGATGACCCCGGCACCGTGCCGCGCCAGCAGGTCGAATGCCTCCTGCGTGTTATCCGCGGTAAGCAGGTGATAGCCCTCATGCTGGAACAGGCGGGCGAGAGACTTGAGGACATTGTGTTCATCGTCCAGCAGCAACAGGGTTGCGTGTGGATTATCGCGTTGCGGCAGGCTCAGCTGGCGACCGTCCTGCAGCAGTTGCGCCAGTTCATCAGGGGGCAGCGGCGGGCTGAACAGATAACCTTGCAGCTGATCGCAACCCTTGTCGCGGAGATAGACGGCCTGGTTCTCGGTCTCGACTCCTTCCGCCACGACTGTGAGGCGTAGGCTCTCGGCCATGGCGATGATGGTCATGGCGATGGTGGCCTGGTCCGGCGCGGTGGTGATATCGGTGACGAAGCTGCGATCGATCTTCAGTGTGTCGAAGGGGAAGCGGCCTAGGTGTGACAGGCTGGAATAACCGGTGCCGAAATCGTCTACCGCCAGGCTCAGGCCCAGGGCCTTCAATTGCTGCAACACCTCGGCGGTGGCGTCCGGTGATTCCATGACCGCGCTTTCGGTCAGCTCCAGCTCGAGGTAGCGCGGTTCCAGCCCGGTCTCCTCCAGCACCCGTGCCACGGAAACCACCAATGAAGGCTGGCGCAGCTGTTGGGCGGAGAGATTGACGGCGACAGTGATGGGTGGCAGGCCCGCTTCCTGCCAGCGGCGATTCTGGCGACAGGCCTCGCGCAGCGCCCATTCGCCCAGGGGCTGGATCAGGCCGGTTTCCTCCGCCACCGGAATGAAACGTACCGGCGAGATCCAGCCCTCGGTGGGGTGGCACCAGCGCGCCAGCGCCTCGACGCCGACGATATGGCCGCTGCTCAAATCGACCTTGGGTTGGTAGTTCAATTCCAGTTCGCCCTGCTCCAGGGCGCGGCGCAGGGCATGCTCCAGGGACAGGCGCGCCGCCGCTTCGGCATTCAACTCTTCGGTATAGAAGCGGTAGTGATTGCGCCCCTCGCGTGCCGCCTCGTGCAGGGCGGTGGTGGCGTTGCGCAGCAAAGTGCCGAGATCGGCGCCATCCTGGGGCATCAGGCTGATACCGATGTGCAGCGTGAGGCGCAGTTCGTGGCCCTCCAACTCGATGGGCTGGGCCACCGCGTCGATCATGCGCTGGGCCACGGCACTGACATCGTCGGCGTGCTGCACATCGGTCAGCAGCACCACGAACTCGTCACCGCCGTAGCGCGCCACGGTGTCGTGGCCGCGCGCCACCTGATTGAGGCGCTTGCCGATGGTGCGCAGCACGGCATCGCCGATGCGATGGCCCAGGCTGTCGTTGATCAGCTTGAAACGGCTCAGGTCGAGGGACAGCACCGCCAGCATGCCGTCGTCACGGCGATTGACGACAGCCTGGGCAAAACGCTGGCTCAGCAGGTTGCGGTTGGGCAACTGGGTCAATTCATCGTAATAGGCGAAGAAGTTGAGCTGTTCCTCCAGCTTCTTGCGCTCGCTGATGTCGTGTTGCAAGCCGACGTAGTGAGTGATTTCACCCTGTGCGTTGCGCACCGGGCTGATGGAAACCAGCTCCCAGTACAGTTCGCCATTCTTGCGTTTGTTGATGAGCTCGCCTTCCCATACCTTGCCCTGCTGGAGGGTGTGCCACAGTTCGCGGTAGCGCTCGGCCGGAGTGCGGCCGGACTTGATTATGCTCAGTTTTTTGCCGCGCACCTCGGCGGCAGTGTAGCCGGTGGTGCGGCTGAATTGCGGGTTGACGTATTCGACGATGCCCTGCGGGTCGGTGATGATCACCGAGCTGACGCTCTGTTCGATGGCCTGATTCAACTTACGCAACTCCGCTTCGGAATTGATGCGTTCGGTGACGTCCTTGCTGGTGGAGATGTAGTGGGTTATCGCACCGCTGCTGTCGCGCACCGGGCTGATGGCGACCTCTTCGTAGTAGGGGGTGCCGTCGGCATGGCGGTTGGTGAGGGTGGCACGGAATATCTCGCCGCGCTGCAAGGCCTCGTGAAAGCGCTGGTACAGCACCGGGTCGTTGAGCTCGCTCTTGAACATGGCAGCGTTCTTGCCCAGCACTTGTTCACGGCGGTAGCCGCGGATGCGCTCGAAGGCGGCGTTGACGTATTCGATGGTGCGCTCGTGATCGGTGATGATCACCGAGTCGGCGCTCTGCTCCAGCGCCAGAGAGAAGATACGCAGCTGCGCCGCATCGGCCTCACGCTGTTGCAGGTCGTCGAGCAGGGTTAGACGCATGCGCTCGAAGGTGGCCGCCAGGTGCCCCAGTTCGTCGTTGCGGAAGGCGGGGAGGGGTTGGTTGAGATTGCCCTTGCTGATGGTGTCCGCCGCCGCCTCCAGGCGTTTGAGCGGCAGCAGGATGCGGCGGCGGATGCTGCGCACGACGAGGAGGAAGACCACGCCGGTGATCAGCAGTGCCAGGACCAGCAGGGTAGTGTCGAGCAGGGCCTTGTGGCGCAACTGGGCGATTTCCCGGTGCAACTGGCCGCTCATGGCTTCGGACAGGGCGATGATGGTGTCGATGGCTTCGGTCGCCTCGGCATACCAGGTTTCGGCATTCACCGGATAGGGCTGGCGGTTGTGGCTGGCGGCATAGACCCGCTGGCGCAACTCCTCGTAGCGGGACAGGAAGACACTGGTGACATTGGCCGAGGCCAGGGTCAGTTCGCGTGAGGCGGGGAACTGGCGCATGATGCGTTCGGCACGGGTCAGGGCCACGTCGACCACGTTGCGGTATTGCTGCAGCTGCGCCAGTTCGTGTTCGCTCAGGGGACGGTGGCGGGCGATGGCGGCACCGACGATGGCGCGTTCGCGGCCGGCGTATTCGCTGACCGTGAACAGCGCCTCCTTCATGACCGGATTCGGTATGTAGGAATACATGTTGCCCTGCAGCGGCATCATGCAGGCCCGGCGCACATCGGCCATGGCATCGATGTGGCGCGTGGCCTGCGCAATCCAGGCGTCTGCCCCGCCGGGCAGGCTGTGCTGGTCAATCAGGCTGCGGCTGGCTTCCAGTTCACCGCGGCTGCGTGCCAGATCGTGCAGGGCGAGGCTGAGCGGATGGTTGGGAGGCAGGTTGTTGATGGTTTGGGCGTAGTCCAGCAGGCGCTGGTATTGCGCATCGACGGCCAGGCGCTGCCGCCGCATCTCGTCCGCCATGTTTGGTTGCGGTTCCTCGCTGGAGAGCAGGGTGGCGGTGATGCCGCGCTCCATGGCCATCATGGCGCTGGCGCGCAGGGACAGGTCGGCGAGATGGTTGGTCTGCTCGATCCAGGTGACGGCGTTCAGTTTCTCGCGCGCCTCGCGGAACTCCCACAGGCTGCCCGCCAGGATCAGCAGGCCGAGCAGGGCCAGCAGCGTGATGAGCAGACGACGTATGGACATGGCACCCCCAATTACCGGTGCATATTTTTGTTGTTGCCGTGCGCACGGATGTGGGGTGTTTGCGTGTGCGCGTAACGGTCACTGATTACCGCCAGGCGTGGTAAGGAATGTGCCTATGCCGACAATTTAAGAGGGGAATATATAAAAAGCAAGGCCGCGGGCGTCGCCGCCCGCGGCCTTGCTTGCTGTTGCAGGAGCCGGAACACCCCGGCGAATGGCGCTGGCGCCCATTCGCCCGCGGAGCGGGCTCCCGCTACGGTGTTACTTATGCGCCCGGTTGTGCACCAGATCGTCCACTACCGCCGGATCGGCCAGGGTGGAGGTATCGCCCAGGCTGTCGGTCTCGTTGGCGGCGATCTTGCGCAGGATGCGGCGCATGATCTTGCCGGATCGGGTCTTGGGCAGGCCGGGGGCCCACTGGATGACGTCGGGCGAGGCGATGGGGCCGATCTCGCTGCGCACCAGTTGCACCAGTTCCTTCTTCAGCGCATCGGACGGCTCCACTCCCTTCACCAGGGTGACGTAGCAATAGATGCCCTGGCCCTTGATGTCGTGCGGAAAGCCGACGACCGCAGCCTCGGCTACGGCCTCGTGCAGCACCAGGGCGCTCTCGATCTCGGCGGTACCCATGCGGTGGCCGGAGATGTTGAGCACGTCGTCGACGCGGCCGGTGATCCAGTAATAACCGTCTTTGTCGCGTTTGGCGCCGTCGCCGGTGAAATACATGCCGGGATAGGTCTTGAAGTAGGTGTCGACGAAGCGCTGGTGGTCGCCGTAGACGGTGCGCATCTGGCCCGGCCAGGGGCGGGTGATGACCAGATTGCCCTCGCACTCGCCTTCCAGGATGTTGCCCTCGTTGTCGACGATGGCCGGGGCCACGCCGAAAAAGGGCTTGGTGGCGGAACCGGGCTTGAGCGCCGTGGCGCCGGGCAGCGGGGTGATCAGATGGCCGCCGGTCTCGGTCTGCCACCAGGTATCGACGATGGGGCAGCGCTCCTCGCCGACGATGTGGTAGTACCACTCCCAGGCCTCGGGGTTGATCGGTTCGCCCACGGTGCCGAGCAGCTTGAGCGACTTGCGCGAGGTCTTCTTCACCGGCTCGACGCCCTCGCGCATCAGCGCGCGGATGGCGGTGGGGGCGGTGTAGAAGATGTTCACCTGGTGCTTGTCGATGACCTGCCAGAAGCGCGAGGCGTCCGGATAGGAGGGGATGCCCTCGAACATCAGCGAAATGGCGCCGTTGGCCAGCGGGCCGTAGACGATGTAGGTGTGGCCGGTGACCCAGCCCACGTCGGCGGTGCACCAGTAGATGTCGCCGTCGTGGTAGTCGAAGGTGTACTTGTGGGTCATCGCCGCGAACAGCAGGTAGCCACCGGTGGTGTGCAGCACGCCCTTGGGCTTGCCGGTGGAGCCGGAGGTGTAGAGGATGAACAGCGGATCCTCGGCATCCATCTCCTCGGGCTGGCAGTCCGGCGAGGCCTTGGCCATCGCCTCGTGGTACCACACGTCACGGCCGTCCTTCCAGGCGATGTTGCCGCCGGTGCGCTTGACCACCAGCACGGTGTGTACGTTGGGGCACTGCAGCAGGGCCTTGTCGGTGTTGCCCTTGAGCGGCACCGCCTTCTTGCCGCGCAGGCCCTCGTCGGCGGTGATCACCACCCGGCAGTCGGAGTCGAGGATGCGGTCCTTGAGCGATTCCGGCGAGAAGCCGCCGAACACCACGGAGTGCACCGCACCGATGCGGGCGCAGGCCAGCATGGCGACGGCGGCCTCGGGGATCATCGGCATGTAGATGCAGACGCGGTCGCCCTTCTTGACGCCGCGGCTCTTCAGCACGTTGGCGAACTTGCTTACCTCGGCGTGTAGTTCGCGGTAGGTGATCTTCTTGTCTTCGGCCGGGTCGTCGCCCTCCCAGATCAGGGCGACCTGGTCGCCGCGCTTGTCCAGGTGACGGTCCAGACAGTTGTAGGAGACGTTGAGCTTGCCACCCTCGAACCAGCGGATGTGGCCCTTGTGGTAGTCCCACTCGGAGACCTTGTTCCACGGCTTGGACCAGGTGAGAAAGGTCTTGGCCTGCTCGGCCCAGAAGCCGTCCGGGTCCTGGATGGACTGCTGGTACATCGCCTCGTATTTGGCGTTGTCGATGTGGGCATGGGCAGCGAAGTCAGAGGGTACGGGATATACCTTGGTCTCGGACATGGGTTTCTCCTAGGTCAATAAAGGCTATGGCAAAAGCTTCAGGTTAATTACGGTTGCACGCACGATCATGAGCCGTGCGTGGCCGCAGGTGGTGAACGGAATCCGTTTACCGGTGCTCTTTTGTAGTTTTATTGTCTCCCGATGCAGGGCAGTCAGAGGCGCCCTGCGGCGGCCGCCCACATCGCTGAAACCGGCCGCACCCCGCTCCGAAACGGGGTTGCCCACTATACCATGCGACTGGCTTGCGTGGGGCATCATGGCCGCAGCATCAGGTCTTTCAGCGGCAGCGGGTGGCTGCCGTCGCGCTCCGCCAGTTGGGCCAAAAACAGCTCGGCGGCGGCGAGGGCGTCGGTGAGGGCGTTGTGGGCCCGGTAGCGGGGCAGGTTGTAGCGGTTGCGCAGGTTGCCGAGGCGCATTTCACCGGGACGGATACCGTGATTGCGCCGTTGGAGGCTGCGCTGGGCGATGTACTGGGTGTCGATGACGGGAATCAGAAAACCGCTGCCATAGAGTTGTTCGCAGGCCGCGTCGAGAAATCCCAGTTCGACCCGGGCATGGTGGGCGATCAGCACCTTGCCGGCGAGCAGCGGCAGCAGGTCGGCCATCACGGCGGCGAGATCCTCGCCGCAGGCGGCGGCATCATCGGTGATGTGATGGATCACCGCGCTGGCCTCGGGGATGGCGCAATGCTGGCGTACCAGGCGGTGCTGTGCCGAGGCGAGCTCGATGCGGGTGCCGTGCAGCAGGACCCAGCCGAAGCTGATGATGGCATCCTTTTTGGCATTCAGCCCGGTGGTTTCCAGATCCAGCGCCAGATAGTCCAGTTTGCGGCAGTCGCTGCCGGTGGCGGCGAAGGGGGTTTCCAGATAATCGCGCAACGGCCCCGGTGCCGTCCTTGCCGCGAGGCGCCGGCGCCGGTAATCCAGGCTGAGCAGCCACTCCAGCATCAGTAGAAACGCCCGGTCTGGTAGCGTTGGGCCAGGGCAGTCTGCAGGGCGCTGATGGCAGAGAAGGCATCCTTCAGGTGATTGCGCTCCAGCGGCGTCAGTTCCTCCGGCGTGACGTAATTGTCCGGCGGCATGCCCTGCTTGATCTGACGCGCCTGATGGCGCGCGCGCAGGGTGCCGATGAATTCGAAGGCGTCTTCCAGATTGGCCGCGCCGTCGGCGCTGAGCGAGTGGGCATCGGCGGCGGCCTTGAGCCGCTCCACGGTGTTGAGCTCGGGGATGCCGGCAGTGAGGGCATACACCCGCGCCAGGTTGATCACCGGCAGGATGCCGCGCAGCTTGAGATCGAAGCTGTTGGCATGATCGCCCTCGCCGATGAGGACGAAGTTGCGGAAGAAACCCAGCGGTGGCCGGGTGGTCAGCGCATTGGTGGCCATGTAGGCGAGGAAGATCTTGTTGTCCTTGGCCTGGTGCAGCACCTCGGCGTGCAGCCGTGCATGCAGCAGTTCATCGCCGTGGATCGGGCGCATGTCGAAGAAGTTGGTGGCCAGCATCGCCGCCTTGCGATCGACGCGCATGATCCAGTCGTCGAAATACTGGCGCCACACCTGCCAGGGCTGGCGCCATTGCGGATTGCTGGCCATGATGCCGCCGGGACAGTTGTAGAAACCGCAGGCGTTGAGGCCGTCGGTGACGTACTGCGCCAGTTGCGTGAAGTAGCTGCCGTGCTGCTCCGGACGGTAGTCGTCGGACAGGATCAGGGCATTGTCCTGATCGGAGTGTACGGTCTGCTCGCGCCGCCCCTGCGATCCGCCGGCGACCCACACATAGGCCAGGGGGGCCGGGCCGAACTCGGCCTCGCCCAGTTCCAGCAGGCGCCGGGTGATGGCGTCGGTGACGGCGGAGATGGCCTGGCCCAGTTGATAGGCGCTGGCGCCGGCCGCGACCAGTTGCACCTGCAATTCCGGCAGCGCGGCGCTGGCCTGCACCAGATCGGCCACCGCCTTGCATTTGCGCACGCTGTCCACCGCATAGATAGAATTGGCGCTCTGGTAGCGGATCAGATCGGTGGTGGAGATGATGCCCTGCACGCCGCCGCTGCCCACCACCGGCAGGTGATGGATGTTGTAGCGCGTCATGGTGAGCAGTGCCTCGAAGGCGGGCGTATCCGGCGTCACCTTGTGCAGGTTGCGCGTCATGATTTCGCTCACCGGCCGGGTGCAGTCGATGCCGTTGGCGATGCAGCGCGAACGCAGGTCGCGATCGGTGATGATGCCCACCAGCAGGCGCTCGTCGGTGATGAGCAGCGCCGATACCCGCTCGCGGGTCATGATCTGCGCCGCCTCCTGGATGCTGGTGGCGGGCGGCGCGGTGACCGGCGCGCGGCCGATGAGCTCGCTGATCTCGACGGTCATCAGGTTGCCGCCGCGCGGCGTGTCCTGCAGGGTTTCGCGTGCGCGCCGCAGGCGCGTGCTGATGGATTGGGTGAAGTAGTCGTTGAAGTTCCTGTCCGCGTCGCGCAGGGCCTGCAGGCGGTCGCAGGGCAGGAGATAGAACAGGCTGTCCTCCACGGTGGTGCCGTTGAGGGAACGGGCCGGGTCGTGGGGCAGGCAGGCCGAGGAGTAGACATCCCCCTCGCCGTATTTGGTGACCAGTTCGTCACTGGCGTTGCGCAGTTCGACGGCGCCCTTGCGCACGATGTAGAGGCAGGGCTGCTCGGCGTCCGGCGGCGGAAACGGCGTGCCGCGACGCAGGTAGCGCACCGTCAGTTCCTTGGGCAGCTGATCGAGCGCCTCGTCGCTGAGCTGATCGAAAGGCGGATGGCTGGCCAGGAAATCACGTATTTCAATCAGTTCGACTTCCATACGGTGCTCGCTTGCCGCAACGGCCTGGTGGTTAGGCTGACACCGGCGGTGCAGCCGGGCCGGAATTCTGTTGGCTGAAAAATCCAATGGGCGTTCATCACGCCCATTGGCTGTCCTGCTGTCTGCCGTGCCGCCCTGCGCGGGGCAGGGCGGCGAACGGACAGATTACCGCTTAGTGACCGGTGGCCGTGCCGGCACCGCGGGGGATACGGATATCCTCCACCATGTGCTGGATGTGCTCCGGGGTCGGCGCGGTCACCTTCGAGACGATGACGGCGGCGATGAAGTTCAGCAGCGCGCCCACGGCACCGAAGGAGCCCGGGGAGATGCCGAACAACCAGTTGTCGGCGTTGTCGGGCAGGTTGGCGGTGCCCGGAATGAAGAACCAGCCCTTGTACACGAAGATGTATACAACGGTGGTGAGCAGACCCACCAGCATGCCGGCGACGGCGCCCTGACGGTTCATGCTCTTCATGAAGATACCCATCATCAGCGCCGGGAACAGCGAGGCGGCGGCGATACCGAAGGCCAGGGCCACCACCTGCGCGGCGAAGCCGGGCGGGTTGAGGCCGAGGTAGCCGGCGACGAGGATGGCACCGGTCATGGCGATACGCGAGGCCAGCAGCTCGTTCTTCTCGCTGATGTCCCTCACGAACACGCCCTTCAGCAGGTCGTGGGACACGGCGGAGGAGATGGCCAGCAACAGGCCGGCGGCGGTGGACAGCGCGGCGGCCAGACCACCGGCGGCGACCAGGGCGATCACCCAGTTCGGCAGCTTGGCGATTTCCGGGTTGGCCAGCACCATGATGTCGGCGTCGACGGTCACCAGTTCGTTGCCGTTCCAGCCGAACTCCTTGGCCTTGTCGGCAAAGGCGGCGTTCTTGTCGTTGTAGTACTGGATGCGGCCGTCACCGTTCTTGTCTTCGAACTTCAGCAGGCCGGTCTTCTCCCAGTTGGCGAACCAGGTCGGGCGCTCCTCGTACTTCAGGTTGCCTTCCGGCGCACCGACCTCACCGATCTGGGTGGTGTTGGTCAGGTTGTAGCGGGCCATGGCGCCGACGGCGGGAGCGGTGGTGTACAGAATGGCGATGAACACCAGGGCCCAGCCAGCGGAGGCGCGGGCATCGCGGACCTTCGGCACGGTGAAGAAACGCACGATGACGTGCGGCAGGCCGGCGGTACCGATCATCAGCGACAGGGTCAGCAGCGCCATGTTCAGCGAGCCGGTCTGGTTCACGTAGGTGCCAAAGCCGAGGTCGGTGATGATCTGGTCCAGCTTGGCCAGCATGTGCATGCCGGAGCCGTCGGCCATGGTGGAGCCCAGGCCCAACTGCGGCAGCGGGTTGCCGGTGAGCTGCAGGGAGATGAAGATCGCCGGGATGGTGTAGGCGAAGATCAGCACCACGTACTGGGCGATCTGGGTGTAGGTGATGCCCTTCATACCGCCCAGCACCGCGTACACGAACACGGTGGCCATGCCGATGTACAGGCCGGCGTCGTAGGAGATCTCCAGGAAGCGGGAGAACGCCACGCCGACACCCTTCATCTGGCCGATGACATAGGTGATGGAGGCCACGATCAGGCAGATGACGGCGACGATGCGCGCGGTCTGCGAGTAGTAGCGATCACCGATGAACTCCGGCACCGTGAACTTGCCGAACTTGCGCAGGTACGGAGCCAGCAGCATGGCCAGCAGCACGTAGCCGCCGGTCCAGCCCATCAGGTAGGCGGAGGCGCCATAGCCGTTGAAGGCGATGAGGCCGGCCATGGAGATGAAGGAGGCCGCGGACATCCAGTCGGCGCCGGTGGCCATGCCGTTGGCGATCGGATGCACGCCGCCGCCGGCGATATAGAACTCCTTGGTGCTGGCGGCACGGGCCCAGAAGGCGATACCGATGTAGACGGCGAAGGTGAAGCCGACTACCAGGTAGGTAATTGTTTTCAGATCCATGTAGGAATCCCCCAGTTAGTCTTCGTGGACGTCAAACTGACGGTCCAGCTTGTTCATGCGCGACGCATAGAAGAAGATCAACGCCACGAAGACGTAGATCGATCCCTGCTGTGCGAACCAGAAGCCGAGCGGATAGCCGCCGACGCTGATGCTGTTCAACGGGCCGACGAGCATGATGCTGAGCACATACCCGACGACGAACCAGATGGCCAGACAGAGCATCAGCAGGCGAACGTTCGCCTTCCAGTACTCCGCCGCTTTCGCGTTTAACGACATAGTTGCTTCCTCCTCGTGGTAGAAAACTACAGTGGTGCTGCCTTGCTGCTGCCGCCTCCAGCCCGGACGGCCGCGATTCCTACAACTGATACTCCAGCGCGAGTTTTGATTGCAGTTTGCGCGCCTGGCGGAATGCCTCCTTCAGGATGCGCCGGTCCAGCTCATTCAATGAATCCGGATCGACATGGTTGGACAGCGGCTGTCCCTGCTCCGACTGTCGCCGGTGTACGCGTACACGCAGCAGCTGGATGAAGTGATAGGACTCGGCCCAGGCCTCGACATCGGCCGGGTTGAGCGCCTTGAGCGCGGCGGCCTGACGCAGGCGCTCGACGGTATTGGTGGCGGCGATGCCGTGGGCAATGGCGGTGATGCGCGCGGCGTCCACGAAGGGCGCCAGACCATGCAGCTTGAGATCGATGCTGTGCGGATGCTTGCCGCCGCTGGATACCTTGATGTCACCGAACAGCCCCAGGGGCGGACGGTTGCGCAGGGCGTTCTCCGCCATCTGGCGCCGGAAGCGGCTGTTGGGTTCGACGCGCTTCAGCATCCAGGCGCGTAGTTCCTCCACCGGTGCCGGCTCGCCGTAGAGCGGACGGAAATCGAAATAGATGGAGGCATTGAGCAGATGCTGCGGCGTGCCCTGATCGATCCAGCGGCCGAAGCGGCCCTGCCATTCTTCCAGGCTGAGGCAACATTCCGGGTTGCTGGCCATCACGTTGCCGGGGCAGAGCGGGAAACCGATCACCGCCAGGGCGTCGTTGATGCGTTTGGCGATGGGCAGCAGTTCGGCGCGCACTTCGTCGGCGCTCTTGCCGGCCGGGGTGCGGAACAGGATGCCGTTGTCCTGATCGGTCTTCAGGGTCTGTTCGCTGCGGCCCTCGCTGCCGAAGGCCAGCCAGGTGAAATCCACCGTCGGCTTGCCGGTCTCGGTGAGGATCAGGGTGATGGCGCGCTGGGTGAGGCTGTCGTTGAGGGTGGTGATGATCTCGGTGATCTGATCCACCGAGGCGCCCTGGGCCAGCATCTGCTCCACCAGGCGATGGATGTTGCCGCCGAGTTGGGCCAGCTGCTCGACGGTCTCGGCGCGGGCGATGGAGCGGGACAGGTTGACCAGGCCGATGCGCTGCAGGGAGAACAGGTCGCGCTCCGACACCACGCCGGCCAGCCTGCCGTCCCGTACCACGCAGATGTGGCCGAAGCCGTGCTGCGCCATCAGCAACGCCGCCTCGTAGGCGCGCGCCTCGGGGGGCAGCCACAGCGGCGCCGGACTCATCACCTCGCGCATCGGCGTGTCGGCCTTGCGCTGCGGCAGGGCGACGCGCGACAGCACGTCGTGCAGGGTGAACATGCCGATGGGGGCCTGGGCGGCGTCGGTGACCACGATGCTGCCGATGTGCTCGCGGTCCATGATCGCCAGGGCCTCACCCACCGGCGTGTCGGCGGTGCAACTGATGGGCGCGCGCTGGATCAGGCTTTGCAACGGCGAGCTGAGCGAGGTGTCCTCGGAGACGCGGGTGGCCGAGTTGGCCTGGACGGTGCGCAGGGCGTTGTCCAGCAGGTTGGCCAGGCGGCGGGTGCAGAAGTCGTGGAACACCGGACTCTGCTGGAACAGCTTGTCGAAGTCCTCCCGCTCCAACTCGAAGCAGAAGGTGTCCTCCACCGCACGGTTGATGGTGCGCACCGGGCGGCGCGAGAGCAGGGCGCCGATGGGGAAGCTTTCGCCGGTGACCAGTTCCCAGGCCCCTTCGCTGTCGGGCTCGTCCTTGCCCAGCTCACCGCGGATGCGGCCCTGCTTGATGATAAAAAAGCGGCTGGCCGGACCGTCCTCGGGACGGGTGACGGCTTCACCGCGGGCGTAAAAACCGAGTTTCAGGCGCTTGGCGAGATAGTCCAGATGGGCCGGTGCCATCTGGTCGAACGGCGCATGGCGCCGGAGGAATTCCAGGATGGGGGTCAGCGGCTGATTGTTGGCGATCTGGTTCAAGCTGTCCTGCCACGCGCGCGAGAGAATCTGGTGAACCAGATAGCAATCGGCGTACCAGTTGCCGTTTCCTTTCAAAACAGCAGGTTGGCCTATTTCACCTGTGCGGCGTGTGGGTAAGTGTTACGGGGTGTAACGGGGGAGTGTTACGGAAGGTAACAGAAAGGCAGTTTCAAGTTTCAAGTTTCAAGTTTCAAGAAAGACCAACAATCCTCCTTGCCACTTGCCACTTGCCACTTGCCACTTGCCACTTGTCACTTGCCACTTGCCACTTGCCACTTGCCACTTGCCACTTGCCACTTGTCACTTGTCACTTGTCACTTGTCACTTGTCACTTGTCACTTGTCACTTGTCACTTGTCACTTGCCACTTGCCACTTGCCACTTGCCACTTGTCACTTGTCACTTGCCACTTGCCACTTGCCACTTGTCACTTGCCACTTGTCACTTGTCACTTGTCACTTGTCACTTGTCACTTGTCACTTGTCACTTGCCACTTGCCACTTGTCACTTGCCACTTGCCACTTGTCACTGGTCTTTTCTGACCTTGCGGCGCTCCAACTCGACGCGGTGGATGTAGCGCAGGATGGCGGCGTTGCTGCGGGAGTCCAGGCCCAGCAGGCGGCAGCCGATGCGGTAGAGCGGGGTGCCGTCCCGGCTGTCCACCTGATAGCGGTTGCGGATCTCGATGTCGGCGTGGATCACCCCTTCCTCGGGCAGTTCGATGCGGCAGCCCGGCACGATGCTGCCGGGTTCCCAGCCGCACTGCCGTCCTTCCGGCGGTTCGATGATGCCGACGCCGCCGACGCTGATATCGACGATGTGTGCCGAGATCGTGCCGCCATCAGGCGTGGCAAGGCTGATATTGAGGTGGCGGCCGATGGGGGTGGCGAGGCGGTAGTACTCGCGCCGCTGGATGCGGATGATGGAGGCGGGCAGGGGGATGACGAAGGCCGGCGCGCCCTGGAAGGTCGCTTTCTGGATGGACTCGCTGGTGAACTGGACCCGCACCTGGTTGTGGCGGGTGACGAACAGGATGCGGCGGGCCGCGAGCAGGCGCTGGTTGAGGCTGTCGTCCGGTCCGTAGTCCAGCACCAGGCGATTGTGCTCCTCGTCGAGGCGCAGGATGGTGGTGAGGATGAAGTCGCTGCCCTCGTTGAAATAGGCCGTGACCAACTGCAGCCCGCGCGCCAGATCGCCCAGCACGCGGAGGATTTCCATGCGGGAATCGACCCGGTAGCGTTCCGGGTCGATGGCTCCATCGTTGGTCATGTCATCGGCGCTCATGGGGTTCCGGTTCTCCGAAGTCTAGCAAGAATGCCGGCTCACTCCCGGCTCTTCGCCTTCTGCTCGATCTGCATGCGGTGGATGAAGCGTTGGATGATGGCGCTCTTGTCCAGCGGCAGGCCGTGAAAGGCGCAGCCGATGCGGCGCACCTGGCCGCCGTCGTTTTGTGTCATCAGGAAGTTGTTGCGCACCACCAGGTCGAATACCAGCGTGCCGGTATCCGGCAATTCGGCGCGGCAGCCCTGCAGCAGCGTGCCCGGTTCCGGATTGAACTGGCGCGTCGGGTCGAGCAGGCCGATGCCGCCGCAGCTGATGTCGGTCATGGTGAGGGCCACCTCATTCTGATCGGGCAGCCGGATATAGCACCTGACGGCGTTGATCTGCGGCAGGGTGACGCGGAAGAACTCGCGCCGCTGCTGGCGGAACAGGCTCTCCGGCAGGGCCGCGGCGAGGGCCTGCCGGTCCTGGAACTTGGCCCGTTGCAGGATGTTGCAGCTGAATTTGATGTTGATGTTGTCGTGCTTGGTGACGCAGACGGCGCGGCCGTATTCGAGCAGGCGCTGGTTCAGTTTCTCGTCGGCGCCGTAGTCCAGCACCAGCAGGTTGCGTTCGGGCATGACGGCGAGCACGGCGGTGAGGATGTATTCCTTGCCGTGATTGAAATAGGCGGTGAGGATGTCCGGCCGCTTGCTCAGATCCACCAGCACGTTGGTGATGGCCGCCTTCGACGTCAGCAGGAAACGCTCGTCGTCGCCGCCGTCGAACAGCTCGGTCTTCTTCTCTTCGGCCTGCTCTGCCATGTCGCTGAAGCTTTTCCCCCGCCGTTTCAGGGTAGTTATTGTTGGTGTGCTATCGGCCGCCCTGCCGGAAACTTGCGCATTCTAACCGCAATGAGGTTTTTATGCAGGATACGCCTCAGGCGAACAGGCGCTGCCACCAACGGCGGCGGCTGGCGGTGGGCTGCATGGCCTCCAGCCCCCGCGGGGCCAGACGGGACAGCACCCAGCCGGGCAGGGGCGGCGGGTTGTTGCCGGATGAGCCGCAGGAGCTGCCCAGGTTGTGCGGATCGTAGATCTTCACCATGGTCGGCCGGGTCATGTCGTCGGCATAGACGATGCCGCAGTAATCCTCGTCGTGGTCGCGGCGCAGCAGCGCATCGATCTCCGTGAGGAAGGTGGCGAACTGCTCCGCGCTCACCGGCGCCACGGGGGGCTGTTCGCCCACGGCATAGACATACCAGCCCTCATCGGCCTGGCTGCGCAGCGTCTGCCACAGTCGGTCCAGGTCCTCCCAGCGCAGCGCACTGGCGAAGAAACCGCGGAAGGCGGTCATGTACGGGTCATTCTGCTCCAAGTTCCCTACCTCACAACAGGCAAAAGATTTCAACGCAAAGACGCAAAGGGCGCCAAGGACGCAAAGTCATTTTGTGTAGGAGCGGCTCTGCCGCGATGGTGCTCAAGACCATACGCCGCGCCGCAGCGTGCCAGAGGCGCCCTAGTGAAACGCTTCATATGAAACCTTTGCGCCCTTTGCGTTCAATGGCTTTTAGCCTTTTGTTCGCGGCAGTCCCAGTTTCTGGCGCCGCTCCCACAAGGTCTTGCGGCTGATGCCGAGGTGTCGCGCCAGCTCGGTTTCCGTCATCTGGCCCTCGTTTTCCCGCACGAAGCGGCGGAAGTAATCATCGAGGGACAGGGTCTCGTCAACGGCGGACGGGCTATCCTGCCCGTTGCCGGGCGCGTTGTCGATAGCCAGCAGCTGGGGGGTAATCTGTGGGCCGTCGGCGAGTATTACCGCACGTTCGATGACGTTTTCCAGTTCGCGCACGTTGCCCGGCCAGTTGTGCTGCAGCAGCCGCTCCATGGCCTCTTCGGTGATGTGCATCGGCGGGCGGTTGAGGCGCCGGCGCGTCTTCTCCAGCAGCTCCGCGGCCAGCTGGCGGATGTCGTCGCCGCGCTCGCGCAGGGGCGGCAGCCGGATCTCCATCACGTGCAGGCGATAGTACAGGTCGCTGCGGAAGCTGCCGGCGTTGACGCACTGCTGCAGGTCGCGGTGGGTGGCGGCGATGAGGCGCACATCGACCTTGCGCGACTGGGTGGAGCCGACGCGGCGGATCTCGCCTTCCTGGATCACGCGCAGCAGGCGCGCCTGGGCCTCCAGCGGCAGCTCGCCGATTTCGTCCAGGAATAGCGTGCCGCCGTCGGCGGCCTCCACCAGGCCGCGGTGGGTGCCGACGGCGCCGGTGAAGGCGCCCTTTTCGTGGCCGAACAGCTCCGACTCGATGAGGCCGGCGGGGATGGCAGCGCAGTTGACGGCGATGATCGGCGCGTCGCGCCGCGTGCTCTGCTCGTGCACCGCACGCGCCACCAGTTCCTTGCCGGTGCCCGACTCGCCGAGGATCAGCACGGTGGTGTCGGTGGGCGCCACCTTGCGGATGCGCTCGAACACCTCTTGCATCGCCGCACAACAGCCGATCATGCCGCCGGCGGGGTAGGCGCGCTGTAAGTCTTGCTTGAGGGCGGCGTTCTGCCGCTCCAGCGTGCTCTGTTTGAGGATGCGCTCCACGGTGAGCAGCATCTCGTCATGATCGAAGGGCTTGGCGATGTAGTCCACCGCGCCCATCTGCATCGATTCCACCGCCGAACGCACGCTGGCATAGCTGGTCATCACCAGTACCGGTACCCCCGGCGCCCTGGCGATGATGGCCGTGCCCGGTTCGCCGGGCAGACGCAGGTCGGTGATGATCAGGTCGAAGTCGGCGAGAGGGTGCCGCTCCGCCTCGGCCACCGATCCGGCCTCGGTGACGTCGTAGCCGGCGCGCTGCAGCAGACGGCGCAGCGAGGCGCGGATCACCGCTTCGTCTTCGATGATGAGGATCTGGCTCATGACTCTATTTCAAACTGCGTGGGTAGGAGGATAAGCGCAACGCATCCGTCAAGCGGATAGGCACGAGGGTCAAGGTACGAGATGCGAGGAAGGTGTACGCTGCGCGCACGGCTGTTTGAATTCACAAAACAATACCCATGCAGCGAGTTCATTCCTCGTCCCTCGTCCCGCGTATCTCGTGCCTCGACACAGGCAGGCGCAGGATCACCGAGGTACCCTCGCCGGGCCGGCTGCGCAGGGTGACCGTGCCGGCGTGCTCGGCCACGATGTTGTAGACCATGGGCAGGCCGAGGCCGGTGCCTTCGCCCGGCTGCTTGGTGGTGAAGAAGGGTTCGAATACCTGGTCCTGTAACTCCTCCGGGATGCCGCGGCCATAGTCGGTGACCACCACTTCGATGAAATTGCCGTCGCTGCGCCCGCTGACGATGACGCGATCGCCCGGCTGCGAGGCGTCGCAGGCATTGGTGAGCAGGTTGACGAACACCTGGATCATGCGCTGTTGATCGCCGTGCAGGATCAGGTCGGCTTCGCAGCGGTTGATGAATTCGATCTGCTTGCCGGCCTGGGACAGGCGCACCAGGCGTATGGCGTCCTCGATGCAGGCATGCAGATTGAAGGGGGCCGGCGTGTGATCCACTGCCGTGCCGCTGTGGCTGAAGCTGACCAGCGAGTGCACGATGTTGGTGATGCGCCGCGTCTGCTCCAGGATCTGTTCGATGCTCTCTTCGACGAAGGCCGGGTCGCCCTTGTCGTACAACACGTTCTGCGCCAGACAGGCGATGCCGGTGACCGGATTGCCGATCTCGTGCGCCACGCCGGCGGCGAGACGGCCGATGGAGGCCAGGCGTTCGCTGTGGGCCAGCTCCGACTCCAGCATGTGCAGGTCGGTGAGGTCTTCGATGAGGATGACCGTGCCGCCGCTGTGCGGACGGCGCAGCGCGGCGTCGATGCCGGCGGTGTCCTCGATGGCGGCCTTGTGCAGGTTGAAGACGCGGGCGCGGCCTTCGCTGTTTACCTTCACCTTGCGCAGGTGGCGATCCTGGGTGCGCAGGAAGCCGCCGAGCAGGCCGGCCCAGGGATCGGGCAGCTCGCGCAGCGGACGCCCCACGGTCTGGTAGTCCTCCAGTCCGGAAAGCGCCGCCATGGCCTGGTTCCAGGAGATCACCTCCAGCTCAGGGCTCACCGCGCACACGCCCAGCGGCAGGTCGAGCAGCACCTGACGGTGGTAGCGACGCAGGTTGTCCAACTCGGCGGCGAGGCCGCGCAGTTGCGAGCGCGACTCCTCCAGCCGCTGTTCGACGAAGCGCACGCTGGCGGCGAGGGCGTTGCGGGTGGTGGTGTCGGTGCGCAGGCGCTCGTCGACGATCATGCGCGCCAGCAGCGGCCCCACCAGCCCGGACAGATTGCGCTCGATGCGCTCGCGCAGGCGGCGCAGTTCGGTCTGCCGTTCCTCGTCCGGTGTCAGGCCGAGGTCGGCCAGGGCCTGGGCTACCTCCCGTTCGGCCATCTCCGCGCCGGTGATCTGTGCCAGCTGTTCCTTGAACTGCTGCGGCGAGACGGCCAGCGGCACGCCGCTCGGCGGTGTCATGCTCTCCTTGCAGCAGGCGCGCGCCGCCTCCTGCTCCTCCTCGCTGGCCTCGGTGATGAGTGAAATGCCGGCAAACAGCAGACTGTTGACCGCCAGGGTCCAGAAGGTGGCGTGCCCCCAGGGCGAGCCCTCCACCTGGCCCCAGCCGGACAGCCAGGCGAGGGAGGCCGGCAGGATGCCGGAGTGTTCCAGCAACGGCAGCACCAGCAGCACCGCCCATACCGTACCGCCGCCGAGCAGGCCGGCGATGAAGCCGAGGCGGGTGGCGCGCCGCCAGTAGAGCAGGCCGACGATGCCGGGCAGGAACTGCGCCACGGCGACGAAGGAAATGAGGCCGAGCTGCACCAGACCCTGGTTGTGCTCCAGCAGCAGGTAGAAGCCGTAGCCGGCGAGGATGATGACGGCGATGAGTACGCGCCGGCCCCACAGCAGCCAGCGGTAGATGTCGGTTTCCGGCGACAGCCGCGGCGGGAAGCTGGCCGGCAGCACCAGATGGTTCATGCACATGGAGGCCAAGGCCAGGGTCTCCACGATCATCATGGCGCTGGCGGCGGAGACGCCGCCGAGGAAGGTCAGCACCGGCAGGATCGCGGAATCGCCGAACAAGGTGATGCCGAGCACGTAGTAGTCCGGTGAGGTATCCGGTGTCAGCCGCTGGCCGGCCCACAGGATCGGTGGGATGGCCAGGTTGAGCAGCAGCAGGAACAGGGGGAAGGCCCAGGCGGCGACGTTCAGCGTGCGCGGCTCGATGTTCTCGGTGAAGGTCATGTGGAACTGGCGCGGCAGCAGGAAGGCCGCGGCGAAGGCCAGCAGCAGCAGGGTCGGCCACGGTCCCTCGCGCACCGGTTCATACAGCCGGTCCAGGGCCTCCGGGTGGGCAGTTAGCCAGGCCTCCATGTCGGCAAAGCCGCCGAACACGCCATATACCGCGAACAGTCCCACCGCCAGCAGCGCCAGCAGCTTGATCAGCGACTCGAAGGCGATGGCCACCACCAGGCCTTCGTGTTTCTCGCGCGCCGAACTGTGGCGCGCGCCGAACAGCACGGCGAACAGGATCAGGGTGATACAGAAGCCCAGCGCCAGGAACAGCTGCGGCGTGGTGTCCTGGGTCAGCACCTGCAGCGACTCGGTCACGGCGCGCACCTGCAGGGCCAGATAGGGCAGGATGCCGGCGAGCATGAACAGGGTCACCAGCACGCCGGCCAGCTGGCTCTGGTAGCGGAAGGCGAACAGGTCGGCGAGCGAGGCGAGCTGGTATTCCCGCGTCAGGCGCAGGATCGGCTTGAGCAGGATCGGCGTCAGCAGAAAGGCCAGGGTGACGCCGAGGTAGATGGTGAGGAAGTTGTAGCCCTGGGCCTGGGCGAAGCCGACGCTGCCGTAGAAGCTCCACGAGGTGGCATAGACGCCCAGCGACAGGGTGTAGGTGAGCGGATGGCGCGCCAGTTTCGCCGGCAGCCAGCCGCGCTCGGCGGCGTAGGCGATGAGGAACAGCAGCAGCAGGTAGCCGACGCCGGCGAGGAACAGCTGCCACAGTTCAAAGGTCATGGGAATCCTGCCGTGCGCGCCGCTGCAGCCGGTACATGGCCACAATCAGGCCCAGCCAGATGAGGTAGGGCAGATACCAGGGATTGCCGTCCGCCGCCCACCAGTCCAGCAGCGGCGAGACGAGCAGGAACAGGGCCAGCAGAAACAGGAGGACCACCCGGTCCAGCTGGCGTTCGTTTTGGGTGGGGAGAGGCATCGGCGCAGCTTACCAGAAACGTTACGAAAGGTAACAGCCGTCGCAGGAGCGGAGGCGGCCCGTTACAGGGGCAGGGCGCGGGTGGCCGGAATCGTCGCGGCGTCCCAGTGCACAACCGCCCATCGCCACAGCGCAGGGACATCCCCTTCCAGCAGTTCCGCCGGCGGCTGCTGGCCGAGGAAGGTGAGGGCCTGCCACAGGGGAGGTAACGGATTGTCCATGGGCAGGGCCGGGGCGTAGGTCTGCTTGGACAACTTTTCGCCGGCGGCATTGACCGCCACCGGCAGGTGCAGGTAGGTCGGCGTCGGCAGGCCGAGCAGGTGTTGCAGAAGGATCTGACGCGGGGTGGAGTCGAGCAGGTCGCTGCCGCGCACGATGTCGGTGACGCCCTGGGCGGCGTCGTCCACCACCACCGCGAGCTGGTAGGCCCACAGGCCGTCGGCGCGGCGCACCACGAAATCGCCCACCTCACGCTCCAGGTTTTGCCGCTGCATCCCCTGCAGGCGGTCGTCGAAAGCGATCACCCTGCCGTCGGTGCGCACGCGCAGGGCGCCGGGGCCGTCGATGGCGTGGCCGGCACTGCGGCAGGTACCGGCATAGACACCGGGGGCGAGATGGGCGGCGGCCGCCGCCTCCAGCGCCTCGCGGCGCGAACAGCGGCAGGCATACAGCACACCGCCGCGCCGCAACTCTTCCAGTGCGGCGCGGTAGGCGTCAGCGCGCCGGCTCTGGTACAGCACCGGTCCGTCCCACTCGAAACCGTAGCGTTCCAGGGTGCGCAGGATCAGGTCCGCCGCGCCGGCCATCTCGCGCGGCGGGTCGATGTCCTCCATGCGCACCAGCCAGTGCCCACCCTGCCGACGGGCCTCCAGGCAGCTGGCCAGGGCCGCAAGCAGCGAACCGAAGTGTAATGGTCCGGTGGGCGAGGGGGCGAAGCGACCGATGTACATCTCAAATACAAGTTACAAGTGACAAGTTACAAGCAAAGGCACGCCCCTCCCGGCCTCCCCCACGGTGTGGGGGAGGAGGGAAAACTCCCTCCCCGGGGAGGGTTGGGGAGGGGGATTACTCATACCAGCGGGTGAAGGCATCCACCGGCTCGCGTTCGGTACGGTAGCGGTTTACCGCCGCGTCCGGATCGGCATAGCCCAGGGCGATGCCGCCGAGCAGGGCCAGGTTCTCATCGATGCCGAGCAGATTGCGCACCACGTCGGGATACTCGCCCAGCGAGGCCTGCGGGCAGGTGGCGAGGCCCTGTTCCTGCGCTGCCAGCATGATGCTCTGCATGAACATGCCCATGTCTATCCAGGCCCCCTGGCCGAGGCGGCGGTCAAGGAACAGCAGCAGCCCCACCGGGGCGCCGAAGAAGCGGTAGTTGTTGTTCCACGCCTCACGCTGTTTTTCAGTGTCCTCGCGGCGGATATCCAGCGCCTGGTACAGCGCCAGGCCGCACTGCTTGCGCCGCTCCTTGAACGGCTCGAACCACTGCACCGGGTAATACTGGTAATCGGGAGTGGCCGGCCCGGCGGCGCGGGCGGCGATCAGGGCATCCGCCAGTTTGCGCTTGGTTTCACCGCGCACCACCGCCACCTGCCAGGGCTGGATGTTCACGCCGGAAGGAGACCAGCGCGCGGCATCGAGGATGGCGCGCACCTGTCCATCGCTCACGGGGCGATCGAGAAAGGCGCGGGTGGAACTGCGGCGGGTGAGGGCGGTGGTGACATCCATAGTGAATCTCCGATGTGCAGGCTGGTTTATTGTAACCGCGCAAGGTTCAGACAAATCAAAAATGGCCGGAGTGTCGTGGGAGCCCGGTTTGCCGGGGGATGCGGCCTGTCCGCTGCCGCAATCGCCCGCTGAATCGGGCTCCTACATAGCCGCAAGACAACAAAAAAGGGCCTTGCGGCCCTTTTCTGCTGTGTCTGCGGCGAACGGCCTCAACCCATCTGCTTTTCGCGGATTTCATCCAGCGTCTTGCAGTCGATGCACAGGGTGGCGGTGGGACGCGCCTCCAGGCGGCGGATGCCGATCTCCACGCCGCAGGACTCGCAGTAGCCGTATTCGTCCTTGTCCAGCTTGTCCAGAGCCTCGTCGATCTTCTTGATCAGCTTGCGCTCGCGGTCACGGGTGCGCAGCTCCATGGTGAATTCGGATTCCTGCGTGGCGCGGTCGTTGGGGTCGGGGAAGTTGGCCGCCTCGTCCTGCATGTGATGCACGGTGCGGTCCACTTCTTCCATCAGTTCACGCTTCCAGGCGCGCAGGATGTCGCGGAAGTGATCCTTCATGGCATCACTCATGTACTCCTCGCCCTTCTTCTCCTTGTAGGGGGTGAAGCCGCCGAAGCCCTCGGCGGAGGAGGTGGATTTCTCGGCCGCCGCGGCGGTCTTGCTGGCTGCGCTGCTCTTCATGGATGGGGTGCTTTTCTTGCTCGTTGTCGTTTTGGGTTCGGGGGCTTGCTTGGCCGCTTCAGTCTTTTTCGGCGCAGCGGGCTTTTTCTCGGCGACAGCTTTCTTGGCAGCAACGGGTTTTTTTGCCGCCGCGGGCTTCTTCTCGGCCGCAGCCTTCTTCGCCGGAGCAGGTTTCTTTTCCGGCGCGGCTTTCTTCGGCGCAGGCGCCTTCTTGGCCGGGGCCGCCTTCTTGGCAGTCGTCGCTTTCTTCGCGGGTGCGGTGGCCTTTTTGGCCGGCGCTTTCTTTGTCGGCATACGCCTGTCTCCTGACTGAGCGCAAAAACAAGCCGGCATAAATACCAGAAAGGGTTCCCACCTGCAACCAAGGCAACGCGGCCATGGAGGGCGGGGGATGACCGATGGGCGATGTCGGGTTTATTTTCTCCCGGGCTCAGGTAAGCTATGCGGCCCCTCCGGAAAACAGCGATACCACAGGAACCCCATGAGCGAGTTGCAAGCCCTGCTGTTCGATGTGGACGGCACCCTGGCCGATACCGAGCGCGACGGCCACCGTCCAGCCTTCAACCGTGCCTTTGCCGATGCCGGCCTGGACTGGGACTGGTCACCGGAACTGTATGGCGAACTGCTGGCCGTCACCGGCGGCAAGGAGCGTATCCGCTACTATCTGGACAAGTTCAACACCGGCTTCCGCTACGACGGCGACCTCGACGCCCTCATCGCCTCGCTGCACAAGGCCAAGACCGCCCATTACACCCGCATGCTGGCCGAAGGGGCCATTCCGCTGCGCCCCGGCGTCAAGCGGCTGATTGGGGAGGCCCGCGCCGCCGGCCTGCGCCTGGCCGTGGCCACCACCACCACGCCGGAAAACGTCACCGCCCTGCTCAGGCACGCCCTGCACCCGGATGCCGAGTCCTGGTTCGAGGTCATCGCCGCCGGCGACGTGGTCCCGGCCAAGAAGCCGGACCCGGGCATCTATCTGTATGCCATGGAAAAGATGGGCCTGACCCCGGCCCAGTGCATCGCCTTCGAGGACTCCCGCAACGGTATCCTCGCCTCCCGCGGTGCCGGCCTCGCCACCATCATCGCGGTCAACGGCTACACCCGCGACGACGACTTCACCGGCGCGGCTATCGTCGTCGACCACTGGGGGGAGCCGGATCAGCCGTTCACCGTGCTCCAGGGCGATGCGGCGGGCCATGACCACCTGACCCTGGATCTGGTGCGGCAGTTGCACGCAAGGGGGTGACAACGGGCCGTAGGAGCGAATCGTATTCGCGATATGATCCCTGACCGAAACTGAACCCAGGGAATCCCCGCCCCATGACCGACACCCGCACACCCCGTCTCGCCCACCGCATGGCGGAAATCGAGTCCTTCCAGGTCATGGACCTGCTGGCCCGCGCCCGCGAGCTGGAAGGGCTGGGGCGCGACATCGTCCACATGGAGATCGGCGAGCCGGACTTCCCGACGCCCGAGCCCATCACCGCCGCCGCCCGGCGCGCCCTGGCCGAGGGCAAGACCCACTACACCCCGGCCCTGGGCCTGCCGGCCCTGCGCGAGGCCGTCGCCGGTTTCTACCGGCAGCGCTACGGCGTCGCTGTTTCCCCGGAGCGTATCGTCATCACCCCCGGCGCCTCCGGCGCTCTGCTGCTGGCCCTCGGCGTGCTGCTCAATCCGGGTGAGAAGGTGCTGCTGGCCGACCCGGGCTACCCCTGCAACCGCCACTTCGTGCGTTTCCTCGACGGCGCGGCACAGTCGGTGCCGGTCGATGCCGACACCGCCTGGCAACTGGCGCCGCGCCATATCGAACAGCACTGGGACAGCCAGACCGTCGCCGCCATGGTCGCCAGCCCCTCCAATCCCACCGGCACCCTGCTGGGGCGCGACGAACTGGCCGCCCTGGCCCGGGCCGTGGCGGAGCGGGGCGGTACCCTCATCGCCGACGAGATCTACCACGGCCTGACCTACCCCCTCCCGGCCTCCCCCACGAAGGTGGGGGAGGAGGTGGGCAGGCTCCCTCCCCATTCGATGGGGAGGGTTGGGGAGGGGGGCTGCGACAGGCACCCCCTCCCGGCCTCCCCCACGAAGGTGGGGGAGGAGGACAGGCTCCCTCCCCATTCGATGGGGAGGGTTGGGGAGGGGGGCTGCGACAGGCACCCCCTCCCGGCCTCCCCCACGAAGGTGGGGGAGGAGGACAGGCTCCCTCCCCATTCGATGGGGAGGGTTGGGGAGGGGGGCTGCGACAGGCACCCCCTCCCGGCCTCCCCCACGAAGGTGGGGGAGGAGGGCAGGCTCCCTCCCCATTTGATGGGGAGGGTTGGGGAGGGGGGCTGCGACAGGCACCCCCTCCCGGTCTCCCCCACGAAGGTGGGTGAGGAGGTGGGCAGGCTCCCTCCCCATTTGATGGGGAGGGTTGGGGAGGGGGGCTGCGACAGGCACCCCCTCCCGGCCTCCCCCACGAAGGTGGGGGAGGAGAAATCTCCCTCCCCCTCGCAGGGGGAGGGCCGGGGAGGGGGCAACCGCGCCGCCTCCGCCCTGGAAGTGGCTGCGGATGCCTTCGTCATCAACAGCTTCTCCAAGTACTTCCAGATGACCGGCTGGCGCCTGGGCTGGCTGGTGGTGCCGGAGGGCTACGTGCGCGAAGTAGAAAAGCTGGCGCAGAACCTGTTCATCGCCCCGTCCACCCCGGCCCAGTACGCCGCCCTGGCGGCCTTCAGCGACGAGACCCTGGCCATCCTCGAGGCGCGCCGCGCCGAGTTCCAGCGCCGCCGCGACTACCTCCTGCCGGCCCTGCGCGCACTGGGCTTCGACATCCCGCTGGTCCCGCAGGGCGCCTTCTATATATACGCCGACTGCAGCCGTCTCGCGGCGGACAGCCGGCAGTTCAGCCGCGACCTGCTGGAGCAGGCCGGCGTGGCCGTCACCCCCGGTGCGGATTTCGGCCGCCACCATCCCGAACGCTACCTGCGCTTTGCCTACACCACCGACCTGTCCCGCCTGGAAGAGGGCGTCGAACGAATCCGTCGTTTCCTCGGTCACTGATCCCTATCAGCCCTCACTCTGCGAGCGATAGCTGGACGTTCCGAGTGTCCGCCGCGGCGCAGAGCGTCACGCACTCCTTTCCCACACGGGGCGCTTCTGCGCACCTGCGCCCGCGACATACCGTCCATCCATGGACATAAACGGGGCAACGATAACCCCGACGGCGAGCTGCGACGGGTTGTGCCATACCGTCGTGCGGACTAGAATCTGACTATCTAATTGGTCAAGTCTGGAGTTCGTCATGGACAGCACCACCATCAGTATCGCCGATGCAAAGGCACGGCTCAGTGAGTTGGCCGAGCTTGCGGCCAGCGGGAAAACGGTCGTTATCACCAAACGCGGCAAGCCCGTGTTGCAGCTATCCCGGCCAGAACGCCCGCGGCAGCCCGTCGATGTGAAGGTATTGCGTCAGTTAACGGCCGGATTGCCGCAGCAACCCGACGATGCGAGCAGTTTTGTGCGCCGGATGCGTGATGAGGCGCGCTATTGATGCTTTATCTCGATACCAGCCTGCTAGTGGCCGCATTCACCAACGAGGTGCGGACCAGGGAAATGCAGGATTGGCTCGCTGCCCAGCCGCCGGAGCAGCTTGTCATCAGCGACTGGGTTATCACTGAGTTCTCCGGCGCCTTGTCGCTCAAGGTTAGAGTCGGCCACTTGTCTTCCGCTCAACGGGCGGAGGTGCTGGCAGCGTTTACCGCCATGACCGAGGCATCGTTTACCATCCTGCCGGTATCGCGCCTTGAGTTCCAAATGGCGGCCCGATTTGCCGATCAGCACTCGACAGGGCTGCGTTCCGGCGACGCTCTGCACCTCGCTGTCGCGTCAGCCCATGGTGCTCGGTTGTGCTCTCTGGACCGTATGCTGGTGAGTGCGGCAGAAGCCTTGGGTGTCAGTGCTGTTCTGCTATAGCCCCTGCAGGATATTGCTGCCACGTTCCATCCCGCTTTCCTTAACAGCAATTCCTCTCGGACCCTGAGCGCTACGGGAGTGCCGAGCGCTTCCTCCAGCAGGCCATTGAGGACTCCTTCGATAGGGGCAGCCATATCGTGGCCGATGAGGGGCTGGGAACGGTGGAGCAGGGGCGTGATATCCCGCAATGCGGCATCTATCTCAGACACCTGTTCGCCGAGAGGACTCGGCTATTACCGTATGGAAGTTGCTTGAACCCCTGATCCCAGCCGCTTTCCTTGACTTACCCCACGTAAAATCATGTAATACGCCAACTTTGTTCAACGTCTGAACACGGAATGCTCGACGAAGCCACCCATTACCGGCTCCTCAAACTCCTGCAGGACAATCCGGAACTGACCCAGCGCGAGCTGGCCGAGGCCGCCGGCATCAGCCTGGGCAAGGTCAACTATTGCCTCAAGGCGCTCATCGCCAAGGGTCTGATCAAGGCGGCGAACTTCCGCAACAATCCCAACAAGAAGGCCTACGCCTACCTGCTGACCCCCAAGGGCATTGAAGAAAAGGCGCGCATCACGCTGCGCTTCCTGCAGCGCAAACAGCGGGAATACGATGCCATCAAACAGGAACTGGCCGAACTGCAACGGGAGGCGAGGGAACTGGCGCTTCCTCACGACAGCCAACTGGCCGGAGGGGATGCCTGATGGGCCACGAGCAACTGACACAAGTACTGTCGGCCGATCCCACGCTGCGCCTGGCCATCCTGTTTGGCTCAGTTGCCTCAGGAGAAGTGCGTCCCGACAGCGACATCGACATTGCCATCGCTGGTGATACCCCGCTGACCGCACAGGCCAAGCTGGCGCTGATAGAGACAATCGCGCAGCACACCGGGCGCCCCGTTGATTTGGTTGATCTGCGAACTGCGGGAGAACCTCTGCTGGGGCAGATCCTGCGCAAAGGTGTCCGCCTGGTCATGCGCGACTCCCGTCTGCTGGCCAAATTGATCAGTCATCACCTCATGGAAACAGAAGACTTTCTTCCTTATCGGCGCCGGATTCTGGAAAAGAGGAGACAGGCATGGATAGGGAAATAATTGTGGAAAAATTGGAGGCCCTGCGGTATTGCGTGCAGCGCCTCAGAACAAAATGCCCGGAAGGGGCAGAGGCATTGCAGCACGATGCCGACATCCAGGACATCGTGGCAATGAATCTGGCCCGTGCAGTGCAGTTGTGTGTAGACATTGCGACGCACATCGTCGCAGATAGCAGCGCACCAGCCCCCAACACCATGGCTGAATCATTCGGTGTCTTGCGCCAGCTTGGCTATCTGTCCGAGGAAATCACCAACAACATGAAGAAAGCCGTTGGTTTCAGAAATATTGCTGTCCATGCCTATGACAATATCGATTGGAACGTCGTGCATGAAATATGCAGCCATCGCCTGGCTGATTTTGAGCAGTTTGCGGCAGCCATACAGTGGGTTATGGATAAGGAATGAATTAAGGAAGCTCTGAACAAGTTCAGAGCTTCCGCGGCACAGGGACGTGCCGCCATTTTTCAACGACGATAAGTCGTTGAAAAATGAAGCCAAGCGAAAATCACACTTTTCGTTTGGCGTGGTTTTGTCCACGGATGGACTTATGTCGCGCAGCCCAGGGAGGGGCGGGAGCGACCTGAGAAGTCCAGGATGGACTTATTCAGACCTTCCTTAAGTAAGCGCCCGGCTCTGACGGGCGATACGGCATAAGGAAACTCTGAGGAAGCTCTGAATAAGTTCAGACCTTCCCTGATTGGAACTCATCTCAAAACACTCCCTCCCCACTTTGTGGGGAGGGCTGGGGAGGGGGCAGGAGCGGCTCCGCCGCGATGAACACCCAGGAAAATTGTGACGGCACAACATAGCGCAATGCGACTGACGAACCAACAAGCCGAGCTTATTCGAAACAGCATTCGCAGATATTTCGGTGCGAATGCCAAGGTATGGTTGTTTGGATCGCGCATCGACGATAGCCGTAGGGGGGGCGATGTTGACCTGTACATCGAGCCTGAGCACACGGACCTTACCTCCGAGTTGAAATGCAAAATCAACCTGGAAGATGAGCTTGATTTGCACGTGGACCTCGTGATCAATCAGGCCGGCAAGGAAGAGCCGATATACAGAATTGCGAAACAGGAAGGGGTACGCCTGTGACAGAGCATATTCGCCTGATTCGGAAGAAGCTCGAACATCTGCGCAAGATGGCTAACAGGCTTTGTAGGAACCCCGCTCTGCCGGGCGATGCGGCCTAACTAGAACCCATCTCAAAACACTCCCGCCCCACTTTGTGGGGAGGGTTGGGGAGGGGGCAGGAGCGGCTCCGCCGCGATAACGCGTAGGGTACGCACCGCGCACCAAAGATTACGACTGTGCAAGGAAACAAATGAACAAGCAGAGCGCCCCAAGCGACGTGGAAGTGGTCTGGCACCACGCCACGGTAACCCGGCAGCGCCGCGAACAACTCAACGGCCACAAGGCCGCCGTCGTCTGGTTCACCGGCCTGTCCGGCGCCGGCAAGTCCACCCTGGCCCATGCCGTGGAAGAGGAACTGCACCGTGCCGGCTGCCGCACCTTCGTCTTAGACGGCGACAACGTGCGTCACGGCCTGTGTTCAGACCTGACGTTTTCCATCGAGGATCGTCACGAAAACATCCGCCGTGTCGGCGAAATGGCCAAGCTGTTCGTCGAGGCCGGCGTCATCGCACTGACCGCCTTCATCTCCCCGCTGCGCGCCGACCGTGAACGGGTGCGCCGTCTCCTCGGCGATGCCGATTTCATCGAGATATATGCACAATGCCCGCTCGCCGTTTGCGAGTCCCGCGACGTCAAAGGCATGTACCAAAAGGCGCGCGCTGGCGTCATCAAGGAATTCACCGGCATCTCTTCGCCTTACGAAGAGCCGGTGCAGCCCGACCTCGTCGTCAAAACCGGCGAGGAAACGCTGGATGAAAGCGTGAAGAAGGTGATGGCATTACTGCGCCAGCGCGCCGTGATAACAGCATGATTCGTAGGAGCCTGCTCCGCGGGCGAAGACAACGCCAGGGTTTGGCACCGGTTCGCTGAGAAGACTCGGCCCTATACAAGGCACTACCCGTAGGCGAATCGTATTCGCGATTATTCGCAGGAGAGGCGCCGCTGCGATAACAAACAAACATGACACACATGCATGGATATCAACGCACTACACAACCGAACTCCCAGGACTGACATGAGCAAGCTGACCTGCTTCAAGGCCTACGACATCCGCGGCCGTATCCCGGATGAAATCAACGAAGATATCGCCTACCGCATCGGCTGCGGTTATGCGTCCGTCATTCAGCCCAAGGGTCCGGTAGCTGTCGGCTGGGACATCCGCCTGACCAGTCCGGCCTATGCCGCTGCCGTGATCCGCGGCCTCAATGACAGCGGCATTGATACCCGTTCCATCGGTTTGTGCGGCACGGAAATGATCTATCATGCCGCCGCCCAGCCCGGCATGGGCGGCGGCATTATGGTGACTGCCAGCCACAACCCCATGGACTACAACGGCATGAAGCTGGTGCGCGAACAGGCCATTCCCATCAGCGGTGATAGCGGCCTGAACGACATCGAGCGCTGCGCCCGTGAACACGAAGGCCCGGTCGCCAAGGGCAAGGGCAGCGATCAGCCTTGGGACATCATGCCGAGCTTCGTCGCCAAGGTACTTTCCTTCGTTGACCGCAATAAGCTCAAACCGCTGCACCTGGTCGTCAACGCCGGCAACGGTGCCGCCGGCCCCGCCTTCGACGCCATTGCCGCCCATCTGCCGTTCAAGATCACCCGCATCCACCACGAGCCGGACGGCACTTTCCCTCACGGCATTCCCAATCCCCTGCTGCCGGACAACCGTGCCGCCACCAGCGAGGCTGTGCGCAAATACGGTGCCGACATGGGCATCGCCTGGGATGGTGACTTTGATCGTTGCTTTCTGTTCGACGAAAAGGGAGAATTCATCGAGGGCTACTACATCGTCGGCATGCTCGCGGCCCAACTGCTGCAGCACAACCCCGGCGCGAAGATCATCCACGACCCGCGCCTGACCTGGAACACCATCGACATGGTCAAGCAGGCCGGCGGTATTCCGGTGATGAGCAAGACCGGCCACGCTTTCATCAAGGAGCGCATGCGCAGCGAGGACGCCATTTACGGCGGCGAAATGTCGGCCCACCACTATTTCCGCGACTTCGCCTACTGCGACAGCGGCATGATCCCGTGGTTGCTGGTAGCTGAATACATTTCCATTTCCGGTAAGCCGCTCTCAGCCCTGGTCGAGGAGCGCATCAACGCTTACCCATGCAGCGGCGAGATTAATTACCACGTCGCCGATGCCGCTGGTACAATTGCACGGATTGAGGCACACTACCGATCCGTTCCGCATGCTAGCGATTATTCCGACGGTTTGAGCATGGATTTTGGTACTTGGCGCTTCAATCTGCGCAGCTCCAACACAGAACCCTTGTTGCGCTTGAACGTGGAAACAAAGAGTGACATAACCGCCGTCACAGAGCGGGTCACTGAGATCGAATCTTTGATAAATCAGGCAGGAAGCTGAGTTTCATGCTGATCCCCGTTATTCTCTCCGGCGGTGCCGGTACCCGCCTATGGCCAGTTTCACGTGAGGGGCATCCTAAGCCCTTCATGAAACTCGCCGATGGCGAGAGTCTGCTGCAAAAAACCTACCGGCGTGCAGCTTCAGCAGCTGATGGTGGTGAAATTTTGACCGTCACCAACCGTGATTACTACTTTATGAGCAAAGATGAGCTGTCCGGTGCCGGTCTTGGTGATGATCATCAAGGCGTATATCTATTAGAGCCGTGCGGCCGCAATACTGCGCCCGCCGTGGCGCTCGCGGCCCATCACCTGCTGGAAAAATACGGCCACGATGCATTGATGCTGGTGCTCGCTGCCGATCATCTTATTGGCGATTCCCTAGCCTTCAACGCGGCTGTCAGAACCGCCGCAGCCGTTGCCAGTCAGGATTACTTGGTGACCTTTGGCATCGTGCCCACAGCACCGGAAACCGGCTTTGGCTACATAGAATCTGGCGCCCCCATTCCCGCTAGCTTTCCTTGTACAGAAACAGATAAAAGAGATGCGGCAGGCTCTCCCACTCGCTCCGCCGGCGAGAGGTCTCGGGAGAGGAACGAAGCCTTTGCCGTCACCCGTTTTGTGGAAAAACCATCGCTCGAGAAGGCACGCGAATATCTCGCCGCCGGCAATTTTCTTTGGAACTCTGGTATGTTCTGCTTTAAGGCCGGCGTGATTTTGGAAGAACTGGCCAAGCACGCACCTGAAATTTTCCGCAGCGCCGAGGTCTGTTGGGATGCAATGCGCAGTACCTTCGGTAATCAGAGCTCCATGCTGGATATCCCTGCAGAATTATTTGCCGATGTTCCGGCTCTCTCTCTCGATTATGCAGTAATGGAAAAATCTAACCATGTGGCTGTTGTACCGGGAGACTTCGGCTGGAGTGATATAGGATCGTGGAGTGCATTCAGCCAACTGATCGAACCCGACGAAAACAATAACCGAACAGTGGGCGAAACCATTCTCGTCGATTCCCGCAACACCTTTATCCAGAGCGAAGACCGGCTCGTGGCAGGGGTAGGTATTGATAACCTGATGATCATCGATACGCCCGATGCTCTGCTGGTGGCCCATCCAGACAAGGCGCAGGACGTCAAAAAGATCGTTGCCCATCTCAAGACGAACAACCATGATGCTTGCCGTCTGCACCGCACGGTCACCCGCCCATGGGGAACCTACACCGTACTTGAAGAGGGCCCCCGTTTCAAAATCAAGCGCATCGTGGTCAAGCCCGGTGCCTGCCTCTCCCTGCAAATGCATCACCACCGCTCGGAACACTGGATCGTCGTCAGCGGCATGGCCAAGGTCGTCAATGGCGAACGCGAAATCTACGTCAACACCAACGAATCCACCTTTATCCCCGCCGGGCACAAACATCGCCTGGAAAACCCCGGCAAGCTGGACCTTGTGATGATCGAAGTGCAAAGCGGCGACTACCTGGGCGAGGACGATATCGTCCGCTTTCAGGATAACTACGGACGGGCCTGATGTTGCTATCCATGCTGCGCCCCGTGTGGCGCTACCGCGGCTTCGTGCTCGGCAACGTCAAGCGCGAGTTTCAACTTAAGTATCGAAATTCGCTCTTGGGGGCTGCCTGGACGATCCTCAACCCGCTGGCGATGATCGTGGTTTACACAGTCATCTTCTCGCAGGTCATGCGCGCCAAGCTGCCCGGTATCGACAGCACTTTTGGCTACAGCATCTACCTGTGCGCTGGTATCCTTACCTGGGGATTGTTCACCGAAATCGTCACCCGCAGCCAGAACATGTTTCTGGACAACGCCAACTTGCTCAAAAAGCTGACTTTTCCGCGCCTGTGTCTGCCCGTCACGGTAGTGGCCACGGCGCTGCTCAACTTCGGCATCGTGTTCGGGCTGTTCAGCGGCTTTCTCGTCATCTCCGGCAATTTCCCAGGCATGGCGTTCATCGCCCTGGTGCCCTTGCTTGCGTTACTCGTGCTCTTTGCCGTGGGGCTGGGCCTGGTCTTGGGCGTTCTCAATGTGTTTTTCCGGGATGTCGGCTATTTTTTTGGCGTGTTCGTCACCTTCTGGTTCTGGCTCACACCCATCGTCTACCCACCAAGCATCCTGCCGCAGTGGGTACAGCCCTGGATGCAGCTCAATCCACTCGCACCCTTCATGGCCGCCGTTCAGGGCGTACTGGTGCGCGGCGAGTGGCCCGCCTGGATGAGCCTGATTCCTTTGATGCTTCTGTCGCTGTTGCTGTGCGTGGGCGGGCTGCGCCTGTTCCGCCGCCGTGCCGGCGAAATGGTGGATGAACTGTAATGGGCAGTATTACCGTCACCAACCTCGGCAAGGCCTACAAGCAATATCCCACCCGCTGGTCCCGCCTGCTGGAATGGCTGGATCCGCGCGGCAAGCCGCGCCATCACCTGCACTGGGTACTCAAGGACATCAACTTTACTGTCCAGCCCGGTGAGGCCGTCGGCATCATCGGCATCAACGGTGCGGGCAAGAGCACCCTGCTCAAGATCATCACCGGAACCACCCAACCCACCACCGGCAGTGTGCACGTAATGGGGCGCGTGGCCGCGCTCTTGGAACTCGGCATGGGCTTCCACCCGGATTTCACCGGCCGACAGAACGCCTACATGGCTGGGCAACTGCTCGGCTACACAGTGGAAGAAATCTCCGCCCTGATGCCGGAAATCGAAGCCTTTGCGGAGATCGGCGACTACATCGACCAGCCGGTGCGGGTGTATTCGAGCGGCATGCAGGTAAGGCTGGCTTTCAGTGTGGCTACGGCAAGTCGCCCGGAAGTATTAATCATCGATGAAGCACTGTCAGTGGGTGACGCGGCCTTTCAGCGCAAATGCTTTCGCCGCATTGAAGGATATCAGGCGGACGGAACAACCTTGCTGTTCGTCAGCCATGATATCGAAACGGTCAAAAAACTTTGTGACAGGGCATTGTTCATTAAGGCGGGACAAGTGGAACGCTTCGGCATTGCTCGGGAAGTCTGTGACGAATATGAAAAGTTTATTTTTGGGGGCAAGCGCGCTGCGGATGGAACTAGCTTGGAAACTCAAGCGGTACCACAACCTATTACGGCTAGATACGATCCGTCGTTGGTCGCTAGCTGTGAAATGGTCTATGGCAACGACAAAGCCGACATCGAAATGGCTTGGCTGGAGGACATGGAAGGAAACCGCATCAATGTTATTGACTCCGGCACCCCATTCCGCTGGTGTTACCGCGTTAAGTTCAATGAGAATGTGGCCAACCCGATTTTCGCCATGATGATCAAGACGCGGGAAGGTATTGCGCTCTATGGCACAGATACCACCACACTGGTTAGTGACTTTTTCGCCGCTAATTCGGGTGAAAGTTATGAGGTCGCCTTTACGCTGGACAACGTTCTGGCGCCAGGCACGTACTATCTCAACTGTGGTGTACGAATCGAAACCGAAGAGGGAGTGGAATTTCTCTCTCGGCGTATCGATTCGGCCATCCTGCGCGTTACCGCTTCACCGAATCAGACGGTAGCCACTGGCGTTATGGAAATGGCAGCCAAACTATCGCTCGGCTGTGCACGGGTCGCCGGCGGATGAGCCCAATCATGAACAAACAGCCGATTTTTATCCATTCACTCTTCCGCGCCGGCAGCACCTACTTGTTTAAGGTGTTTCGTAGCAGTGCAGCAGGATATTGGTGCTATCAAGAGGCATTGCATGAGTTAGTAGAGGAAGCCAGGAACAACCCAGATCGCCTACTAAGGAGTGATCTGGATAAAGATGCAACAAAACTTTACCGACATGCGATGTTGGATACAGGCTATTACTTTGAGCTGCATGCGGTTTGGCCTGCATGGCGGTCTGTTTTTCAACTCTCTTCAGTCATCAGGGGCTATTTCGCCCCTCATGATGTAGATATCGGAATTGCTTACTGGCAGTCGCTAATAGACGCCAGCAAGGACCGCCCAGTCTTTCAGGAATGTCGCACATCAGGACGGATTGGCGCTATTAAGGCAGCACTGGGTGGTTACCACATCTACCTGTGGCGTAATCCATGGGATCAATGGTGGTCTTACAAGGTCACGCCTTATTTCGATACGGCCAATCAGTTGATCATCCGGGCACCGAATGCGCCGGCTTCGGTTGCTTTGCTCCGCAAGGAACTTGGTCTCGAAGACGACATGCCGGAAGATTTGTCTGAGGCATTCGCGCATTACGGTAGAAGGCCGCTTACCAGCGAACATAGTTACTTGATTTTTTATTTGCTCTGGTGCCTTGGCCTGCGGGAAGGGCTGGCACATGCCGATTTGCTATTGAATATCGACCGGCTGAGCGATTCCCCAGGCTACCGGGAAGAAATCCAAGTTGTGCTCCAGCAGGCAGGCATACCAGACATTGATTTCTCTGACTGTCGCGTACCTCAGGGGCGCTATCTGGAACAAGATCGAGCGTTTTTCGAGCCTTTGGAAGATCGTGTGCACCAATGGTTGTTGGCGGGCGGATGGACGCCGCAGCTAGTTGAGCAGTTGCAAACGTTACGCCAGGAGTTCATGCCAGCTATCTGGACTTTGGCTTTGTCGGAATGTTCGCCAGAAGATTTAGCTGCACAGGCCCATCGAGCGCGGGCACTTACCCAGCGATTTGAAACTGACTTTGCCCAGAATGTCATAACATTGACAGAAACAACACAGCAGGCGGAAGCCCGGGCCCAACAGGCCGAAGCCCGATTGAACGCTGTGCTGACGAGCAGGTCATGGCGCCTGACGAAACCTCTGCGCGCGCTCAGCCGGTTGGTTCGAAAGATGTCGGCGCAATGAAAAGCTGCGTTCGATCTTTGCTCCGGCACCTTGCCTTGAAAGTTAATGCCCACCCCAGACTTAGGCGTATTGCGGTTGTTGTACTCAACCTCATGCCTTCGCTCAAGGCTCGACTGGCTCGTTTGGCACTCGGAGTGACATCGCAACCCATAACATACGCACAAAACCTCCCGCGTGAGGTTTCGCAGCTATCTCCCCGAGCAAGACAGATCTATGTTCAGCTAAAGTCCGCGGTGGAAAGACGGCATAAGGAGCACAGCTGATGCGCATCGTCATCGACATGCAAGGCGCGCAGACGGAAAGCCGCTTTCGTGGCATTGGTCGCTACACGATGTCTTTTGCCCAAGCGGTGGTGCGCAACCGCGGCGAGCACGAAGTGATCCTTGCCCTGAACGGCCTCTTCCCCGAGACCATCGAGCCGATCCGCGCCGCTTTCGACGGCCTGCTGCCGCAGGAAAACATCCGCGTTTGGCATGCGCCCGGCCCGGTGCGGGGATGCGATCCTGACAACGACACCCGCCGCGAAGCGGCTGAGCGAATTCGAGAAGCCCTCCTCGCCAGCTTGCAGCCGGATGTGATTCACATCAGTAGCCTGTTCGAGGGCTATGTCGATGATGCTGTCACGAGCATTGGCCGGTTCGATACTTCGACGCCGGTGAGTGTGACGCTGTATGACCTGATCCCCTGGATTCATCGGCAAATCTATCTGCAGAACCCTGGCGTCGAGCGCTGGTATGTGCGCAAGATCGATCATCTGCGGCGCGCTGACCAACTGCTGTCCATCTCGGCATCCTCAGGTCGTGAGGCTGTCGAGTACCTGAACTTTCCACCGGATGCAGTACTTGCCGTGGGCACCGACTGCGATGCCCGGTTCCGTCCTGCAATATTGACCGAGGCTCAGCGCGAACACCTGCGCACCGCTTATGGAATCGACCGCCCGTTTGTGATGTACACGGGGGAGATCGATCACCGCAAGAACATCGAACGCTTGATCGAGGCTTATGCGTCTCTGCCTGTGACGCTACGACGAGCGCACCAGCTGGTGGTGGTCTGTGCGGTTCAAGCCCCGGACCGAGAGCGTCTCCAGGCCTTGGCCGCGTGCTGCGGTCTGTCGGCCGGGGAATTCGTGCTGACGGGCTATGTGACGGATGAGGATCTGCTTGCGCTCTACAACGCCTGCATGCTGTTCGTGTTCCCGGCATGGCACGAGGGCTTTGGTCTGCCGGCGCTAGAAGCCATGCGTTGCGGCAAGGCCGTGATCGCGTGCAACATCTCCAGCCTGCCGGAGGTGGTCGGTCGGAAAGACGCGCTCTTCGATCCCTTCGATGTCCGGTCGATCGCCGCCAAGGTCGAGCAGGTGCTGACCGACGAGGCGTTCCGTCGGGAGCTTGAGCGCCATGCCTTACAGCAGGCCAAACAATTCAGCTGGCATGAGTCGGCCAAACGCGCCTGGGCCGCCTGGGAGGCGATGGCACGACCAGCGCCTGCATTTGTCCTTCATAAGCATCGCCCCAAGCTGGCTTACGTCTCACCATTGCCGCCAGAACGTTCGGGGATTGCCGATTACAGCGCGGAGTTACTGCCGGAGCTCGCCCGTCACTACGAGATCGAGCTCGTTGTTGCGCAGCAGGAAGTGAGCGCCCCGTATCTTCTGGCCAATTTCCCCATTCGCACCGTCGACGAATTCCGTGCTTCCGCTGCGCGCTATGACCGGGTTTTGTACCACTTCGGCAACTCGACCTACCACACGCACATGTTCCCGCTGTTGGAGGAAATTCCCGGCGTGGTGGTCTTGCATGATTTCTTCCTCTCTGGCATTCAGGCGCATCGGGACGTGCATGGCTTGGGGCCGCATGCCTGGGTACAGGCATTGCTGACAAGCCACGGTTATCAAGCGGTATACGAGCGCTATACGGCAGCAGACACGGCCGAAGTGGTCTGGCGCTATCCCGCCAACTTGCCGGTTTTGCAGTCGGCGCTTGGCGTGATCGTGCATAGCGAGCATTCACGCGCACTGGCAAGGCAGTGGTATGGCACGGACACCGCCGTGGATTGGGCTGTGATTCCCCACCTGCGTGTTCCGGCATTGCACATGGATCGCACAGCCGCACGACAGGACTTGGGACTGACCGACGATGACCTTTTGGTCTGTTCCTTTGGTTTAATGGGGCCGACCAAACTCAGCCATCGTCTGCTGGCTGCCTGGTTCGCCTCGCCTTTGGCCTATGATCCGAAAGCGCAGCTCGTATTCGTGGGTGAAAATCAAAGGGGTGACTACGGCCAGGATCTGCTGCGTACCATCGCCGCTAGCCCAGCGAGGGATCGCATCCGTATCACTGGTTGGGCCGATGTCGAAACCTTCCGCCGCTACCTCGCGGCTGCTGACATCGCCGTCCAGCTAAGAACGCTCTCTCGTGGTGAAACATCCGGAACAGTTCTTGATTGCATGAACCACGGCTTGGCCACCATTGTCAACGCCCATGGCAGCATGGCCGATCTGGATCAGGATGCGGTGTGGATGCTGCCGGATGGGTTCACCGACGATGAACTCATCGAAGCCCTTATGAGCCTTGCCCGGGATCGCGAGCGGCGACACGCTTTGGGTGCGTGGGCGCAGGAGATCATCCGTACTCGGCATGCCCCTCGCCGATGTGCCGAACAGTACTTTCAGGCCATCGAAGGGTTTTACCAACGCTCAGAGAGCGGATTGCACCGACTGCTGATTTGTTTTGGCGAGCAGCCGCTACCAAAGGTAGAATGGCCGTGTGTAGCCACCGCTCTCGCGCGCAACTTTCCGTCCACGTTGCGCCGGCGGCAGTTGCTCGTGGATGTCTCCGCGCTGGTTCAGGCCGACCTCAGAACGGGCATTGAACGAGTGACACGAGCCATTTTGCGCGAGTGGCTGGATAACCCGCCCCCAGGATTTCAGGTCGAGCCGGTATACGCCACGGTGGATGTGTCGGGCTATCGCTACGCCCGCCGTTGGACCAGCCGCTTCGTGGGTGTCCCGAACGACTGGGCCGAGGATGTGCCGGCTGAGGCTTGGGACGGCGATATTTTCGTTGGCTTAGACCTCCACCAGAATGTCGTGCCTGCTCAAGAGCGTTGGCTGCAAGAGTGGCGCTCCCGAGGGGTGAGGGTGTGGTTCGTGGTCTATGATCTCCTACCTGTCTTGTTGCCGCAGGTGCTTCCAGAGGGTACGCAAACCATCCATCAGCGCTGGCTCGAGACCATAAGTCGTTTTGATGGCGTAGCGTGCATCTCACGTGCCGTGGCAGACGAGATGGCCGAGTGGCTGGCTGTCTTCGGCCCCAAGCGCGAGTGGCCTTTGAGTGTCGGTTGGTTCCATCTGGGTGCGGATGTCCAGCACTCCGTGCCCACCACTGGCCTGCCGCCAGACGCCGAACAAGTGCTGGATAAACTGCGCAGCCGCCCGAGTTTCCTAATGGTCGGAACCATCGAGCCGCGTAAAGCTTACCCGCAGGTGCTTGATGCTTTTGATCGCCTTTGGTCCCAAAACATAGATGTCAATTTAGTCATCGTCGGTCAGGAGGGTTGGAAACCGCTTCCGGACGAAAAGCGCCGAAATATTCCGGAAACAGTCAAGCGCCTGCGTTCGCATCCGGAACTCCGCAAGCGTCTGTTCTGGCTCGAAGGCATCAGCGATGAGTATCTGGAAAAGGTTTATGCCGCGAGCACTTGTCTGATCGCAGCCTCCTATGGCGAAGGTTTCGGCTTGCCACTGATCGAAGCCGCGCAGCACAAGCTGCCGATCATCGCGCGGGATATTCCGGTGTTCCGTGAGGTGGCGGGCGAGCATGCGTTCTACTTCAACGCAGATACGCCGGAAGCGTTCGCCAATGTGATCAACGCCTGGCTGGATTTGTATCATACACAACGGCACCCTATGTCAGATGACATGCCGTGGCTGACGTGGACAGCGAGTGCAGCGATGCTGCATGGAAAAATACTCAATGCAGAAAAAATGGTAAATTAAGGATGCTCTGAATAAGCAACGAATAATGAGCAAATCGTCGATACCAGCGAGTCATCGCGCGCCGAATCGCACCGGCAGCGCCGGTATTTGCTCATCTCGGCGGCCTGTGGGCCGCATTTGGCGTAGTGCTATCGTGATGCTCGATGCCAACAGCCTGCGCCGGCAGGTGGGCAAGCACGCGATAGCGATCAACAAGATAGTGATTGATAAGTCAGATCATCAGCCTCTTCGTGAGAGCATGGGGCATACCCGATGTGAAAATGCTGTGGGTATTATCGTAGGGAGTGCGGTTGCAGTTGTTATTAACCGGTTTATTATTTGAACGGCACAAATAAGGATTTGGAATGAAAAAAGCAATTATTACGGGAATCACGGGTCAGGATGGTGCCTATCTTGCACAGCTTCTTCTGGAGAAGGGGTATATGGTTTATGGCACCTATCGCCGCGCTGCCTCGACAAACTTCTGGCGCATCGATGAGTTGGGCATCAATGGGCACAAAAAGTTTCATCTAGTCGAATATGATTTGACCGATATGGGTGCGTCGATTCGCCTGCTTCAGAATACGGATGCAACAGAGGTCTACAATCTCGCAGCCCAGAGCTTTGTAGCGGTGTCTTTCGACCAACCAATGACTACGGCGCAGATTACCGCCCTGGGGCCGCTGAATCTGCTGGAGGCGATTCGTATCGTCAATCCCAAGATCCGCTTCTATCAGGCGAGCACTTCGGAGATGTTCGGCAAGGTACAAGCTATTCCGCAGACTGAAGATACTCCGTTCTATCCCCGTAGCCCGTATGGCGTGGCCAAGCTATACGCTCATTGGATGACCATCAATTATCGTGAGAGCTATGGCATCTTCGGCACCAGCGGCATCCTGTTCAACCATGAATCGCCGTTGCGCGGGCTGGAGTTCGTGACTCGCAAGATCACCGACGCCGTGGCGCGCATCACGCTGGGCAAGCTGGATTGCCTGGAACTGGGCAATCTGGATGCCAAGCGTGATTGGGGCTATGCCAAGGATTATGTAGAGGGCATGTGGCGCATGTTGCAGGCTGATGTCCCAGATACCTACGTTTTGGCAACCGGGCGTACCGAGACTGTGCGTGATTTTGTGCGTATGGCCTTTAAGGCCGTTGGGATGGAGTTGGAGTTCAAAGGTCAGGGTGAGAACGAGGTGGGCATTGATGTCGCGTCGGGCAAGACGGTGGTGCGCGTGAACCCTAGGTTCTACCGCCCTGCGGAGGTCGATCTGCTGATCGGTAATCCGGAAAAGGCCAAGCGAGAACTGGGCTGGGAGCCCAAAACGACGCTGGAGGAACTTTGCCGGATGATGGTGGAAGCCGACCTGCGGCGCGTAGAGCGCGGTGTGTCATTCTGAGAGCGCCCCAACATGCGCACTCTGGTCACTGGGCTAAGGGGTTTCACTGGCCGTTATCTGCAGGCGGAGCTGGAAGCTCATGGCCACGAAGTCGTTGGCCTCAAGGCCGATTTGACCGATGCCGCGGTGCTGGCCGACGAAATGAAGCGTGTGCAGCCGGAATGGGTCGTCCATTTGGCGGGAGTCGCTTTCGTGGAGCACGGTGACCCGAACGATTTTTACCGCGTCAACCTGATGGGTACCCGGAACCTGCTGGCGGCGTTGGCCAACTGCGGTCGGCGGCCGGAATGCGTGCTGCTGGCCAGCAGCGCAAATGTCTATGGCAACAGTACGGAAGGCGTGTTGACGGAAGCAACCCCTCCGAATCCTGCCAACGACTATGCAGTCAGCAAGCTGGCGATGGAGCATATGGCCAGGCTGTGGCTGGACAGGCTGCCGATTGTGATCGTGCGGCCGTTCAACTATACGGGGGTGGGGCAGAGCGAGTCGTTTCTGATCCCCAAGATCGTCAATCACTTCCGTCGCCGCGTCGAGGCGATCGAGCTGGGCAATCTCGATGTCTGGCGCGATTTTTCTGATGTGCGGGCTGTTGCGCAAGCCTATCGACGTTTGCTAGAGGCCTGCCCGATTGGAGAAACGGTAAACGTTTGTTCAGGCCGTACGCATGCGCTGCGTGAAGTATTGGCCATGGCCGGAAAGATTGCCGGGCACGCCATCAAAGTAAAGGTAAATCCCGCGTTTGTCCGCCCCAACGAAGTTAAAACACTTAGTGGCGATCCGTCGAAGCTTCTCAGCCTGATTGGGCCTTGGGAAACGCCGCCGTTGGAGGAGACTTTGCGATGGATGCTAAAGGATGGGATGCAGTGACTTTCGTCTATTCGGCTAGGGATAGTTAAGTACCGTGCGTGTAGGTGTTGATGGTTCGGTCTTTGTTTCTAAGCTGACGGGCATTGGGAATTATTCCTATCGACTGCTTTGTGCCATGGCAAGGCAGGCGCCTGAACATGAGTTCATCGTGTTCGCATTACAACCACTCTGTGTTGACTTCTCGGAGCCGAACATCTCTATATATGAGGGTGCTCCATCCTTTGTAAGCAATATATATTATTGGAAGGCTTTTGGATTAGCCCGAACAGTTCAACGTGCCAAGGTTGATGTTTTTTGGGCCAGTACTGGTGTAGCTCCGTTTTTCATGCCTTGTCCAGTGGTTCTGACGGTATATGACTTTGTGTATCGACAGGCACCAGATACCATGTCGTTCCGGGGTCGTTGGTTTCGCCGCGTTAATCAACCATGGTGGATACGGCGTGCCTGTGGTGTATTCACCATTGCGCAGGCAGTGGCAGATGAAATGTTACGGTATTGCGCTCGTACGGCCGATGCCATCGTACGACCAGCAGTTGATGAAGCCCTGTTCTTTCCCAGGACGTGTGCTGAGATCGAGTCTGTCAAGGCAAAATACAATCTTAGCGGGGCTTATAATTTAATTGTGGGTACTCTTGAGCCGCGAAAAAATATTGCACTGTTTGTGCGAGAGTATCTGACTTTCCGCAGAACCTATCCGGACCTGGACTTGCCGTTGCTAGTTTTGGTTGGTGCTAAAGGTTGGAAGGATGAGGAAATTGTTCGCCTGCTTGATTCGGCAGAGGCAGAAGGTATCGTGCAACGATTGGGTTATGTTCCCACAGAGGATATGCCTAGCCTTTATTCAGGTGCGGATCTGTTTTTTATGCCATCGCGTTATGAAGGTTTTGGAATGCCCATTCTGGAGGCGCGTCGGTGTGGTTGCCCGGTAGTATGCTCCGATGTACCGGCCATGCATGAGGCCGGAGGGAACCATGCGCTTTATCATGCACCCACGGCAGAGGGCATTCAGTGGGTACTGGAGGAATTATACTTGCGGAGCCAGCGACCGCACTCCGATAAAGCGCTTGACGTTGAGTGGAATTGGCAAATTGGGGCAGGCCAGATATTGAGCTTGCTCAACTCTTGCGGCCAAGTAACGTGAAATTTCAGATTTGGCTGGTGTCATGAAAGTCGCCATTGTCCATGATTGGCTCGTGACTTATGCAGGTGCTGAGCGCGTTCTCGAGGCCATGCTTGATTGCTTTCCTGAGGCCGAGTTGTTCTCATTGGTCGACTTCATACCGCCCGGGCAGCGTGACTTTATCAAGAACAAAAGCACAGTCACATCATTCATACAAAATCTACCTTTTTCCAGGCGAAAATATCGCAATTACCTTGCCTGGATGCCCTTGGCGGTCGAGCAGTTTGATCTCTCTGGCTATGATTTGGTTATCTCGAGTAGTCATGCAGTGGCGAAGGGTGTGCTGACTGGCCCGGATCAGTTGCATATCTGTATGTGCTACTCCCCGATCCGTTATGCATGGGATCTCCAGCATCAATACCTTCGTGAGGCGGGCCTGGAGCGAGGGCTCAAGGGTTGGATCGCCAAGTGGATGTTGCATCGGATCCGGCTGTGGGATATGCGCACAGCAAATGGGGTGGACGAGTTTATTGCTATCTCTGATTTTATTGCACGACGTATCTGGAAGGTTTATCGCCGTGAATCTACCGTTATCTATCCGCCCGTGGATGTTGGTGGTTTTCAGCTGAGGGAAGCCAAGGAGGATTTCTACGTAACGGCCTCACGCATGGTACCGTATAAAAAAATCGACCTGATTGTTGAGGCTTTTTCCTCCATGCCGGCACGTCGCCTGATCGTTATCGGAGATGGCCCGGATTTTGAAAAGATTCGCGCCAGGGCCGGTTCAAACGTGGAGTTTCTTGGTTTTCAGGAACAGGCTGTGCTGCGGGACTACTTGCAGCGTGCCCGTGCGTTTGTGTTCGCCGCAGAAGAAGATTTCGGTATCGCTCCGTTGGAGGCGCAGGCCTGTGGTACGCCTGTAATTGCCTATGGTAAAGGTGGGGTATTGGAGACGGTTGTCGGGATGGGGACGGGGACGGGTAATAATGAACATGCGCCTACCGGGATATTCTTTGACCGGCAATCGGTGGCCTCCCTGAGGCAGGCCGTCGAGAGTTTCGAATCACATAGGCATCTGTTCCACCCTATTGTCTGCAGGACCAATGCCGAGCGGTTTTCTCCTGAGCGATTTCGCAGCGAATTCATGGCTTTTGTCGCTGCTGCTGTCGGGCGGTCCGGCCTTAGTTGGGTGTGCCGGGAAACGACAAAATAAACGCAGTTGACTGGCCACGCAGGTCAATCCCTCACATTTTACGGGTGGGGATGGGATATGGGCATTATCCCTCTCCTGGCAGCCTCTCCTCTCGCGCAGGAGTAGACCACAACACTTTTTGAGAATATCCCTGTAAACTATTGCCCCATGCATTCCCGTGGGATACTCAAAGAGCATGCCAGCATTCTTAATGCGGCACTTCATCTGGCTGACTGGCTGGCCATTGCTGTCACAGCATGGCTTGCGCATTGGTGGTATCTGGACAGTATCGAACTGCCCAACAACTATCTTCTGGTCGTCCTCATCGCGCTTCTGTGTGCAGCATTGTTATTTCCTCGTTTCGCGCTTTATCAGGCCTGGCGTGGCATTTCAGTTATAGATGAAGTGCGAGCCATATCGCTGGCGTGGGGTAGTGTACTTCTTGCACTAACGGCCATCGCTTTTATCTCCAAGACAGGCACGACTTATTCGCGTGGCTGGTTGCTTTTATGGGCGAGTTCAGGCTGGGCAGCCCTTATCCTTGTGCGCATAATCCTTCGTGCCGGTTTGCGATGGGCACGGCGACGCGGACTTAACCAGCGGCATGTCGTAATTGTAGGTAGTGTAGAACTAAGCGAGCAGGTGGCGGCACGGTTACGTGCCGCGCCCTGGATGGGGCTGACTGTGGTCGGTTATTTCAGTAGCAATAGTGGTGCGCCGCCAGTTTCGATTGATGGCATCCCATATATAGGGGACTTGGACTCACTTGCTGGGTTCGTCAAGGAACGGCGCATCGATCAGGTTTGGCTGGCCATGCCGCTGCGTGATGAGGATAAAGTCAGGAAAATTCTTCATGCGCTGCGCCACTCTACGACCGATATTCGTCTCGTACCTGACTTTTTTGGTATGCGACTATTGAATCACTCGCTGATGGATATTGCTGGCATGCCAGTCATAAACCTATCGGTAACGCCGATGACTGGTTTGAATCTTGTGATCAAGGCCGTCGAAGACCGGGTTCTGGCTGCATTGATACTCGCGCTCATTTCACCACTTATGGTTCTGATTTCTGTTGGTGTGAAGTTAAGCTCGCCAGGGCCTGTTTTGTTTAAGCAGCTGCGGTTTGGATATGATGGTAAGCCGATACGGGTTTATAAATTCCGCACTATGGTGGTGCATGAGGAGGATAACGGGGTGGTTACGCAAGCTTCGCGTGACGATCCACGTGTGACGCGCTTTGGACGCTTTCTTCGCCGCACCAGTCTTGATGAATTGCCACAGTTTTTTAATGTGTTGCAGGGGCGAATGTCCATCGTGGGGCCCCGCCCCCATGCGGTGGCACACAACGAGCAGTACAAGGATCTGATTGATGGGTACATGAAACGGCACAAGGTAAAGCCGGGTATCACCGGTTGGGCCCAGATTAATGGATGGCGCGGTGAAACCGATAGCCTCGAGAAAATGCAAAAGCGTGTTGAATATGATCTTTATTACATTGAGAATTGGTCCTTATGGTTTGATTTGAAGATCATATTATTGACGTTCATAAAAGGCTTCGTAGGGAGGAATGCCTATTAGAGGCATCTCAAAATCGGGCTCTTTTCGAGTGAATGAGGTTTGGGTGGGAATAACACACTGAACGTGCCGTATCTCGGGTTCCGTGGAAGCTCTGAACTTATTCAGAGCTCCTTAGGAAGCTTGCTTGATGTGAAAGGATAGTTTTGATGGATGTGCGTGATTATGCAAGCCGGACGCTAACGGGAACGAATCCTGGTGTGGCCATGCACCGCTGGTTAACATGGTGGACTGCGGCTCTGGTATTCATTTTTCCCGTTGTTGTGGCGACGACTAACGGCGGCGGAAGCTATGTCTATACGTTGTTGGTGTTGCCTGCATTGTATTATGGCAGGCATTGGCAAAATCTCTCTTTGTGGGAGCGGCGAATTCTGCTCGGTTTTGTAGTGGCACTTATTGCCATGTCGCTCAGCTTTATCAATTCTGAAGATATCCGCCAGGGGCTTAAATACCTTGAACGATATCTGCGTTTCGTATTGATGATCCCTGTGTATTTGATGATGCGGCGCTATAGTCTCGCGTTAGGTCGAGAGTTGGGCGTTGGAGCAATTGTCGCGTGTGTAGTGATGGCGGTACAGGGGGGCTATCAGGTCAGTTGGGTCGGCCACGAGTTCGCCAGCGGTTATTACCACAAAATTGTTTTTGGTGATTTGGCTGTGTTGTGGGGGGCTTTGGCAGTGATTTTTGCGTTGACCATGGCTCGTGGTGGCTTGGGGATTGGTATTGCCGCAATTTCGGCCTCCGCCGCCCTTTATGCAAGTGTACTGTCGCAGACGCGGGGCTCCTGGTTGTTTGTCCCTGTGTTTATACTCACCCTTCTATGGATGTATAGGAAGGAATTATTGGCCAACCGTCAAATGGTGTTAGCCGGATTTGTGGTTATGCTTGCGCTGATGTCGTTCGGGATATGGAAGAGTGATCGATTTGTTCAAGGAGTGGAACGCGGGGCCGAGGATTTGAGGATATTTATGCAAGACCCGAGTGCGGCTACGTCTTGGGGAATTAGGCTCAATTTGTGGCGTAATACCTTGTTGATCGTGGAGGAACATCCAATATTAGGTAGCGGACTGGGCGATTTTCATCAGGAGATGCGCGACATGGCGGCCGATGGGCGCTCCTGGAGTACCGCCGTCGAAGATTTCGGTCATGCGCATAGCATTTACTTCGATGCTCTGGCTAATGGCGGATTGGTGGGGTTGATTGCTACCGTTGTGGCGTATTTGCTATTGCCTTTGCTGGCATTTGGTCGCGGGTTGCGTAATGCTATCACGCCGGAACAGCGTTTCTATGCGATGGGTGGGCTTGTGACGGTGCTGGCATTTGCTACCTTCGGTCTGAGTGAGGCGCTATGGGCACGGAATCCGTTCGTGAACACTTATGTAGTTTGCATTGTTGTGTTTCTGGCCAGTATGGTGAATTCTGGGGTGCGGTTGGCTAAGGACAAGTGCGATGGGGGGCAGGGTGAGCTAGCCCGGCTTTAACGGACACTTTTGTGACTGGAGCCCAAATCTCGGACCACCGGGTTCTTTGGTTTCGACCGCTAGACTACCTTCTTTGCCGGATAGGCGGTAGCCGGAGGCCGATAGTTCAAACGACTGTGCGGTCGTTGCTCGTTGTACATCCGGCGCCATCTCTCGCTGATCACCTCAGCCTCCAGCAAGGTGTGAAACAGCTCCGCATCGAGCACTTCGCGGCGGTAGGTGGCCACCAGGCTTTCAGCCGCCCCGTTCTGCCAAGGCTTGCCAGGGTCGATGTGCGCCATGCGTATGCCACGACGCTGAGCCCAACGCTGCACCACGAAGGCGATGAACTGACCACCGTTGTCACAGCGGACGAAATCGGGGCAGCCATATTGCTCCACCATCCGATCCAGCTCCCGCTCGACATCCACTGCCTTGAAGGAGCGCGCCACCGGCAGTACCAGGCAATAGGCTGTCGCCTCGTCTTTGACGAGCAGGGTCTGAAAACGCCGGCCATTCTCTACACGGTCCTCGGAGAAATCCATGCACCAGACGCTGTTCGGCCCATGGGGCGGCGGATCAAGGCGCGCCTGTACGCTTCTTCTTGCGGCGTTTACGCCAGTGGGCGGTATAGCCCTCCTGGCGCCACAACCGCCGCACGCGCTTCAGGCTCGCACTAGAACCATTCTCGCGCAGCCATCCGGCTACAAGACGGTAACCCCAGGCCGAGTGCGCCTTGGCAATGTCCTCTGGAGTGCTCCAGCTATGAGCTGGAGAAGCTGCTGTGTTCCATGAAGCTTATCGTGCCCGAGTTCTCCGGGGCTGTGCAGCCGCAGCAAGGCCGGAAGCAGTTTCTGTCATGCACCGATGGTGCGGATTAACACCCGGCTACCCTGATGGAGTAATATTTCCAGCGCAGGGTGCATCGGGCTTTGGGGTGCGGTGTTGTAACGCCATGTTCTATAAAGAAATATTGTCTGATAATGTTCATGTGACGGGTTCCATATGGCCACCAGAATGTCATTGATACAAACCGGCTTCATGCGGTGGGTCGGAACGGTCGGCATGGTTGTGCTTCTGGCCGGTTGTGCCGGCATGGTAACGCAACGGATGGGGGCCACACTGTCCAGCGCAATCCTGAACCAGGACGACCCCGAGACGGTGCGGGCCGGGGCACCGGCCTATCTCCTGCTCATCGATGGGCTGATAGCCGATGACCCCCAGGACAAGAACATGTTGCTGGCCGGTGCACGTCTGTATGGTGCTTATGCCGCGGTGTTTGTGGACGACGGGGAGCGCGCCCTGCGTATGGCCAAGAAGGCGCGGGACTATGCCCGGCGGGGTTTGTGTGCGGATTATCCGCAGGTCTGCAAGGTCGAATCAGCGCCCTATGATCAGTTTGTTCCATCCTTGCATGAGGTGCAGGTAGAGGGGCTGGATGCGTTGTATGTCTATGGTAGTGCCTGGGCCGGCCGGATTCAGGCGGACAGTTCCGACTGGGCGGCGATCGCGGATCTTCCCAAGGTCGAGGCTGTCATGCGCCGTGTGGTTGCCATGGATCCGGAATACGACAATGGTCGGGCACAGCTTTATCTCGCTGTCCTTAACACGTTGGTGCCGCCGTCGGTTGGCGGCAGGCCGGAGGTGGGGCGCGGCTTTTTCGAGAAGGCCATTGCCGTGTCACAGGGCAAGGATTTGATGGCCAAGGTGGAGTTCGCGCGCCGTTATGCGCGCATGGTTTTCGACCGAGAGTTGCATGACCGCTTGCTGCACGAGGTGGTGACGGCGGAGGTACATGTGCCCGGTCTGGTGTTGAGCAATGTTCTGGCGCAGCAGGAGGCGAGGAAGCTGCTGGCGAGTTCGGCCGAGTATTTCATGGAGTGAAATGATGTCGAAGCATAGGCTGCTGGATGGTTTTTCCTCTGCTGTGTACCTGCTTATGTCCCATTCCAGCCTCCCCCGCGGAGCGGGGGAGGGGGAAACACTCCCTCCCAATTCGATGATGGGGCTTGTTGGGGTGGGGAGCTGCGACGGGCGCCCCCTCCCGGCCTCCCCCACGGTGTGGGGGAGGAGGGTATTCCCCCTCCCGGCCTCCCCCACGGTGTGGGGGAGGAGGGTATTCCCCCTCCCGGCCTCCCCCACGGGTGTGGGGGAGGAGGGTATTTCCCCTCCCGGCCTCCCCCACGGTGTGGGGGAGGTGGGAAAACTCCCTCCCCATAGGATGGGGAGGGTTGGGGTGGGGGGCTGCGACGGGCGCCCCCTCCCGGCCTCCCCCACGGTGTGGGGGAGGAGGGTATCCCCCCTCCCGGCCTCCCCCACGGTGTGGGGGAGGAGGGTATTCCCCCTCCCGGCCTCCCCCACGGGTGTGGGGGAGGAGTGTATTTCCCCTCCCGGCCTCCCCCACGGTGTGGGGGAGGTGGGAAAACTCCCTCCCCATAGGATGGGGAGGGTTGGGGTGGGGGGCTGCGACGGGCGCCCCCTCCCGGCCTCCCCCACGGTGTGGGGGAGGAGAACATCCCCCCTCCCGGCCTCCCCCACGGTGTGGGGGAGGAGAACATCCCCCCTCCCGGCCTCCCCCACGGTGTGGGGGAGGAGAACATCCCCCCTCCCGGCCTCCCCCACGGTGTGGGGGAGGAGGGCATTTTCCCTCCCGGCCTCTCCCACGGGTGTGGGGGAGGAGGGTATTCCCCCTCCCGGCCTCCCCCACGGTGTGGGGGAGGTGGGAAAACTCCCTCCCCATAGGATGGGGAGGGTTGGGGTGGGGGGCTGCGACGGGCGCCCCCTCCCGGCCTCCCCCACGGTGTGGGGGAGGAGGGTATCCCCCCTCCCGGCCTCCCCCACTGGTGTGGGGGAGGAGGGTATTCCCCCTCCCGGCCTCCCCCACGGTGTGGGGGAGGAGGGTATTCCCCCTCCCGGCCTCCCCCACGGTGTGGGGGAGGAGGGAAAACTCCCTCCCCATGGGATGGGGAGGGTTGGGGAGGGGGGCTGCGACGGGCGCCCCCTCCCGGCCTCCCCCACGGTGTGGGGGAGGAGGGTATCCCCCCTCCCGGCCTCACCCACTGGTGTGGGGGAGGAGGGTATTCCCCCTCCCGGCCTCCCCCACGGTGTGGGGGAGGTGGGAAAACGCTCCTTCTTCTCACTATGCGGAATGTCGAACCGCTGGGGCTTGGCTTTGTTGTGTTTGTTGCTGTCGTTGTTGTCTTTCCCGGCGGCGGCGGTGACCTTCAAGATAGCCACGGCGGCACCGGATGGCACCAGCTGGATGGAGGCGTTCCGCAAGGGCGCTGATGAGATCAAGCAGCGCACGGCCGGGCGGGTGGAGTTCCGTTTCTACCCCGGCGGTGTGATGGGCAACGACAAGAGTGTGCTGCGCAAGATCCGCATTGGCCAGCTGCACGGCGGTGCCATCACCGGCGGTGGGCTGGCGGAAATCTATCCCGATGCCCAGATCTACAGTCTGCCGTTTATCTTCAACTCCCTGGCCGAAGTGGATTATGTCCGCACCCGCATGGACCCGCTGCTGATGCAGGGACTGGAAAAACAGGGATTTGTCGGCTTTGGTATCAGTGAAGGCGGTTTTGCCTATCTGATGTCCAATCAGCCGGTGGAAAAGCTGGATGACCTCAAGCCGCTCAAGGTGTGGGTGCCGGAAGGCGATGTCATCAGCTATACGGCGTTTCAATCGGTGGGCATACATCCCGTGTCATTGCCCCTGACCGATGTTCTCACCGGGTTGCAGACCGGATTGATCGACACCGTGGCTGCCTCGGCGGTCGGCGCCATCGCGTTGCAGTGGCATACGCGGGTGAAGTATCTGACCGATACCCCCCTTATTTACATTTACGGCACGCTGGTGGTGTCGGCCAAGGCCTTCAATCAGTTGCAGCCGCCGGATCAGGCTGTGGTGCGCGAGGTGTTCGGCAAGGTGCTGGCCCAGCTCAATGTCCAGAGCCGAGAGGACGAGGTGCGTGCCCGTGAGGTGCTGCAGCAACAGGGCATCGGTTTCGTGCCGCTCAAGCAGGGCGATGGTTGGCATGATGTGGTGGATGAGACCACGCGCCGGTTGACCGAAAAACAGGTGTTCAGTGCCGGGATGCTCGGGGTGTTGCAAAAGCACATCAATGACTACCGGGCAGGGGCGGGTAAGTAACACCTTGTTTGCCGCGGTTGGATAACGGCATATTCGCCCACGGAGTGGGAACCTGCGGAGAGGGGAGAGGCATTTGGAGGGCAGGTTAGGACGGATTATCCACGGGGTACGCCTGGTCGAGGACGCACTCGTCGTGGTGCTGGTATTGGCGATGATCCTGCTCGCTGCCGGGCAGATCCTGCTGCGCAATTTTTGGGGTGTCGGTGCCGTCTGGGCCGATCCCCTGCTGCGCGTGATGGTCTTGTGGGTGGGCCTGCTGGGAGCGATGGCGGCGACCCGCCACAATAATCACATTACCGTAGATGTGCTGTCGCGTTTCCTGTCGCCACGCCTCAAGCGCATCAGCCAGTGGCTGACCGGGCTGTTTGCCAGCGGCGTCTGTGCCGTGCTGGCCTGGCATGGTGCGCGTTTTGTCGCCATGGAGTACGAGGCCGGGACGCTGGTGTTTGCCGGCCTGCCGGCCTGGTGTTGTGAGCTGATCATCCCCCTTGGTTTTGGCGTAATGGCCTTGCGCTTCTTCGTCGTTACCGTCTGGCCCGCAGCGGAGCCGGCATGAGCGCCGCCATCACCCTGCTGTTGCTCGGTCTGGCGCTGCTCGGTGCGCCGCTGTTTGCCGTCATTGCCGCCAGCGCCCTGATCGGTTTTCAGTCCTCGGACATCGATCTCTCGGTGGTATTGATCGAGTTCTACCGCCTGGCCGAAATGCCGATCCTGCTGGCCATTCCACTGTTCACCTTCTCCGGATATCTGCTCAGCGAGAGCAATGCGCCACGCCGCCTGGTCCATCTGACCGGTGCACTGCTGGGCTGGATGCCCGGCGGCCTGGCGGTGGTCTCGCTGGTGGCCTGTGCCATCTTTACCGCCTTTACCGGCGCCTCCGGCGTCACCATCGTTGCCCTGGGGGCCCTGTTGTATCCCGCCCTGGCACAGGCGGGTTACAACCACCGTTTCAGTCTCGGTCTGATCACCACCTCCGGGAGTCTGGGGCTGCTGTTTGCGCCTTCACTGCCGCTGATTCTCTATGGCGTCATCGCGCAGCAGCTGGGTGTCGGCGGTTCCATTACCATCGACGACCTGTTCCTGGCCGGCATACTGCCGGGGCTGCTGATGGTGGCGGCGCTGTCGGTTTGGAGCATGTGGGTCAACCGCGGGCAACCCTTGCATGGCTTTGCCGGCACCAAGATCGGCAAGGCGCTGCGCGAGGCGATGTGGGAACTGCCGCTGCCGTTCATTGTGCTGGGCGGCATCTACAGCGGCTATTTCGCCGTGTCCGAGGCGGCGGCGGTGACGGCGCTGTATGTGCTGGTGGTGGAGGTGATGATCCACCGCGAGGTCAGATACAGCGATCTGCCGCGCATCATCCGCGAGTCGATGGTGTTGGTGGGCGGCATCCTGGTGATCCTCGGCGTCTCGCTGGCATCGACCAATTACCTCATCGATGCCGAGGTGCCGACGCGGCTGTTCGATGCCATCCGCGAACACATCAAGGATCCGCTGACCTTCCTGATGCTGCTCAACGTGTTCCTGCTGATTCTGGGCATGATGCTGGATATCTTTTCCGCCCTGGTAATCATGGTGCCGTTACTGTTGCCCATTGCCCTTGGCTACGGCATCAACCCGCTCCATCTCGGCATCATCTTCCTCGCCAACATGCAGTTGGGTTACTTCACCCCGCCGGTGGGCATGAACCTGTTCATCGCCAGCTATCGTTTCCGGGTGCCGGTGATGCAGATTTATCATGCCACCCTGCCGTTTTTCTTTATTCTGTTGCTGACGGTACTGATCATCACCTATTTGCCTGCGCTGAGCCTGTATCTGCCGGGACGGGCCGGGCCGTAGGATACGCTGTCTTCGCCCGCGGAGCGGTCTCATCCGGGGTGGGACGGACAAATTCTGTCGGGTTCTTCACGTTCTTTGCAGGTGGTGTGGCGTAAAAGACGGAATCCACCGACACCGGATGTTGTCATGAGCTCGGATCTGCACAGTGAAAACAAGACGTTGCGCCGTCGCCTGACCGCGGTCCTGGCCAATGCGCGGCACAATGAGGAGCGCATGCGGCGGTTTCACGAGCAGGAACTGCGCCTGCTCAGCGCCAACGGCCTGGTGGACCTGTTGCGTCACGTGCTGGTCGGCCATCGCCAGGTGTTCGGCCTGGAGAGTGTGACGCTGACCTTGGTTGACCCCGAATACGAAGTGCAGCGCCTGCTGGCCGACCTGGGTTGCAGCGACGGCTTTCCCGAACTGCGCTTCCTGGATTCGGCCTCCGCGCTGGCCGGTTTCTTCGGTTCCGCCCAGTTGCCCAAGCTGGGCAGCTATCGTTCCGAGCAACACGCGGCCCTGTTCCATCTGGGCCCGCCCCCGGCCAGTGTGGCCGTTCTGCCGCTGCTGCGCCAGCGTCGTCTCATCGGCAGCCTGAATCTGGGGAGTCGAGAGGAAGGACGATTCATTCCCGGCAGTGCTACCGATTTTCTCGAACGTTTGGGGGCGGTCGTGGCCATCGGGCTGGAAAACGCCATCAATCACGAACGGCTCAAGCATATCGGCCTGACCGATGCCCTTACCGGCGTACACAATCGGCGTTATTTTGATCGCCGCCTGGTTGAAGAGGTGGAAAGGGTGCAACGCACTCATCAGCCGCTGGCCTGCCTGTTTCTCGACGTCGATCACTTCAAGAAGGTCAACGACACCTATGGACATCAAGTGGGTGATCGTGTGCTGCAGGAGGTGGCCGCACGCATCAAGGCGCAACTGCGCCTGTCCGATGCCCTGGGCCGCTATGGCGGCGAGGAGTTTTCGGCCCTGCTGGTGCAAACCGATTCAGCACAGGCGTTGGATGTCGCCGAGCGCATTCGTGCCGCCATCGCCGCCGAGCCCTTCCGCCTCGGCGGTGATCACAATCTGACGGTTACCCTTTCCGTAGGGATGGCGCTGCTGACACCAGAGGACTGCTGCGGCGCTCTGTCGGCCTGTGCGGAACGACTGGTGGCGCAGGCCGATGAGGCGGTATATCGTGCCAAGCAGGGTGGGCGCAACCGGGTGGAACGGGGCGGGTAGGGCATGTCCCCGGCCTGCCGGCATCGCAGCGGGCGCACCCTGCAAGCCCTGCCATGGCCCGACGGTAATTCGTCCGCGGAGCGGGCTCCTGCGGATAATCAGGCGCGGATGCGCGCACCGCTGTAACTCATACCCATCCTGTGGGCAATTCGCCGGGTCTGGCACTTCATTCCTTTGCTGCACGCAGCGCATTTTCCTGTCAAATTGCGTTACAGTTAAGGAAGTTCTGAATAAGTTCAGAGCTTCCGCGGCACAGGGATGTGCCGCCATTTTCCAACGACGATAAGTCGTTGGAAAATGAAGCCAAGCGAAAATCAGACTTTTCGCTTGGCGTGGTCTGAAAAGTCCAGGATGGACTTATTCAGACCTTCCTTAACGCTGACAAGATGGTTGCGACAGGGGTGCATCGTGGGACAGAAAGTCGCAGTAGCCACGGCGGTACGCTTGCTGGGCATCAAGCGATCGGAGTTGCAGCATTTGATCCATGACGGTGAATTGCCGGCGCCGGAAGGCATGGTGGATGTGGATTTATTACGCCAGCTGTACCCCCGCCTGGCCTTGCAGGAGTCGCCGGTTCTGGAGCGTGTGCAACTGATCAAGACCACGGCCTTTTCGCGCCGTGTCCGCAGTACCCTGACCCCCGATCGCGATGACCTGGAGATTCAGCTCAGGAAGCGCAACGCCGAACTCTCGCTGGAGCGGGCCATGGCGAAGAAATACCGGGAGATCATCGACCAGTTGTGCCGCAAGCTGGATGCCATGCAGGACTGCAGTGATGATGTCCAGCGCCGGGTGGTGCAAGACATCAACCGCTGGCTGCTGGAGCAGCTGGAAAAATAGCCCAGCCATGACGCATCGTATCCGCCTGCTCCCCAGTGGTCGTGAGTTCGAGGCCGAGGCACAGGAGACGCTGTTGGATGCGGCCCTGCGCAATGGTGTGAACATCCCCTACAATTGCAGCGGGGGCAGTTGCGGCGTGTGCAAGGCGCGCCTGATCTCCGGTCGTGTCGAACATCCCCGCTTTCATGATTATGTTCTCAGCGAGGCCGACAAGGTGCAAGGGCAGTTACTGCTGTGCAGCGTCAGCGCCGGCAGCGATCTGGTGCTGGAGGTCAACGAGATCGGCGATGCCGCACAGATTCCTCTGCAACAGGTGAGCACCCGCGTGGCACATATCGAACGCGTGGGGGAACATTATGTGATTCTCACTCTGCGCACACCGCGCAGCCAGACCTTGCAGTTCCTCGCCGGCCAGCATGTCGAGCTGCGCCTCGGTAATGGCATGAGTTGTGACGCCGCCATCGCCAGCTGCCCCTGCAATGGTATGCTGCTGCAGTTCCATCTGGCGCAGCGCATCGACGAAGATTTTCCGCGCCACGTTTTTCAGAAGTTGCGCGCCAATGACATAGTGCAGGTCACCGGGCCGTTCGGCAGCTTCACGCTGGATGAGGACTCGCACCGCCCTATCGTCATGGTGGCTCAGGATACCGGGTTTGCGCCGCTCAAAAGCCTGATCGAGCATGCCCTGGCACTCGAACTGTCGCAGCCGATCACCTTGTTCTGGGTCAGCGCCCATGATGATGGTTTTTATCTGGCCAATCTGTGCCGCTCCTGGGTGGACGCACTGGATAACTTCAGCTATCAGCCGCTGTATTTGGAAGGCGGTGGCGAGACCGTTACCGCCGAGGTCATCGCCGGGAGCATCGCGGCGGTGGGGCAGTGTGATTTTTATCTGGCTACCGGTTCGGCGTTACGTGAGGGGCTGCTCAGGTCGCTCACGGCGCACGGCGCGGTGGCGGATCGGATATTTGCCATGGAGAAACGTCAATGTGGAATGCGATGAAGTTTACTGTAATGCTGTGCGTGGTACTGGTGGCTGCCGGCTGCACCAACCGGGATGACTGGTCGCGGCGCATCAGCGATGCCGCTGCCGGTGTGGCGGGCCAGGGTAAGCTGGGCGAGGCCGAGATTGTCGCAGGTCTGAAAGAGGCGTTGCAGATAGGGACGCAGCGGGCGGTGGAACTATTGGGCAAGAAGGGTGGCTATCTCGACGACCTGCAGGTGCGCATCCCCTTGCCGGAGTCGCTGCGCAAGGTGGAGCGGACACTGCGTGATTTCGGACAGGACAAGGTGGTGGATGACTTTATCGGCACCTTGAATCGCGCGGCAGAGCGCGCGGCGCCGGAGGCGGTGGATATCTTCGTCGATATCATCAGCAGCATGACGCTGGAGGACGCACGCAATATTCTTCATGGCCCGGATGATGCCGCCACGCAGTTCTTCCGTCAGCGCTCCGAGATGCGGCTGAGCAAGAAATTCCGGCCGGTGATTGAGCAGGCCACCGCCAAGGTGGGCGTCACCTCGGCCTACAAGGACATGCTGCGCCGCGCCGGGCCGCTGGCCTCGCTCATCGACAAGGAGGCGCAGGATCTCGACGGCTATATCACCTCCCGTGCCCTCGATGGTCTGTTCCTCAAGCTGGCGGCGGAGGAGAAGCTGATTCGTGAAAATCCGGCGGCACGCACCACCGAGCTTTTGCGCAAGGTGTTCGGCAGCAAGGGGTAGAGAGCGGATCCAAGAGCTTCCCTTACCAAAGTGTCTGTGTGCCGAAGGCCGCGAAGGCAGGATCGCGCGTTATCAGAACCAGGCCCTCGATTTCACTCTGTGCGGCCAGCATGCGATCAAAGGGGGCGCGATGGGCAAGGTCGTAAGAACCTGTGCGCAGGCTGTGCAGGTGAGTCATGGGCAGATGGATAAAGCCGTCTTGTTCCACCAGTTCCGCGTAGCGCGCGGTTGCTGGGGGACTTCGTTCAGTTTGCCCAGCCTTTGCTTGGCGGCGATTTCCCAGGCACTCGCCGCGCTGGCAAATATCTCGTTGCCCATGTCGGTGATGGCTTGCCGGGCCGTTGCCGAAAGGTGCGGGTCGTCGGTGAACCACCACTGCAGGGTGTGGGTGTCGAGCAGGAGCTTCATTGCCCTTCCCAGGACTGCAGTTCATCTTCGGGAAGCGACTCGCAGAACGCATCTCCGACTCTTCCGGCGAGGCGCCCGGGCCGGCGCTGCGCGGGAGGGGCAGCCAGGGGAACCAGGCGGGCATAAGGTTTGCCTGCCTTGGCGAGGATGATCTCCTGCCCCGCGTGGGCCTGTTCCAGCAGTTTCGAGAAGTGGGTTTTGGCTTCGTGTACGTTGACGATGGTGGCCATCGCTCGCCTCCATGTGGACTAAGTCTATGGGAGGGGAGCGGGTCGAGCAAGTTCAGGATTTGTTGTCCCCGCGCAGGTGCAGCATGGTGCGGGCGATGAGGTAGGCGCTGATCGGCGCGGTGATGAACAGGAACAGGGTGATCAGCAGTTCGTGCAGGCTGAGGCCGTCGCCGCGGCTGGAGAAGTGCAGCACCGAGGCGATGAGGATGCCGCCGACACCGAGGGTGGTGGCCTTGGTGGGGCCGTGCAGGCGCATGAACAGGTCGGGCAGGCGGGCGAGGCCGATGGAGCCGATGAGGGCGAAGGCGCCGCCGATGAACAGGAACAGGGCGATGAGGATGTCCAGCATGGTCTTGACCCCTATTCGATGATGTCGCCGCGCAGCAGGTATTTGCACAGCGCCACCGTGCCGACGAAGCCCATCATGGCGATGAGCAGGGCCGCCTCGAAGAAGGCGGTGAGGTCGAGGTGGATGCCGAACAGTACCAGCAGGGCGATGGTGTTGATGTACATGGTGTCCAGCGCCAGGATGCGGTCGGGTGTGCTCGGACCGCGCAGCAGGCGCCAGAAGTTGAGCAGCAGGGCGGCGGCGATACAGATGAAGGCGAAGGTGATGGCGGCGCTCAGCATGATTCGAATATCTCCCGCAGCGGCTGTTCATAACGCTGCTTGATGTGGGCGATGACCGCGGCTTCGCTCTCGACATCCAGCGCGTGGATCAGCAGGGTCTTGCGATCCGGGCTCAGGTCGGACGACACGGTGCCCGGCGTCAGCGAGATGGTGCTGGCCAGCACGCTGATGGCGAATTCATTGTGCAGGTCCAGCGGCAGGTGGATGAAGGCCGGGCGCAGTTTGCGCGTCGGGCCGAGGATCAGACGCGCCACGGTGAGGTTGGCGAGGCCGATGTCCCACAGCAGCGTGGCGATGTAGCGCAGCAGCTTCCATGGGCTGTGGATGCGCGGCCGGTCGGGCCAGAAGCGCTGCGTCAGCAGCGGCAGGGCGACGGCGAGGAGGGTGCCGAGCACTACCTGGCCCGCTGCCACGGTGTTCACGAGCAGCAGCCAGACCACCAGCAGGAACAGGCTGAACAGGGGTTGCGGCAGCAGGCGGTTCATGGTTGGACTCCCAACACGGCGTTGATGTACTGCTGCGGCGCCAGCAGTTGCGCCGCGGTCGCCTCGGTATAGCGGATGAGGGGCGCGGCAAACACGGTCATGGCGATGCTCATCGCCAGCAGCACGGCAGCGGGGGCGAGGTGTGTCAGGGGCGCCTGTCCGGCGACGGCCCGATCGCCTGCGGTCTTCCAGAAGATGCGGCTGCCGACGCGGCTCAGGGCGATGAGGCCCGCCAGACTGCCGATGAGCACGATACTCCACAACCAGCCCGCCTGGGCCGGGGCCACCGCTTGCAGCAGCAGCAGCTTGCCGAGGAAGCCGGACAAGGGCGGCAGGCCGGCGGCGGCCACGGCGCCGAGGAAGAACAGCACGCCGAGGCGGGTGGGCTGGGCCAGCGGCGGGCCGAGTACGAAATGGTCCCCATGGACGCCGCGCTGGCGCGCGATGAGGTCGGCCAGCAGGAACAGGCCGGCGCTGACCAGGGTGGTGTGCGGCAGGTAGTACAGCGCCGCGCCGATGCCGCCGCTGTTGAACAGGCCGATACCGGCCAGCAGGGTGCCCACCGATACCACCACCAGATAGGCGATGAGGACACGCAGGCGCTGGCTGCCCAGCACGCCCACCGCACCCGCCGCCAGGGTGAGCAGGGCAAGGGGCAGCAGCCACGCGCCCACGTCGCTGATAGCGCCGTTGGCCGGGAAGATCAGGGTGTAGCTGCGCAGGATGGCGTAGACGCCCACCTTGGTCATGATGGCGAACAGTGCCGCCACCGGCGCGGTGGCATGGCCGTACAGCGCCGGCAGCCACAGGTGCAGGGGCAGCAGTGCCGCCTTGAGGCCGAATACGGCGAGCAACAGCAGGGCGGCGGCACGCAACAGGCCGGCGTTCTCCAGCGGCGCGGCGGCGACCTTCACCGCCAGGTCGGCCATGTTCAGGGTGCCGGTGACGGCATACAGCGTGCCGACGGCGATGAGGAACAGGGCGGAGCCGATGAGGTTCAGCACCACGTAGTGCAGGCCGGCGCGGGTGCGCTCCGGGCCGCCGCCGTGCAGTGCCAGGCCGTAGGAGGCGATGAGCAGGATCTCGAAGAACACGAACAGGTTGAACAGGTCGCCGGTGAGGAAGGCGCCGTTGATGCCGAGCAGCTGCAGCTGGAACAGCACGTGGAAGTCGCGGCCGCGCCTGTCGTCGCCGTTGACGGCGTGGAGCAGGACCAGCAGTGCCAGCACGGCGGTGAGCAGCAGCATCAGCGCAGTCAGCCGATCCAGCACCAGCACGATGCCGAACGGCGCCGGCCAGTTGCCGAGCGGGTAGACGCCGAACTCGCCGTTGCCGGCGAAGCACAGCAGCAGCAGGGTGACGGGCAGCAGGCCCGCGGTCGCGCCGACCGAGAGGGCGCGCTGCAGACCCGGACGGGCCACCAGCAGCAGGCTCAGCATGCCCGCCACCAGCGGCAGCACGAGGGGGGCGATGATCCAGTGATTCATCGTTCCTCCCCCTGGCCGTCGACGTGATCGCTGCCCAGTTCGCCGCGGGCGCGCAGCGCGAGGATCACCACGAAGGCGGTCATGCCGAAGCCGATGACGATGGCGGTGAGCACCAGCGCCTGCGGGATGGGATCGGCCACCGGCGCGCTGCCGCCGGCCAGCGGCGGTGCGCCGGTGACCAGGCGGCCGGTGAAGAACAGGAACAGGTTGACGGCATAGGACAGCAGCGACAGGCCGAGCACCACGGGGAAGGTGCGCGCGCGCAGTACCAGATAGACCCCGCAGGTCACCAGCACGGCCAGGGTGAGGGCGGCAACGGCTTCCATCATTCACCCTCCTTGCCGGCCGCACAGCGCTGGGTCAGCTTGCCCAGGTTGGCCAGGATCAGCATCACCACGCCCACCACGGTGAGGTAGACGCCGAGGTCGAACAGCATGGCGGTGGCCAGCTCGAATTCGCCGGCCAGCGGCAGGTGGAAGTGGCCGAAGGCGGAGGTGAGGAACGGGCGGTCGAACAGCCAGCTGCCGGCGCCGGTGGCGGCGGCGATGAGCACGCCGGCGGCGATGATGGGGTGGTATTGCAGGCGCCAGCGCTGCTGGGTCCAGTCGATGCCGCTGGCCATGTATTGCAGGATCAGCGCCACGGCGGTGACCAGGCCGGCAATGAAGCCGCCGCCCGGGGCATTGTGGCCGCGCAGGAACAGGTACACCGACACCAGCAGCGCCAGCGGCAGCAGGAAGCGGGTGAGCTGGGCCAGCACCAGCGGGTAGCGCTCGCCGGACCAGGGGCGGCCGCCCGCATCGGTGGCCGGCATGTCCAGGCGCAGGTTGTTGAGCAGGGCGTAGATGCCGATGGCGGCGATGGCCAGCACGGTGATCTCGCCCAGGGTGTCGAAGCCGCGGAAGTCGACCAGGATGACGTTGACCACGTTGGCACCGCCGCCGCCGCTCAGGCTGTTCTCCACGTAGTAGTTGGCGATGGTCGCATAGGGGCGCGTGAACATGCCCCAGGCGAGCAGGCCCACGCCGCCGCCCACGCCGGCGGCCAGCAGCAGGTCGCGGCCGCGGCGCAGGGGCGAGGACTCGGCCGGCCCCTGCTGCGGCAGGAAGTACAGCGCCAGCAGCAGCAGCACGATGGTCACCACCTCCACCGACAGCTGGGTCAACGCCAGGTCCGGGGCCGACCAGCGCACGAAGGCGAGCGAGACCACCAGGCCCACCACGCTGAGTGCCACCACCGCGGCGAGGCGGCGGCGCTGCCATGCCACTGTCAGGATCGCCGCCGCCATCATCACCAGGGCGCCGAGCAGTGTCAGCGTATCGACCGGCGCCGCCGGGACCGGGCCGCCCAGGGGGGCGCTGCCACCGAGCAGGGGCAGGGCGATGGCGGCCAGGGCGGCGAGCAGCAGCAGGGCGGCATAGCGCTGCTGCGAGCCGTTTTCCAGCGCCCGTGTCACGGCATGGGCGGCATCCATCAGCCAGGTGATGAACTCCCAGAACAGGGCGCGGGCGTCGACCTCGGGGAAGATGCGGTCATGCAGCGCGAACAGTCGGTGGCGCTGGCTGTACAGGGCGATGCCGCCGGCCAGGGCAACGAGGCTCATGGCGAAGGGCAGGGTGAAGCCGTGCCAGATGGCCAGGCTGTATTCGGGCACCAGGCCGTGCAGCACCGCGCCCGCGGCCAGGTCCAGCAGCGGCGCCACGGTGAAGGTCGGCAGGATGCCGACCAGCAGGCACAGGGTGACCAGGATCTCCACCGGGATTTTCATGTAGCGCGGCGGCTCGTGCGGCGGGTATTTGGGCAGGTCGATGGGCTCGCCGTTGAAGAACACGTCGTGGACGAAGCGGGCCGAATAGGCCACGGCGAAGACGCCGGCCAGGGTCGCGGCGGCGGGCAGGACCCAGCTCAGCGAACCCAGCGCCGAGAGGTGCAGGGTTTCGGCGAAGAACATCTCCTTGGACAGGAAGCCGTTCAGCAGCGGCACCCCGGCCATGGCCGAGGCGGCGACCATGGCCAGGGTGGCGGTGTGCGGCATGTATTTCCACAGGCCGTTGATGAGGCGCATGTCGCGGGTGCCGGTTTCGTGGTCGATGATACCGGCGGCCATGAACAGCGAGGCCTTGAAGGTGGCGTGGTTGATGATGTGGAACACGCCGGCCACGGCGGCCAGCGGCGTGTCGATGCCGAACAGCAGGGTGATGAGGCCCAGGTGGCTGATGGTGGAGTAGGCCAGCAGACCCTTGAGGTCGTGCTGGAACAGGGCGGTGTAGGCCGCGAACAGCAGGGTGGCGAGGCCGATGCCGCCCACCAGGAAGAACCAGGGGTCGGTGCCGGAGAGGGCCGGGTAGAGGCGGGCCAGCAGGAACACGCCGGCCTTCACCATGGTGGCCGAGTGCAGATAGGCGCTGACCGGGGTGGGGGCCGCCATGGCGTGGGGCAGCCAGAAGTGGAACGGGAACTGCGCCGACTTGGTGAAGGCGCCGAGCAGGATCAGCAGCAGCGTCGGCAGGTAGAGCGGGTGGGCGCGGATCAGGTCGCCTGCATCGAGGACGTCGACGATGCGGTAGCTGCCGACGATGTGTCCCAGCAGCAGGAAGCCGGCGAGCAGGGCGAGGCCGCCGGCGCCGGTGATGGCCAGGGCCATGCGCGCGCCGCGGCGCGCGTCGGAACGGTGGTGCCAGTAGCTGATGAGCAGGAAGGAACTGAGCGAGGTCAGCTCCCAGAATACCAGTAGTTGCAGCAGGTGGTCGGACAGGGCGATGCCGAGCATGGCGCCCATGAACAGGAGCAGCAGGCCGAAGAAGCGGCCCATGGGGTCGCGCTCGGCCAGGTAGTAGCGGGCATACAGAATCACCAGCAGGCCGATGCCGAGGATCAGCAGCACGAACAGGGCGGCCAGGCCGTCCATGCGCAGGTGGATGTCGAGGCCGGCCTGCGGCAGCCAGGCCCAGTGCGCCTCCAGCGGGGTGCCGGCAAATACCGTGGTCAGCGGCTCCAAGGCGAACAGCAGCGCGGCCAGCGTGATGGCGGCGGCGGTCCAGGCGCTGGCGCTGCGGCCGAAGCGGATCGCCAGCGGCGGCAACAGGGCGCCCAGCAGGGGGAGCAGGACGATGAGCAGCAGGTTCATAGTGGTCGCTGTTTATTGTTACCGCACTGTTGTTCCGACATGGCAGCGCCGGCCGCGTTGCCGGGCCGGCGCTGGGAGCGGTGTTATTTTCCCTTCGAACTATAACGACTCTGTCCGAGGGGGGAAACTGCTTGAGTGCGGGATAGACAGTCAGGTAGCCTTGCAGTTCGATTTTCCTTCTCTCGTATGGAGCAGTCATGACCGTTGAGCATCACGATTTGCAGCATGATTTCCCCGAATTCCACGACCGCATCCATGCCCTGAAGACCAGCAACGCGCACTTCGCCCGGTTGTTCGACGAGTATCACGAGGTGGACCGCCAGGTGCGCCGCATCGAACAGGAGATCGAGACGCCGTCCGATGCCGTTACCGAAGAACTGAAGATGCGCCGCGTGAAGCTCAAGGGCGAACTCTACGCCATGCTGCGTGCCTGACAGGTGCGCATTGCCGCCATGTCGGGCGACCGCACTGCAGGACTGAATGTTGCCGGGTTGGCCTGCCGCCGTGCCGGCCGCACCCTGTTTCAGGATGTTTCCTTCACGTTGCAGCCCGGGGCGGTTCTGCAGATCGAGGGGCGCAACGGCTGCGGCAAGACCACGCTGTTGCGCACCCTGTGCGGCCTGACCCGGCCGGCGGCCGGCCGCATCGCGTGGAGCGGCGAGGATATCCGCGACAACTTCGCCGCCTATGCCGCGGAACTCAATTATGTCGGCCACCATGCCGGCATCAAGGAAGAACTGACCCCGCTGGAAAACCTGGCCTTCGCCGCCGCCCTCGGCGGCGGGGCACGGATCAGCCCGGAGCAGGCGCTGGAGCGGATCGGCCTGCCCTTCGAGTGCGAGGATATCCCCTGCCGCAAGCTCTCCGCCGGCCAGCGCCGGCGCGTGGCCCTGGCGCGCCTGCTGCTGGCGCCGGGCCGGTTGTGGATCCTCGATGAACCCTTTACCGCCCTGGACGTGGCCGGCCGCGCGCTGGTGGAGAAGCTGCTGCGCGAGCATGCGGCACGGGGCGGCATGGCGGTGGTGACCTCGCACCACGCCGTCGACCTGGAGGGCAGCGCCGTGCAGACGCTGCATCTGGGATGAGTCTGGCGCGCGCCTGGGGTGCCCTGCTGCGGCGCGACGTGATGCTGGCCTTGCGCCAGCGCGGCCAGCTGGCCAATCCGCTGCTGTTTTTCGTGATGGTGGTGGCGCTGTTTCCCCTCGGCATGAATCCCGATCCTGTGCTGCTGCGTAGCATCGCACCCGGCGTGATCTGGGTCGGCGCGCTGCTGGCGGCGATGCTGGCGCTGGAGTCCATGTTCCGCTCCGACTTCGACGACGGCGCGCTGGAGCAGATGCTGCTGACGCCCCATCCCCTGCCGCTGCTGGTGCTGGCCAAGGTGACGGCGCACTGGCTGGTGACCGGCCTGCCGCTGCTGCTGGTGGCGCCGCTGCTGGCGCTGTTGCTGAATCTCGAGGGCGAGGCCGTGGTCATACTGCTGGCCAGCCTGGCCCTGGGCACGCCGCTGCTCAGTCTCATCGGTGCCATCGGCGTGGCCCTCACCGTAGGCCTGCGCCGCGGCGGCGTGCTGCTGTCGCTGCTGGTCCTGCCACTGTACGTGCCGGTGCTGATCTTCGCCGCCGGTGCCGTGGGCAATGCCCAGGCCGGCATGGCGGTGACCGGCCAGCTCGCCTTCCTCGGCGCCCTGCTGGCGCTGGCGGTGGCCCTGGCGCCGCTGGCGGTGGCGGCGGCATTGCGCATATCACTGGATTGAGGGACATACCATGTGGGCTTGGCTGCATCGACTGGGTTCGCCGAAGCGCTTCTACGGCTGGTCCGGCGCGCTGGCGCGCTGGGCCGGCTGGGGCAGTCTGCTGCTCGGCGCCGCCGGCCTGTATTACGCGCTGTTCGCTTCGCCGCCGGATTATCAGCAGGGGGAGAGCGTGCGCATCATGTACGTGCATGTGCCGGCGGCCTGGCTATCCATGTTCATCTACATGAACATCGCCTTTGCCTCGCTGATCTCGCTGGTGTGGCGCATGAAGGTGGCCGACATGTTCGCGGCGGCCAGCGCCCCTATCGGCGCGTGGTTCACCTTTCTGGCCCTGGTCACCGGCTCGCTGTGGGGCAAGCCGATGTGGGGCACCTGGTGGATCTGGGATGCGCGCCTGACCTCGGAACTTATCCTGCTGTTTCTCTATCTAGGCTATATCGGCCTGCTCGCCGCCATCGAGGAACGCGATACCGCGGCACGCGCGGCGGCGGTATTGGCCCTGGTGGGGGTGGTGAATATCCCCATCATTCACTACTCGGTGGAGTGGTGGAGCACCTTGCATCAGGGGGCGACGGTGACCAAGTTCGAGAAGCCCTCCATTGCCTGGACCATGCTGCGTCCGCTGCTGCTGATGGCCCTGGCATCCACCCTGTTCTACTTCATGGTGGCGCTGCGCCTGGCGCGGGCCGAGCTGCTGCGGCGCGAGGCGGACAGTACCTGGGTGCGCGAACTGGTTGACGGGCATCAAGGCGGAGGAGGCCACTGATGGGCGACTTTCTGCACATGGGGGGGTATGCGTTTTACGTCTGGGCCAGCTATCTGCTCGGCCTGGTGGTGGTGGTGGTGAATCTGTGGCAGCCCCGGCGCGCCGAGCGCGAGGTGTGGCGTCAGCTGAAGCGGCGGCGCCGTAATGAGGAAAGAATGAATGAATCCGAAACGCCGTAACCGGCTGCTGATTATCGCCCTCCTGGTGGCCGGTGTGGGCACGGCCGTGGCGCTGGCGCTGGTGGCGCTGCAAGAGAACGTCAATCTGTTCTACAGCCCGACCGAGGTGGCGCGCGGCGCAGTACCCAAGGGGCAGACCTTCCGCGTCGGCGGCCTGGTGCGCGAGGGCAGCGTGCGGCGCGCAGGGCAGGGCCTCACGGTCAGCTTCGACGTCACCGACGGCCCGCACAGCGTGACCGTGGATTACACCGGCATCCTGCCCGATCTGTTCCGCGAGGGGCAGGGCATCGTGGCGCAGGGCCGCCTCAATCCCGACGGCCGTTTCACCGCCGATCAGGTGCTGGCCAAGCACGACGAAAACTACATGCCGCCGGAAGTGGCCGATGCCCTGATCAAGGCGGAACAGGAAGGCGCGCTGGCCAACCCGCACAGTCCGCAATGAATGTGAGGGCGCAACCTCACGATCTCGCGACAAACAGGTTTCTTACCATAGGCAGCTAACCCGATGCTCCCCGAATTAGGTCATTACGCGCTGATCCTCGCCCTGTGCCTGGCCCTGGTGCAGGGCAGCGTGCCGCTCATCGGCGCGCAGCGCGGCATTAGCAACTGGATGGCCCTGGCGCGACCGCTGGCCTGGGCCCAGTTCGCGGTGCTGCTGTTGTCCTTCGCCATCCTGGCCCATGCCTTCGTCAGCAATGATTTTTCCGTGGCCTATGCCGCGCGCCACTCCAACAGTCTGCTGCCGGCGATCTACCGTTTCTCCGCCGTATGGGGCGGCCATGAAGGCTCGCTGCTGCTGTGGGCGCTGCTGCTGGCCGGCTGGAGCGCGGCGGTGGGCCTGTTCAGCCGGCGTCTGCCGCTGGCGATGGTGGCGCGGGTGCTCGGCGTCATGGGCCTGGTCAGTGTCGGTTTCCTTGCCTTTCTGATTCTCACCTCCAATCCCTTCGGTCGCCTGTGGCCGATCCCTGCCGATGGCCGCGATCTCAACCCGTTGCTGCAGGACCCGGGACTGGTGCTGCACCCGCCCATGCTGTACATGGGGTACGTCGGTTTCTCCGTCGCCTTTGCCTTCGCCATCGCCGCGCTGCTCGGCGGCAAGCTGGACGCCACCTGGGCGCGCTGGTCACGGCCGTGGACCACCGTCGCCTGGGTGTTCATGACCCTCGGCATCGCGCTCGGCTCCTGGTGGGCCTATTACGAACTGGGCTGGGGCGGCTGGTGGTTCTGGGACCCGGTGGAAAACGCCTCCTTCATGCCCTGGCTGGTGGGCACCGCACTGATCCATTCGCTGGCGGTGGCGGAGAAGCGCAGCGCCTTCAAGAATTGGACCGTGCTGCTGGCCATCTTCACCTTCTCCCTGTCGCTGCTCGGCACCTTCCTGGTGCGCTCCGGCGTGCTCACCTCGGTGCACGCCTTTGCCACCGATCCCCAGCGCGGCCTGTTCATCCTGATGCAGCTCGCCGTGGTGGTGGGCGCCTCGCTGCTGGTCTATGCCTGGCGTGCGCCGCAGGTGAAGAGCACCGGCCATTTTGATCTGATCTCGCGCGAAACCATGCTGCTCGGCAACAATGTGCTGCTGGTGGTGGCCACTGCCTCGGTGCTGCTCGGCACGTTGTATCCACTGATCGTCGATGCCCTGGGCGCCGGCAAGATCTCCGTCGGCCCGCCGTACTTCAATACCGTGTTCGTGCCCTTGATGATCCCGCTGGCCTTCATGATCGGTGTCGGCCCGCTGACGCGCTGGAAGGGCGATCAGCTCGGCCGCCTGCAACGGATGGTACGCCTCGCATTGGCGGCAAGCATCGCCGGGGGCGTGCTGCTGCCCTGGTTGCTGTTCCGCTCCTGGGAGCCGATGGTGATCCTGGGTTGTGCACTGGCGGTGTGGATCGCCGCCACTGCCGTGCTCGATCTGCGCAACCGCCTGCACCATGCCTCTTCGCTGGGACAGGGCCTGCGCCGGCAGGGGCGCAGCTTCTGGGGCATGGTACTTGCGCACCTCGGTGTGGCGGTAACCATCGTCGGCATCACCTTCTCCAGTTATTTCAGCCAGGAACACGACGTGCGCCTGGCCCCGGGCGAAACCTACGTCATGGGCGAGCACAGTTTCGTGTTCGAGCAGCTGAGCGAACACGATGGCCCCAACTACACCGCCAGCCGCGCCACCCTGCGCGTGGAGAAGGCCGGTCGCGCGGTCGCCACCCTGCACACCGAGAAGCGCCTCTACACCGTCACCGGCATGCCGATGACCGAGGCGGGCATCGATTGGGGACTGACGCGTGATCTGTACGTGGCCCTGGGCGAGCCGCTGGGTGATGGCGCCTGGGCGGTGCGTCTGTATCACAAACCCTATGTGCGCTGGATCTGGCTCGGTGCGCTGCTGATGGCCTTGGGCGGCCTGCTGGCCGCTGCCGATCGCCGCTACCGGCTGGTGCGGCGCACGGTGCCGCAGACGGCCGCCGCCAGCGTGGAGAATCATGCATGAAGCTGCGTTTCATCCTTCCGCTCGTCATCTTCGCCGCACTGATCGGCCTGTTCGCCGTCGGCCTGCAACTCAATCCGCGCGAAGTGCCGTCGCCGCTCATCGACAAGCCGGCACCGAGCTTCGATCTGCCGCGCGTGGACACGCCGGAGACGCGCATCACGCGCGATGACCTCACCGCGCACAAGGTCAGCCTGTTCAACGTGTGGGCCAGCTGGTGTGTGGCCTGTCGTCAGGAACATCCCTTCCTGATGGAGTTGGCGCGCAACGATGCCGTGCCCATTTATGGGCTCAACTACAAGGACGAGCGCAAGGATGCCCTCGCCTGGCTGGAACGTCATGGCAATCCTTACCGCGCCAGCGGCTTCGATCACGAAGGCCGCGTCGGCATCGACTGGGGCGTGTACGGCGTGCCGGAGACCTTCGTGGTCGATGCCCGGGGGACCATCCGCTACAAGCACATCGGTCCGCTCACGCCGCAGGTGTGGCGCGAGAAACTGGAGCCCATCGTGCGCGAGTTGCAGGGGGCGGCGTCATGAGGTCGCTGTTCGCCATTGCGCTGTTGCTGTTCGCGGTGGCCGCGCAGGCGGCGATCAGCGCCTACAGGTTCGACACGCCGGAACAGGAGGCGCGCTTCAACAAGCTGTCGCAGGAACTGCGCTGCCTGGTGTGCCAGAACCAGAACATCGCCGACTCCAACGCCGGTCTGGCGCTGGACCTGCGCCGGCAGATCCATGAAATGATCCTGGCCGGGAAAAGCGATGCGCAGATCATCGAGTTCATGACCCAGCGTTACGGTGACTTCGTGCTGTACCGGCCGCCGCTGCGCGCCGGCACCCTGCTGCTGTGGGTGGGGCCGTTCGTGCTGCTACTGGTCGGCGGCGTGGCGCTGGCCTGGTTCGTGCGCCGGCGCGTGGCGACGACCAGCGAGACGCCGCTGAGCGAGGAAGAGCAACGGCGGCTGGACGCGCTGGTGCGTGAGCGCGGAGGACGATCATGACCCTGTTTGTATCGCTGGCGCTGCTGCTCACCGTGTTGGTCCTGGTGCCGGTGCTGCTGCCACTGCTGCGTCCGTGCATGGTACGCACGGCCGGGCGCGAGGCGCTCAACGTGGCGCTGTTCCAGGAACGGCGCGACGAGCTGGCGCAGGAACTGGCGGAGGACGCCATCAGTGCCGAGCAATACGAGGCGGCGCGGCTGGAGCTGGAGCGCGATCTGTTGCTCAATGCCGGCGCCGAGGAGCCGGGTGAACAAGGCCCGGCCCGGACATTGGCAGCGATCGTCGGTGTCGGCGTGCCGTTGCTGGCGGCCCTGTTGTACCTGCAACTGGGCGCCCCCGATTTTGTCGATCCGCCGGCCCCTGCGCAGCATCCGGCCGGCAGTGGAATGGACATGGCCGCACTGACGCAGCAGTTGGCCAAACGGCTGGAACAGAGTCCGGGCGACGTGCAGGGCTGGATGCTGCTAGGCCGGTCCCTGGTGATGCAGAAACGTTACCAGGAGGCGGCGGAAACCTATGAGCGCGCCCTGGAACGCGCCGGCGGGCATCCCGACCTGCTGACCGACTATGCCGAGATGCTGGCCCTGCAACAGGGCAGTATGCGCGGCAAGGCGCGCGAACTGGTCGAGCGCGCCCTGCGCCTCGATCCCGATGCCCAGGGCGCGTTGTGGCTGGCCGGTGTCGCGGCCTTCGAGGAGGCTGATTACACCGCCGCTATCAGTCACTGGCAGCAGTTGCAGAAGCAGTTGCCGGAGGAGGGCGATACCGCGGCGCTGCTGCGCGACAACCTCAACGAGGCACGCGCCCGCCTCGGTGAGCCGCAGCCGCTGGCCGAGGCAGCCGCCATGCTGCGCCTGCACATCACCCTCGCTCCGGCCCTGGCGGCCCGGGCGCAACCGGATCAGGTGCTGTTCATCATGGCCCGCCCGCCGGAAGGCGGCATGCCCATCGCCGCCTTGCGGCGCCAGGTGCGCGACCTGCCGCTCAAGATCGTGCTGGACGACAGCGCCGCCCTCGGCGCCGGCCGCTCGCTGGGTGACTTCAAGCGTGTGGAGGTGGTGGCGCGCATCAGCCGCAGCGGCAATGCCGCCGCCGCCAGCGGCGATCTGGAAGGGAGTGTGCTGGTCGATCCGCGCCAGGTGGAGCCGGTGGAGATTTTGATTGGGAAGGTGAGGGAGTAGGGGCGGCGCCCCGACCCAGGCAATTCGCGCGACAGCGTATTTCCCAACAGATGCTGGGTGCGCATGGCGCACCCAGCAGAGCGGTCTAGCGTTTTCCCCGCAGTCGCCGCAGGCGGTTCTCGCAGTCCTTCAATTTCTGATGCAGGGTGGCCGGGCTGAGGTTGCGCAGCGAGCCGCGGTGGCGTGCTGCCTCGGCCAGCATGGCCTTGTAGTAGAGAACTTCGTTGTGCAGGGTTTCTTCCGATGCATCTTCCGGCAGTGCGCTCGGCATGGGAGTCGTCATCACTGGAATCATGGATAAGCCCTCGCTGTTTCTTGCGAACGGCCCAAGACTAGATCAACGGTGTGGGGCTGGGCAGGGATAGACGGCGGGGCATTTGGGATAGGGAGTTGCGATCAAACCTCGAAAGTTGGCCTAACTACCCGTCCGCAATGATTTTTTGAAATTCATCACATTTCGGGGGCTGTCAGGTCTCCTCCAGCACCTGCAACAGCCCCTGCATCAGGGCCAGCGGCGTCGGCGGGCAGCCGGGGATGACCGCATCCACCGGGATGACGTTGCTGACGGCGCCGCGGCTGGCATAGGAGCAGCCGAATTCACCGCCGCAGGCGGCGCAGTCGCCGGCGGCGATCACCAGCCGCGGCGCCGGTGTCGCTTCATACGTGCGCAGCAGGGCGGTTTCCATGTGCACCGACACCGGGCCGGTGACCAGCAGCACATCGGCATGGCGCGGCGAGGCGACGAAGTGCACGCCGTAGCGCTCGATGTCGTAGTAGCCGTTGTTGAGGGCGTGGATCTCCAGCTCGCAGGCGTTGCAGGAACCGGCGTCCACCTGGCGGATGGCGAGGCTGCCCTGGAATTGCCGCGCGATGCCGGCGCGCAGTTGTGCGCCCACCTGCTCCAGCACGACATCGCGCGGCAGGTCTTCGGTGATGAGTCCGGTCTGGCGGATCTTGTTGAGGATTCTCAGCATGGGCGCCTCACAGGTCGTGTCCCGAATAGGAGCCGTTCACCGACTTGTTGCAGACGGGGAAATCGGGAACGATGTTGCCGTGAATCAGCAGCTCCAGCGCCGGCCAGTTGAACCAGCTCGGGTCGCGCGGGAAGTAGCGGGCGATGCGGCCGTCGGCGCCGAAGCGCACGTAGCTCAGGATTTCGCCGCGCCAGCCTTCGACCAGGCCGAGGCCTTCACTTCCGGCAGCGGGTGCCTGCCACGGCACCTGCACCGCGCCGTCGGGCAGGGTATCGAGCAGCACCACCAACAGCTCCAGTGAGTCGAGGACCTCCTGCATGCGCACCTGCATGCGCGCCTCGACATCGCCGGTCTGGAACAGGGGCGAGGGAACGTGCAGGCGGTCGTAGGGGGCGTAGGGGTGATCGCGGCGCAGGTCGGCATCCTGGCCGCTGGCCTTGCCGACGTAACCGAGGCAGCCGAGACGCTGCGCCTGCTCCGCGCTCAGCACGCCGGTAGTGGCGAGGCGGTCCTCCAGCGAGGGATGATCGTCGAGGATCGGATACAGCGCGGCCAGTTCGCGGCGCAGCGGATCGACGGCGCTGCGCAGCCGCACCACCTGTTCCGCTGACAGGTCGCGCGCCACGCCGCCCGGTACGATGCAGTCCATTAGCAGGCGGTGGCCGCAGCAGGCGGCGTTGTCGCGCAGCCACAGCTCGCGCAGGCGGGCGAACTGTTGCCACATGAAGGCGAAGGCGACGTCGTTGCAGATGGCGCCGATGTCGCCCAGATGGTTGGCGATGCGCTCGCGCTCGGCGTACACGGCGCGCAGCGCCTGCGCGCGCGGCGGCACCGTGATCCTGGCCGCGCGTTCCATCGCCATGCAGGCGGCCCAGGCGTGATGCACCGTGCTGTCGCCGGAAACGCGGCCGGCGAGACGCGCCAGGCCGTGCGCGTCGCGGCCCTCGGCGATCTTCTCGATGCCCTTGTGCACGTAGCCGAGCCGCTGCTCCAGGTTGAGCACCATCTCGCCCACCGCCTGGAAGCGGAAGTGGCCCGGCTCGATGATGCCGGCATGTACCGGGCCCACCGGGATTTCATAGGCGCCGGCGCCCTGGGTCTGGATGAAGCTGTAATCCTGCTCCGGCGCCGCGGGCAGCGGCGCGTTGTCGACGCTGAAGTCCTTGCGCAGCGGATAGCGGTCCGGCGCCCAGCGGTTGTGGCGGCTCCAGCGGCGCGGATCGGGATGATCGCTGAACACCACGCCGTGCATGTCCTGTACGTGACGCTCCATGCGATCGGCGCCGGGATAGTACGGTGTCTGTGACGGCAGTCGGGGCGCCGCCAGCGGCACGGCGGTACGCAGCAGCAGGTGATCGCCCTGATATGCCAGCGCTGCGCTGATCAGCAAGCTGTCATCGTGCTGCTCGGCCCACACGCCGGCCCAGCGGCAGCCGAACTGCGCGGCGACCTGCGCGGCGCGTCCCCAGTCCTCGGCATCGATCTCCAGCAGGTGCGCCGGTGCCAGTTCCCGCGCCGAACCGCGCCGCACCAGCACGCGTTCGTCCTGATAGCGGGCCAGCAGTTCGGACAGCCAGTCGAAGTGGCTCATAACACCCCCTTGCCGGCGATGAGCTGCGTCGCCTGATCGAACCACTGCGCCAGCACGGCGGGAATGGCGAGGCCGAACCACAGCGCCAGCAGCAGGTGCAGGTACACCGGCAGCATGTTGGCCTTGACCGGCAGCTGGCCGTCGGGCTGATTGCCGTAGACCATGGGATGGATGTGGCGGAACAGGCCGGCGAAGGCGATGGCGAGGCCCGACAGCAGGGCCAGGGTGAGCCAGGGCCAGCTCTGCATGGTGGCGATGAGCAGCAGGAATTCGCTCACGAACAGGCCGAAGGGCGGGAAGCCGGCGATGGCGGCGGTGCCGAGCAGCAGGCCCCAGCCGACGCCGGGCTGGGTGCGGATCAGGCCGCGGATCTTGTCGATGGCCTGGGTGCCGGCGATGTGGGTGGCGTGGCCCACGGTGACGAAGATGGCCGACTTCACCAGCGAGTGCAGCGTCATGTGCAGCAGTGCGGCGAAGGTGGCGAGCGGGCCGCCGAGGCCGAAGGCAAAGGTCATCAGCCCCATGTGTTCGATGGAGGAATAACTGAACATGCGCTTGATGTCGCGCTGGCGGTGCAGGAACAGACCGGCCACCAGGAACGACAGCAGGCCGAAGGCCATCATCAGGTAACCGGCCAGTTGCGGCGTGTTGGACACGCCGTGCAGGGCGCCGTCCACCAGCATCTTGGTGCGCACCACCGCATACAGGGCGACGTTGAGCAGCAGGCCGGACAGCACCGCCGACATCGGCGTCGGGCCTTCCGAGTGGGCGTCGGGCAGCCAGTTGTGCAGCGGCACCAGGCCCACCTTGGTGCCGTAGCCCACCAGCAGGAACACGAAGGCGATGCTCATCACCGTGGGGTCGAGCTGGCCGGCGATGCCGTGCAGCGTGGTCCACAACAGGCCGTCCTCGGGCACGGTCAGCACCGAGGCGGCGGCGAAGTACAGCAACACCGTGCCGAACAGCGCCTGGGCGATGCCGACACCGCAGAGGATGAAATACTTCCACGCCGCCTCCACCGACTCCGGCGTGCGGTACAGCGACACCAGCAGCACGGTGGCCAGCGTCGCCCCCTCCAGCGCCACCCACAGGATGCCGAGGTTGTTGGTGGACAGCGCCAGCAGCATGGTGAACAGGAAGCCCTGGTACATGGCGTGATAGAGGCGCATGCGCCGGCTGTTGACGCGGCCGCGTGCCAGCTCGTGATCCATGTAGGGGCGCGAGAAGATCGCCGTGGTGGTGGCGACGAAGGCGGTGAGCACCAGCAGGTAGACATTGAAGGCATCGACGTAGAAGAACTTGCCCGCCGACAGCATGGCGCCGTCGCGGAATACCGCCAGCGCCAGCAGGATGGAGGCCACGGTAGTGGCGGCGGCGAAGGCGACATTGAACCAGCCGGCGATGCGGCAGCGCGGCACCGCCGCCATCAGCAGCGTGCCGAGCAGGGGGATGAGCAGGGTGGCGAACAGGGCGTTCATTCGCGTTCTTCCGTTATTTCTTCCGGCTCGGTGGTCTCCGCCAGGCGGCTCAGGCGATCCACGTCCAGCGAGTCGATGCTCTGGCGGATCTGGAAGAAGAACACGCCGAAGATCACCGTCGCCACCAGCAGGTCGAAGGCCACGCCCAGCTCCACCACCATCGGCATGCCGTGGGTGGACACCACGGCGGCGAAGAACAGGCCATTCTCGATGGACATGAAGCCCACCACCTGGGTGATGGCCTGACGCCGCGTCACCATGATCAGCATGCCGAGCAGCACCACCGCCATGCTGATGGCGATGGTGTTGCGCGTCGCCAGGGTCGACAGCTTTTCCACCGGCAGCGCGACGTAATAGCTGAAGGCCACCAGCGCCGCGGCCGCGAGCAGCACCAGGGCCGGATTCACCACCGTCTCCACCTCGCGGGTGATCTGCAGCTTGACCACGATGCGGTGCAGCACCCAGGGAATGAGCACGGCCTTGAGGGCGAGGGTGATCAGCGCCGACAGATACAGATGGTGCTGGCCGGCGACCAGCGCGACCATCGCCGTGGCGGCGGCCACCAGCGCCCCCTGCCAGGCGAAGGCGTGGATGCAGGCGATGATGCGTGTCTGCGCCAGCAGGGCGAAGGAGGCGAACAGCACCAGCGCGGCGAGGAGCACCACGCCCTGTTCCTGCAGCGTGAACTGGGCGAAGTTCATGCCCCCACCTCCAGGATCACATGGCTCAGCATGCCGAGCAGGGCGAACAGGAAGGCGAGGTTGAGATAACCCGGCACGCGGAACAGGCGCATCTTGGCCAGCACGGTTTCCGACACCGCCAGCACCACACAGAGCAGCATCAGCTTGCCGGCAATGGCGCCGAGGCCGAGCAGCAGGGCCGTCGGCGTGCTTTCCTGCGCGATGCCCCAGGGGGAGAAGATGTTGGCGATGAGCACGCCATAGATCATCAGCTTGAGTTGCGCCGCCCACTCCATCAGCGCGAGGTGGCGGCCGCTGTATTCGAGGATCATCGCCTCGTGCACCATGGTCAGTTCCAGGTGGGTGGTCGGGTTGTCCACCGGCACGCGCCCGGTCTCCGCCACCGCCACCAGCAGCAGGGCCAGCAGGGCGAACATGAACGAGGGACGCAGCACCACACCCTGCGCCAGCAGGAAGTCGATGGCGTGGGAGATGTTGGTGCTCTGCGCCGTCATGGTGAGGGTGAAGATGGCCATCAGCATGGCCGGCTCGGCCAGCGAGGCGATGGTCATCTCGCGCGACGAGCCCATGCCGCCGAAGGCGGTGCCCACGTCCATGCCGGCGAGGGCGAGGAAGAAGCGCGCCAAGCCGAGAAAACCCACCAGCACGATGACGTCGGCGATGATTGCCGTGGGCAGGTGCACGGCGAGCAGCGGGATCACCGCGGCGGTGACCACCGTGGCGGAGAACACCACATAGGGCGCGGCGCGGAACAGCGGCGAGGCGGTGTCGGCGACGATGGCCTCCTTGCGGAACAGTTTGGCCAGGTCGCGGTAGGGCTGGGTCAGCGCCGGGGCGCGGCGGTTCTGCAGACGCGCCTTGAGCAGGCGTAGCCAGCCCACCAGCAGCGGCGCCGCGGTGACGAACAGCGCCGTTTGCAGCAGCGCCAGCAGCCAGCCTTGCAGGTTCAGGAGATCAGCCATAGCAGGAAGATCAGGGTGAAGAAGGAATAGGACAGGTAGGTGCGCACGTTGCCGCCCTGCAGGCGGGCGATGTTGCGCGCGGCACCGAGCACCCAGCGGCCGATGGGCTCATACAGCAGCTTCCAGCTGCGATCGCCGACCTGCAATTGATGGCGCAGGCCGCTGACGCGCCGGTCGTCGCCGAGGCGTTCGATCTTTTCATCCAGCAGCCACACCGGCTGGAAGATGCGCCGTACCGGTTGGGCAAAGGCGGTGGCGGTGTATTGCATGCGCGGACTCAGGGGGCCGAAGCCGCAATCCCAGGGATGGATGCGGCGCACGCGCTGGTGGTTGCGGCCGTGCAGCAGCAGATAGAACAGTCCCCAGGCGATCCCCAGGCCGAGCAGCACCAGCGGCGCGCTGTAGCTGGCGGTTGCCGCCGAGACCGGCGTCAGCCACAACCAGCCCTGGCCGGTGATGCCGGGTTCGGGCAGGCCGCCGAGCACCTGCGGAATGGCCCCCATCACATCGATGCTCAGCGCCGGCAGCACGCCGAGCAGCAGGCACAGCACGGCGAGCAGGGCCTGGGCCGTGCGCATGCCGAAGGAAGGCAGATGGGCCTGGCGTGCCTGGCGCGTGCGCGGCTGGCCGAGGAAGGCGATGCCGTACAGGCGCACGAACAGCATGGCGCCGAGGGCGGCGGTGAGCGCCAGCATGGCGGCGGTGACCGGGATGATGATGCGCAGCACGCCGCTGTCCAGTACCACGCCCTGCAGGGCCGTCTGCAGCGTCAGCCATTCCGAGGCGAAGCCGTTGAACGGCGGCAGCGAGGCGATGCTGAGGCAGCCGACGAGGAAGAAGGTGCCGGTGTAGGGCAGGCGCTTCAGCAGGCCGCCCATGTGTTCCAGGCTATGCTGGTGGGTCTGCTGGATCACCGCGCCGGCGCCGAGGAACAGCAGGCTCTTGAACAGGGCGTGGTTCAGCGCGTGATACAGCGCGGCGATGAGGCCGAGGCTGCCGAGCAGCGGCTGGCCGGCGGCGAGGAAGATCATGGCCAGTCCCAGCGCCATGAAGATCACGCCGATGTTTTCGATGGAGGAATAGGCCAGCAGGCGCTTGATGTCCGTCTGCTGCATGGCGTAGAGCACGCCGAGCAGGGCGGAGACGCTGCCCACCAGCAGCACGATGACGCCCCAGTCCACCTGCACCGTGCCGATGAGATCGAAGGTGACGCGCACGAAACCGTAGATCGCCACTTTGAGCATCACGCCGGACATCAGCGCCGAGATGTGCGACGGCGCCACCGGATGGGCCTCGGGCAGCCAGGCATGCAATGGCACCAGGCCGGCCTTCATGCCGAAGCCGAAGAAGGCGAGGGCGAAGGCCACACCGGCCCACAGCGGCGGCAGTTCCGCCGCACGCATCGCCTCGAAGGTGAAGCCGCCGCCGAAGGCGGCCAGCACACCGTAGCCGAGCAGGATGGCGAGACCGCCGACGTGGGCCATCAGCAGATAGAGGAAGGCGGCACGGCGGTTGGCGGCGTTTTCGTGCTGGAAGGCGACCAGGAAATAGCTGGACAGTGACATCAGCTCCCAGGCCACCATGAACAGGAAGGCATCGTTGGCGATGACCACCAGCATCATGCCGGCCACGAACAGGCCGGTGAACACGCCGAGGGCGGCGAGGGAGTGGCGGCCGTGCAGGAATTCGCGGGTGTAGCCGGGGCCGAACACGGCAACGGCGAATACCACCACACCGATGAGCAGCAGGATGAAGCCGGCGAGGGCATCGATCCGCACCGACCACGCCAGCCATGGCAGGCCGAGGGGAAGCTGGGCGGTGGCGGGTTCACCGGTCAAGGCCAGCAGGCCACCGGCGGCGGCGGCCAAGCCGGAGAGGCCGAGCAGGGGGAAACAGACGAGTTTGAGCAGGGAGCGGAAACGGCTGGTACCTAGACCTGCCAGCCCCGACAGCAGGGACAGCGCGACTGCGTATGCGATCAGCTTCAATACCACGTTTGCCGCTGCTCCTCACCGGGCCATGACGACATCAATCAGTATGGCGCATGATTATAAGTATTTTATTGTCTTGAATAGCGCTGCGATAAGAAAAAAATTTTGTCCGAGCTGCCGTCCTTACTCGGGGTTTCCATAGTAAACATATTGATATTTATAGAAAAATGTCTGTATTTGTGTGTGGATAAAAATCAGATTTTTCCTACATACACGCCTTGCTCCGCTTGCTAATTTGATCGCGTATTCAACCGGCGGGCTTACCTCATGGAAGGACACATCATGGATTGCAACTCCTGCGTGGTTCCAAGCTACGGTGAGGGCGATGCCACTGAGCGTTTCTGCAGCAAGTGCCGCCACCACCTTTTGCAGAAAAGTTATTGCGTAGCCTTGCGCGAAGCCGACGAATCGTTGATGCCCTTCATCGCCCTGGATGACGCCGTGCAGGCCACCGAGTACGCCGGCCGCCTCGGGCGCCAGGGGATTTCCCACGTGATCCTGAGCTGGAACCCCGAGCAGCGTAATTTTTCGCTGTATTGATACCGCTCCGGCTGCGTCGGCATGGCGCGGCCGTTGCCGTTCCGTTCAGTCCAGCGCCGGCCCGGCTGTGTACTCCACAGTAGTGAATCCGTGATCCTCCAGGATTGCGGCGATTTCTTCCCAGCGCCATTCCCGCAACTCCTCCTGCGCCTCGGCAATGAGCGCGGTGACGCGCCGTACCGCGTCGCGCTCACTGTAGTCGTCGGGAATGCGTATCAGCCGGATACGCTCGAAATCGCGGGCGGGCAGCAGCATCAGTCGTTCCGGCATGTGATCTCCTCCTGGGTGGTGGATAATGTGCAAGAGCGGCGCACCGGTGGCAATGCCCGCATGCACGTTTGAGCAGTATAGAACGGTCCGGAGCCATCACTCGGGATGCACCGGCTGTGGCAACGGGAAGGAGGCAGCGTGCTGATCTTTGTCGAGTTGATCGTCCTGGTGGCGATCGTCGCACTGGTGGTGTGGGCCATCCGGCCACCGAAATCCTGAGGACGCGGGTATGTCAAAGGCCTCGCTGTCCAACAGTTGAGGGCTTGCGCTCTTCCGATCTCACCTCTGCCAGCGCCGCATCGCCCATTTCTCCAGTTCCACCAGCGGGAACACGGTGGCGGCGATGAGTACGATCTGCAGCCAGGTGTCCGCACGCAACGGCACTGTGTGGAACAGGTGCTGCATGGGCGGCGCGTAGGTGAACAGCAGTTGCAGGGTGAGTACCAGGGCGACCGCGATGAGTACGTAGCGGTTGCCGAACAGGGCGTCGCGGCTCAAGGACGGCTCCAGAATGTAGCGGCTGCTGAAGATATAGAACACCTCGAACATCACCAGGGTGTTGACGGCGATGGTGCGGGCCTCTTCCAGCGGTGTGCCGTGGGTGCGGTGCCAGAGGAACAGGCCGAAGGTGCCGGCCACCAGGATGGTGGAGACGAACAGGATGCGCCAGGCGAGGAATCTGCTCAGCAACGGCTCCGCCGCCTTGCGCGGCGGGCGGCGCATCACATTGGGCTCCGGCGGCTCGAAGGCGAGGGCCAGGGCCAGGGTGACGGCGGTGACCATGTTGACCCACAGGATCTGCAGCGGCGAGATGGGCAGGCTGCGGCCGAGCAGGATGGCCGCGACGATGGTGAAGGCCTGGCCGCCGTTGGTGGGCAGGATGAACATGATCGACTTGCGGATGTTGTCATAGACGGTGCGCCCTTCCTCCACGGCGTGGGCGATGGAGGCGAAGTTGTCGTCGGTGAGCACCATTTCCGCCGCCTCCTTGGCCGCCTCGGTGCCGGTGACACCCATGGCGACGCCGACATCGGCGCGCTTGAGCGCCGGCGCGTCGTTCACCCCGTCGCCGGTCATGGCGATGATCTTTCCCTCGGCCTGCAAGGCCTCCACCAGGCGTAGCTTGTGTTCCGGGCTGGCGCGGGCGAATACGTCGGTGTCGAGCACGGCGCGGCGCAGGGCTGCCTCGTCCAACTGCTCGATCTCCTTGCCGGTGAGGGCACGGGTGCCGTCACCGATGCCCATCTGGGCGCCGATGGCGCGGGCGGTGACGGCGTGGTCGCCGGTGATCATCTTGACGCGGATACCCGCCGCGCGGCACTTGGCCACGGCGCGGATCGCCTCCTCGCGCGGCGGGTCGATGAGGCCGACCAGGCCGAGCAGGGTCAGGCCGCCTTCCACCTCGGCGAAAGTCAGTTCGCGGCGGCCGTCGTTGTCGGTCGGCTTGGTGGCGATGGCGAGGATGCGCTGGCCGCGTGCCGCGAGTTCGTCGATGCGTTCATGCCAGTAGGCGACGTCGAGGGGCTGAGCGTCGCCGTCCATACGCTGGCTGTTGCAGGCCGTCAGCACCCGCTCCGGCGCGCCCTTGAGCAGGATGAAGCCGTTGCCGGCGTGGTCGTGGTGCAGCGTCGCCATGAAGCGGTGCTCCGACTCGAACGGTATGGCGTCGGTGCGCGGGAACTCCTTTTGCAGCGTGGCCGGGTCCAGGCAGGCCTTGAGACCCAGGGTGAGCAGGGCGCCCTCGGTGGGGTCGCCTTGCAGGTGGTAATGACCGTTCTCTTCCTTGAGGGTGGCGTCGTTGCACAGTACGGCGGCGCGACAGATTTCATACAGGGTGGGGCGCTGTTCCGGTGTCACTTCCTCGTCGCCGCGGGAGAAACTGCCGTGGGGATCGTAGCCTACACCGCTGACATCGTAGGTGCGGTGCTGGGTCACCACGTTCTTGACCGTCATTTCGTTGCGCGTCAGGGTGCCGGTCTTGTCGCTGCAGATCACCGACACCGAGCCCAGGGTTTCCACCGCGGGCAGACGGCGGATGATGGCGTTGCGCGCGGCCATGCGCTGCACGCCGATGGCCAGGGTGATGGTGATGATGGCGGGCAGGCCTTCCGGGATGGCCGCCACCGCCAGGCCCACCGCCGCCATGAACACCTGTTCGGCACTCTGGCTGTATATCACCACCCCGACGGCGAAGGTGGCGGCGGCGATGGCGGCAATCCACAAGCTGAGCAGGCGGCCGAAGCGGTCCACCTGGCGCAGCAGCGGCGTGGTGAGGGTTTCTACCTCGGTGAGCATGGCGCTGATGCGGCCGATCTCGGTGTGGCCGCCGGTGGCCACCACCACTCCGGTGCCCTGGCCGTAGGTGACCAGGGTGCTGGAATAGGCCATCGAGGTGCGGTCGCCCAGTTCGGCATCCGCCGCCACCGGTTCGACGGCCTTCTCCACCGGCACCGATTCGCCGGTCAGGGCCGCCTCCTCGATTTGCAGGTTGCGCACCTTGATGAGGCGCAGGTCCGCCGGCACCTTGTCGCCCGATTGCAGCAGCACGATGTCGCCCGGCACCAGTTCCTCCGCCGGGATCTCCCGGCGGTGGCCGTCGCGCAGCACCATGGCCTTTTGCGACAGCATGGAACGGATGGCATCCAGCGCCTTTTCCGCCTTGCCTTCCTGGAGGAAGCCGATGAGGGCGTTGATCACCACCACGCCGATGATCACCGCCGTGTCCACCCAATGGCCGAGCAGGGCGGTGACTACTGCTGCCAGCAGCAGGACATAAATCAGAATATTGTGGAATTGCAGCAGCAGGCGCATGAAGGCGCTGCGCCGGCGCGGCTGCGGCAGGTGGTTGGGACCGTAGCGCTGCAAACGGCGCGCGATTTCCTCGTCGCCGAGCCCCTCGGGCCGGCTGTCCAGCTCGGTCAGGGCCTGTGCGCCGGGGATGGCATGCCAGCGCGTGGCGGTGGTCTCGGGGGGGACGGACATCGGTGTGGCTCCCTGACTCTTGTTAAGGCGCGTCAAACAGTATGATGCCCACGAGGCCGCGGAGTTTCACCCACCTGATTTTTGCGGGTTAACTCGTTACACTGTGCCCCTTTTCCAATTGCAGGAGCCGGGTCCTCTCGGCGAACAGGTGCCGGTATCAGGCACCGCTTTCGTCCACGGAGTGGGCTCCTACGCTGTTTCACCTGTCGTCTGCGGAGAACTTTGTGTCGGTCATCACCCAGCGTCTGCGCGAATATGTGCGTCTCACCCGCCTGGATCGCCCCATCGGCATCTATCTGGTGATGTGGCCGATGCTGTGGGCGCTGTGGGTGGCGGGCGAGGGCCGGCCCGATCCGCTGGTGTTCGTGGTTTTCATGCTGGGCACGGTGCTGATGCGTTCCGCCGGCTGTGCCATCAACGACTACGCCGATCGCAACATCGATCTGCACGTCAGCCGCACCCGGCAGCGCCCGTTGGCCGCCGGCACCCTCCGGCCGCGCGAGGCGGTTTGGGTGTTCGCCGTGCTGTCGCTGCTGGCCTTCGCCCTGGTGCTGCTGATGAATCCGCTCACCATCCAGCTCTCCGTCATCGGCGTGCTGCTCGCCGCCAGCTATCCCTTCACCAAGCGCTACACCTATCTGCCGCAGGCCTATCTGGGCGCCGCCTTCGGCTGGGCGATCCCGATGGCCTTTGCGGCGCAGGCCAATGCGCTGCCGCCGGTGGCCTGGCTGCTGTTCATCGCCAACGTCTTGTGGTCGCTGATCTACGACACCATGTACGCCATGGCCGATCGCGAGGACGACCTCAAGATCGGCGTGAAATCCTCGGCCATTCTGTTCGGGCGCCATGACCGCCTGATCATCGGCCTGCTGCAGCTGGTGATGTTCGGGCTGTTCGTGCTCGCCGGCCTGAGTCTCGACATGAGTTTGTGGTACTACCTCGGCCTGCTGGCGGCGGCCGGCTTCGCGGTGTACGAGCAGTACCTGATCCGTGGCCGCGAGGCGCCGCAGTGCTTCCGCGCCTTTCTCAACAACCATTATCTCGGCGCGTCGATCTTCGTCGGCATCGCGCTGCACTACCTGCTGACATGAACAATCACGACTGGGCCCGGCGCGATCTCGCGGTGGTGTGGCATCCCTGTACCCAGATGAAGGATCACGAGCAGCTGCCGCTGATCCCCATCCGCCGCGGCGAGGGGGTGTGGCTGGAGGACTTCGAGGGCCGGCGCTATCTCGATGCCATCAGTTCCTGGTGGGTGAACCTGTTCGGTCACGCCAATCCGCGCATCAACGACGCGGTCAAGGCGCAGATGGATCAGCTGGAGCATGTCATCCTGGCCGGTTTCAGCCACGAACCGGTGGTGCGCCTGTCCGAGCGGCTGATCGCGCTGGCGCCGCCGGGGCTCAATCACTGCTTCTATGCCGACAACGGCTCGGCGGCCATCGAAGTGGCGCTCAAGATGAGCTTTCACTATTGGCAGAACGTCGGCAAGAAGAACAAGACACGCTTCATCAATCTGGCCGGCAGCTATCACGGCGAAACTCTCGGCGCGCTGGCGGTGGGCGACGTGTCGCTGTTCAAGGAAACCTATCAGCCGCTGCTGCTGACACCGATCACCGTGCCGTCGCCGGACTGCTATCAGCGCGAGGCGGGGGAGAGCTGCGCCGATTATTCGGTGCGCGCCTTCGCCCACATGGAGCGGGCACTGGCGCAGCATGCCCACGAGGTGTGCGCCGTGATCGTCGAACCGCTGGTGCAGTGTGCCGGCGGCATGCGCATGTACGACCCGGTGTATCTCAAGCTGCTGCGCGCGGCCTGTGACCGTCACGGCGTGCACCTCATCGCCGACGAGATTGCCGTCGGCTTCGGCCGCACCGGCACGCTGTTCGCCTGCGAGCAGGCCGCCATCACGCCGGACTTCATGTGCCTGTCCAAGGGACTCACCGGCGGCTATCTGCCGATGTCGGTGGTGCTGACCCACGACACGGTGTATCAGGCGTTCTACGACGACTACGCGCGCCTCTCCGCCTTCCTGCACTCGCATTCCTATACCGGCAACCCGCTGGCCTGCAGCGCGGCGCTGGCGACGCTGGACATCTTCGCCGCAGACGACGTCATCGCGCGCAACAGGGCGCTCGCCGCCGAGATGGCGCAGGCGACGGCGCACCTGCGCGATCACCCGCACGTGGCCGAAGTGCGCCAGATGGGCATGATCCTGGCGGTGGAGATGGTGCAGGACAAGGCGAGCCGCACGCCGTATCCGTGGCAGGAACGGCGCGGCGTGCGTCTGTATCGGCACGCCCTGTCGCGCGGTGCCCTGCTGCGTCCGCTCGGCAATGTCAGTTACCTGATGCCGCCCTATGTGATCACGCCGGAGCAGATCCGGTTCCTGGCCGAGGTGATGACGGAAAGCATCGACGTCGCTGTGAGCGATCGGCCGGATGCATCAAGCGCTACGGCGACCCTGTTGTTCTGATGCACCGTCTGTTGGTAGATACTGATATTCAGGTCAAGCGCCAGCCATTCCATGTAGTGTCGGATTAAACGGGGTTGGGCTGAGGAACGAAGCCCAACATTCATCTTCACCGATGTGTTGGACTTCCTGTCGTCAGCCCAAGCTACAGAAATGAGGGGGAGCCGACGGCTCCCCCTCTGATTGATGCCGGTCAGGAGACCAGCGGGAACAGGTGCGGTTCGAGCTGGCCGAGCAGCTCCCGCTCGTTGACCTTGGTGTAGTCCTTGTCGATCTGGTGGGCAATGAGTTTCTTCACCTGATCATTCATGTGCTTGTTGAGCAGACCGCGGAAGGCGGAGGGGGCGACGACGGCCAGCTTGCTGTAGCTGTTGGCGGTGCGCCCGTTGTTGAGGATGCCGGCCAGCTCGTGGGCGAAGCGGTCGATCTCGTAATCCTTCGGCGAGGTCGGTTCTTCGTAACCGCTGCCGCTGCCCATGCTGTTGCTGTCGCCCATGTAGGTGCCGGGTCGATCCGAGGCCAGTTGGTCGCCCTTCATGCGGCTGGCGGGGTGGAGATGCTCGCTGACCAGTTTCAGCCCATCGCTGCGTTTGGTCAGGTTGAAAACCCGTGCTTCACTGCCGTTGGCAACCAGAACCCAGGTGTTTTCCATACGACTCTCCTTTCGCTGTACGCTGTGACTCATTGGAAACGCGTTTTGAATGAAGCTTGGCACAAAAAACACGCCCGATCATCCGGGCGGCAAATAAGTGACTCCTGATTGTTGCCATGGACGTATTGCCCATCCATCAGATCCTGCCGGATATCAAAAACCGCCTCGGTCCGGGCCGCCGGCTGGTGTTGCAGGCGCCGCCCGGCGCCGGCAAGACCACGGCCGTGCCCCTGGCACTGCTGGATGAACCCTGGCTGGCCGGCAAGCGGATCCTGATGCTGGAGCCGCGCCGGCTGGCGGCCCGTGCGGCGGCGGCGCGCATGGCGGCGCTGCTGGGCGAGGCGGTGGGGGAGACGGTGGGCTACCGGGTGCGTTTCGAGCACCAGGTCTCCACCCGCACCCGCATCGAGGTGGTGACCGAGGGCATCCTGACCCGCCGCCTGCAATCCGACCCCGAGCTTTCCGGCGTCGGCCTGGTCATCTTCGACGAATTCCATGAGCGCCACCTGCACAGCGACCTCGCCCTGGCCCTGTGCCTGGACGCCGGCGCGGCCCTGCGCGACGACCTCGCCCTGCTGGTGATGTCCGCCACCCTGGACGGCGCCGCCATCGCCCGCTTGCTTGACGCCCCCGTCCTCACCAGCGAGGGCCGCGCCTTCCCGGTGGACATCCGTTATCTCAACCAGGAACCGGACGGCCGTCCGGCGGACATCGCCGCCGCGGCGGTGCGCCGCGCCCTGGCCGAGACGGAAGGGGACGTGCTGGTATTCCTGCCCGGCTCCGGCGAGATCCGCCGCGTGGCGGAGCTGTTGGCCGATGTCCCGGTGCAGTTGCATCCCCTCTATGGCGACCTGCCGCTGCCCGAGCAGCAGCGCGCCATCCTTCCCGACCCGGCGGGAAAGCGGAAGGTGGTCCTCGCCACCAACATCGCCGAAACCTCGCTCACCATCGAGGGTGTGCGCGTGGTGGTGGACAGCGGCTGGGCGCGGGTGCCGCGCTTCGACCCGCGCAGCGGCCTGACCCGGCTGGAGCTGGTGCGCGTCTCCCGCGCCAGCGCCGACCAGCGCGCCGGCCGCGCCGGCCGCCTCGCTCCCGGCGTGTGTTACCGGCTGTGGAGCGAGGGGACGCAGCGCGGCCTCATTCCCTTTGCCGTGCCGGAGATCGCCAGCGCCGACCTGGCCCCGCTGGCGCTGGACCTGGCGCAGTGGGGCGTGCGCGATGCCGCCACGCTGCGCTGGCTGGATGCGCCGCCCGCCGGCGCCCTGAACCAGGCGAACACCCTGCTCACCGAACTGGATGCCCTGGACGGGGAGGGCCGCATCACCGCCCTGGGCCGCGCGATGGCGGCGCTGCCCTTGCATCCGCGCCTGTCGCACATGCTGCTGCGCGCCAAACCCCTCGGCCTGGCGGGCCTCGCCTGCGACGTGGCGGCCCTGCTGTCCGAACGCGACATCCTGCGCGGCCCGCCGCAGGCGCGGAGCTGTGACTTCGCCGTGCGGCTGGAGGCGGTGCAGGCCCATCGCCGCGACGGCCGTGACGGTGCGCGCCGCTTCGATGCCGACCCCAACGCCTGCGCCGCCGTCGAACGCGCCGCCCGGCAGTGGCGGCATCTGATCGAGGCCCAGGCCCCCGATGCCGCGCATATCCACGACAGCGGCCTGCTGCTGGCCCTGGCCTATCCCGACCGCGTGGCGCGGCAGCGCGGCAGCGACGGCCGCTACCTGCTCGCCAATGGCCGCGGCGCCAAACTGGAAACCCATTGCCCGCTGGCGCGTGAGCCCTACATCGTCGCCGCCGAACTGGACGGCGCCGGCGACGACAGCCGCATCCGCAGCGCCGCGCCGATCACCCTGGCCGAACTGGAACAGGTGCATGCCGCGCGCCTGCAATGGCGCGAAGAGGTGCGCTGGGATGCGGCGACGGAGGCGGTGGTGGCGCGGCGCGTGCGCGGCCTCGGCGCGCTGGAACTGGAAAGTGCGCCGCTCGACAAGGCCGCGCCGGAACGCATGGGCGCCGCGCTGCTGGAAGGCATCCGCGCCATGGGGCTGGAGGTATTGCCGTGGGACGATGACACGCGCCAGTTGCAGGCACGCGTCGAGTCGTTGCGCCAGTGGAGCCCGCAGGACGGCTGGCCCGATTTCTCCGACAGCGCATTGCTCGCCACGCTGGAACAGTGGCTCTTACCGTACCTCAACGGCATGAGCCGCCGCAGTCATCTGGCGAAGCTGGACCTGCACACCATCCTGCGCGACAGCCTCGGCTGGGAACGCGCCCAGCGCCTCGATGCCGATGCACCGACCCACCTCACCGTCCCCAGCGGCTCGCGCAAGCGCCTGCACTACGCACCGGGCCAGCCGCCGGTACTGGCGGTGAAGCTGCAGGAACTGTTCGGCCTCGCCGACACCCCGCGCGTCGCCCACGGCAAGGTCGCCGTCATGCTGCACCTGCTCTCCCCGGCGCAACGCCCGATCCAGGTGACGCAGGACCTGAAAGGCTTCTGGGAACGCACCTACGCGGAAGTGAAAAAGGAACTGAAGGGCCGCTACCCCAAACACCCCTGGCCTGACGACCCATGGACCGCCACGCCGACGGCGCGGGCCAAGCCGCGGAGCTGAGTTTGTCTGTTGGCTGGATTGTCGTATATTCGGCGGACGGAAGGATGTTGGGCTTCCTGCGTCAGCCCAACGGGCTAACTATCATGTGAAAAAAATAACGAATGAAAGTATATCTCGACGATGAAAGGGAAACACCTGAAGGTTGGTTAAGGAAGCTCTGAATAAGTTCAGAGCTTCCGCGGCACAGGGATGTGCCGCCATTTTCCAACGACGATAAGTCGTTGGAAAATGAAGCCAAGCGAAAATCACACTTTTCGATTGGCCTGATCTGAGAAGTCCAGGATGGACTTATTCAGACCTTCCATAGTATTTAGGCGATACAGGACGCGCCATGAAAGACCTGCTTCTGCCCATGCTGTTCGACAACGGCCAGGCCATCCGGGATGGCGAGGAGATCGGCCGGCTGACCGCCCGGGTCCGGCACCTCTCGCAGGAGTTGGCCGACCAGCAGGCGAGCGCGGACAAACTGCGCGAGGCGCTGACCTACTCGCGGCAGGCCGCCCAGACCTACTCCGAACTCGCCGAGAGCTATGAGCGCCAGCGCGACCGGGTGCAGAAGCAGTATGACGAGATGTTCGAGGACCCGATCGGTCTGCGTATCTGGGTGCAGTACAACCTGCTGGACATGCGCAGCCGCCTGGTGCGGGCGATGATCAGCCGCGAACGGCTGCTCGCCATGAAGGCCGAGGAAGGCATCACCGCCGCCGAGCGCCGCGAGATGAACAAGGGCCTGGTGACCTTCGCCTACGTCCTGTGGATGGGCGTGACCCTGTTCATGCGCGAGTACCTCGAGGCCGAGGAGATGCTGCAGGCGCTGCAGGCGCGCGCCCGCCGCGGCGAGCTCACCGTGGAGGAGCTGGCCGACGCCCTGGACAAGCCGCTCCAGAACATGGGGATCGCCCAGGAAATCCGCCTGCCGTCCTGGCCCGGCATTAGCTGGAACGCGGCCGGCGCCAAGTCCACCCTGCGCGAGCGGCTCCCGGCGGCCCAGCAGCAGCTCGAGATGGAGATGGAGGATGGTAAGGTGGTGTTCGAGCCGAACGGCAACCGCCTGATCGCCCGCCCGCCCATCTCGTCCTACAGGGGCGACATCCGGACGATGCTCGAGGAGAACTGGGCCTACATCCTGGACAAGCAGTTCGAGTAACCCCGACGCCCGCGCAAGCGGGCGTTTTTTGCGGAATATAGCCAGCAGAAATTTTTGCCGTTATACTACATTCCCCTGCATTGTAGTATACTTCCGGCATGCAGTATTCAGACATCCTCTCATCCTCGGCTCAAACAGCCTACGCTCAGGTCTTCGATCTCGCGCAGGCCTCCGCGCTTGCACGGACCGCAGGCGATCTTCCGGGATCATTTGCCACGAAGAGGGTGCGCGGGCGGCTCTACCACTACTACCAGTACCGTGAACCCGGCTGCAAAGGACCAGCGAAACAGGTCTACATCGGGCCCGATTCGGAGCGCATGCGCGAACTCATTGCTGCCGCGAAAGCACGGACCGTGGCCGCCGTATCAACCGCTGAATGGGCGCGGGCCGCCATCAACCTCGGTTGTGAGCCGGTTACGACACGACACTACCGTATCGTGAAGCGGCTGGCTGATTACGGGTTGTTTCGCGCGGGCGCCATCCTGGTAGGCACTCACGCGTTTCTGGCTTACGGGAATATGCTGGGTGTGCGCTGGGTGTCGCACCAATACACACAGGACCTGGATTTCGCCCACCCTGGCGGACATCTGGCGCTCGGCCTGCCAAACAACATGCAGCTGGATCTGCACGACGCCATTTCATCTCTCGAAAAGGGCTTCCTGCCGATTAATGCGCTCAAAAGCGGACTGGCCGCGACCTACGCGGCCAAAGACGATGCGGCGCTGCGCATCGATTTCCTGACCCCTCTCCATCGAGCAGATGGCCCACAACCCTCTGCAGCGCTGGGTGTGGCACTCCAGCCACTGAAATTCATGGAGTTCTCACTGGAGCAGACCGAACAGGCTGCCGTCTTCTGCAACGAAGGCGCCATACTGGTCAATGTGCCAAAACCAGAACGGTTCGCCGTCCACAAACTGATTGTGTCGGGAGAACGGGCTGGGGCGTTTCACACCAAAGCCACAAAAGACATTGCCCAGGCGGCCGCCCTATGCGAGTTCTTGCTCGAATACCGGCCGGATGAGCTCCTTGCGGCATGGGTGGATGCGACCGGACGAGGTCCTGGGTGGCGCTCCCGCGCCACGCAAGGGCTGAGGGCGCTCAAGAGGGCTGCGCCGGACATCGGTGAGGCGTTGGCCGCTCTGATCGGGCCTGCACAGCCTGGACACGAGAAACCACCCGCACCATAACCCGCCACCGTACCATGCAGAAGGCGAATCACTACGGTTGATGCCGGACTAATGGCCACTACGGATGTCGACCTGCCATTCGATGCGCAGGCAAAACTGCATATTGCGGGCAGCGATGTCGCGACTGAGGGACTGATACGGCCGCGAGACCTTGCGCAGGCCAGGGGGGTCGCGGATCTGGCGGAGCACTACCTTGGACTGTCGTTCGATGACGAGTGCCTGGCCGTCTTCCCGGCCAGAATCCGCGCACTGGTGCGCGATTTGCGCCCGACAACCTGAGCCAGCCCCATCATCACTTTCGCCGTGAATTACGCAGGAGATCACGATGTCCCTGAAATCACGTCCCACCCAACAACACCCCCAGCGGCCACAGCCGCGCCGCATGGCCGCCGCGCCCGCCCTTCCGGCCGTGGTTCCCGTGCGGGACGAATGGTGGTGGTCCACCCGGCTGTTGCTGAACCGGATCGACCATCTGCTGGCCGACAGCAGTCCCGGTAATACCCCTGCAATTTGATGTAAAGTTACCGTCGGCAATACCCCAAAAACGACCAACAAGGAGAGAGCACCATGTCGAGCACCGTAAACCAGGACACGAAGAACGGCGCCCTGTACGCCTACATCTGTTATGCCGTCGGCCTGTTCCTGCCGATCGCCACCATCGTCGGCATCATCATCAACTTCATCAAGCGCGACGCCGCCGCCGGCACCTGGGTGGAATCTCACCACCGCTGGATGATGCGCACCTTTTTCTTCTCCCTCCTGTGGGGACTGGTTCTGTTCATCCTGTTCTTCGTTCCGGTCATCCAGGTCCTGGCCTTCATTGCCGCCATTGGCCTGGCCATCTGGTACATCTACCGCATCGTGCGCGGCTTCCTGGCCTTCAATAGCGAGAAGGCCATGTACGGCGCCGCCCCGGCCGCGGCCGTGGCCACTTCGCAGGCAAACCCCTGACCCCTTGCAGCGTCTCTCGCAGGCTGAAAACCGCTTTCTCCTGCGAGGGACCGCAGCAGGCAGGCTGTCGCTCAACTCATCACCGGGAGAACGAGAATGTCGGACACAGATGAAAAACACGGGGTACTGATTGGGTATGCGATCATCGGTGGGGCCGGTCTTTTGACCCTGCTCCACATGGGCATGCTTTCACTGCTGGTGGCGGTGGGCTCATTGTTTTACCAACGCGCACGCACCCGCGGGCTCGATCATGACGTTTGGCTCAGCCACTATCGCTGGCAGCGACGGTCGGCCATCCTGCTCCTCGCCAGCGTCGGTCTGCTCTTCGTGTGGTTCGGCATCGAGCTGATGCACATGGACGGCAGCAATCTGATGGGCAGTATCGCTACCCATTGGATTGCGCATACGGTGGTGTCTGTCGTGGCCGGTGTCTGGGTGCTGGTGCGGTCGATTCGCGGCGTGCTCCGGTACACGGACCGGCAGCCTATCTAGGGAAGGTCTGAATAAGTCCATCCTGGACTTTTCAGGTCGCTCCCGCCCCTCCCTGGGCTGCGCGACATAAGTCCATCCGTGGACAAAACCACGCCAAGCGAAAAGTGTGATTTTCGCTTGGCTTCATTTTTCAACGACTTATCGTCGTTGAAAAATGGCGGCACCTCCCTGTGCCGCGGAAGCTCTGAATAAGTTCAGAGCTTCCTTAGCCAACTGCTTCTGCCGCGTGCCCGAACCATGGAAATTTCCGCTGCCAGCCGTATCGCCGCACTGCCGCCCCAGGCGGCGGAGCGGCGTGCTGCTGCCGACAACGCTGCGCCGGAAGATTCCACTCAGGCGGAGCAGGGGACTGCTGCACAGCGGGCCGTACCGGCGCAAGCACCCGAAGAGCAGCGCATGCTGCAGCAGTTGCAGGCGCGCGACCGCGAGGTGCGCGCCCATGAACTGGCCCACGTCGCCGCCGGGGCCGGACTGGTGCGCAGCGGCGCGGCCTACAGTTACCAGCGTGGCCCCGACGGCCGTTTCTACGCCGTCGGCGGCGAGGTGAGTATCGATACCGCGGCGGTGCCCGGTGACCCGGCGGCGACCGAGCGCAAGGCCGAGCAGATCATGCGCGCGGCGCTGGCGCCGGCCGAACCCTCGGGCCAGGACCGCGCCGTGGCCGCGCAGGCGGCGCGCATGGCCGCCGAGGCGCGCCTGCAACAGGCGCTGGAGGCCGGCAGTTCCAACACGCCTGGCGACAATTCGCGTACCCCGCAGCTCGATCTCTACGCCTGACCGGTTGAACCCGGTGGCGAAAACCCCGAAACTGCACACCCACACCATTTCAATTCCAATAACGGGGAGCGCGGCATGAGCATCGGCGGATTCATCACCTGGGGCATCATCGCAGTCGTCGTCATCTACGTCATCGCCATCTACAACAATCTGGTGACGCTCAAGCATGCCGTGGCCAAGGCCTGGTCCAACATAGACGTGCTGCTCAAGCAGCGTCACGACGAGCTGCCCAAGCTGGTCGAGGTGTGCAAGCAGTACATGAAGTTCGAGCAGGAGACGCTGGAGAAGGTGATGCTGGCGCGTTCCTCGGTGTCGGCGGCGCGCGAGCGCGGCGATGTCGGCGCCCTCGGCCAGGCGGAAACCCAGCTGCGTCTCGGCCTGGGCAACCTGTTCGCGGTGGCCGAGGCCTATCCCGACCTGAAGGCCAACGAGAACTTCCAGCACCTGCAGCACCGCATCTCCGGTCTGGAGAATGCCATCGCCGATCGGCGCGAGTTCTACAACGAGAGCGTCAACGTCAACAACGTGCGCATCGAGCAGTTCCCCGACGTGATCATCGCCCGCCTGTTCAACTTCGGCCCGAAGCAGCTGCTGGAGTTCAGCGAGGAAGAGAAGAAGGACGTGGACATCAAGGCGCTGTTCGGCTGATGCACTGTAGGAGCGGATCGTATCCGCGACTGCATCGGGTTCCCCCGACGCAGCATCGCGAATACGATTCGCTCCTACGGTTCCGGAATATCTGAACCGTGTTCGAATCCCTTATCCCGCCCGACTGGGCGCTGCGCGTGCAGCAGCTCGCGCCGGCCGAATTCTGGATCGGCACGGGCCTGCTCATCGCGCTCGCGCTGGGCGGTTTCTACGCCATTTTCCGTTTCCTCAAGCGCTATCACATCATCGAGGGCACGCCGACCTCCAGGGTGCGTTCCGCGGCGCAGGGTTATGTCGAGCTGGACGGCATCGGCTACCTGATGCCGGGAACGCCGATCATTGCCCCGCTGTCGGGGATCACCTGCACCTGGTACCACTACAAGGTGGAGGAGAAGACGGCCTCGGGCGGCGACAACCGCGAGCGCTGGCGCACCCTGCGCCAGGAGACCAGCGACGAACTGTTCCTGCTCAAGGATGACACCGGCGAGTGTGTCATCGATCCGGAAGGGGCCGAGGTGACGCCGGCCATCAGCGAGGTGTGGTACGGCGATACGCCGATGTGGAACGGCGGCGCGCGGCGCGGCCGCATCGGCCGCTACCGCTATACCGAGAAGCGCATGCACCCCGGCGACATGCTGTACGCCATCGGCCAGTTCCGCAGCGTCGGCGGCTCGCAGGAGCTGCCCAATACCCACGAGGAAGTGCGCCAGCTGCTGGCGGAGTGGAAGCGCGATCAGGTGTCGCTGCATGCCCGTTTCGATCGCAACAATGACGGCGTGCTCAGCGTCGACGAATGGGAGGCGGTGCGCAAGGCTGCATGGAAGGAGGTTCTGGCGGAGCAGGCCAAGCGGGCGCGCGGGCCGGTGCATCATCTGCTGACGCGGCCGGACGACAGCCGCCGTCCCTTCATCCTTTCGGTGCTGCCGCAGGAGCTGTTGATCCGCCGCTATCGTGTCTATGCCGGCCTGTCGCTGCTGGTGTTCCTGCTGGCAGGCAGCGCGGCGACGTGGCTGCTGACGGCGCGGTTCGGTGCTCTGCCGTAAGGCGGGCTGAAGCCCGCCCTACATCACGGCAAGCCGTAGCTGCCGGCCCAGGGCCAGCGTGTAGATCAGCACCGCCGGCACCTGGAAAAACAGCAGCAATCCCTCATACAGCAGACTCTCGAATCCTTCCCGATTGTGCAGGCGTTTGATGTGGCCACCGATCCAGTGACTGACGTGGTGGGCCAGTGACTGCGTCAGCGGCGCCAGCACCAGTATCGTCACCACCACCGTAGCGCCCGGCCAGTAGCTGACGGTCTTCACGTTCAGGGCCACGGTGAGCCAGTGGAACAGCAGGGTGGACATGGCGATGGCCTGCACCGGCAGCACCAGCCCCTTCAGGTTGCCGAGCAGCGGCGCCAGCGGCAGCAGCAGGCTGAGCACGAAGGCGGTGTTGATCAGCGTGCTGACGCGGCCGTCGTGCGCCCACAGCAGGTCGGGCATGGGTGGCGCGCTGTGCAGGCCGAACAGCCGCGGGTAGGCCAGCAGCAGAAACAGTAGCAGGGCCAGCACGCGGCACCAGGGCAGCAGCACATGCTCCACCATCCAGGCGGTGAAGCCCACGTCCTGTACCGCGTGGTGCAACCGTGCGGTGAAGTATTCCAGCGCCATCACCACCAGGCCGTAGATCAGCAGGGCGCCGAGCAGCGGCGGGCTGAACAGGATGGTGAGCAGATCGTTGCCCGTCATGGGCGGGTGCACTCCGGCGGCAGGTAGCGCATGACCTGCGCCAGCATCTGCGTGTCGGCATCGTTCTGCCCGGTGTCGACGCGGATCGCGCGCAGGCGCTCATCCTCGCCGAGCGGTTCCTGGCTGGCGATCTGCCGCTCCAGCACGGCCAGGCCGGCCTCGGAGGCATCCTTGCCGCGGGCGCTGCGCTGCTCGATGCGGCGGCGCAGTTCGGCCTCGCTGGCGTGGAATTCGACGATGAGAAAGGGGAGGCCGAGGCGTTCGGCCAGCTGACGGAACAGCACGCGCTGGGCACGGCGCAGGAAGGTGGCATCGATCAGCACCGGCTGTCCGCTTTGCAGCATCATCTCTGCGGTGGCGGCCAGATGCGCATAGGTCTGTTCGCTGGCCTGGGCGGTGTAGATGCCGCCATCGACGCCGGAGCCGCTGCGGGCCGTGGCCGTCAGGCCGAACAGGCGTTTGCGCTCCACGTCGGAGCGCAGGCGCACCAGGCCGAGCTGTTCCAGCAATGCCTGGCTGTGGCGCGTCTTGCCCGAGCCGGACAGGCCGCGGGTGATGACCAGGAACGGTTGTCGTGGCACGGCATAGGCGGCGGCCAGTTGCAGATAGGCGGCGATGTCGCCGGCCGCCTGTTGCCGCAGGGCGGTGTCGTCACCGGCCTGGCTGGCACGGATCGCCGCCACCTTGGCGCGCACCATGGCGCGGTAGCTGAGGTACCAGGGCAGCAGGGGCAGGGCGGCATAGTCGCCGCTGTGCTGCAGGTAGGCGTCGAGAAAGCGCCAGGCATAGTCGCTGCGGCCGCGCGCCCGCAGGTCCATCATCAGGAAGGCGCTGTCGCTGATGGTATCGATCCAGCGCAGGCCGTCGTTGAACTCGATGCCGTCGAAGGGGCAGGGCTGGCCGGCGAGCAGGACGATATTGCCGAGGTGCAGGTCGCCGTGGCATTCGCGGATGTGGCCGTTGGCGCGGCGCTGGGCCAGCAAGGGTGTCAGGCGCTCCTTTTCCCCGGCCGCCCAGACGGCCAGCCGCTGCATCTCAGCGCGCTGTGCGGCGTCACTCAGGCGCGGCGCGATCTGCTCGAAGTTCTCCCGCACCGGCTGCCAGGCCGCCTCCGGCGTGCCCCAGGGCGAGGCGGGGTCGACCCGCGCTGCAGCGGCGTGGAAGTCGGCGACGTTGTGGGCCAGCGTGTCGATGAGCGGCGGCGTCAGCCGGCCGGCATGCAGCAGATCGTCCAGCAACCGGCCGGGGGGAAAGCGCCGCATTTGCACCGCGTACTCAAGTATCGGGCCCTCGCCGCCGAAACAGGGACTATCGAGCGTGCCCGTTACGGGGACGGCCGTCAGATAGATCTGCGGCGCGGTGCGGCGGTTGAGGCGGACCTCCTCCTCGCAGAAGCGGCGGCGCCGCTCCAGGGTGGAGTAGTCCAGGAAGCCGAGATCGAGGGGTTTTTTCAGCTTGTAGGCGTGCTCGCCGGCAAGGAGCAGCCAGGAAATATGGGTTTCCAGCAGCTGCACGGCGGCAGGGCCGAGACGCGCCTGTTCGCGGCGCAGCAGGGCCTGGACCAGTTGCCGTTGGCGGGAAAGATCGTCGGACATGGTGTGATGGTGCCTTCAGCGGGGAGCAGCCACAAGATGCAGGAACGAATACACAGCAGCCATTCCCCGCGGGGGGCTGGTAAGATAGGGCGGCACAAGGCAAGAGGAGCCGAGCCGGTGGGCGTCTATTCGGTCGACAAATTGATGGCGGAGACACGGCGTCTGGCGGCCGAATACCGCCGCACGACCGGGCAGCCCCTGGCGGTGAGCGGCGAGATCGCCAAGTACGATGCCGCCCGCCTGCTCGATCTGGAGCCGTGCAAGGACCCCAACCTCGGCTATGACGCCGTCGGCCGCAGCGGCGAACGCGCCGGCCGCCGCGTGCAGATCAAGGGCCGCGCCATCTTCGACGAGAGCAAGGGCGGCCAGCGCATCGGCCAGCTCAAGCTGGAGCAGCAGTGGGACAGCGTGATGCTGGTGCTGATGGACGAGGAGTTCGAGCCGTCGGAGATCTGGGAGGCGGAGCGCGCCGCCGTCCTCGACGCCGTGCGCGAGGCGGAGAACAGCAGCCGCAGCAAGCGCGGTCCCATGTCGGTGGCCAAGTTCAAGGCCATCGGGCGCCTGGTGTGGACGCGGGAAGAGGGCGAGATCAGGGACGAGATTTGGGAAAATCGCCCGGAATAGTTTCGGGCTCCGGATTTCGAATCCCGTGTGCGGGGGCCATTTTTCGAAACTCGAAACTTCATTTATAGATGCACGACATTCACACCATCCTGTCCGCGGATGGTCCTTTCGCTGAACTGATTCCCGGTTTTGCCCCGCGCGTCCAGCAGCAGGAGCTGGCCGAGGCGGTGGCGCACGCGCTGCAAAACCAGCAAGTCTTCATCGCCGAGGCCGGCACCGGCACCGGCAAGACCTTCGCCTATCTGGTGCCGGCCCTGCTGTCCGGGCAGAAGGTGATCATCTCCACCGGCACCAAGAACCTGCAGGACCAGCTGTTCCACAAGGATCTGCCCCTGGTGCGCCAGGCGCTGGGCGTGCCGGTGGAAGTCGCCCTGCTCAAGGGGCGGGCCAATTACCTGTGCCTGCACCGCATGGAACTGGCCCTGGCCGAGGGGCGCTTTCGCAGCCGCAGCGAAGTGGCCGATCTGCAAGTGATCCGCGAATGGTCCGGCCGCACCCGCAGCGGCGACATCGCCGAATTGACCGAGCTGGCGGAGGATGCGCCGCTGTGGTCGCAGGTGACCTCCACCGGCGACAACTGCCTGGGCAGCGAGTGCGGCCAGTACGACGACTGCTACCTGATGCAGGCGCGGCGCCGGGCGCAGGAGGCCGACGTGCTGGTGGTCAATCATCACCTGCTGTTCGCCGACATGGCCCTGAAGGGCGAGGGTTTCGGCGAATTGCTGCCCGGCGCCAATGCCTTCATCCTCGACGAGGCGCACCAGCTGCCGGAAACGGCGTCCAATTTCTTCGGCACCGCGGTGAGCGGCAACCAGCTGCTGGAGCTGGCAAGCGACAGCATCGCCGAGGACCTGCGCGAGGCCGGCGAGAGCGGGCGGCTGCGCAGCGCCGCCGAACACCTGCAAAAGACGGTGAAGGATCTGCGTCTTGCCTTTGGTGTCGAGCCGCGCCGCGGTGCCTGGCGCGAGGTGAAGCCGTTGGCCGGTTTCCAGTCGGCGCTGAACGATGTGGATACGGCGCTCAAGGAACTGCACGCCCAGCTCAAGCCGGTGGCCGCGCGCGGCAAGGGGCTGGAAAGCTGCCTGCGCCGCTGCGAGGAGATGATGCTGCGCTATGGACAGGTGAGCGGCGATACGCCGCCGGACCAGATCCACTGGTTCGAGACCCACACCCGCTCGTTCTCCCTCAACCTGACGCCGATGGACGTGGCGGCGCTGTTCCAGGCCCAGGTGAGCGCGCGGCCCTGCGCCTGGATCTTCACCTCGGCGACGCTGGCGGTGGGCGACAGCTTCGAGCATTTCACCCATCGCCTCGGCCTCAACGAGGCGAAGACGCAGCGCTGGGACAGTCCGTTCGATTTCGCGCGCCAGGCGCTGCTCTATGTGCCGCCGGACATGCCCGATCCCAATGCCTACGGCTATACGGCGGCTGTCATCGAACAGGCCCTGCCGGTGCTGGAGGCCAGCCGCGGCCGCGCCTTCATCCTGTTCACCAGCCACCGTGCCTTGCAGGAGGCGGCGGGCCTGCTGGAAGGCCGCATCGAGTATCCGCTGCTGGTGCAGGGACAGATGCCGCGCTCACGTCTGCTGGAGCAGTTCCGCGCCCTGGGCAATGCGGTATTGCTCGGTACCGGCAGTTTCTGGGAAGGGGTGGACGTGCGCGGTGAGGCGCTGTCCTGCGTCATCATCGACAAGCTGCCCTTCGCCTCGCCCGGCGATCCGGTGCTGCAGGCGCGCATCGAGGCGATGCGCGAGCGGGGCGGCAATCCCTTCATGGAATACCAGTTGCCGCAGGCGGTCATTACCCTGAAGCAGGGCGTGGGGCGTCTGATCCGCGACGTCAATGACCGCGGCGTGCTGATGCTGTGCGACCCGCGCCTGGGCAGCAAATCGTATGGCCGGATATTCATCGACAGCCTGCCGCCCATGTCCAAGACCCGCAAGCTGGAGGTGGTACAGCGTTTTTTTGCGCAGGGTGATTGAGCCCCCCGGGACTTACCGATAGACTTTTCGTCCTCATCGTTATCAACCAGGGAAGCAGACAATGAAAAGAACAGTGATTGCCGGTGCCGTGGCCATGGCACTGATGGGGGCCGGTGCGGCACAGGCGGAAACCGGTTTCGGCATCGGTGTGAAGGTCGGGACGCTGGGCATGGGGGCGGAGCTCACCAAGTCCTTCACCGACAACATCAATGGCCGCATCGGGTTCAACACCTACGATTTCAGCGATACCGGTACCGAGGGCGATATCGATTACGACATCGACCTGGAATGGCAGAGCACCGCGCTGCTGCTGGACTGGCACCCGTGGGGCGGCACCTTCCGCCTGACGGCGGGTTATATCTTCAACGGCAACGAGCTGAAGATGAAGGCCAAGCCCTCCGGTACCTACACCGTCGGCACTACGACCTACAACGCCTCCGACATCACCAGCCTGACCGGCAATGTCACCTTTTCCGACGGGCCTTACGTGGGCCTGGGCTGGAGCAATGCCGGCAAGGCCGGTTTCGGCTTCAGCTTCGAGCTGGGCGCGGTCTATCAGGGCTCGCCCGATCTCAACCTGTCCGGTGAATGCACCAATGTGACGGTGTGCGGCAACTTCGATGCCGAGCTGGCCAGGGAAGAGCAAGATGCCCAGGCGGACCTCGATGAGTTCAAGTGGTATCCGCAGGTCGCCGTCGGCGTTTCCTACGGCTTCTGATTCACAGGCACTGCGCAACGCCCGCACCGCCACCCGGTGCGGGCGTTGTTTTGTCCAGGGATGGACTTATGCCGCGGAGGCCATGGATGGCCGGGAGCGGCGCTTGTTCAGGGATGGACTTATGCCGCGGAGGCCATGGATGGCCGGGAGCGGCGTCCCGCGCCTCGTGCGATAATCGCCTTTCCCTTTATTCACTGTTGCCGTCGTGAAGATACTCGCCCTCGAAAGCGCTACCGAATCCTGTTCCGTCGCCCTGCTGGCGGGGGAGACCGTTTATGCGCGCTCACAGCTGGCGCCGCGCGAACATGCCGCGCTGTTGTTGCCCATGGTGCAGGAGGTGCTGGCGGAGAGCGGGCTCACGCTGAGCACGCTGGACGCCATCGCCTTTGGTCGCGGTCCCGGCAGCTTTACCGGCGTGCGCATCGCCACCGGCGTCACCCAGGGACTGGCCTTTGCGGTCGATCTGCCCGTGTTGCCGGTTTCAACCCTGGCGGCGCTGGCTCAGGGGGCGCTGCGCGAGCTGGGTGCGCAGCAGGTGGCGGCCGCCATCGATGCGCGCATGGGCGAGGTGTACTGGGGACTGTATCGGGCGCAGGACGGCGTGATGACGCTGGAAGGCGAGGAGGGCGTGTTCACCCCCGCGCTGGTGCCGCTGCCTCCCGGCGGCGGCTACACGGGTTATGGCAGTGGCTGGGCCACCTATGGCGATGTGCTGGCCGGGCGCTGCGGCATCACCGTGCATCAGGGGGAACGTTTTCCGCAGGCGGAGGATTTGCTGCCGCTGGCGGCGGCGGCGTGGCGGGCCGGTATGGCGGTCACTGCGGCGGAGGCCCAGCCCGTATATCTGCGCGACAAGGTCACGCACCAGCGCTGAGTGTTCGTATCGCTGTAGGGCGGACTTCAGTCCGCCTCACGATTTCACACCACCAGATCCAACTGCTGCACCGTGCCCACCCCGCCGTCTTCCTTGAGATAGACGCCGCTGGCGCGCACCACGCCGAGCAGGGCGTTGTCGTTGTCCTTGAGCGAGAACGGCGTCGCGGCCTGGCCCAGGTAGATGGCGCCGACGTTGCGCTCCAGCAATCCCTCCAGCCGATCGTTACCCTCGCCGTCGCGGCTCCAGATGAGCAGGCGCGCGAAGATGGCGTCGGCTTCGTCGATCCAGCCGTTGCCGTCGCTGTCGTAGGCCGCGAGGTCGGCGAAGCCGTTGCCGCTCAGGGCACCGAACAGTTCGCGGCCGTCGTTGATGACGCCGTCGCCGTTGCGATCGAGGGCGAGAAAGCCGCTGTCGGGGCCGACGAAGGCGATCTGATCCATGCGGCCGTCGGCATCGATATCGAAGGCGAATTTGGTGCGGGTGAGTTCGGCGGCATTGCCCGCGAAGTTGATCACCAGCGGGTCTTTCAGCGCATCGCCGGCCCGTACCGTGAGGCTGGTGTGGCTGATGAATTCGCGGCTCATGTTCAGTTCCACGGACAACGTGATCTCGCGGCCATCGGCGGTGCGCACGATGCCCTGGGCGGAGAACTGCGTGCTCTCCTGTTCCAGCGTGGTTTCCTCGG